>NZ_JACYVL010000010.1:0-81505 GCF_014842245.1 Frigoribacterium sp. CFBP 13707
TTCCGGATGAGCGTGGCCGCGACCACGAGAACGCCTGCGGTCAGGGCGCCCAGGAGGAGGCTGCTGGGCCAGGGGGCGACGTCCTCGAAGAATGACCCGAATGTGCCGGCGCCGTAGATGCCGAAGAAGACGAACGTGAGTACTCCGGCGCCGGCCAGGGGCGCCCACCACCTGCGTCGCTCGCCGATCAGTACCCAGCCGGAGGGGAAGCTCTCGGGGGCGTCGGCTGATGGCTCCGCGTCAGAGGTGGTCACCTTGTTGACGGTAGATGCAGAGCAGGACATCTTGGTGCTGATTCCGCACGGAGGGCCTGGTGTGGGCAGATGCACGGCCGACCACCGCCCGGTAGGGGATCGCTCAGTGTTCGTCGTCGCGAGACCAAGGGGCCGTAGTGTCTGGGCATGAATCGTTCGTGGGAGGCGGCCCTCTGGCTTGGCTCGTTGGGGCTGATTGTGCTCGCGGTTCTCTCTCTCGTCCTCACGCACGGTGGTCAGTCGGGTGCCTACGGGACTACGTCGGTGATCTGCGATACGGACGGAGGGGGTTGCTTCCCTCCCGGGTCGGAGGTGGCCGCAATCGTGACCGGAACTCTTGCGCCCATTGCTTTTGCGGTCGGGCTAATAGGGCTGCTGTGTGCGCTGCTGCTGCGCGTAATTGCTGGTCTCGTTCTAACGAAGACAGTGGCGGAGCCAGGGTTTGAACCCTCGGGCCGGCGTGCGCCGCGCCCGGCGGAGTCTTTCGACCAGTTCAAACCACCCCCGTCCCCTTAGACGATCGGCTACCGAACGGGCGGCGCCTCTCGTCGTGCCAGTCGGCGCAAGCTCAATGCCGCTGTGAGGCCGGCACCTGATGCGGCAACGAGTCCGACGATGGCACCCGAAAGGGGATCACCGAAGAAGAGGCCCAGAGCCAGGCCTGCTGAGATGCCGACAACTGCTGCTGTGGCCAACACCGCTAATGTCTGGCTTCTCGATCTGCCCCAGCGGGGGCGCTGCCGCCATAGCGACGCGCTGACGAGTCCGGCAACCGCTCCGATGAGGGCGAAGACCACGGCAGCAGGAACTGCGTAGACGAGCGCGATGACGAGCCATCCCGCGATCCCGGCGCCGTCGAGTCCGGCGAAGGCAGCCCACACGACGATCCACACGATGGGTAGCAGCAGCGCACAGCCCGCGCCGACCGCTGCCCCTGTCCCGACCAAGACACGGGCATCCGACCGCGGCGCGCGTACCGGACGCTCAACGTCAACGCTCATGAGGACTCCCCCTTCCCCATGAGGCTAGGGCTTGCACCCGGGCATGGGCATCCCCCCCCCGACCAGGTGCGCCGACTCTCCTGAGGAGACGAGCTACGCAGCACGATCAGCGGCTCGGGGAAGGGGGCGTCAGTGTCCGATAGACGATCCCGCTATGGGCCGGCCGCGGGTCGGTTCAGGTGCTTTGAAACGCGGTGGCCCTGGCCGGACACTCTTGAGTGTGAACAACGATCAGGACGACGGCCCCCTCTGGGCCCGGGCTCAACGCGACGAGGGGGCGGCTTTCGCTGCACTCTTCGATCGACACAGGGCTCGTGTCTACCGGCGGGCACTGACTCTGGTGGACAAGCATCACGACGCGGACGACGTCACTGCAGCGGTGTTCTACGAGCTCTGGCGGAAGCGACGCAGCGTCACTCTTGTCGCGGACTCTCTCCTGCCCTGGCTACTTGTCACGACCGTGAACCTTGGGCGGAACAATCGCCGTGCAGCCGCGAGATACCGGGCCTTGCTGGCCCGTTTACCGCGACAGGATGAGCAGGTGCCTCAGAAGGATCTCGAGGACATCGAATTGACGGACAGGCTGCGGGCCTCACTGCGAGGACTGTCCTTGGGAGATGCCGCACTGCTCGTGTTGACGAGTCTCGAGGACGTGCCCGTCTGGCAGGCCGCACAGTCCCTGGGCCTCAAGCCGTCGACGGCTCGGGTGCGGCTTCACCGGATTCGGCAACGCCTCCGCGTCGACCTGCATGATCTCAACCCCTCGACAAGCCCGGCACAGGAAGGCGTTCTCTCGTGAACATCGACATGCGACCCGACACCTCCGCCGCAATCCGGGCCGAGCTCGCCGCCATCGGAACCAAGCACAGCGTCTTACAGCGCAGGCAGCGGCGGACACGCCTGGCACGGGCCGCGCTCGGGGCGGGCGCGATCGCCGTTGCGACCACCGCGGCAGCGCTCTTCGTCGCGGGTGCGCCTGGATCGACCGTGACCGCGGCCCTTGGCGACACGACGACCGCCACGCACACCGGCCCTGCTGTGGTCGACATCGGCCAAGCACCTTCGACCGCTGGCGCAGTCATCGCCGACATTACTTGCCTCTCCGACAGCGGCGTAGTGCAGGTTCCCACCGGAGACGGGAGCACAGCCAGCGCCATCCACTGCTCTCAAAGCCCGACCGGCACGATGCACGTCATTGACGGCCAGCTACCGGCGAAGGGCTCCTCCGACTTCAGAGTCGATGCGTCTCCAGAGACGAAGTGGCGAGTTGCACTTCAATACGCCTCCACGGCCACGTCCAAGTGGGAGGTCAACGCACGAGGTCAGACCTACGGCATCGAGAACCGGAACGGCCACCCGGACCTCGTCCCATATGCCACGGACAGTGGAGAGCAAGGTTGGGCGCTTTGGGATGACGCTTACGGCGAGGAAATGACTGGACCGATCAACATCTACCGAACTGACGGCGTCACGGTCATCGGAGTCGCGACACCGCCAGCGGAGACGCTGCCTGACGTGCCCCTGGATCAAGGCCTCATCGATGATCTCGACTCGGTGGAAACCGCATCCCCGGTGCCGCCCGCTGAATAAGCGTGCGACTGTAGCAAACATGGTGTCCCGATAGCCGATCGGCTTCAGGGCGGATCGCAAGAGCTGCATACTCGCTCTATGAGCAATCCCGCAGGCGCTTCCGGCCGTGCCGTGCGGCGGCGGCTTCGAGAGACGCTGTGCCCGGACTGCGAACACCCATGGGAAGAGCACCGGGGTTCAGCCTTTGAGGGGCCGGCGGCCTGTGGGGAGTGCCAATACGAAGAGGACCACGGGCAGCAGGTCCCTGCTCGAGAGAAGTGTTGGAACAGCGTGCCTCATGCCCTGTTCGTGAGGCCGACGGCCCGAGAGCTAGAGCGAGCAGCGCCACTCCGCAGAAAAGTTCTTCTGCGATTTGGGCAGTTGATGCTGGCGGCGTTACGTCTAGTACTGCGTTGGCCCTGACCAAGGGTGCCCGATAGACGATCGCTCACCGGATCGCGTCGCTCGGCCACCAACGTCACTTATGAACGCGATCGGCCCGGGCGTTCCGAATGAAGCGCATGGCGAGTGATCCGGCTGTGAAGATGGCGGCGTAGGCGACGAAGGCGACCCACATGGGCGCTTGCATGCGGTCGATGAGGAACCAGAAAAGCCCACCGCCGACGGAGATCAAGACGAGGTTGAGGAGGACGGTTCTTGCCGGCAGCCACGGCGTCGGGCGCTCAGTCACTGCAGTTGCGTCGACGGGGCGAGCCTGCGGCAGTCCTTCTTCGTTGCTCATAGGACGAGCATGCCCCACGACGTGATCCGGCATCGAATAACGTCCCGATAAGGCATCGACCATCGGCTTGGGCGCTTGCGAGTCAGCTCAGGGCGGCGCCGACGCCAGCTACGAGAATTCCGGTCCCCAATCCGATCATGATCGTCATGGTGAGGAAGGGGCGGCTCCCTACTTGGACCCTTCCTCGTTTCCTGAGGTTGAAGGCGTAGGCGAAACCCGCCACGACGACGAGAGCGCCGATGATGGTGATGACGAGCGGAACAGTCTCCATGATTTGAACCGTAGTGCAGGGCTGTCAACGGCTTGGCCGCGCGTTCGCGTTCGCCGCCCGATAGGGGATCGGCTTGCGGGCTCGTCCGGTCTTGTGGCCAGCTGGGCTGCCTTTTTCCTCGTCCCCTCGGGCGCTCGGTCATCCAGGCTCAGCTGCATCGAAGGGGGCTTGATGGATGAGGGATTGATGTACGACTTGTGCAGCCGTGCGCGCCGAGTTCAGGTCAGATCGGGCGGATCGGAGGCGAGCCTCAGGGGTCTGACGGATCTGGTTCGTGCTGCTGCCGATCCTGGGGGGCGCCGATCCGATCTCGAGCTTCAGCAGATGATCGAGTCCGCTCCCCAGCCCGTTGGCTACAGGTACAGCCTCAAGCAGCTGGAGACGCTGAGCGCGAGCAGAAGTGCCGCCCCCGATCAGTTCACCGAGGAGGAGGCCGAGGAATACGCCGACGCGCAGGCCGCATTGTTGCGGGCCGTTGGCAAGGACACCGGCGAACCGGTCAGTGGGCCAGTTGGAGTAGCGAAGAACGTTCTCGAACAGCTGCTCTTCCGCTGGTTCTGACTCCAGTCGTCCTCCTGGCCCACGTGGCTGCAGGTGCCCGATAGGGGGATCGGCTACTGGTCGTCAGGGGAGACATCGTGCTCGACTTCGACTCAGCGGGTCGACTTCTCGCCGTCGAGATCGTCGGGGCCCGCGCGCTGCTTACCGCCGAGACTCTCGAGACAGCTCCGTGAATGTGGCCCCTGGATTTGACAGCGGGTGTTGGAGCGCCAGTTAGCCGATCGGTGGTTGGGCTGTTTGAGCCTGCGGGCATTTTTGCGGAAGCCAGGCTGAGCCGGTAATCATCCGGCGGCCGACGCTCGCTCCTGACTGGGCTCGAGCAACGAGCTCACCGAAGTCTTCGCTGCCTTGAGCAGACCATCCGTTGACCCCCACGGTCAGGGTCCAGTCCTTGTCTTCGGCGTAGATGAGATTGCCGTCCATGACGGCGATGAACATCTCGTCGATTGAGGTGACAAGGTCGTCGCTGCCGAAATCGCATGCGTCGCAGCCGCAGTCAGGCTGCATCCCGATCGACACCGGAGGTGTCCCTACCCCGATAGCTATCACGGCGTCTTCGACACCTTCCATCGCGCCAAGTACCACCAGGATCGACAGTGCTGCATCCCCTTCGGGAGTCAGCAGGACTGCCCGGGCATCGGCCGGTCCGTGAACCCATGAGGGAGCGGTGACCTTCTCTGCTCGAGCGAGCTGAAGCTCTGTCAGCGTCTCGATCCAGGCTGTAGCTCGTGCGCCGACGAGGCGGTATCTCGATGGATCGCTGACCCGGGAGTACTCCTCGGGGGCAGCATCTCGATTCTCGTGCGGGTTGCTCCACCTCACGTCGGCTGCGGACCCTGCCTTGAATCGTCGACGGACGTGCGCAACGACGTCGTGAAGCTCCATGCCCCGAACTTAGCGGCACAGACGGTGGTCACAGCCCGTCCCATTTGGGGATCGATCAGGGGGCGGCCCGGTGCGAGTCCGGGTGTAGCGTCCCGGCATGGCTGACAACTCCGTGGCCTGTCGACTGAGTGCCCTGTTCGCCGAGGTCGGTCTTAAGCCTGAAAACGAGCCCTTATCCGTTTAGCGCAACGTTGTAGAAATATTTGCTGTTCGCGAGCTGGCTCCGTCCCGCTTCGAAAAAGCGCGTAAGGCCTGGGTTGGCGCGGAAATGCCTTGATACTCCCTGTTGAACCCGTTTGTCAAGCCCCCGAATTGGGGTACTTGTCGTGCTGTCAGCGAACTGATTGGGTGGCGCGCAGAGGCAGTACGGGGGGCGACAGGCGTTGTCTACGGGTGCCTTCGAGGCCTGGGTCTCCATCTGGATCAGAGGTGGGGAACCAGCCGGGGCCTGACCACGGCCGACCAGTACTGGGCTGGGATGTCAGTGGTGCACGCGCTCTCAGGAGCGCCTAGACCGCAATCCAGATCGGGGATCAGATGCACGTCCGAACCGTCCAAGAGACACTCACGATGGACGGCCGCCGGCCGTTGTTCAGGAGTCTGTCCTTCATTGCCCTGCTGACGCTTCTCGTCGGCATGCTCACTGCCGTCACGGGAGCCGTTTTCCCGCAGAGCGCTCGCGCCGCGGTGACGTGCCCGCCCGGGACGATCTTCGTCAACACCGGTGGTGGAACTAGAGATCTTTACGAGTATTCGGTGGATGGGACGCTTATCCGATCGACCCAGCTCTTCAGGGACTACGGAGATATTGCCTTCTCGAGCGATGGATTGACGCTCTACGGTGTGAACTTCAGCCGCCCCGGGACCTTGTACACAATTGACACTGCGACTGGAGCCGAGACGGGCTCCATTCCCATCACGGGCGCTCTGCCCTTTGTCTCCGTGAACGCCCTCAGCGCCCTAAACAATGGCAACCTTCTCATGGGTGCCTCGGGCGACCGCGCTGTTTACGAGTTGGATCCTGAGACTGGCGTGTCGACGATCTACCAGGCCGCTTTTCCCGTTGGTTTTTCCTCGGGTGGTGACTTCCTCACTCTCGCCGACGGTGACGTACTTGCTGTGGCCAGCATCGACAGCGGGACGCCTGCGAACAGCAGTGCACTGTTCCGGTTCAGCCCCGACGGAACGGTGACGCAGATCGGGACCGTGCCCCAGGCATTCGGTGCAGCTCAAAGCGGCGGCGCCATCTACCTCGCCGGTTCGGGTGGAGGTCTCTACGAAGTGGGTGCCCTCCCCACGGCTGCTTCCACCGCAGCAATCCCGACCACGAATCTTGCCGCGACGGGCCTCGGGTTCTATGGCGCGACATCAGCCCAGGACAGCGGCCTCTGCTCGAACCTCACCGTCAACAAGACCGCCACCCCCGAGTCCGGCACCGCGCTGCTACCGGGTCAGACCGTGACCTACACCGTCGTTCTCTCCAACACCGATGGCACGGCTCCGGCCGAAGTCGACAAGACCGACGACCTCACTGCCGTCCTCGACGACGCCACCATCACCACGGCCCCGGCTGTGACTTCTGGCACGCCTCTGACTCTCGGTCCGGTCAGCGATGGCAGCTTCCGCATCTCCGGGGTCATCCCGGTCGGCGGCCAGACCACCCTCACGTACACCGTTACCGTCGACGACCCCGCTACCGGTGACCGTGTCATGTCCAACTACGTCGTCGACACCGGCACCGCACCGCCCGGCGAATGCGTCGCCGGAGACACCTCCTGCACCGTGCACACCGTCTCCGAGCTGACCCTGACGAAGAGCGCGGCGCCTTCCGCTCCGGAGCAGTACACCGCCGGCCAGACCATCACGTACACCTTCCTCGCCGAGAACACCGGCGGCAGTGCCCTTTCGAACGTCACCGTCACCGACACCGGCTTCACCGGCTCCGGAACCCTCGGAGCGATCACCCCCGCCTCGGTTGCGAGCCTCGCCGTCGGTGAGACCGCTACCTTCACTGCCACGTACACACTCACCCAGGCGGACGTGGACCGCGGCTCCACCTCGAACACGGCCACGGCCACCGGAACACCCCCCACCGGCGACCCCGTCACTTCGCCCCCGTCGTCCGTGACCATCCCCGTCACCCCGGGACCTGCTCTGCGAGTGGCAAAGACTGCGAACACGGCGGAGATCACCGAGGCGGGCCAAACGGTCACGTACACCTTCGTCGTCACCAACACCGGAACCGTCACCGCCACCGACGTCACCCCCGTCGAGGGCGATTTCTCCGGCACCGGAGACCTCGGCCTCATCACCCCGACGACGGTTGCTTCCCTGGCACCCGGTGCGTCCTCGAGCTTCACCGCCACCTACGTCGTGACCCAGGCCGACATCGACTCGGGCACTCTGTCGAACACCGCGACGGCAACCGGTACCACTCCCGGCGGGGACCCCTTCCCGACGCCCCCCGGATCGACGGTCACCGTCCCTGCCACGCCGGCCCCGGCCCTGACGGTCGACAAGACTGCCGACACCACCGAGATCGCCGAGGCCGGTCAGACGGTCACGTACTCCTTCGTGGTCACCAACACCGGAAACGTCACCGCCAGCGACGTCGCCCCGGTCGAGGGCGACTTCTCCGGCACCGGCAACCTCGGGGCCATCACCCCGGGCCAGGTGGCATCACTCGCTCCTGGCGGTTCGGCTACGTTCACGGCGACCTATGTCGTGACCCAGGCCGACGTCGACTCGGGCGCCCTGACGAACACCGCGACCACGACGGGCACGACCCCCGGCGGGGACCCGTTCCCGACGCCCCCCGGCTCGGCCGTCACCATCCCCGTCGTCCCGGGCCCTGCCCTGACGGTGGTCAAGTCCGCCGACATCACCGAGATCACGGCGGCCGGTCAGACGGTCACGTACTCGTTCCAGGTGACGAACACCGGCACCGTCACGATCGGCGACGTCAGCCCCGTCGAGGGCGCCTTCAGCGGCACCGGCGACCTCGGCCCCATCACGCCCACAACGGTCGCGTCCTTGGCCCCGAACGCGTCGGCGACGTTCACGGCGACCTACGTCGTCACCCAGGCCGACATCGACTCGGGAACGCTGTCGAACACAGCAACGGCCACCGGCACCACCCCCGGCGGCGACCCCGTTCCCACGACCCCCGAATCCACCGTCGAGATCCCCGTGACCCCGGCACCGGCCCTCACTGTGTCGAAGACCTCGGACACGACAGAGATCACCGAGGCCGGTCAGACGGTCACGTACTCCTTCGTGGTCACCAACACCGGCAACGTCACCGCCAGCGACGTCACCCCGGTTGAGGGCGACTTCTCCGGAACCGGCGACCTGTCGGCCTTCACCCCGGCACCGGTGTCCCTGGCCCCGGGCCAGTCGGCGACGTTCACGGCGACCTACATCGTGACCCAGGCCGACGTGGACTCGGGTGCATTGACGAACACCGCGACCGCGACCGGGACGACCCCTGGCGGGGACCCGTTCCCGCCTGCACCGCCCTCCACCGTGGACACACCGACGAACGCCACCCCTGGCATCAGCGTCGTCAAGAGCGCCGACATCACCCAGGACGAGTTCGCGGCAGGAACCGAGGTCACCTACTCGTTCGTGGCACAGAACACGGGCAACGTGACCCTGACGGATGTCACGATCGACGAGGGCGAGTTCTCCGGAACGGGCACCCTGTCACCGCTCGCTCCGGCGGCCGTGGCGACCCTCGCTCCGGGCGAGACGGCGACGTTCACCGCGACGTACGTCCTGACCCAGGCCGACGTCGACGCCGGCGAGGTCACGAACACCGCCACCGCCACCGGCACCCCGGTGTTCCGGAACGCCAACGAGCCGAACACGCCGCTGACGTCCACACCGTCCAGCGCGATCGTCCCCGTCGAAGAAGCACCCGCGGTGACCGTGGACAAGACCGCCGACGTGACGACCCTCACCCAGGCTGGACAGACGGTGACGTACTCGTTCCTCGTCACCAACACCGGGAACACCACCATCACCGACCCCGCGATCGACGACACAGAGTTCTCCGGCACCGGGGAACTGTCTCCAGTCACAGGTCCCGAGGGGGAAGTGGTCCTGCTGCCCGGTGAGGTCGCGACCTACACCGCGACCTACGTAGTCACCCAAGCCGACGTCGACTCCGGCGCCCTGACGAACACCGCCACCGTCACGGGCACCACACCTGCCGGTGACCCGACCGCCCCGTCGGCACCCTCAACGGTCACCGTCCCGACCGCGCCGGCACCGTCGCTCACGATCGTGAAGACCGCTGACAAGGCGTCCGTCACCGGGGCCGGCCAGGTCATCACGTACACCTTCACCGCGACCAACACCGGCAACGTCACCCAGCGCGACATCGCCATCGTCGAAGGCCAGTTCACCGGCTCGGGCCAGCTCGGCCCCGTGGTCTGCAACGCAGGCACCGCGACGTTGGCCCCCGGGGCGACCCTGGTCTGCACCGCGCAGTACCAGACGACCGCATCCGACGTCAGGGCCGGCTCAGTGTCCAACACGGCGGTCGTGTCTGGCGTACCTGCAGTGACGACGACGTCGGGGGAGCTAACTGTGTCTGACCCATCGACGGCGCGTGTCACCGTCACCGCACCGACGGTGCTGGCCTTCACCGGCACGGACGGGCTCCTCGGGCTCCTCGGGCTCGGAGGAGGACTGATCCTGCTCGGCGCACTCCTCATCCCGGCCGTTCGTCGGCGACGGATCGCGGGCTGACAATCACGGCGGGAGCAGAACCTCCCGGGGCTCTGCTCCCGCCCCAGACTTCCTCGAAGGAGGAACGATGCGACACGGACACAGAGCCGCGATAACTCCAGCTCGGGTTTATCCGTAGTCGAGAGGCTGTTCCGCGTCGGGTCGGAACAGAGTCAGGGTGGTTCCTGACGCACAAGGCGGGGTCGTTCACGGTTCAGGGCGACCCCGCCTTTCCCTATGCCCTAACACCCCGCAAGCGTTGATGATGCATGACCCGGCTCGCTTGTAGCGAATGCCCGATAAGGGATGGGCTAGCGGACCGCCTCGTCGTCTCGAGACCCCGCGGTCCAAGCGGTGTTCGCGGTTGCGTCACCTGTCTTGCCTGGAGTTGCACGGGCCTGCCGACGCCCTCTTGCCTCAGCGTCCTGGCGCTTCTGGGTAGGACTTGCCCTGGCCGTCCCGAGGACGGCCATCCCGAGCAGGGCGACCACCGTGACGAGAGCTACGGGGACGACGACGAGCGAGAGCACAGCACCTCCAAGAAGTAAAGGATGACTCCGACTAGGCGTGCCTCGGGCGGGCGGGTCTCTTCCAAGGTGCGATACACCGACGCGGCTGCGGGGCCGTGGTGTTCGCGGTGGAGGACGCGGCCGCCGGGGTATTCGTAGATGGCGTAGCCGCGCATGAGGGTCCTTGAGGTCTCGATCCCGCGCGGCCCCGGCCGACCACGCGGTCCCGCACACGTTCCCCCGGGCTCCCTACAGCCCGGGGGAACAACACCCCGTCACGCCAGCGCGCCGGCTTTGAATGCGTGCTTCATCACAGGCCGCTGCCGCTCCCAGTAGAGCCGTCGCTTCGCGCCGGCACTGTGTGGCCCTGACGGGCCGTTGTTTTGCCGTGAAGCCTTCGGCGGCTCGGTCGCTGTCGCTCCCTCGTAGCAACCTCCAGGACCCGTTCAAGCGGCTACGCCGCCGGCTCCTCCGACAAGTGCGGCACGCGGTCGCTGCGCTCCCTTATTTCGCGCCGGACTTCTCTCCCCCTGCCGCCCTTCGGGTTGCACGCCTCCCTCCGGTCGCAAGGCGATGAAACCGCCTTCACGGCAAAAAAACGAGGAGAGAGCGAGAAGCACATGACCACCACGACCCACGTCACGACGGCGTGCATGTTTTGCCACCAGGCCAGCACCATCAACCTCACCACCGACGAAGCCGGCGCCTGGCAGAACGGCACACTCATCCAGGATGCCATGCCCGACCGTCCCGCCGACGAGCGCGAGCTCATCCGCTCCGGCATCCACCCCGCCTGCTGGAGAAAAGCCTTCGGGCCCAGTTACTAACCCCACACCTCGCGCCGGCTCTTTCAGTTGTGGAGGGCCAGTTGCGGGGACTAGACAGCTAAGAAGACAAGCGCCCGAGGGGGCCGGAACGCATGATCACCGTCTACAGCAAACCCAACTGCGTGCAGTGCACCGCCACGTACCGAAGCCTTGACGCCAAAGGTCTCGAGTACCAGGTCGTCGACGTCACCACGAACGACAACGCCCTCGCCTACGTCAAGGGCGAGCTCGGCTACCTCGGAGCCCCCGTGGTCGTCGTCTCCGAGCACGACCACTGGACCGGATACCGGCCCGACCACATCGACCGCGTCGCCAAGGGTGGCGCCACCGAGAACGAAGGAGTCACCCCATGAGCGACACCACCAACCCCCAGCCCGCAGCCGAGAGCGCCGGACCCGTTCGCGATGAGCACGGGCGGTTCATCTATGACGCCACCTACGACCCCGCGGACGGCGACAAGTACGACGACGACACCCACCTGCAGGGCCTCGGCAACAACGACTAGCCAGGAGGCCCCATGGATTACGACACCTGGGCCGAGGAGGAGGTGCCCCCGCCCCTCACTGACGACGACGCACCCGCACCTCTCGATGAGCCCGAGGAAGAGGTCAATCCCTGGGAGCTGACCGACGTCGAACGCCGCATCTACGAAGCAGGCTTCATGGCCGGCTACGCCTCCCGCGACGCCGAAGTCGCCCAGCTCAACCACGAAGCCGACCGCCTCTACGACAAGGCCTTCAACCACCCCGGACGCACCCGCCGCTAGACGCAAGTCCAAGAAAACCAGCCATTGAGACCAATACGCTTCCGGTGGTAGTTCTTGATGGAATCCTGGGTGGGATTTGCAGTGATTTCGGCTAGGCTTCGGATATGAGTCTTCTGACCCCCGGTCTCCCGGCCTACGAAACAGCGATGCGCTCGAGCACCGCGGAACTGGTGACGGCGCTGCGCGAACTTCTCGGGGCGAAGCTCGTGGCCTACGTCGGATCCGTGGGGGAAACCAGGGCTGTTCGGCAGTGGGCCGAAGGACAAAGGCACCCCTCGGCGGCCGTGGAGCGCCGGCTTCGCCTGACGTTCCAGGTCGCCGGTCTGCTCGCCGAACGCGACGATGCCCGGGTCATTCAGTCCTGGTTCCAGGGGATGAACCCGCAGCTGGAGGATGACTCCCCAGCACGGATGCTCCGCGACGACGACCTCGACATTGCTGGACCTCGCGTTCTGGCTGCAGCGCGGTCCTTCGCCGCCGTCGGCTAATGGACTCCCATCCGAGCCTGTCGACACCTCCTGCGCCGGCGGTGCTGTGGCGGGTCGGCTACGCGCCTACACCCTGGAACTGGACTGATTGGGCGTACGCCTACCAGGGCCGCTTCACCGGCCGGTGGGATTCCCCCGACGGCTCCTACCGAACCTTGTACGCCGGCACGACCTTGCGGGCATGTCTTGTCGAGGTCCTCGCACCGTTCCGTCCATCGCCCGCGGTCGCGGCGGGCTTAGACGGGATCGAGGAGGACGAAGCCGATCGGTCCCTGCATCCCAGCGCCGACGCGGGCCTCATCCCCGAAAGCTGGTTCTCCCGCCGACGCGTCGCCACAGCCGCGGCCGACGGCGTGTTCTGCGACGTCTTGGCCTCGCAGAGCATCGCCGTCCTCTGGCTGAGCTTCCACGACCTCAGCCGCGACCAGTTCCACCTGGCCGACTTCGACGCCTCGACTCTCTTGATGAGCGCACCCCGGCAGCTCACCCAGCAGGTCGGACGCCACATATACAGCCACACCCCGACCCTCGACGGAATTCGCTTCTTGTCCCGACACGGCGTCGACTACGAACTCTGGGCCCTCTTCGAACGCTCCGGAGACGGCGAAACGAGCAGCCGGCTCCGTGACATCACAGACGGCCCTGTTGAGGCGTTCGGGGACGACGTCGACGCGATCTGAGAGCTCTTCGGCCTCCACCGCGACTAACTCCATCACCGTGCTCGAGGGCCGGCGCCGCCGTTCAGGGGCTGACCGTGGCCAGACACATGGAGTCTTATCCGCGTCAAATCATCCTTCGTCCGCTTCGTCATCCCCTATGGCTTCCCGTGATCGCCTCTCCCCGCGGGCCTGTAGTCGGTTTTGAAGATAGGAGCGCCTGATCGAGTCACGGTGTTGAGATCTGTCTCGGGCATCTCGGTAGGTGTAGGCCCTCTGCGCAAGATCGAGGCACAATTCGAGCAAAGTGTCCTCATCGTGCTGCGAGACCGTGTCTTCAATGAAAGGTCCAAGGCACAGGAATAACAAGAAATTTCGGATTACCCAAATGTTGCCCTGCTCCTTGAGCAAGTCTGACAAGCGTGCGATCCAGCCCTCATCTTGAAGAGCAATGATGAAAAAGGCGGCAGCAATAACCGTCTGCTCTGAGCGGAAAATCGTCTTGTCGGCTACTGCTCGATCGAGAGCAACTGTGAGTCGTCTAGACGCCAGCCCTGAAGCGATACCTCCCGCCGAGACCAAGGCTGGAAACAAGCGAACCCATTCCTGCGTCATTTCTTCAGCGACCTTGGGTGACTTCGATGACAGGTCCGAGGTCTCGGCCAGCATCTGACTCACAAAATCCTTCAGCGATGAGTCTGTGCTCATGAGGCTCATGAAAATGCCCCAATGATTAAGAACCTCCGTAAGCGCTGCCTGCTTTAGAGGTAGGTCTTCCACCTGATCAGAATCTCGAAGGGTGTTGGAGACGAGCTCGAGCGTCCGCATGAGCCTGAAAACAGGGGTCATGTCGCTTTCGTCGGCGATAGGGAAAGGAGGGCGGTCATCGTCGTCGAGAGAGTCGAAATAAATGTCCACGGTTGTGGTGTCATCCTTGAGAGGCTCTCTTTTGTCGACGTCAACGGGCGAAGTGTCGTCCGTCTGTACCGGGACCAGTTCCTCGAGATTTGGCGCCTCTGGCTCGATGGAATCGAAGACCCCCCCTGGCTGAGCCACCCATTCGTCGTCATCTAGAAGCTCTGCCAGCTTCCTGATGAGTCGCGCGTCATGGCGGAAGAGGGCGGCATAGTCCGTGATTGCGGCTGCGAAAAAGAGCGGCTCGAGAAGCAGTTCCTCGAGAAACTCAGGAGCGACGATGGCACGCTTGGCTATGAACAGGTGGAGATAGCTAGACCGGTAGAACGAGATATGTTTGCCGTCATGCCGAAGAATTCCTCGATCTAGAAAGCTGCTGAGGACGTCTGACGGGCGCTCACCCCACCCAAGTCGGTCAAATGTGTCCTGCATCACGCGCACGACATCGGATTCTGGAAGTCCGCCGGCTCGAGCGGCCACGAGAGCTTGAGCAAGGCGGCCAAGAATGGCCTCACGACCCGTTTGATCGAGCCCAAGCCGGGCATCATCATGAGGATCGCCTCGACCGAGGATCAGGCCAACGTAGTCGTCCAGGATGGAGGTTTGCGACGCTGCTGGTGTCACAACTCCGCTGCGGATGAGTACGGCGAGCAGCAAGGCGATCGTGTACGGGGTCTTCTGCAGATTCTCGGATTGGATGACCTCCAGGACTTGCTTGGCCAGCTCCGCGTAGTGCCCAGGAGACGCCATTTGTGCCATCTTGCGAACGTCGACGGATGAGAGCCGGCCGAGGTAGCGAACGGTGGCGGTGAGGCCAACTGCTCGCAGTCGTTCGACTAGTTCGTCTTCGGCTCCTTGAACGCAGCCAATGATGGTCGAAACGGCTTCGTTCCGAGCTAGCTCCGACAGAACTCGGTCCGAGATCTTTGGCACGTAGATCGAGAAGTCATCGAGGGCAAGGACGTGGTCAGGCAAAGTCTTGTCCCGTTTGCCCGTTAGGCCCACATTGCGCGAGGCAATTACGAGCTGATCATGCAAGGGCGTCCCTGAGGGGCGGCAGGATCGGAATGAGACATAGAGAGGCGCGGCCCCACCGACATAGCGCGCAGCTTCAAGGGCGAGCCACTTCACGGCTGTGGTCAGGCCACTGTTTTCGTCGCCTACAACTATGACCACGTCGTGCCCATGGGCCTCCTCGTGTGGATCGAGGCGCTTTATCTTGGGTGAGTCTTTCGAGACCCTTCGACTCTTTATGTACTGCGCGTGGGGAACTGGCAGCAAGACCGGTGGAAGCACGACGTCGTCCAGGCTAAGTTCATCGTCTCCCTGGAGCGTCTCCCGAATTATCGAGTCACCAATGAGCTGGCTAGAAAAGGTGCTCTGCGACTCGCTGACGAGGTCCTGAACAATGCCGGCCTTTGATATGGCCACCGTTCCAGGGGTGGGATGCAACTTCTCGAGAAACTTGGGTAGCTCGTCGTAAGTGTCGCCGTATGCAACAGGGTGGATGTGGTCACCTGCATGAAGGGCCTGCAGGGTGGCGAGATCCTTGTTTAGGCAGAGGCGGAAGTGTGGGACGGCAGAAGGGACGAATTTCCTCCGGTGCCACTTAATCAGCTGATCAAAATTGGGGTCATCAAGCCCGGCGCCGTAACCGACGTAGACAAGTGACTTAAGTGACGAGGCAGCCTTCTGAAGGTGCTGAGCTGTCTCGCTGCTAAGGAGGCGCTGATAGTCGGCCCCCGAGATAATTGCTGTCTCGGCTTGATCCCAAATCCCGTGCAGATGCACGACCTTTCGGCTCAAGCCTGCTAGGGCCGCTTGCACGTCTGGTGAGTTTGTCCAAACCGCCGAGCCTCGCTCTTCGTCGAGCAGGGTGTCGTAGTTGGTTGTCAATAGGGGAAAAGGAAGCGCGGACAGCGCCTCGGACCAAGCATGGTTAGTGGCCGTCAAATGGCCTATGTCGTCTCGCAACCAGTTTGACAGGCCTTGTTCTCCCAGCTCCGCAATGCGGCTGCTGATGTTCCCTGCTGCCGACAGCAGCTCGTCAGACCGCTTCTCTTGAAATCCGTAAGCAAGGCTGTCTCTCTGGAGCGTTGCCCATCGCTCGTCACTGCCCGCAGCCTGCACACGACTAATCCCCGACTCCAGGAAGCCTTTCCAGGTCGCAGTTGGAGCGCGGCCCTCAGTGGCTGCGGCCGTCGCGCCTGACCCGACAACTATCACGAGGTTGTTTGCGGCTAGAGCATCAGCAAATAGTCGGTCCAAGGTTCCCCCATCGGTTGTCTAGTGCGTGGTGTCGAACTTAGAGCAAGGCTTCTGCTCTTGCTGCAAGCGCATTGTGGTCCCAGGGACCAGCCTGAATGGTCGACATTAACTACTGGCGGAACGAGATCAACCAGAAGGCAGTGAGGTACCTGGAACCCCGGGCTGGGACTCACGCTCGAAGGGTCGACTGGCGCGAGCGGCATATCCCGCCGCGGTTGCAGTGCGCGCAACGGTCAGAACACGGCTCGCGCACAGTGCCCAGACAAGCAGCCTGCTCTCTTGGGGGCCGCCGCTTCCTCCGGGTACGGCGACGAATCCGGTCCTGAGAAAACGAGCGAACATTCGGAGCCCACAACTTCCGCGACAAAGCTGAAAAATCAGAAACCTCAATTCGAGAGGCCTGGAGCCTGGCCGGTCCGAGCGGCGGCGTGCAGTGTGTCTGTATGTTGCCTAAGGAACGTCGTCGACTAGTCGTTGATTGCCGCTGCTAGTTCGTCGGCTACGGCGACGAGTGCGTCCCAGTCGTAGGCCTCAGCGTCTCGCGGCCGAAGGAAGTTCACGCGAATGCGCAAGGGCTCCTCGGTCCCAACGAACAGCGCATTGCCGGACGCCCTAGCGAGCTCGCCTTGAAGATCAAGCAATGCGCCCGGGCCCGCGAGGTCACGAGCTTTGAGCTGCTTGGTGACTGTCTTCAGCGACTTGGCGAGATTCTTCTGGGTTGTCGTGTCGAGGTTGTGGGTGCCCCACTCGCGAGCCAGGGTGTGCAGGCCGGCAAGGAACTGGGCCGCTTCTGCGTAGACCACGTCGTCGCGGGCTGAGACCCGGGTGTACCGGTTCGCTTCGATCTCCACCAGGCCGTAGGTGTGCAGTTGCGCGATCGCTTCCCGGACGGGAGTCCGAGAGACGCCTAACCACTTCACGAGCTCCTCATCGTTCAGGCGCTCACCGGGCTCGAGAGTGCCGTCGACGATCGCGGCGAGCATCTTCTCGAACGCGATGTCGCGGAGGAGGCGACGAGGACCGGTCTCGGGGGGTGCGGTAGGAATCGGCATGGCCAGAGTCTGCCACATTAGGCGTCTGGTATACCAGCGACAAGTCTGTATTTCGAGATGTTGCTCGAGTGGCGGGCCTGAGCTAGGGGCCGAAAACGATCGTTTCTGAACTGATCTGGGGCGCGCTGGCTGCTGCCTGCGTTTTCGGCGCGGCGACCTGCTCGAAACCCGTGACCGAAATCAAAACCACCGAAACCTCGGCCTAGCCCTTTTTGACGCGATTTGGTAGACTTGGCCGACAGATTAGGGGGGTCTCATGACTGCAGCTGGTGTAAACGTGTCCGAGCTCTACCCCGACCTTTTCGTCGGTGTGGACGAGGCGATCCGTCGTCGCGTGGTCAGCAACTTCGGGAGCGACGCTCACGAGGGGTGGGAGCCGAACCGGCCCGATGTCGAGCTGATGCTTGGCTACGCCTCCGGCCGGATCTCGAAGGCCGAGTACATGCGTGCCGCGTTCGCCGAGGTCGAGGACTCTCGTCAGCACATCCGCGCCGCCGGCTAGTGGCAGCCGATTCCTTCGACGAGTCGTTTCCCGACTTCGAGAGCACCCTCTATCCGGTGGCCCAGCCGCCGTCCCGGCGGGTCATGCGCAACACCGAGAACATTCGCGACGCAGGGCAGCTGCAGCGGCTCGAGTACAAGCTCGCCGGCTTCGTCCGTGAAGAGATCGCCGCAGGACGCGTGCCGATCGAGCGGACCTTCGATCTCGAGCACGCGAAGCAGCTAAACAAGGAGCTCTTTGAGCACCTCTACCCGAACTGGGCGGGGAGAGTGCGGCCGTTCGGGATGACTAAGGCCGACCATTCATTCGCTGATCCGAAGCAGATCCCGCATTACTTCGCCGAGGCGCATAAGACCATCCAGGCTGTGGAGTGGGCTGAGGTTTCTCGGGACGCGTTCGCGGTGAACATGGCGACTGTCTACGCGAACATCAACCAGGCCCATCCCTTCCGGGAGGGCAACGGGCGCACGGGAAAGATGTTCCTCGAGCACGTCGCCGAACAGTCGCCGTTCGAGTTGGACTACTCAGCTGTTTCCGCCGAGGTCTGGAACCAGCGATCCCACTTCTCCGGTCCCGACCGTGGCTACCTCGCGGTGCATCCTGAAGAGCTCGTCGACGTGTTCAAGGCCATCACAATCGGGCGGCGCCCGGCCGAGACGGCCGCACCGAGCCTGAGCCCGGAGCTGCAGAAGCTCGCGGACCTCTATAAGACCTACTACTCAAACCCGCCAGGGCGGGGGAGTGGTGCGGGCGCTGGCGCCGCTCAACTCTCCGACTACCGGCCCGGGCGGGGCGCTACGGGACCAGGCCAACAGAACGGGTACGGGAGGTAAGCATGGCTGTCATCGGCTACACACGGGTGTCCACCCAGGACCAAAACCTGCACTCCCAGATCGACTCCCTCCGCACGGCCGGAGCCGAGCGAATCTTCAGCGACAAGCTCACCGGAAAGAACGCAGCTCGACCGGGGCTTACGGAGTGCCTGCAGTACCTCCGGGAAGGCGACGTCTTGCTGGTGTACTCCACGGACCGCCTCGGCCGGTCGATGACCGACGTCGTCACGATCGTGGGCGAGCTCGCCGACAGAGGAGTGGAGTTCCGCTCCCTGACAGAGCCGTTCGACACCACGACCGCAGGCGGGGAGCTGTTCTTCCACATCTGCGCCGCCTTCGCGCAAATGAATGGCCGCATCATCTCCGACCGCACCCGCGCCGGCCTCGCCGCCGCGGCCGCACGAGGGCGCCGCGGCGGGCGCCCAACCGTGATGACGCCAGAGCGAATCGCTGTGGCGCGACGGATGCGCGCGGACGGAGCGACCTGGGACACGATCGCTGCGACCCTGCAGGTCGGGGCATCCTCAATCCGCAGGGCACTGGACAAAGCGCCTTCCGCCCCATTGGCCCAAGCGAGCTAGTCCGCCCTGGCAGCGTGGTCCCTGGCGTTTACCGCCAGATGACGTTGTGCCGGCGGCCGCGCCAGCAGGCGCAGCTCCGGTGGTCGAACGCGGCGATGTAGAGCCGGTCGGACTCGTGGTTCAGTTGGTCGACCTCGCGCTGACGTGCCGCGAAGCCGGTGTGGAAGCCGAGCTCGTAGATCACGCGCTCGCGCTCTGTCAGCTCCCACACTTTGACGTCGAAGATCGGATCGCGATCCAGTGAGTAGGGCACCGGCGCCGCTGTGTTGGTCAGCGTCATGACGACACCTGTGACGCCTTCCACGCCGCGACCTCGGTCGGTGCGTACCGCACCACTCGACTCGTCAGGGCGAACGCTGCCGGGCCGTCGCCGGCGACGCGCATCGCGTCGAGCTCAGGCACACTGACACCGATCGACCGTGCTGCCTGTGTCGGGGTCAGGAGTCCCATGAACGTCTTCTGACGACGCGGTGCCTCAAGCATCAGCATCGGCTTTGTCGACGCGCTCACGAGCCCAGCCCCTTGGCCAGGGCGGCCAACTTGTCGGGACGGAAGTCTGTCCAGTGATCGTCGCTCGTTTCGATCACCGGAGTGTGCTGGTAGCCCAGCTCCCGCACGCGCTCCAACCCTTCCGGGGATGTCGTCACGTCCACGTAGACGTACTCGATCCCGGCACGCTCGAGCGCCGCCTTGACCGCCACGCACGGACCGCAACCTGGCTTCCCGTTCAGAACCACTGTGTGCTGCTCCATCAGATCCACTCCCTCTCGTTGTTTTGCCGTGAAGGCGACTTGTCGCCGGTAGGACGTGGAGGTGGAGTGCAACCCTCTGTGGCGGGGTGGGGAAGAAGTTCGGGGCGAAATAAGGGAGCGCAGCGACCGCGTCCCGAACTTGTTCCCCGCGCCGGCGGCTTGCCGCTTGCACGGAGCCGGAGCGTCCGTACGCTGCCGAAGGCTTCACGGCAAAAGAACGATCCTCGGCCGGCTTTGCCGGCTCCTCCCTGCCGTTTGCGGCTCCCGCGCAGCGGTGCTCTGGCTGTAGAGCCGTGCACTCCAGCGAACGTAGGAAGGCCCCGTCGAGCTGCACTCGACGGGGCCTTCCTGTGTGGTCAGAGCCGACGGCTCATCCCTGCTCGATTTACCCTTCGGGACTCGTCGCCGCTCGTCGTGGACGGCGCTTGGGTGCCGCGGGACCGGGCGCACGTGCGCCCGTCTGGCGGAGGTCCTTGTCGGACCAGCCGGCCTTGAGAGCGGCGTCCCACGCCCGCGTGTGACGGTCACGTGCCTCGGCTGCAGCGCGCTCGCTCGCCTCCGCCTCGTTCGCCGCTTCCGCGAGGTCGCGCACAGCCTTGACGCGCTCGTTCACGTTCGCTTCGAGGAGTCGGCGCGCCGCCTCCGCTGCCTGATCCGGGCTCACAGTTGCATCGCTCATGAGAACCACCGTACTGGTGCACGGCGTTTCGAGGCTCGCCTCTCGCCCCGCACCGTTCTGACGCATCCCCACGTCACCGGTGGCTCCGCTGGGGTGGTGCCCTGCGGAGCAAGCTATAGGTTTAGGTGACCTAAATCGCTTGGCCTCTGGACGCGGTGCGTTCTTGGCGGCATACTTGTCGTATGAAGCCCCGGAGATGCGGGGTTGCTGCGCTGGGCTGGGGGTGGGTCATGTCGGAACCGAACGAGCGTCAGTTGTTCGGCCGTCAGCGCCGCGCGAACGCGGAAGACGGTCCCCGTCAGAAGCGCTACACCGTGAAGGTGACGCGCGAGGAGGACGTTCAGCTCATCGCCCGCGCTGTCGCTCGGAGCGTGACCGTTCCGCGCCTCATGGTCGAGACCGCTATGAGTGCGCACATCGAGACCGACACCGATCGCAAGGCTGCGATCGCGGAACTGTTTGCCGTGCGCCGGCTCCTGGCCAACGTTGCGAACAACGTCAACCAGGTCGCTCGCTTTGCGAACGAGGAGAAGCAGTTCCCCGCCGACGCGCGCGCCATCGTGGAGGAGTACCGCGCGCTTGTCCCGCGGATCAGCGCCGCCATCGAGGAGCTGTCTGGCTCATGATGCCGAACATCACCCGCGGTGGGCGCATGGGCGGCCTGATGGTCTACCTCGCCGGCGAGGGGCGCACCAACGAGCACGAGGATCAGCACCTCGTCGCGGGTGACCCGGCCATCATGACGATGTACGGCGACGACGTCCTCGACCAGGCAACCGCCCTCGCGATCGCCCGCGACCTTGACGAGCCGCACCGCGTCTACGGGACCGAGGTCACCCAGCTCAAGAGCATCACCGACCCGGAGACCGGTGACGTGCACAAGGAGCGTATCGATGCGCACGTGTGGCACTGCTCCCTTTCGCTCGCGGCCGAAGAGGGGCAGGTGTCCGACGAGAAGTGGAACGCCATCGCCACCGACTTTGTCGATGCGATGGAGTTCACCGAGACGACCTCCGGGCGCTCTCCGGCGCGGTGGGTTGCCGTGCGTCACGGACTGTCGAAGAACGGTAACGACCACGTGCACATCGCGGTGTCTCTCGTCCGCGAGGACGGAACGAAGGTCAGCGTGCACCGCGACCGTCAGCGGTCGCAGGATGTCGCCCGGGAGCTCGAGGTCAAGTACGGACTGCAGCTCACGACGTCACGGCTGTCGGCCTCGGCTGAGCGTGGTGAGAAGCCCGCAGAGCGTCAGATAGCCGAGCGCTCCGGCGCGTCGGAGGTCAAGGCGCACCGCCTCGAGCGGGGTGTCCGTGCAGCCGCGGGAGCTGCGCAAACCGAGGGCGAGTTCGTTCGCCGGCTGCACCAGATGGGCATCGTCGCCAAGCCCCGCTTCGCCGCTGGCCGTGACGACGTCGTGGCCGGGTACTCCGTCGCGATCCGCCCTCAGAAGGGCGAGCCGATCGTCTGGCACGGCGGCGGCCGGCTTGCTCGTGACCTCACACTGCAGCGCCTCCGCGAGGGATGGACTGACAGCCCCGAGGCAGCGTCCGAGGGTGCCGCCGAGTGGCAGGCCACATGGCGGAACCCAGTCCGGTACAAGCCCGTCAGCCCCGGTATCGAGATGCGCGAACCGACACCGGAGATGTGGCAGGACTACACCGCCGACATCGGTCGCCTCCGCAAGCAGCTGGGCGACGTTCCCCGCGAGGACCGCGCCACGTGGGCCATCATCGCCAAGGAGACCAGTGCAGCATTCGCGGCATGGTCCGAGCGTGTTGAGGACACCCCGGGACCGCTGGCGGACGCGTCCCGTGTGCTTGCGCGCAGCGCTCAGCTCCGCAAGCACCAGGTGAAGCCCAAGCCCGCCGGCATGGCCTCCGCCTCGGGCGCCGCGATGCTGCTGCTCATGGCGACCAAGGGCGGGAAGGGAACGATGGCCGAGGCCATCCTGTTCCGCCAGCTCATTGCCACCACGCGCGCCCTCTACGAGTCGCACACGGCGATCCAGGACGCCCGCCAGGCGACACAGATCGCCGACGCGGTCGGCGCGAAACTCGACAGCGTGCGTGCACGACTGCCCGAGATCCCGAAGGCACCGAAGCAGGCTCCCAAGCGTGCAGCGACGTCGACGGCCACGCTTGACCCGGCCGCAGAAGCTGCCCATCGAGTCATCGAAGCGCAAAACGGCGCAGCCGCCGGACGCCCCTTGAACCCACTGCCGAACCGGATCGAACCGGCCAAGCCGGTGACACCAACCGTCCGCCCTGAGCGTGACGACCGAGACCGATAGAAACCGTGAGAGATAGGGGAACACGATGACTGATGTGGGGAACGTGAACAGCAACGAAGTCGAGCTCGAGCTCGACGGCGTGATGCGGACTTTGGTCGCGGCCGCAGGCCGCATGGGCGAGAACATGGCCCGGATGCGCGAGGAGCAGGCGAGGCGAGCGGAAGCTGTCAGCGTGCAGCGCGCACGCGAGACTGCCGCGCAGTTCGACCAGGAGCGCGCGATGGCGCGCGCTCTCGTGCAGCCGACTCGGGAACCGGCCTGGTGGGAGCGTGCCCGTCCCGAGGAAGTCGCGCACCTCTACGAGACGACCGCGGCGTGGAAAGACCACGACGGTGCGCTCGCCCAGGTGCACGCGCACATGGGGACCGTGCTCCGTGAGCGTTACGGCATCGACGTCGACAACATCGGTGCCGACCCCCGCCGTGTCGCCCAGGTGATCAAGGACCGCGTGGCCGAGGCCGACGGGGTCCCCGCCGAGGGCTCGACCGGGCAGGAGCGCCGTGAGGCGGAGCAGCTGCTGGGCGCCGCCGACCAGCACGACCGCAACGCGGAGACCGCACGCGGCGAGGCAGCGGCGGAACAGAGTGCCGGCGACGAAACTCCGAAGCTTAACGACCAGACGCCCTACGTCACGGTGAACCTCACCGCGGCCGAGGCAGGCACTCTCCACGAAGCCCTCAAGCAGACGCAGGACCGCCACGACCGAGCGGCCGACCCGCTTCAGTACGGACGCGAGTACGACGAGGAGGAGGCCCACGACCTCGTCAGCGCCGCTCAGGAGCAGAGCGGCATCGCCGGGCGGGCTGGCGACAAGGTCGACCAGGCCATGACCGAGCACGTCCCGGCCGCTGAGCCGCCCGCGATCGACCCGCAGACGGGCCGCCCTGTCGGGGTAGGTCCGAACGGTGAGATCGGCGCCGGCTACGTCGATGAACACCCCAAAGCCAACGACCGCGACGCGGTCATCCCGGTGACCCTCACCGAGGCCGAGGCGAGCACTGTCCGCGACGCCCTCGGTCGTCATAAGCGCGCCACGCAGGGAAGTATCGTCCGCCTCGAGGACCGAGCTGAGGGCGAGGCCCCTGACGTTGACCACCTCCGCATCTCGGAGGCGAAGATCGACCGCAGCACACGGGTCGGTCAGAAGCTCGAAAAGGCCGCTACCGAGCGCACTGCCAGCACCGCGGACCGCGACTCGGGACTCAACGCCTGGAACAGCAGCGACCGCCGCGACAACCACGCGGCCGAGATGGCGGCACAGAACGTCGCCCCAGAAGCCGTGCAGGCTCAGTACGGCGCCGACGTGTCCAACACCAAGCACCCCCGCTCGGCCGTGACCACGACCCGCGGCGTTGCCAAGGCCCGCAAGGCAACGACCCGCTCGATAGGCGCGCAGCGCGAGCGTGGGGAGCGCGGGCGATGAACACGCCAAAGCAGATGCTCGGCCCCGACGACAAGTGCGTCGACAACTGGAGCATCGTCAACCGCGTCCGTCCCGAGGATCGTCAATTGGTTTGGCTCTACAAGGACGAAGAACTGTTCTGGGATGAGCTAGTGACGGTGAGCGAGGCTTCAGATAAGAAGGTCCTTTACTACTGTGCCGGCGAGGACCAGCACTCGCACCGAGTGCCCCGCGCCGCAAGACGCAAGGAGGGGTACGACCTGGTCCTCAACGATTAGAGCTTTGACCGGCGAATGAGGCCACTCCCCATTGAAGGTATTGATCAGCTATCCATTCCGACTGGTAGAGAGCCGTCGTACTGACAGATGGCCTGGACCTTCTCGGCTGATGCGCTTGTCGTGTCGAATTGATAGCCCAGCCACTCCTTCGCCATGCGGCGGGCGACCTCGAGACCGATGACGCGCTGGCCCATGCAGAGCACCTGAGCATCGTTCGAAAGCACGCTTCGCTCGACGGAGAACGAGTCGTGCGCAGTGACGGCGCGGATGCCGGGAACCTTGTTCGCTGCAATCGCGACGCCGAGACCCGTGCCGCAGATAAGGATCGCGCGGTCGGCTTTTCCCTCGGCCACCATTCGCGCCGCGTCGACTGCGATATGGGGGTAGGTGGTGTGACCGTCGGCGTCGACGCCCACATCGGTGATGATCGATACCCGAGGGTCGGTCAACAGGTCGGCCTTGATGGCCTCTTTGTAGTCGAACCCGGCGTCATCCGAGCCGACGACGAGGCGATACGTGCGGTTGGTGCTCATGATGCTGTTCCTTCTTCCCAAGCGGTTGGCCAGTTGAGGACTTCGCCGACGACCGTGACGATCATGGCCATGGACGTTGCTCCGGCATCGGGGGTGCCGACGCTCTTTTCCGCGAGCGGACGGGCACGTCCCACCTTGGGCCGGAGTTCTGCGGTGGCCGACGCGGCGGCGACGGACACCTGAGCCGCCGCAGTCCAGGCCACCGGCAGAGCGTCACCTGCGTCGACCCGCTCGCGCAGCGACCGCGCGAACGGCAGCAAAGCATCAAGCATGGTTTTGTCGCCTTCGCTCGCCCGGCCCAGGTCGACGATCGACTCGGCAAACGCGTCGACGCCATCGACGATCTGCACAGCCGCGTAGTCTTCGCGGTCATCGGTCAGCGAGGTGGCGAGGGCTTCGAGCGCTGAACCCCAGAGGACCCCGGAGGTGCCGCCGGCGTGCTCTGCCCAGGCCAAGCCAGCGCGGCTGAGTAGCCACGCGCCTCCTGCCCCGTCGGCAACGCCGTCGACCCGCGAGACGGCCGCGCCGATGCCCTTCAGCATTCCGCGTCCGTGATCGCCGTCGCCGGCCACTGCGTCGATGCGGCCGAGGGTTTCCTCTTCGCGGCGCAGCAGATCATGGATCGCGCTGAGCGCCGTGCGGACTCTGCCACCCAGCCGCGCGGCCGCCTCGGTAGCGGCAGGGGCGGTGTCGTCGACTCCGGCTGCGAGTTCGTCTGGTGAGGGCGCCACGAGCTCGTCGAGTGGAGCTCGCAGTTTGCGGTACGCGGGGGTGTAGGCGTCGGCGCGCCAGAGTCGCTCGAGCTCATCGTCGAGCCACTGCAGAGTCAGCGAGACACCACCCATGTCGAGGCTGGTGACGAGCTCGCCCACCTCGGGCTCGATGACCTCGACATCGGCGTCTGCCAGTCTGCGAGCGATGTGACCCCAGAGTAGGAACAACTCTTCATACTTAGTCGTGCCGAGGCCGTTGAGGATCGGAGCGACCTTTGAAAACGCGCGGCGGGGCCGGTCCTCGAGTAGTCGGTCGACAAAGAGGTCTGCTAGGTCGGTCGCCGGCATCAGCTCGACGTCGCGGATGCCCGGTTCGCCGTGGATGCCGAGCCCCAGGCCGAGGTGCCCTTCGGGGACCTCGAAGAGCGGCTCGGCGGCGCCGGGCATCGTGCAGCCTGAGAAGGCAACGCCGAGTGTGCGGGTCGCGTCGTTTGAGGCGTTGCCGATGCGCTCGACCTCGTCGAGCGAAGCGCCTTCGGCCGCTGCGGCGCCCATGGCCTTGAAGACCGAGAAATCACCCGCGATTCCGCGGCGCTTCGAGGGTTCGTCGGCGGAGGCGACGTCGTCGGTCACGACCACGATGCGAGTGTCAATACCTTCTTTGCGGAGGCGTTCGGCGGCGATGCCGAAGTTCATGATGTCGCCGGCGTAGTTGCCGAAGCTGAAGACGACGCCCTTGCCTTGGTCGGCAGCCTTTGCGACCGAGTAGGCCTGCGCGGCCGACGGCGAGGTGAAGATGTTGCCGACCACGGCTCCGGTGGCCAGGCCTGGGCCGACGTTGCCGCTGAAGGCGGGGTAGTGGCCTGAGCCGCCGCCGATGACGACGGCGACCTGCGGGTCGCCCTGGCCGCGGTGGGAGACAACGCCGCCGGGCACGCCGCGAAGACGATCGGCGTACAAGGCGAGAAATCCGGTGAGTTGGTCGTCGGCGAACTCGTCGGGATCGTCGTAGATGGTGGTCATGAGCTGGTGCTCTCTCTACTGGTGGGTCGGCTGTGGCTGCGGCCGCCCTGGGGAACGTTGAGGAAGTGGATCATCACGAATGCGATGGCGTAGAGGCCGACGAAGGTCCACACGACTCCGACACCCGAGCCGCCGAGCCCGAAGACCAAGGCCACGACGGCCGAGCCGAGGAATGCGGCTCCACCCGCGGCTGTCGTGTACATCGCCATGGCGGCGCCTTTGTGGTCGGGCGCGAGGGCGGGCATGATCGCGCCCATCGGCACGAAGCCGGCGAGCAGGCAGCCGAAGACGCAGCCGGCGATCACGGAGAGCACGTAGCCCCAGTCGCTGCCGGCCGGGACGAGCTGGGGCACGTACCACCACAACAGCAAGCCAAGGGCGGACCCTGCGATGCCGAACCACTTGACGGTGCGCTGCCAGCCGAATCTGTCGCCGATCGCGCCGAAGAGAGCGTTGACCAGGATGTTCGTGGCATAGACGCAGACCGTCATGAGCAGCCAGCGTGATTGACCCCAGCCGCGGTCTTCCGCGATGATCACCGGCAGGACGATGAACATCGCGTACTGCGGGGCTGTGTTGATCAGCCGGATGAGGAAGCCCATGAGGATCTTGCCTCGTGTGAAGGTGAGACGCAGCCCTGAGGTGAGTACCGCAGTGGTGCTCTCGCCGGCCGGCGCGATCCTTCGCCGCCCTCGCACTTCCTTCACCCCGAACCAGGCGATCAAGAACCCGATCACGACGAGGCCGATGGAGGCGATCATGGCACCGGTCTCGCCGACGGTTCCGCCGCCGAAAGTGGGGATGGCTCCGATGGCGAAGAGCGATCCGAGGGTGGGCAGGCCACCGGTGAAGGCGACGTAGAACCAGCCGACGGCGGAGCCGTTGCGCTTAACCGGCGTGATGATGTTGACCCACACCAGGAAGGCGAACGCGAAGATCGGGTAGCCGAAACCGCGGAGCGTATAGGTCAAGGCGGTCAGCGGGATGCTCTGAGCCTGGAGGCTCAGCAAGAACAGCACCTCAAAGACGATCCAGATAAGGAACCCGATCAGCATGACCTTGCGTGGACCGATCAGGTCGGCAAGGGCTCCTGAAAGGTAGCTGCCCACGAGGACGGCAAGACTGTACCCGGTGATGATGTTGGCGACCGTTGCCTCGGGGGAGCCCAGGACCTCGATCATGTGCGGGGTGATGAAGTTGGATTCGACGCCGTTACCAGTCATGAAGACCAGCACGGCGACGAAGCCTGGGAATAGCACACGTGGCATGCCGAGACGGTCAAGGCGGCCCTGAGGGGTCGAAAAAGGACTAATCGTCGTTTCCGTTGTCATACCGCGACTCCGAATCCTTCTCAGGAGTGGACGGCGGCGGAGGTGGTGGCCTCGGTGAGGGAGGGAACGATGCTGACCTTGACGGAGCCGCCTTCGCTGTCGGCGACGAGGTCGAGGGCTTCTTGGAAGCGGTCAAGAGGGAACTGGTGGGTGCAGATCTCGTCCATGGGGAGCTTGCCGCTCTCGAGCAGCTTGATGGCGGCGGGCCAGCAGTGGGGGCCGAGGTGTGCGCCCAGCACGTTGAGCTCTTTGTCGTCGCTGATGATGGACCAGTCAACCGACGCGTTGGAGCCGAAGACTGAGTACTCGACGTAGGTGCCGAGTTTCCGCAGGATGTTCAGGCCCTGCGACACGGCGGAGGGGTGACCGGTCGCCTCGATGTAGACGTCGGCACCGTATCCGTCGGTCAGTTCTTTGACCTTGGCGACGGCGTCCTCTTTCGTGATGTTGATCACGAGATCGGCGCCAGCCTTGGTGGCGAGGGCGAGCTTGTCGTCGCTCATGTCGAGCGCGATCACGAGCTTGGGGTTTTTCTGGCGGGTGCCGGCGATGGCTCCCAGGCCGATCGGTCCGGCGCCAGCGATGACGACGACGTCGTCGAACTTGATGTTGCCGCGTTCGACGGCGTGCATCGCGCACGACAGCGGTTCAGCGAAGGCGGCCACGTGCGGGGCGAGGTCGCGGCTGACTGGGTGAGTCAGCGCTCGGGTGGGTACGAGCACGTACTCAGCCATGGCCCCGTCGAAGCCCTTGAAACCGAACATGTCGTGCGGGCCGCACATCCAGTAGGCGCCCATCAGGCAGTAGCGGCACTCCCAGCAGGGCACGATCTGTTCGCACGCAATGCGGTCGCCGAGACTCACGCCTCGCTTGGCAAGGGCAGCGTCGTCGCCAGCGACGACGGTTCCTACGAACTCGTGGCCAGCGATGCGATCGCGCTCGGCCCAGGCCGGGCGGTTCTCGTCGCCCCAGAACTTGGCCGCGCCGTGGTAGCACTTGAGGTCGCTCGCACAGACACCGACGGCGTCGACCTTGAGCAGCAACTCGCCGGCGCCGGGGGTCGGGACGTCGACGGTGTCGAGTCGGTAGTCCTCGGGGCCGTGCACGACGACTGCTTTCATCGTGGCCGGAACGGCGCTGGCGGAGTCGTCAATTTCGGAAATGGTGGCTGTGGACATCGTTGATGGCCTCCTGCGTCTCGGCTGGCCGCGTCGTCGCGGCTTCGTCGCATCAGCGCGACTCATTTCAGGCTACATCGGCCAGAACAAAAGTCAAGAACAAAATTTCCACACATCTACAAGTCGAATCATTTCCGGCCGAGGACTTGCGGAAATTCTGTTTAGAACATAATTTCCTCTCGGGCCCCCAAGCGTGTGGGCTTAGGCAGCGGCGGTGCGCCCCCCAGGTCACGCCGCCGTTGCCGACCAATACCCGCATATCGAATGGGATTTTCGCAATGATGCGTTCCGCCTTCGTCGAGGCCACATGTGCTCTCGAGTCGTCTTCAGCTCTCCTGGCATCGGTGGGGCTGTGACGGCCCTGGGAACTGGTCGTGGCCGAAATCAGCATGCGCGCGGCACTAACCGGAAGCGCAATCGTGCGATCGTCACGGGCGCGGTAGTCGTTGCCTTGCTTGTGGCTATGGGCCTTAGCACCACCGTGGTCGGGGCGGACTCAGATCTGGGCGCCGGTCCTGAAGCGTTCTCGGCCGAGGCGTGGGGTGCCGAGAACTTCCCCACGATCCAGCAGGGCATCGCCGAGCGAGCCGTCCCCGCCGACGAGCTAGCTGCCGCCGTGCTGGCTGACCCTGCCGCCGCGGGCGAGGAGTACGGCGTCGACGCGGGCGCCGGTCCCGAGATCTCGACCACCTTCACGGGCACGGTCGGCGCCGGCCAGGCGGGCATTTACCCAGTCACCATTGAGGGTGTGTCGAGCGACATCTTGATCCGCGTGCAGACCGGCCCCGCCATCAATGGCACCGACCTGCGCGACGCGACCGGCACCGTTGAGTTCGGGCAGTTCACGAACCAGATCGACTACCAGGACGCCGCGTCCGCGCTCAACGAGCAACTCAAGTCCACCGTGCTCGGCAGCATCGACACGACAACGCTCGAGGGAAAAACGGTCGAGGTCACGGGGGCATTCCAGCTCATCAACCCGGCTGGCTGGCTCGTGACCCCGTCCGACCTGGTCGTCCAGTGAGCACCGTCGAGGGTACCGAACCGATCAGGGGTGACGTCGTGCTGCGGGCGGTCGACGTCGTCAAGACCTACGGCGCCACGCGAGCGCTCAAAGGCGTCGGGTTCTCCATCCACCGCGGGCAGGTGACCACGCTGTTCGGCGAGAACGGGGCGGGCAAGTCGACGCTGATGAAGATCCTGTCGGGAGTCGAGCAGCCCACCTCGGGCGAGATCGTGCTGCACGGCGAGCCGGTCGTTTTCGCCAACACGGTCGACGCCCGTGAGCACGGCATTTCCATCATTCATCAGGAGCTGAGCCTCGCCCCGAACCTGTCGGTACGCGACAACATCTTCCTCGGGCGCGAGATCCACGGGCCGACCGGTGTCGACTACGCCGAGGAGGCGCGCCAGGCGAAAGCCGTCCTCGACGAGCTCGGCGAAGACATCGATCCTCTGACCACTGTGGCGGACCTCCGGCTCGGACAGCAGCAACTGGTCGAAATCGCTCGCGCCCTATCGGTCGACGCGCGCATCCTGATCATGGACGAACCGACCAGCGCGCTCAGCGCCGCCGAGGTCGAGGTCCTTTTCACGGTCATCCACGATTTGACATCGCGCGGCGTCTCCATCGTCTACATCTCTCACCACCTCGAGGAGGCGCTCGAGATCACCGACCACGCCGTCGTGCTCCGCGACGGGTCGGTCACTGCGACGGCGATCGCCGCCGACATCGATCTCGCCTGGGTCGTCCGGGCGATGGTCGGTGAGGGTTTCGACCTCGGATCGCCGCCCTCTGGGTACGAGTTCGGCGAAGTCGCTCTCTCGATCCAGGGTGTGACGGTACCCGACCGCGACATCGCCGACCGCAACGTGGTCGATCATCTCGATCTTGACGTCCGGGCTGGCGAGATCGTCTGCCTTTATGGGCTGATGGGAGCCGGACGTACCGAGCTGCTGGAGGCGGTCGCCGGCCGCAGCTCGGTAAGCGAGGGGCGCATCCTGAAAAACGGGCGCGACCTAGCCGGGCTGTCGATCGCCGAGCGAATCGACGAAGGTCTAGGACTCGTGCCGGAAGATCGACAGCGCGACGGTCTCGTCCAGACCATGACGGTCGGTCGCAACATGTCGCTGGCCAGCATCGGATCGTTCGTCAGAGGTCTTTTCCTCTCGGGCCGCCGCGAGGTCGACCTTGTCACCGACTCGATCCGAACCGTTCACGTCAAGACCTCGGGCGGCGGCGCCATGATCGGCTCGCTCTCGGGCGGCAACCAGCAGAAAGTCGTCATCGGCAAGATGCTCGCCACCGAGCCCGATGTGATCCTGCTCGACGAGCCCAGCCGCGGGATCGACATCGGCGCCAAGGCTGAAGTTTTTCGTCTGCTTGCCGAGCGCGCCCGCAATGGTCTCGCCGTCGTCTACACGACCTCAGAGGTCGGCGAGTGCCTCAGCATCGCCCACCGCATCGTCGTCATGAGTCGCGGCCGCATCGCCGCCGAGTTCGGAGCCGACACCACCAAAGAAGCCATCATGGCCGCCTCGGGCGAGGCCGTGATCTCGTGACCACCACCGAACGGAAGTCCATCATGACCACCACCGCGCCCGGACAGCGACGCCCCTCCCTCTTCGCCGACGGGTTCGACCTCGGTCGATTGTTGCTGCAAGGGCGGGCATTCTTTGCCCTCATCGCCATCATCATCGTCTTCTCGGTGCTGTCGCCGAACTACTTCACGGTCGGCAACCTGCTGACGATGTCCTCCCACGTCGCGGTGTACGCGATCCTCGCGATCGGCATGCTGCTCGTCATCCTGAACGGCGGCATCGATCTCTCTGTCGGATCAACGCTCGGCTTCTCGGGCGTGATCGCCGGCTTCTTGATGAACGGTGTCGCAATCGGCGGCACCACCCTCTACCCGGCACTCTGGGTCGTGGTCGTGCTCTCATGCGCAATGGGCGCCTTCATCGGGCTCCTCAACGGCATACTCGTCGCCCGGTTCAAGGTCGCCCCATTCGTGGCGACCCTTGGCATGCTCTACGTCGTCCGCGGCGTCGGTCTGCTGATGACCAACGGCCTCACGTACAACGACCTCGCAGGCGACCCGGCCCTCGGGAACACCGGCTTCGACTGGCTCGGCTTCAACCGGCTGCTCGGGCTGCCCATCGGCGTCGTCGTGATGATCGTCGTCGCGATCGCCGTCAGCCTGCTGTTGAACCGAACGGTCTTCGGCCGTTGGCTGTACGCCTCGGGCGGCAACGAACGTGCCTCCGAGCTGTCGGGTGTGCCGGTCAAGCGGGTAAAAGTGCGCGTCTACGTGCTCTCCGGACTGTTCGCCGCCATTGCCGGACTGATCCTGTCGTCCGAGCTGACAAGCGCCAGCCCCACAGCCGGCAACTCGTACGAGCTCACAGCGATCGCCGCCGTTGTCATCGGTGGCGCAGCGCTCTCAGGCGGTATCGGCAACGTCCGGGGCACCCTGCTCGGCGCGTTCGTCATCGGATTTCTCTCCGACGGCCTCGTCATCATCGGCGTCTCGTCCTACTGGCAGACCGTCTTCACCGGCGCCGTCATCGTTCTCGCCGTCTTGCTGAACGCCGTCCAGTACAAAGGCAAGCCCCGACGCTCCCGTGGCAGTGGTCGCCCCGGCATCGCCACCCCCTCGACCTCTTCTCCCACCACGAACGCTGCGGCTCCCGCCAGTGCCGTTCCAGAGAAGACCCGCGGTTGACTCCCGTCGACCGTGACACAGCGAAAGGAAACACAATGAACCGCAAGCTGGCAACGGTGCTCGCCGCGGGCGCGGGCCTCACGCTCGTCCTCTCAGGCTGCGCCTCCGGAGACACCTCCGACGCCGGATCGGGTGCTTCGGGCGACGCGTCCGAAGGCGGACTCATCTCGATCATCGTCAACGACCCGTCGAACCCGTACTGGCAGACCGAAGGCAACGTAGCCGAGGCCGAAGCAAAAGCCCTAGGGTACGAAGCCAATGTCGCTGCGTCGAAAGGTGACACCAACACTGAAAGCAACCTGATCGATACCGCCATCACCAACAAGTCGGTAGCAATCATCCTCGACCCAGCCAACGCCTCCGGCTCGGTCGGTGCCGTCAAAAAAGCCGACGCAGCTGGCATCCCAGTGATCCTGGTCAACGCCGAAATCAACGAGACCGGGCTCGCCAAGGCCCAACTCGTCTCCAACAACGCCCAAGGTGCCGCCCTCGGTGCGCAGCAGTGGGTAAAGGACGTTGGAGACAGCGGTTCCTACGCCGAGCTTTTCGGCGCACCGTCGGACAACAACGCTCAGACCCGTTCGAACGGTTACGCGACCGTCATCTCGCAGTACCCGGGGCTGACCGAAGTCGCCGAGCAGGTCGCCAACTGGGACCGTACCCAGGGCCACGACAAGATGCAGTCCATCCTGCAGGCGAACCCGGATGTCACCGGTGTGATCTCGGGTAACGACGAGATGGCCCTCGGCGCCATCGCAGCCCTGAAAGAAGCCGGCAAACTCGAACAGGTAAAGGTCGGCGGCTTCGACGGCTCGCCCGACGCAATCGACGCTGTGAAGGCGGGCGAGCTTCAGTACACCGTCCTCCAGCCCGTGGCGACCTTCGCCAAGGAGGCAGTCCAGCAGGCCGACTCCTACATCCGCACCGGCGAGACCGGTGCCTCAGAAGAGAAGCAGGCATTCGACTGCGTCCTCATCACCAAGGAGAACGCGGACCAGGTCACCGAGCCCTTCACTCTCTCCGAGTAGCTAGCTCTCTGCCCGTCGAGATGCCACCTATGCAAGCCTCTGTAGATTGAGGGGGCGCTAGGTGGCATCTCGCCGGCAGCACCGCATCAGCGCGACGCCAGGAAGAGAGCACCATGTCGCCCGTCAACTCACCGCCTGACGCCCCCGGGCGCGCTGCCGTCAGGTTTCCCCTAGATGTCGTCTACCAAGCAGCACGGATGTACTACCTCGAGGACGCGACCCAGGTCGAGATCGCGCAACGACTCGACGTGTCTCGCCCGACTGTTAGCCGCCTGATCGCGGAAGCTCGTCGACTGGGCTTAGTTCATATCAGCGTCACCGATCCGTTCGTTGACGAGAACGCCGGTCTCGCCGACGCTCTCCGTGACGCTCTCGGGCTGAAGGCCGTCTACTTAGCACCCGTGACGCACGCTTCAACGCTCGGCAGCGACCTTGCCATCCCCGTCGCTGCTGCAATTGCGGACATGCAACTCGGAGTCGGGGACACGCTTCTCATGTCACTTGGCCGAACTGTGCATGACCTTGTCTTCTCGGGGTCACTCCCGCCTCTCAGCGGAGTGACGATCGTGCCTGCCGTTGGAGGTCAAGCCGAGCCGCAGCCATGGTTCCAGACCAACGAAATAACCCGGATGGCGGCTGAGGTGTCAGGAGCTCGGTCAAGGTTCCTTTTCACTCAATCCTTCCCCAGCGCGGGAATGCGCGCAGGTCTGGAAGCTGATCCAACGTTCCTCCAGGTGACGAATTCTTGGAAGACCGCCAAGGGTGCGCTTTTGGGCATCGGAGCTCCCACAGCCACGCGTGAAAACCTGTCGACGGGACTCCCAGAAGACAAGCACCTGTTCGACGAAGCAGCGGGAGACGTCTGCCTCAACTTCTTCCGGGCCGACGGCTCCGCGGTCGACTTCCCGGGAAGCGAACGCATGGTCCGCGTCTCACGCGAAAACCTTGCCAATCTCCCACACGCCATAGGCGTCGCCGTCGGTGTGGACAAAGTCCTGAGCATCGTAGGCGCCATTCGAGCCTCACTGATCAATCACCTAGTAACGGACCCCGCGACAGCCAAAGCTTTGTTAGTTGGCCCCGAAGGCGGTCTTAGCGCGATTGATTACGGGCGGAGCGGCCCGGCCGGAGGGTCACGCGAGGGTCACCGAGGAAATTCTGGCGCGAAGGGCTTCGACGAGAGCGGTCACGGACTCGTCTGATGAGGCTCGAGTGATGGCCAGGATGGCGCGTTCGAGTGGCGGTTGCAGTCCCACGGCAACCGTTCCGGGTGGGAGGGCGCTCCTCGGGACGGGGGCGATGCCAAAACCCGCTGAGGCCAAAGCTGCGGCTTGCTGTACGGAGCGGGTCTGCAGTTTGTAGGCGACAAGTACTCCGGCGCCGGCGAGGCGTTCGGCTAGCCAGGAACTGTAGCCGTTTGACGCGTCCACCCCGATCAGGCCCGCCCCGTCGCCGAGCGCCGCGATCGGTGTCCGGCCCGGCGAGTCCTCTCCAACGGTGCGGCCGACGACGACGATCTCCTCCATCCCCAGACGCTCTACATGCAGCCCGTCCAGCGTCGCCGGACCCGGGACGACGACGAGGTCGAGAAGGCCGGCGCGCAGGTCGTCGATCGAGGCGGAGGCACTGGTCGTCTCGACGAGCTGCAGAGGCGTGCGTCCCTCGGCGTTCCACCGGGTGACCACGGGGACGAGAAAGGGCAGGGTGAAGCTCTCGGCCACGGCAAGCCGGATTGGCTGCTCCGCGTTCGCTGTCCGCGCGGCCGACACAGCGCGCTCGGCGGCGTTGACAGCAACGCGGGCGTGATCGACAAGTGCGCGGCCGCGTCGGGTGAGTACGGCGCCGGCAGGGTTCCGGTCCACGAGAGGCACCCCGACCTCGCGCTCCAGGGACGCAACCTGATGGGAGACCGCGGGCTGCGAGAGATGTAGTGCACGAGCGGTCGCGCCGATCGACCCGAGCCGGGCTAGCACCACCATTACCTCGAGGGCGCGCAAACTAGGCATAGACAAACCTTATGCCTAACCCTCAATAAATGATGGCCGTTTATGGATTGAGCGTGTCCGTCCCCTGGTTATGTCAAAGGAGGGAGCCGCACGGGCTCCCGTCGAGGAGGCCACCATGACCAAGAAAAAGAACCGCGTGCTCATCGTCGGCGGGGGATCTGGCATAGCCCGTGCTCTCGTGCGCGAGCTGCTCGCGAGGGGGGACGAGGTGATCGTTGGCGGTCGTCACCCTGAGACACTCGGTGACGACGTCGGAGAGGCCGGTGACCGGCTCCAGTCTGTCCGGATCGACCTCGCCGATGAGGCAAGCATCGCGGCGGCCGCCGATCTCGGACCGCTCGACTTCGTCGTGTCATTCGCCGCGGCACACGCGAACGGCCCGGTTCACGAGCTGAAGCGCGACGCAGTCGTGACGGCGTTCGACGCGAAGGTCATCGGGCCGATCCTGCTCGCCAAGCACCTCGCCTCCTCGATCCGGCCAGGTGGAGGCTTCCTGCTCTTTTCCGGCGTCGCAGCCTGGAAGCCGTCGGCCGGACTCGCGGTGATGGCGACGACCAACGGAGCGGTCTCCTTCCTCGTCGAGGCGCTGGCGGTCGAGCTCGCCCCGGTCCGCGCCATCGCGATCTCGCCCGGGATCATCGACTCCGGCTCCTGGGACACGCTGGGCGAGAAGGAGAAGTCGAAGATGTTCTCCGAGACGGCAGCAAACAATCCTGCTCGCCGAATCGGCTCGGTCGACGACATCGTCTCCGCCGTGCGCTTCGCGATGGACAACACGTTTATTACAGGGACGACACTGCACGTCGACGGCGGCGGGCGGCTCGCATGAACCGCCGCGCACCCCTGCTCGCCGTCAGTCTCGCCGCGCTCCTCGCCACCGCCGGCTGCGCGAGCACGGCAGCGACCGAGGACCCGGCTGCAGCAGTAAGCCATGACGACGGCCTCGTGCAACCCGGAACTGTGCATCTGGGGGACTCGAGCGTCGAGACGAGCAGACCCGTCGTCCTCCGCGCACAGCAGCTCTACGCTTTCTGGAACACGGGAGACCCGTCGTGGCTCGAGCTCGCCGTCGACGACTCTTTCCTTGACCGCACCCTTCCCGAGGGGCGACCCCAGGGACCCGAGGGGCCGATCGCCGCCTCGGAGCAATTCCGCGCAGCGGTGCCCGACCTGGCTTGCTCGCTCGACGACCTGTACGTCACGGGTGACACCTTCACCGCGCGCCTCACCTTCACGGGCCACTTCACCGGCGTCTCCGGGGGAGTCCAGGGCCAGGGCCAGCCGATCAAGTTCGGCGCGATCGACATCCAGCACATCGGCGCGAGCGGGCGGATCGTCGAGGACTGGCACCTCGAGGACAACCTCGCCTTCCAGCAGCAGGCAGGCCTCCTGCCGAAACCGACCTCCTAACCTCAGCCTCTGAAAGGCGATCATTATGAAAGATCCCCAGCATTTCTGGCCCTCCGGAGCTCGACTCGCAGTCACGGTATCGGCCCAGTTCGAGGCTGGCGGCCAGCCAATCTCCGGCGCCCCCGGCCCCATCACCGAGCCCGTCATCGACGGCTTCCCCGACCTCGGACAGAACTCCTTCTACGACTACGGCGCGCGCGAGGGAATGCCGCGCATTCTCGATCTCCTCGACCGCCACGACATCCGCATGACGTCGTTCATGATCGGCGACACCGTCAGGCGGCACCCTGAACTAGCCGCCGAGATCGTCAGACGCGGACACGAAGCCGGAGCGCACGGACGCAGCTGGCAGCGTCAATACCAGCTCGACAGGGACGCCGAGACCGAGTGGATCCTCGACGGAGTCGAAGCGATTCAAGAGGTCACCGGCACCACGCCGACCGGCTACAACAACTACTGGATCCGACCAGGCGTGAACACGCTCGAGATCCTGCAGGAGAACGGCTTCGACTACCACATCGACGATCTCTCCACCGATGAGCCGTTCCTCCAGCTCATCAACGGGGACCCTTTCGCCACCGTCCCCTATTCCGTGCACCTCAACGACATCGCCAGCTTCGACTTCCCCAGCTTCTCGCCGTCCGACTACGAGCAACAGATCGTCGACGAATTCGACCAGCTCTACGAGGAAGGCGCCACGCGTCGCCGGATGATGACGATCGGGCTCCACGACCGCATCTCAGGCCACCCCTCCCGAGTCAGAGCACTCGACCGGGTGCTCAGCCGACTGCGGGAGCGGGAGGACGTCTGGTGGGCTCGACGCGACGAGATCGCTCGCTGGACACTCGATCACCCGGAGACGGCGCTCTGGGTCGACCGGGACCCCGCACCAGTCAGCGGGCTCCCGGGGAGGAGCGCATGAGTGCGCCGGTCGCATCCGCCGCCGAGCGCTTTATCACCTCGTTCATCGCCCGCGACTGGCAGGTCATGCGTGCACTGCTCTCGAAGGACTGCGTCTGGAGCATGCCAGGTACCGGACGTCTCAGCGGCGACGCCGAAGGCTCCGATGCAGTGATCGCGCGAGCGCGTTTCATCACCGGGGATGGGCTGCACACCGAACTGCTCCACGCCCTTACAGGAGCGTCCGGCTCTGCCGTCATCCTCCGGAACACGGCAGCCGTAGGCGATCGCACGCTCGATGAACACCTCGCAACCGTCGTCACTTCGCTCCACGACCGCATCGTTCGGATCGACACCTACCTCTCCGACGTCGCCGGTAAGGACCGGTTCTTCGGATGACCCCGCGCCGAGCGGACTCGTCCGCCCCTCACCAGAAAGACACCGCCATGGACTTTGCCCAGAAGATCCTCCACGACGCGGCCCGCAATCGCGGCACCGCCTTCACCATTGAGGAACGTCGCGCCCTCGGCCTCGTGGGCCGCCTTCCAGCAGCCGTCGAGACTCTCGACCAACAGGCTGCCCGGAGCTATGCCCAGCTCGGCCGTCAGCCCACCGACCTGGCGAAGTACCTCTGGCTCGATGCGCTGCACGACCGCAACGAGATCCTTTACTACCGGCTCCTCACCGACCACCTCGCCGAACTGCTGCCGATCGTGTACGACCCCACCATCGGCGACGCGATCCAGCAGTGGTCGCACGACTACGAGCGCTCCCGCGCCGTCTACCTCTCCATCGACTCGCCCGACGAGATCGAGGCCGCCTTCCACAGCCTCGGCTTCAGTCCGGACGACGTGGACCTCATCGTCGCGTCCGACGCGGAGGAGATCCTCGGTATCGGCGACTGGGGTGTCAACGGGACCGACATCGCCATCGGCAAGCTCGCCGTTTATACCGCCGCCGCCGGCATTAACCCCCGACGCGTGATCGCCGTGAATCTCGACGTCGGGACAGACAACCAGAAACTCCTCAACGACGACGCCTACCTCGGCAACCGGCACGAGCGCATCCGCGGGAACCGCTACGACGACTTCATCGACGCCTACCTGACAACCGCGGCGCGCCTGTTCCCCCGGGCGCTTCTCCACTTCGAGGACTTCGGCCCCTCCAACGCGCGGCGCATCCTCGTGGAGAACGCTGACCGCTACCGCGTCTTTAACGACGACATGCAGGGCACCGGCGCGATCGTGATGGCTGCGGTCATCTCCGGTCTCAAAGTTACCGGCGAGACATTCGCTGATCAGCGCCTTGTCGTGTTCGGGGCAGGAACTGCTGGTACGGGCATGGCCGACCAGATTGCCTCCGCGATGCGCCGCGCCGGGCTCAGCCGCGAGGAGGCGGCCGCGCGAGTGTGGCTCGTCGACCGTCACGGTCTAGTGACGGACGCGATGGAGGATCTGCCCGACTACCAGCAGGCCTACGCGCGACCGGCGGGAGAAGTTGCCGAGTGGGGGGACGCTCCGATCGATCTGCTCACCGTCGTCCGCCGTGTCCGTCCGACGATTCTCATCGGCACCTCCACCGCGCACGGTGCCTTCACGCAGGACGTCGTGGAAGCCCTCGCTGCCGGAGTGGAGCGCCCGATCCTCCTCCCGCTGTCCAACCCCACGAGCCGCATCGAGGTGATGCCCTCGGATGCCGTGCCGTGGTCGAAAGGACAAGCCCTGATCGCGACCGGTATCCCCGTCGACCCGGTCGAGTACGAGGGGGTCAGCTATCGGATAGGTCAGGGCAACAACGCTCTGCTCTATCCCGGCCTGGGTCTCGGCACGATCGTCTCGGGCGCGAGGCACGTTACCGACGGAATGCTGCTCGCGGCCGCCGAGGCCGTCGCCGACCAGGTCGATGTCTCCGAGCGGGGCGCTTCGCTCCTGCCCGAGGTCGCCGACCTCCGCGAATCCTCAGCGCTGGTCGCCGCCGCGGTCGCGAATGCCGCGACCAAAGATGGCGTCGCGACAATCGAGCACGACGACCTCGACAGCGCCGTCCGCCACGCGATGTGGCAGCCCACGTACCCGGACGGAGGCGCGCACTCGTGAACGACCGCGTTCCGACTCTGCACGACGTGCCCCTCGGGCTCACTGCCGAGGGCACTCGGCAGGAGTTCGACAGCATGGGCACTGTGGAGGTCCCGGCGAACCGCTACTGGGGAGCCCAGACCCAACGCTCCCTCGAGCACTTCTCGATCGGCGATGACCGCATGCCCAAGGAGGTCTACCACGCCTACGGTGTCGTCAAAAAGGCTGTCGCTTTGGTGAACGGCGACGCTGGACGCCTGCCCCGCTGGAAGGTCGACGCGATCGTGCGCGCTGCAGAGGAGACCATTGGCGGCCGCCTCGACGAGCACTACCCCCTCTACGTCTGGCAGACGGGCTCCGGCACTCAGAGCAATATGAACGTCAACGAGGTGCTGGCGAACCGGGCGATCCAGCTGCTCGGCGGAGAGCTTGGCTCGCAGCGGCCGATCGGCCCCAATGACGACGTCAACATGGGCCAGTCCAGCAACGACACTTTCCCCACTGCGATGCACATTGCAGCACTGGAGCTCATCGACAGTCGTCTCCTCCCGCAACTGCGACACCTCCGCGACACCATCGAGCACAAGGCCAAGGGATGGAGTGACGTGGTCAAGATTGGCCGCACCCACCTCGAGGATGCCGTGCCGCTCACCGTCGAGCAGGAGTGGTCAGGGTGGGCCGCGCAGCTTGATCAATGCGAGACCGAGATCGATCATGCCCGCGCAGGTCTGCTGCAGCTCTCGATTGGCGGCACTGCCGTGGGCACTGGGCTCAACGCTCCGAAGGGCTTCAGCATCGATGTCGCGCGCCGGATCGCAGAGCTCACCGGCAAGGACTTCGTGACGGCGCCGAACAAGTTCGCCGCTCAGGGATCGCTCGACGCAATCGTCCGCGCCCACGCAGCGCTTCGAGGCCTCGCTGTGGCGTTGATGAAGATTGCGAACGACATGCGGTGGCTGGCGTCGGGCCCGCGTACCGGCTTCGCTGAGCTTCGCCTCCCAGCGAACGAGCCCGGCTCCTCGATCATGCCGGGGAAGGTGAACCCCACCCAATGTGAAGCAATCGTCATGATCGCGATCCACGTCCTTGGATCCGACACCGCCGTGGCCTTTGCGGGGTCTCAGGGCAACTTCCAGCTGAACGCCATGCGCCCAGTGATTATCGACGCGTTCCTTCACTCGGCACGCGTGCTCGCCGACGGCATGGAAAAGTTCCGCCAGTTCTCGGTCGACGGCACCGACCTTGATCGCGAGACAATCCACGGATACGTCGACCGGAGCCTCATGCTCGTGACAGCCCTCAGCCCAACGATTGGCTACCAGAACGCAGCTCACATCGCCGAGGAAGCAGTTAGAAAGGGCCTAACGCTCCGAGAGGCGGCGATCAACTCCGGCCACGTGGACGGTGCGGCCTTCGATTCCATCGTGCAACCGACTTCAATGGTCGGCTCGGGATATGGCGGCGCTTAGGGCGCGTTGAGCCCCGTTTGAGCTGGCGGCTGTGCATGGAATCGGAAGATGCCGTCACGGTCTTCCACCGTCGGCGTGAGAGAGGCGTGACGCGCGTGCCTGATTGCGTCGTCTCTCGGCCCGGCGGAGGATCAGGGCAGGAATGCAGCTGCCAGTGTGTCAACGCTCCGCGCCACGAAATCCAGTAGGATCGCGTCTTCGTTTGGGAAGAACCAATATAGTCAAATCATCCGCATGTGAGCCGGCGCGCAATTTTTGACCCCAATGACGTACAGCTTCGTACAAAGGGCCAATGCGTCATTCGAAGGGATCGACTGCTTCGCGAGAAGCGCGCCGGCCAAAGTGAGCGATCAAGTGGTGCTGGGCACGACGCGAGACGCTACTCGGAGCACGCTGCATTGCTGTTAAATCGATCGCAACTCCCGCCGTAGGAAAGGCAAGATGGCGTCCGCGACAGCCTGAGGAGCTTCACGCTGGACAAAGTGGCCGACGTTGCTCAGTACCTTGATCTCAATTCCTGCCGGGAACGACGTCTCTGACGCGTGAGCGGCGGGGACTGTCTCGCATCCGTCATCGGCTCCGACGAGGAAGGTTGTGGGAACGTTGATGTCGGGCCATTGATCAAGCTGAGCCTGCAAGTCCGCATAGACGGCTGACCCGATTGCTTCGGTGGCGCCGTGTCGGTAATAGTGAATGACGGTCTCAATGAACTGTCTGTTGTCGAAGAGCGGCAGAAGCATTTCCCGTTCGTGAGGGGTTATGACGCCAGGAGCCGACCAGTGGCCCCACGCCCAGCTGATGAGCGCGCGAGGGTCGGCGGCGAACGACGATGCTCCGACATCCGTGCATAGCCAGTAGCGGTACCAAGCGACCGCAGCATCATCGAGCGCTTCGCTCGGAGTCAAAGTCGATCGAGGTCCGTAGGCAGTGGCGAGGGTGACCAGACTACGAATTCGTCCTGGAGCGATAGCTGCCGCTGCATGTGCAGCCCGCGCACCCCAGTCATGCCCCACGAGCACTGCCTCCTCAATCGACAGTGCGTCGAGAAGTTCTAGAAGGTCGCTCGCGAGAGCCGCGATCTGGCAGGATCGTGCTCCGTCTGAAGCAATAGAATTGCCCACTCCCCGAAGCGACGGCCGGATGACGCGAATATCGTCGGGAAGCAACGCCATGACACGCTCCCACGTCGCCGGCCCGTCAGGGAACCCGTGTACGAGCATGAGAACAGGACCGGCCCCTCGTCGATGTACTCCAGTTGAGCATTCGGGGTTTGCGCAAGGGCGGCATGCGGCTCGAACCTTCGCATTGCTTGCCCGTTGGTTGCCTTATGAACGGAAGTTGAGGGGCGCTGATCGGTCACATGGACTTTCATACTCGTCCGAGAGAAATAAATCACAATTGGAGCGGCTCTTCAGCGGTTGGCTCCACCGAATGTGCCTTCGACTTGTCGGTGGTATGAGGCCACCGCCGACGAGGATTCATCGAGGCGTCTTCAAGAACCCCCGGGGAGTGGTTCTGCTCCGATCTGACATAATAGATATTATCAGCCACATTTGGGGTAGCTGGGGAAAAGAAGCTCGCGTTTGGGGCACGGTGGCCTTTGTTGCTCGATCCACCTGCGCGTTGTGCAACGCCGCTACGCTGAGGCACCTGTTCCTAGGGTTGTTCTCTCAGGAGGTGCCGTGTTCAAGGCCAATGTGCTGCGCGTGATGATCGCGTCACCCTCAGACCTCGGTGCGGCCCGGGATGCTGTCGAGGACGCCATCGGCTCCTGGAACGCGAAACATGCTGAATCGGCTGGGGTTGTTCTTCTCCCCTGGCGGTGGGAAAGCTCATCTGTACCTGGCCTTTCGGCTCCTGCTCAGACGCTTTTGAACCGGCAGGGAGTCGATCGATCGGACATAGTCATCGCGCTCGTTGGGGCGCGCATTGGAACCGCGACGCCCGACGCAATTTCGGGGACGGTGGAGGAGATCGACCGAGCCCGCGCACGTGGCATCCCCGTGCATCTCTACTTCTCTCAAGAAAGCGTGAGTCTGAACTCGATTGATACGGCGCAACTTGAGGCGGTTCGTACTTTCCGGAGCCAGATCCAGAGGCTTGGTCTCTACGGTGAATTTGGTCGAATAGACGACCTCCGCGAGCAGGTTGACCGGGCGCTCTCGAGTGATGTGAATTCACTTGCCGAACGGAAGGCGGACGCCTATTTTGAGGCGGACTCGGACCGTGTAGTGGACCTACATGACACCCGCTGGGTGATGTCCCGAGGCTCCCTCGCGTCAGGTTCTTGGAGCGCGAGGGTGGAGAGCTGGAGATCCATTACGAGCAAGAACGCTGATGGAATCGAGCGGTTTGTCATTTCGCTAGGGCGGGAATCGGACAAGTTGATCCCTTTCGGCGAGGCGAATCTTCCTAGCTACCGCCTGTTGCCTGATTCTTCTCGGTCAGATGGCGGATCTCTGAAGCTGCTACCGCCTCACAAGTCGAGCGGCGGGTCCTTTGCTCAATATGTGGAGTTTGATCCTCCTCTCGATCCGGGAGAGTCGGCGCACTTGCATTGGGATGGTTTTGTTCCTAACTTCAAGTTCAGCACGAGGGAGTTGTTTGAACCTACGACGCGCGGGTCGAAGCTCGGGCTAAGGGAGTGGGACTACGTGTCCTTTCCCATTTCGGCACCCGTAGCCAGATTCATCTACTCCGTATTCATCCCCGACGAACTGCGCGCGGATTTCGTTGGAGTGAAGGCTGGCCGCGGTGGAGTCGACACCGCTGAGTCACACCGGCTTCGAGTTGCAGGGCACGCATCGGTGAGACGGACATCAGTGGACGGAGTCGAAGGTAGTGAATTGTCTCTCGATATTGAGAGGCCGCATCTCAAGTGGACGTACAGATTGTGCTGGCGCCCACCCTCGCAAGGCGATCTGGATGCCGGGGCCGCGAGTCCCGCTTAGGAGCTCTGCGGCTCATTCGTAGCTAGTCATAGACCAAGATTGACAATTACTAATCGTGGCCTATCGTTGGCAATATGTTGCCAGAGCAGAACCCCTACAGTCCAGGATCTGGTCGCCGGCCACCGGAGCTTGTTGGGCGCCAGAAAGAGCTTGAGGCCTTTGACACGCTGACCGCCAGGGTTGGGTACGGCATGGGCGATCGCGGCATCGTTCTGACGGGCCTTCGTGGCGTGGGTAAGACGGTGCTTCTGAACGAAATGCACCGACGGGCTGACGCTGCTGACTGGCTCACGGTCCGCCTCGAGGCCCGTCGTGACGAGCAGGGCGCCAAGACCGTTCGCCGGGCCCTCGCTCGCGAGGTCGTCGTAGCCGCTCGGAAGCTCACCCGCACCACGCTCACGGGCCGAATGAGAGACGCGCTCGGCACTATCTCCTCCTTTAATGCGAAAATCGGTGCTACGAGCATCGAGTTGGGCGTCGACATCAGCAAAGGTCGCGCTGACTCCGGGGACGTTGAGGTGGACCTCCTCGAGCTGGTCGAAGACGTCGCTGGCGCCCTCGGCGAAAAGCGCCGGGGCTTCGCCGTGTTCGTGGATGAGATGCAGGACCTGGATGCAGAGACCATGGGCGCTCTCATCGCTGCCCAGCACGCCGCAAATCAGCGCGATTGGCCCTTCTACATTGTCGCTGCGGGCCTGCCCAACTTGCCTCGCGTTCTGACCGAGACCCGCTCGTACGCGGAACGGCTTTTCAACTATCGACCCATCGGCAAGCTCGGCCGAGACGACGCCGCCTACGCACTTCGAGAGCCTGCAGAACGGCTCGGCGCCGAGTACGAACCTGAGTCCCTCGAGAAGCTTCTCGACGCCACTGATGGCTACCCGTACTTCATTCAAGAGTTCGGCCAAACTGCTTGGAACCTCGCCCCCGACCGGACCATCACTGTCGCAGATGCCGAAGCTGCGGTGTCCTACGGTACCGAGCAGCTCGATGCCGGTTTCTTCAAGTCTCGATGGGAACGCGCTACGAGATCCGAGCGACGAATGCTTTACGCCATGGCTGCCGATGGGGAAGGCCCCTCCCCCACAGCGGCCGTCGCCCACCGCATGAGCCTTCAGCCCAGCAGCCTCGGCCCCTACCGGGCAGCCCTCATCAGCAAAGGGCTCGTCTACGCACCCGAGCACGGACAACTCGCCTACACAGTCCCCGGGATGGCCGCCTACATTGACCGCCACCACGACGACCTCGACTTCACCGGGGCCCCCGAATAGCGGCGCTTCCCTCTCGCGTCCTGTCCCCCGCCTTGCTGTCTAGTCTCCTATCCCACGGACGTCGACGAATAGGCCCGGTGGAGGGGCGGCGTAGGGAAGCGGTTCACCGGGATCGGTTGTTCCAGAGGACTTCGCGAAGGGTCCGACAGGGCTCAGAAGGACGCCCATGTGGTGGTCGGCGTGATCACGCCACCAGACACTCATCCCGGTTGCGCCGTCGTGGCGGAAGTGCTCCCAGGTGCGCCAGAGGGCATCGAGACGGGCGACGGCTTCCGGGTGCATCCACCATTGCGGGTCCCACCGAAACTCGCCCCTAGGGCTCACGTCACGGCGGTAGGTGACGATCAGGAACTCCCGCACGAACTCGTCGGCCGAGCCGTAGAACGTCTCTGGCTGTTCGAGGGCGTCGTCCTCGTCGTCCGCGTCATCCCACTCAGCTACGTTGCTCATCGGCCGTCCTCCGCCTCGAGCGGCTTCATCGTCGACGCGTTCAGCCACGGGTTGCCCTCTGCCGGTGTCGAGGCCACGGCCGTCGTCGACCCCGCGACACGGGCCGTGGCCTCGTGAGCGGCGATCGACGCGTGGATCTTGTCGGCGTTGGGGCTCTCGTACCAGGGCGCCGTCTTGACCATCGAGGTCCGAAGACCCGAGGCCAGGAGAATCGCCCGACCTCGAGGTAGCTCCGCGAGCTCGGAGATATCGAGGATGCGACGCCGGTTGTTGTTCACGTTCGTCGACCGGACCCCCTTGTTCATCGAGTACGACACGGCCTCGTGGTCGTAGTCACCAATGAGCTCCGAGAGCTCACGGAGCCACTCGGTCTCCTTCACTCCCCCGAGGTACACGACCTCGTTGGCGGCGCTGAACAGTTTCCGCATGCCGGCGAGGGTGAACACGTCGACGCCCTGTGACCAGGACTGGAAGATCGACATGATGGGGATGCCCCGGGAGCCGTAGTGCGAGTACAGGTCTGGCAGGTCCTTCCACCGGCACACGTTCGCGGCCTCGTCGAGGATGCAGAGCAGAGGCGTCGTCAGGCGGCCGCCGGGCTGGGTCTTGGCCAGGCGTTCGCCGGCCTCGACGACCGCGACGGTCAGAGCGGTCACCAGGGGCGCCGCGGTGCCCTCGCCCTCCTTCGAGAGTGAGTACAAAGTGTCGGTGCCGCGCACGAACTCGTCAGGGTTGAATTGCGGACGCATGTCGTCGGCCATGTTCCGCCCTAAGGGCGTGACCCACCGGCCGATGCTGCTGTTTTTCAAGCACGCGGCCATCTTGCGGGCGGTGCCGTAGACACCGTCGCGCTGCTTGGGCGAGGTGCGGGACGCGCTCTCGACGTCGTCCGCGATGAGCCCGAAGCCGCCCTTGCGGAGGATCGAGACCATTTCGCGGTTGTCGGGGTCGGTGAGCCACCCGAAGACGTCGGTGATGGGGCGCTGGTCCAGGGACGCGGCCAGGAGCATGCCGGCGAGGAGGTCCTTACCGGCGGGGTCGAAGAACGCATCGCCCTTGTCGCCGGCCTCGCGAGAGCCGGCCGCGAAGTGCCCGGCAAGGCGGGCGGCCGTGGTGTCGTCGGTGACGTATGAAAGCGGGTTCCACCACCAGGTGGGCTCCTCGTCGACGAGCTGCTGCGGGTCGAACACCCACGTCGTGCCGACCTGGTCACGCATCTTGCGAGTCGTCTCGACGGTGTCCGGCTTGTTCGACGTCGTCAGGAGGGCGCCGGGGGCGGCGAGAATCGCGGGGACGACCAGCGAGGTCGTCTTACCCACGCGGGGCCCGGCGATGCCGATCGTGACGTCCTCCCACGAGGCGTAGAGCATCTTCCCCGAGCGCATGTCCTTACCGAGGGGCACGCCGGGTCGGCCGGGCACCCCGAGGCGTGCGGCCTTCTCGAGCGAACGCTTCTCCTGCAGGTCGAGAAGATCCTTCGTCGAGCCCATGTACCGGGCGGACGTGTCGACGCGGGTCTTGTCCTTGCTCGACGGGCGGTAGATTTTTGCGGCCGCCACCACGAGAACGAGCAGCACCACGGCGACGACGATCGAAAGAACCGTCGCCAGCGACGTCCATTCGACCGTGCCGTTCTTGATGCCGGTGGCGATCTTGAACGGGTCGCGGGGCAGGTCAGTGTTCGTGCCGTCGATCTTCGACGCCGCCGAAAGGCCCACCCATGCCGACGCGACCGCGCCGGCGACAATGCAAAACATGTACGTGTAGAGCACGGTGTTCGGGTTGGACCGGCCCGGCTCGGCACGGCGGTTCGTTTGCTGAGTGCTCACGCTGCACCCTCCTCGAGCTCGTTGCCCTCGTCGCCGACGACGACCGCTAGCTCCGGGGCCAGGCCGATCATCTCGTCAGGCTCCGGGAAGACTTCGGTGGCGTGCCACGCCTTGTTGGTGTCGTTGATGTAGCGCTCCTCCTCGGTCAGCTCGACGTGCACCGGGATGCCCGGGTGCCCACCGACCTTGATGAGGAATTTCCCGCGCCCGGGCGGCTCCTGCTCTGGGGACCATCCGGGCGGGTTCTGCCAGGACATGACGAGGTTCTGCTCCGAGCGGGACAGCGCGACCGCCTGAGTGAGCATCGCCATCTCGGCCCGGGGCAGCCCGCCGGCGACGATCATCCCGGCGCGCTCGACGAACCCGCGGGCTTTCATGCGGTCTTGCTCGTCGGGCAGGGCCAGGAGGTCCGACATGGTGTGCGTGATCATCGCAAGGCCCACGCCACGCTGACGGTTCAGGCGGGTGAGGGAGTCGATGCGGTCGACGATGCCCTTGCCGACGCGCAGCGCCCGCCACAGCTCGTCCATGACGATGAGGTAGTGCCGGCGGGGCTGCAGTTTTGCGTCCGCGAGAGCTGTGGCGACGTTCACCGTGCCGAATCCCTGAGACCAGCACGCGAGGAGGACGGCGGCCTGCAGGTCGGTGTCGGACTCGTCGATGCTTGACACGTCGTAGACCACCGGCTTGTCGTGGCGCATCGCGACGTCGGTCTGCTGGGAGAAAATCTCGCCCAGCCGTCCGCCGCGGGTCAGGCTGATCAGCGACGCCTCGAGGCCTCGGGTGATCTCCTGGTACGCGCGCATGTCGCCGCGGTCGACCGCGACGTCACGGACGGCGGGGTGGGCGTCCTGGATGACCTTGAGCAGATCCGCCAGGACGGGGATGCCCTCGAACTCGTCATCGAGCACGCGCAGTGCCGCGTCGATCATTGACTCCTCGACGTCGTTCGGCGGCTGCTTTCGGAGGATCGTGAGGAGAGAGGACACCATCGTGTTTCGGCGCCCGTGGGCGTCGGCGATGAGCTGCTGACGCTGCTCCTCGAACCCGGCGACGCGCAGCTGCTCGGCGGCGTCGATCGCGCCGCCCGGGTCGAGGATGTTGAGGTGCCCGCGGCCACGGCCGAGGGTGATGACCTGCCCGCCGAGAGCGCGAACCATGTCGACGTAGTCCGGCTTGAGGTCCCCGAGGACGAGTGGCAGGTAGCCCATGCCGTCGCCGCCGACGCCCATCCGTCGGATGAGCGTCGACTTTCCCAGGCCCGGCAGGCCCAGGGCGAAGATCGAGGGGTTGGAGATGATGCCGACTTGGAACCACGAGATCGGGTCCGCGCAGACCGTGGCCCCGGTGTCGAGGTGCAGCCCCAGCGGGACACCGCTGATCGGGCTTCCCGAGCCGACGGCGTAGGGCCAGAGGCCGCACACCTGCACCGTCGTGCCGCGCCACTCCGGGGCGGGCTGGACGATGACGGTCTCACCCCGGCCACGACCGATCCAACCGCGGGGCGTGGGGCGCGTGAACGACTGACCGGCAGCCCGGAGCGCCTGGCGCTCCTTCTTCGTCAGCTTCTTCTTCGACTCGGACTTCGCTTCCACCTGGGCGGGGGTGAGTGTCTTGGCTCGCTTTTTGGTGACCCGACGGGTCCCCTGGTCAAGCGCGGGCATCGGTAGTCCCTTCCGTCTGGTCGCTCATCAGAGCTGGTCGCGGATGTCGTGCGGGATGGCCAGGTGCCGAGGGAGCACCACGCCGAGGGGCAAGCCCGCGGCGAAGGCGGAGTCCTGCGACCCGTACACCGGCCGCAGCCGGATGCGGGCCTGAGCGGAGAGGCTGTCGATCGCGGCGCGCGCGTCTTCGATCGTTGCCGGGTCTTCGACGGTCGCCGTGACGACCATGCCGAAGTTCACAAGTCCCGCGCCGCCGGACTCCTCCGACTCGTTCGCGAACGCCGCCAGTGCGTCCTTCCGCGAGCGGCCGGTCGGCCGGCGGGACGAGCCGACGATGAACTCGGCGTCACGCTTGTCAGCCTCGACGATCGCCGCGGCCCGTGCCGGGTCGATCGGGCGGTAGAGCATGGTCACGCGCTTGCGAGCAATGTCGCGGTGCGGGGCGAGCAGGCGAGCCAGGATCGACTCACCGACGTTACCGCGCGGGGCCTGAGACATCATCCACGACACCGACAGGGCGGAGTCGTGGCGGTAGGAATCCCACGACGCCTGGTGGGCGGTCGGGCCGACCTCAGGCCAGTACAGCTCCGGCGGCTGACCGGCAGCGTTAGCCTGGTCGATCAGAATCGCGGCCGCCGGGTCGTAGGCGACACGGACGACCTCGCACAGCTCCTGAGCGGTCAAAGGGCGGGCCGAGCCTGCACCCGTCGACGACAGGCCCTGAGTCAGGCCCGGGAGCCGGTACGCAAGCTCCCGGCCCATCTCTTCGGCGGTGCGCTTGTTACTGCCGGTGCGGGTCGCACCGTTGAACGTGACGGCCACGTACGCCTTGATCGTTGCAGCCCCCGCCGGGTAAGTCGCGACGATCTTCCGCAGGACGCGCTTGGAGAACTCCGAGCCGCGCTCGTCGATGCGGCCGAGGACTTCGGACTCAAGGCGAGTGCCCGTGTCGGGTGCAGTTTCGAGCGTCACCGACGCGGCGACCAGGCCGGGCTCGTCGGCCAGGGCCTCAAGCCACGCGCCCCACTCGGAAACCCAGATATCGACCTGCTCCTGGTCGACGAGGGCCGACCCATCGGGCTCGGCACCGAGGACGATGGTGAAGTCGTTCTTGGACGGCACCTCGATCAGAGCGAAGGAACGTCCGTAGGAGTCCTGCTGCTCGGTCAGGCGCGATCCGGCGGCAAGGCCGGGCAGCTGGGCCGTGCCCCACTCGGCGAAGCCAAGGGGGCCCGAGCGGTAGAGGTGCGAGCCGCGGTTCTTGGCGAACATCCACCCCAGGCGGTTCATCATGCGGATCATCCCTGACTCTCCGTGCTTGTCTTTGACCGCAACGGTGGCGAGCACCCCGGCGAAGATCGCCGCGGTGATGAGACCCGCGGGCAGGCCTTTATTGGTGGCCACGACGATGACCATCACCGCGCCGGCGAAGCCGAACATCGTGGGGAACATGCCGAGCGCCCCGACACCGCGCGTGCGGGGCTTGCGCCAGTTGCCGTATGTCCGCGCAGCTGCGCGGCCCTCGAAGTTGCTCATGGCTACCCCTTACTTGGACCCCGAAGGGCCCTCTCCGGCTGAATCCTCGGCCGCGGACTTGACGCCGTCGGCTACCTTCTTGGCACCCTGAGCTACCTTCTGAGCTCCGATGACGGCGATACCGGCAGGACCTGCGGCAGCGGCAGCGCCCGAGGCCCCTGCAGAAGCAGCGGCACCGCCCGCACCAGCAGCGGCTCCGGCCCCCGCGCCGGCACCGGACGCGGCGCTCGCTCCCGCTGTCTGAGCGGCTGCACCGGACTGCGCTCCTGTTGGAGCCGCCTTGGCGCCGGCAGGTCCGCCTTTGAACGCGCCAGTGCCGCCGCCGCTGCGAGCACCGCTTGTCGTCGACGTCGATCCAGAGGCCGACGACTTCTCGCCGCCGCCGCCGCCGCCCCCGCCGCCGCCGCCCTCGTTCGCTGTGCGACTCGCGCTGGAACCGAGCTTGCGAACAGCGCCCGATGCGCCCTGCCCGGCGAGGGCACCGATCCCGCCCGCGATCGCTGCGCCAGCAGCGCCACCGCCTGCGGGGGCGACCATCGGCGCGATGAAGCGCATGAGTGCCGGCAGCGCCACGAGTGCGATGACCATGAGGGCCAGGCCCGTCATGATCGACCAGATACCGCCGTCGTCTTTTGCGAATAGATCCGTGCCGACGAGGCGGAACGCCGCCGCGTAGATCAGTGCGGCCGCGGGCTTGTAGAGGATGAAGGCGATGAGCCATCCCAGAGACTTGCGGAACCACTGCTCGCCAGTTGGGGTGTTCGTAAAGCTTGCCGTGAGAGGCAGAACGCCCGCGAGCAGCACGAGCATGGCCGAACGGACGACCATGAGGGCGACCTGGATAAACGTCATCAGGATCGCGATGAGAGCCAGGAGAAGCACGCCGATCGTGCCGATGGGTGACGATGCAGTCAGGGCGATCATGCCGGCCACGTTGGTGCCGAAGCACGACGAGGTTCCGGTGTCGGCCGCGACGTCGCAGTCCGTGGCGGCATTGAGAATGCCGACCGAGAACGCGTCGCCCGCGGAGACTGCGAGCTGGATGACAGTGAGGCCGATGGTCGAGACCATGATGAGCGTCAGCATCGACTTGAGCAGGTCACGGACCGGCTCGCCTCGCTGTGTCCACGCGATGCGGATGCCGGCGATGATCACCGACGCCACGGCCATCGTGAGTACGACATACCAAGTGGAGCTCTGCAGAAAGCCGACCGTTGTCGACGACCCGGTCGGAGCCGTCGTCGGGATCAGCCAGGCCACGAGCGATGATGCGCTCGTGACCAAGAACACCCCTCCGAAGATCAGGCCGAGGCGCCCCAGGCTATCCAGCCCGGTCTCCTCGGAGCGGGCGCGCATGAACACGATCGCGAAGCCGATGATCGACAGCACAGCGACCAGCAGTCCGATCCACGCGACGTAGCCGAGGATCGTGTCGAAGCTCGACGTGACCGTCTCGGTCGGGGTGTAGCCCGAAGCGTCCGCGTCTCCGCGCGTGAGCTCGGGACTCGGGACGTTGACCCAGAGCGTGCCGAGAGAACCGACGATCTTGCCGAACGTCTCGAGCGCGTTGTTCATGAGCTGCTGGACGGTGTCGTTCGCAGCCTTAGAAGCAACGGCCGAAGCGCCGTCTGAGACACACGCAAGAGGATCGGTAATGCCACAGGCCATAGCTAGACCCCTGCCGCCCACGGCGTGTATCCGCCGAGGCTCTGCAGGGCCGACGCCGCAAAGGGGAAGGAGCCGTCATCCGCGACTTCGACCTTCCAGTCACCATCGACCCACTTCATGACCATCGGCATGCTCACGAGGGTGTTTTCCTCGGACGTGACGGTCCAGACGACATCGATGGTTGTCTCGTCGGGCGAATAGTTGTTTACCTTGAAGCCAGCCACCTGCAAGCGAGTTGCTGAGGAGGTCGGCGCAGAGGAGGCACTGTCAAGTGCCGCTTCCTTACCGGGTCCCGGAGCGACGAGGTCTGCGATGTTCGGTGCCAAGCGGGCGTCGCTCGACTGGGCGTAATAGTTGACGATTGCGTAGAGGGCGCCCTTGGCGGTGTGCGCGTAGCAAGTACGGACGCCATCGTCAGATGTCTCCCCCGGACCCGCGCCGTCGGCGCCTGTGGGTGTGGCCACGGTGCCGACGAGTTCCCAATCCGTCGTGGGTGCCGACGTAAGGGTGTTCTCGGTGTCGTAGCCCTCGAGGCCACAGATTGATGCCGCGCTTTCGGGCACGTCAGCCGTCTGCGTCGGGGCCGGCGTCGGGCTAGAGGTCGTATCCTCACCGCCGCCGAAGACGCCGGTGACAGCGGCGGTGCCGCCGCCCACGAGGACAACGGCCAGGAAGATCGCCACAACGATCCACACTGGGCGGCGGTAGAACGGCTGCTCTGCGTTGCTCATGTAGGTGCTTTCTGTTGAGGCGAATCTTGGGAATGGGTTAGGCGATCACGAAGCCGACAAGAGATGCCGCTCCGAGTCCGAGGAAGAGACCGAAGCCGATCTTGATCAGGCGCTCCTGGATCTCGCCGCCCTCGTGACGGTTGTTGCGGAAGAGCATCGCGCCGGTGGCGATCAGGGCCAGGACCGCGAGCGGCAGCAGAATCCATTTCGCGATTCCGATGATGCGACCGAACTTGCCGGCCCAGTCAGCTGGGGCCTGGGGGTCGCCGTCGGGGACGACGACCGCGAGGAGGTGCTGCGCCTGCAGGGCCGTCGTGTTCAGAACGTCGAGAGCAAGGAGGGTGTTGGACATGGTGGTGATCCTTTCGAGCCGGGCTAGTTCGTTGAAGCAGTGAGGTTCAGGTCCGCCAGAAGAGCGCGGTATTCGCGTGGCATGCCGTCCGGGGAGGGCGGGCCCATCCGCCACGCCTCCACCCACGGAAGAGTCCACAGCCGGGGGTATCCCCCGGCGATGTGCTGCTCGAGCTGGCGGAGCTCCTTGGGGCGTCGGCCCGGGGCATCCGCGACCAGCACCAGCCCGGCCAGGTCGACTAGGCCGGCGGTCGTGCCTGCCGCCCACTCACAAGCGGCGCGCTGCGCCGCCATGAGTCCGGCGTAGTTCGTGCGGGCCACAACTGTCACCCGGTTGGAGGCGCCGCGCACGTTCGGGAGAGGCCACGCGTGCTCGGCGGGCTGGGAGCCCTGCACGAGCGTCGACAGCGTAGATTCCCCCGCGCCGCCGTGAGCCCCGAGCCACCACATCGAGACGCCGGTGAACACCTGCCGGGTCGGTAGGCGGTCGGCGCTCTCGGGCACCTGCACGGCCGTCGGCTGAGGAGCGGGCGGCCCCCGCAGCGCTTCGCGCCGAGTCGTGGACTGAATCGCAGGAAGAATCTCCTGCTCATCTCCGGAGGCCACTCCCCCGGTTACCCACGGATTCGTGTCGTCGCCCATGCGATCCCCCATTCAACCTTTGTGGTCTCTCTCTAGGCCGTCCCCCGCGCTGTCCCCAACATTGGGGACTGACGCGTCGGTCTAGTTTGTGTGCATGCTGCAAATATAACTATCTTTTGCAAGGTCGCAGACACTGCTCCAATTTCCTCTACGATTGTGCACCATCGGTAACCACTTCGGGGGGAGGGCTCATGGACTGGCGACATCTGGAGTTAGCCCAGTTCGGGTCGCTACTCACGGTCGAGGACGTCTGTGATGTCGTCTGCCTCTCCCTCAATCGCGTCCAAGGACTTTTTGCTCCTTCGCGGAGGGACGGACGCCTCTTCGGCGTCTGCGCAACTACCTGCTCCCCCACCCCACGACTGACTCACCCGTCACCCCGACCTTGAGAGGCGCAGATGACTGACACCCAGACCATCCCCGCGTTCCCCCGCATCGAAGCCACCATCACCCCCACCACCGACGGCCGTGCCACCGGCGTCCTCGTGGTGAACGGTGTCCCGATGCCGTTCGAGGAGGGAAGCGAGGACGACATCCGCCGCACGATCCTCACGAGCGTCCGAGGCACCGCCGAGCAGATGCACCGGGCTGTGCGTCTGACAACACACGACCGCTACGGCACACAGACCCTGTCAGTCAGCCCTAATGGTGTGACCGAGCCACTGACCGACCTCGACCAGACCGACACCGTCGCCGCAGCTGCCGCCGACGTCCCGGCCGCTCCCTTCTCGGCCGACGTGCCGCCGGCCTTGGCTGTCCCCTCGCCGGTCGAGGAGGGCGTCACTGCTGTTGCAGCGCCGTTGGCTGACGAGCAGCCCACCACGAGACGTGCAGCACGGCAGTCGTTCCTCACCCGCGAGGAAGTCGAGGAGCCCGCCACGCAGGGCATCCGCGGCACCCTTTCACGCATCGGTATCCGCATGTCGCCCTCGGAGGCTGAGCGACGCGAACGCGGGTGGAGCCGCATGGTCAGTCAGCACTGGCCCGGTCCCCGCACCATCGCGATCCTTAACGGCAAGGGCGGCGTCGGCAAGACCATGACGACCATCGCCCTGTCGAGCGTGTTCGCCCGCTACGGCGGCGCCGGCGTCCTCGCGTGGGACAACAACCAGACCCGCGGCACGCTGGGCTGGTCAACCGAGCAGGGACCCCACGACGCGAGCATCCTCGACCTGCTCCCGCAGGTTGACCGGCTCCTCGGCACCGGCGCTCAGTCGGCGGACCTTGCCCACTACGTCCACCACCAGACCCGCGACCGCTACGACGTCCTCCGCTCAAAACCCGAGGTCCTGGCCACCCAGCAGCGATTCGACGCCACGACCGTCGACTCGATCCACGCCGTCGCGTCGAAGTTCTACCGGCTCGTGTTCATCGATTCCGGCAACGACGAGACCGACCCGATGTGGGTCCGCGCGCTCGAGCGCGCGAACCAGATCGTTGTCCCCACCATCGGTGAGGCCAAGGCCGCCGAGTCGGCCGCGCTCCTGCTCGAAGGCCTCGCCGAGCGCGGCGGCCACTTCGCCGACCTCGCCGACAAGGCCGTCGTCGTCGTGAGCAAGCACAAGCACGACCTGCCCGACGCCGAGCTGACCCGCATGGCCAACGGCTTCCAAGGCCTCGCCCGAGACGTCGTCACGATCCCCTACGACAAGGGCCTCGGAGCCGACGTCATCAACTACGGCGGGCTCCGCGCCGAAACGCAGCGGGCATGGCTCGCCGCCGGCGCCGCCGTGGCGGGTGGCCTGTGACCGGCCGCAGCGCCGCCGCGATCCCGGTCGCGATCGCCACAGCGATCCTCCTCGCGGGATGCTCCGGCAACGCCGCTGACGACCAGCAGCTCGACCCGGCCCCCAGCGCCTCGTCGACTCCCTCGACCGAGCCGACGCCGACCCCCACCGTCTACGACGACGCGACGGCGCAGCCCGCCCCGGACGCGTCCGAAGGGTCACAGGCCTCCGCCGTCATGGCCGCCGAGAAGGTCGTCAGCGTCTACGCGCAGCCGACCCTCACCGCAGAGGCGTGGGCACAGCAGATGACGCCCTTGCTATCGCAGTCAGGCGCGGTCGCCTACCAAGGCCAAGACCCCACCACAATTTCCGCCACCCAAGTCACCGGTCACGGCACGATCGTCAGCGGCGCCACCGACGTCGCCCTCAACGTCCTCGTCCCCACGGACGCCGGCGAATACAACGTCGCCCTGTCGCGCACCGGCGACGGGGCCCCGTGGCTCGCCAACGAGATCCGGCCCACCGGCGGCGAATGAAGGGCGGCAGCAAGGGTCTGTTGATCCTCATCGGAACACCAGCGGCCCTCATGGGCCTCCTTGTGTTCCTCGTCGTGTTCTCCTTCGGCGGCAGTGCCGCGGCCGCGTGCAACACCATGACCGGTGGCAGCGTCGACGTCGACGCCGCCGCCCAGCACTCCCCCATCGACGGGTTCTCCGGCGACCAGCTCAAAAACGCCGCGTACATCATGAACGCCGCCGAATCACTCGGCCTCACCCAGCAGGCGCAGGTCATCGGGATCATGACCGCCATCGGCGAGTCCACCCTGCAGGTACTCGACCGCGGCGACGCAGTCGGCCCAGACAGCCGCGGCCTGTTCCAGCAGCGCGGCAACGGCGCGTGGGGGTCCTACGAAGACCGCATGGACCCCACGATCAGCGCCACCAACTTCTTCAAAGCCCTGCAGGCCGTCGAGGGCTGGGAGACCCTCGAGCCCACCATCGCGATCCACCGCGTGCAGATCAACCAAGACCCCTTCCACTACCGGCAGTACCAGCCGGCCGCGCAGAACATCGTCACGCAACTCTCCGGTGGCACCGGCGGTTCCACCACCTCCCCCGCCTCGAGCACCGCGACCCCGACGCCGTCTGCAACACCCGGCACAGCCGCCCCGACCAACGGATGCTCCGCCGGTGGCACCGTCCTGCCCCTGACGGCCCCGTTCGATCAGACCTCGGACTACGGCCCACGCGAGAGCCCCACCGCAGGTGCCTCGTCCTGGCACCCCGCGTACGACTACCAGACCCGCGTCTCCGGGGCCTCCGCGGGCCGCTCCGGCTACTCGTGCGGCTCCCCCATCTATGCCTCCCAGGCCGGCACCGTCACCGTCGCCGCCGACTACACCCTCTCGATCAAGTCCGCCGAGGGCTACACGATCAGCTACCTGCACATGTACCCGTTCGACATGACCGTCGGCGTCGGCGACGCCGTCAGCAGCGGCCAAAAAATCGGAAAGATCGGCTCCAACGGCCCGTCCACCGGCTGCCACCTCGACCTCCGCGTGAACACGGACGGCTCCACCAACGACAGCGTCAGCGCACTCCCCCAGTCGCAGACCATCGGCGGCCCCCAGGGCTACGTCGACCCCGAGGAGTTCTACTCCCTCTTCGGCGTCACGCTCTGCGGCGAGGACTGCGAGAGGAAGAGCTTTTGATGGCTGACACCCCGATCCCCCACCTCTCCATCGTCCGCGGCAACGTCTACCCCGACGGCACCGCACACATCAACTTCGCCCGCCACGACGTGCCACTCACCCCCGCGAACATCGACGACGCCCGCGCGCAGATCACGTCCTATGCCCTCGCCGTCGCCTGCGACTTGCTGCACCGGACCGTGCGCCTAACCACCGTCGACCCCGACGGGCAGTGGGCCCTCACCGCTCACCCTGACGGCAGGATCGCGGCCCTCGCCCTCGCCCCCGCCGCCAGGCGCTCCGTGACGGGCGAAGTGACCCCACGATGAGTGACACCAGCCCCGACGGAGCGGTCTACTGGAAGCAGCAAGGGATAATCAACCCCAGGGGTAGTGATTCTGAGCAGTTCGCCCCGGAAGAGCTACCCGCGCACCGTCTTTCTGATCAGACGGAGACCGAACGCCCGCCCTCGACCGGAGCTGCACTCCCGCGCATGGCACAAGACGACTATTGGGACAGCCTGCCTGTCACGCTCAAGTCCAAGGACCTCGAGCGCCTACTGCAGATCGGTCAGACGACCGTAAGCCTCTGGCTCAACCGAGGAACCATCCCCGGGCACCAGATCGCCCACTCGTGGATCGTGTTTCGATCTGAGGTGCGGGACTGGCTCGAATCGACGTCGACCGTTCCCGTCCCCGAGCACGAGCCCTACCCCGATCCCCTCGACGACTACGGCGACTACCTCAACTACCAAGACCTCATGGCCCTGCTCGGCAAGAGCCGGCCCGCCATCTTCGGGTGGCTCAACAACGGGACCATCCCCGCTATGCGCCCCGGCGGGCGCTGGCGCGTTGAAAAGAACACCCTCCGACGCCTCCTCGAAGAAACCAGCAACCAGCGCCCCGCATTCATCCCCCGCACCCGTCGTGGTGTTGAACCCAAGGGCGACGCGTCACCTTCAAGCGAGGAGGCCTGAGTCGTGCAGATGCTCGAAACGCCGCACCGCGTCCCGGGCCGTACCTCGGAAAATAACCACGACACGCGCCCCGATGAGGTCGGCGTATGCATCTTAAGTACCCATGATGGCTGCATGAGCGCAATTCGTGGGCTGGCCCACCGACCCCAGAACGTCCCAACGGTCCTTCTGCAGGGCCGCGTGTCACCGGAAACGCGTATGGAGGTCCGCGCAGCTGCGGCTGCCAGTGGCGTCTCCATTGCCTATTACATGGAAGCGCTCGTGGCCAAGATCGTTGCCGACCAGGGGTGCCTGCCCCTGGTCGAGCACCCCCGCGACAAGAAGCTCGAGGAGTTGCCTATCCCGGCTGCTTAAACGAAAGAGCCCGCCGCTTTCGCGACGGGCCTCTTCAAATTCGTTGCTCTTACCCCAGTAGCCGCCAAGCAGGTGGGTTCGAGCTCCTAGATCCGATCAAGAACCGGTAGTGCACCGGGCCTTAGTCGTACCCCCATCCCGAGGGAAGGTGATGGCATCAGTGTAAACAGCTTTTCTGTGCGCGCAAGCACCGCGCCGGAAAAATCACCCTCCGGCGTGTCGTCATCTCTGACAGCCGGTACGAACGATGCGTGGGCACTTACTCGTGTGTTGTCCCCGCGGGATTACGTGCAGCGCGCGGCCGAGTTCGTCGACGGTACGTTCCTGAACTCCTACGCCGCCCACCACGGCCTGGATGAGGAAGCCCCTGCCGGGCCCTGGGCGATGTGGCTGACGTCACGTCCGGGCTGGTTCCGATTCATCTGCTTCGACTTCGACGCCAAGAACGGCCGCCCCGCCTACGACGCCGCCCGGCTGTCGTACTGGCTTCACGAGGTGTCGATCGCGCACACGGTCACTGAGTCCGGCCCCACGGGCGGCCGGCACGTGTGGATCGCCCTCGACGAGCTCACCCCGGGTGCTGCTGTGCACCGGGTCGCGCGCCTGGCAAGGCAGCTGCTGCCCTCCCTTGACCCCTCCCCCCTGTCGGAGACCGGCGGTGCTGTCCGCCCACCGGGGGCCCCGCACCGTGTGTCGGGCATGTCGGTGCCGCAGGGTTCGCTGCAGCCGCTCTTGGCGCCCTCGACATCGATGGCTGACGTGGCAGCGCTTGATGCGCTGCTGGTCGATCTCGGCGCCGAGCTCGAGCCGGTGGACGTGTCCCTGGCCCACAACGTGAGGAAGGACCCGGGCGGGCACCCGTACCTGCTCGGGGCGCGACGGGAGCTGTCCGAGTACGTCCGGGGCCTACTCGATTCGGCGCCGGCAGGAGACACGTCCGCTGCAGCCGCGTCGATCCTCGCCGGCTGCGCGAACGCCAGGTGGCGGTACGACGACGTCGCCGCCCTGGTCGAGCACTCCGCGGGCCTTGAGCACCTCCGCACCCGCCGTGCCGGCACCCAACGTCTCCCCCGCACCAGCAGGCAGCAGGCAAGGACCCTGGCGTCGACGTGGGCCTCTGCTGTGGCGTATGTGTCGGCCAATCCTGCGGCCGCCGACAATGACCCCACCTTCCCGACCCGTGTTGCCGGCGTCGTGGCCACGATCGACCGGGTCCAAGAACGCGCCAACCTCACCACCGGCCTCTGGGGCGGCAGCCGAGGCCGAGGCGTCACCGGCCGCGGCTCCCTCGTCTTCCGCGCCGTTCTCGATGCCCTGTGCGTCTACATGCTCCAGGCGGCGTCCACCGAAGTCGAGGCCGACACCCGGCGCCTCGCGATCGACACCGGCTGGTCCGAACGCCGAGTTGGCGAAGTCCTGACCCTCCTCACCGCAAGCGACGACAGCTGGCTTCAACGCGCCGGGGAACGCACCGACAAGGCCCGCGGGCAACGGTTCCGCCTCCATCCCAAGTTCTCCACAGACCAGATGACGCAAACTCGCGCACAAGTGCTTGCACGCCCGGCGCCGACCCCTCCCGCACCTGACCCCCTTACCTCACGAGCCCTCCTTATCTCAGAACTTCAGCATCGACTGGCTCCCTTACGTACCGACACGTTCGCCGCACCCCATTCGCTAGGACGCGCTGCGGGGCACGTCTACCGGCTTTTGACCAGGACACACGGACAGACCGCCACGGACATCGCTGACGCAGCTGGATTTACCGTTCGCCAGGTCAAGACGTACCTCGGGCGGCTTATCTCCTTCGGGCTCTCCCGTCGATCCCGGAGCGGTTGGCTCCAGACACTTAAAACGCCCGAGGCGGCCGCGGAAACCCTTGACGTCGTCGGGTACCTCGAGCGCCGAGAAGCCCGCTACCAGGCCGAGCGCTCCCGATGGGGCCTCTGGCTCGACGAACTCCGCTGGCGTCGACAGAGGGGCGCCCACAAACCCCGTAGGCGGCGCCTGGAGCAACTCACCTTGACCGGCCTGGAGGAACGGACACGCGTTCGGTACCCCCGCGGCCCAGGCGGCCGGGCTCAGCATGGACATGTGTTGAGCGCATTGCTCGCGCTACAGGACACGCGACCTGGAGTCCGGTTTATGTGATGGATGAAAGTTGGCGACGCTCTTGATAAATATGTCTGGACAGATTGACGGATCGTTTCTCCGTGCTCGGCCGTGCCTCCCCAATTCCCGTGGGGGTTACGTCATGTATGTGTACAAGCGGACCATTTGAACGATCGGTTTGGGGTCTTTAATAATTACGTCCGGATGGACCACGGTGCACAGCGCTGGGCCGTGCAATGGCTGGAACAACCCGGCTGCTAGAAGGAATTAATTACGTCTTGACGGATTGACGTACGCACGTCTATCTGCCATTATCGGATTGAAGGCCCCACTGCCTATTAATTACGTCTAGACGGATTGTTCGACAGATCACTACCATACATTTGTCGAGTTGTGTTCCCAAATTGGTTGTTGGCCTACCTATTAATTACGTCTAGACAGATTGACGTAAGGAAGGATTTATTTGTGTCACCTCGGATAACAGCCATTGGCAACCGAAAAGGCGGCGTTGGAAAGACCTCCGTGACTCTCGGCCTCGCCTCTGGTCTTGCGTCACTCGGTCAGCGCGTCTGCGTTGTCGACCTCGACCCTCAAGCTGACATCACTGACACCCTCGGGGGAGTCGGCGACTTCAACATCTTCGACGTCCTCTACGCCGGCGACATGGGGACCTTGGGCCAAGCTGCAGTCGCCTCGAGCTGGGAGGGAATCGATGTCGTTCCCGGGTCCCAAGACTTAGCTCGAATCGACACTGAAAGTCTTGTTGGCGCGGAGTTGCGCCTGAAGGCTGCAGTTCAGTCGTCGCAGGAGTTGGACGCCTACGACCACGTCCTAATCGATCTTCCCCCCGCGTTGGGCAGGCTGACGCTGAATGGCCTTATCGCCGCTCATAATGTCGTCGTCGTAACTGAACCAGGGGCGTACTCCGTGCGGGGAGTGGCCGAGTTCCTTCAAACAGTCCAAAAGATTCAGACCGCGCCCTACCTCAACCCCGACCTTGTCTTCAGCGGCATCATCGTCAACAAGGTCAGCTCTCCGCGCACAGCAGAGCATAAGTTCCAGATCGGGCAGCTGCTCGAGGCGTTCGGCGACCAGGTTCACGAGCCGTTCCTGCCTCTGCGAACAGCCATGCAGGATTCCCAAAGCGGTGGAGTGCCTCTGGCAAAGGTGGGAACCCGAGGGGCAGCCATTCTCTTCGAGTATTTCACCCAACATGCCAAGCGCATCAACGGAGGAAACTGATGGTCATCGAGCGCAAAACGCTACAGAAGGCGCCGCAGCGTGACGTCGTGGAGTCGTTCACGAAGCCACCTCAGCCTGTGACTACTCCAGCTAGCCAGGCGCAGCTGGGGCGAGACGAATCGACCCCAACCCACGCGCCCACTAGGCGGGGGCCCGGGCGGCCGCGCAGTGCTCGGCGCATGGAGCCCTTCTCCAGCAAGATCGAGATCTCACTCCGAGATCAGCTGGACGAGTACATCTCCGAACACGGGGGCACAATGGTCGACTTCCTCGACGAAGCCATTCGTGACCGGCTCACAAAGTAATTACGTAAAGACGGAATTATCTCCTGGATGTCGTCGGCAGGCGGCGGTTCAAGAAGCCACTGGCCAACGGGGTCGGCCCGGTTCGAGATAGATCCGGTGACTATCCACGACAAGCCGTGTGAGCTCGTCGGAGACGTCTGCGGGATTGCAAAGGGATCGAGCGACGCGGTCGATTTTCGCTACGCCGTGAGTGCCGCCTCGCCGGTAAGCGGCTATCGACATGTCACCGCTCGAGGACCAGGCAGGCATTGTTTCCTCAGGCCTTCGCATCGCCGTCGTCGTCGTAATCGTCTTCATGGCCCCCACTGTGGGCGAGTACGAACGCCTGCCCGAGATATGGGCTGCGATCGACGACGTGGAGCCGCTGCGCGCTACGCCACTGGTCGTGGCCGTGCTGATGAACCGCACCGTCACCAACGCAGACAGCACGCCGATGTTCCGCGAGCCGATTACCGAGGAGGGCCATACGGTCCTGTCAACGACCATTCCTCGGCGAGAGCCCATTGCCCAGGCCTTCGGCAGTCCGGTCACCGAACTCGGCAAGTCCGCCGACGCCGCCGACGAGATCGAGAAGCTGGGAGCAGGACGATGACCAAAGCGGAAGAGCTGCGAGCACGAGCTGCCCGCGCGACGCAGACAGCAGCATCGACAACGCCCGAGCAGAACGAGCCCGGGGCACCCGCCACAGAGGCGACGCCGGCACCTCGGCCGAGCGTCATCCGTGCCAAGCCCGTACGCATCACCGCCGACCTGTCGCCCCAGGTCTACCGAGGCCTCATCGACTACGCCGCAGGCCTTGCAGAGACTCAGGGCCGCGTCCGCGTCGCGCACGTGCACGTCACTCGCGCCCTCGTTGCAGAGCTGCTGGAAAACGACGAGCTGCAGGGGGCCATCGCCCGCCGCGTCCGCGCGCAGCTCGACGACTAGAACGTCCGTAGTTCAGTAACTACTGCGTAGCTCAGTCGCCAGCGCGGATCTGCCCGCTCGCAACAAGATGAAGCCAAAAGAGCTCGTTTGCGAGGCTGGCGAGGTCATTGGCTACATCCTCATCCTCGGCCGTGTGCTCCTCGTGGCTCACGGATTGACCCGCGGGAGCGTCATCGGTGCGCCTTCGGCGAGGGGGTGCCGGTGGTCATGTCCTCAGTCTCACAGGGGGTGCCGTCACCGGAACCTATTTCGGACGGTCTATCTGAGACGGCAATACGCCCGGAGATCCGGGGGAGTGGTCGTAGCTTCAGATCGTCCGGTGAGCGATCCCCTACCGGACGCGTCGCCGCCTTGAAGAGTCGATCCGCCAGGAGGCAAACGAAGCACCTCTGTGGACGCAATCGCCAGTCGGTCGAGCTGTCCCGCCCGATAGCCTGACTTCATGGATCAGAACCGCCTCTTCTACGGCGACAACCTCGAGGTGCTCAAGGCAAGCATTCAGGACGAGAGCGTCGATCTGGTCTACCTAGATCCGCCTTTCAACTCGGCTCGCAACTACAACGTGATTTTTAGTCGGGATCGGGGTGGTGTTTCGGCTGATACTTCCGCACAGATTCAGGCCTTTGAGGACACGTGGACGTGGACGCCTGAAACTGAGCGCCAGTACGGAGAGTTGGTGAATGGAGGGCTGCCCCCGGCAGTCTCGGACACGCTCGTCGCGATGCGGACTCTGCTTGGAGAAAACGACGCGACGGCCTACCTCGTGAACATGGCTCCCCGCTTGGCCGAACTCCATCGGGTTTTGAAGTCGACGGGCTCGCTGTACCTGCATTGCGACCCGACCATGAGCCACTACCTCAAGATCCTTCTCGACGCTATTTTTGGGCCAAAACAGTTCCGCAACGAGATCATCTGGCACTACAGCGGCTGGAATAAGAAGCTCAAGGCCCACTACGAGCGCCGTCACGACGTAATTCTGGCGTACTCAAAAAGCGATGATGTTGTCTTCAACTCAGTGACAAACCCGTGGCTTTCGAAGGAGCAGTACCTCACCACACGTCGTCAGAAGCTCCACGTCGAAGACGACGGTCGTGAATATGTCATGAGCGACCGTGGGGGCGGGACTCGAATCAAGCGGTACATCGAGGAAGCGATGTCCTATGGGCGGCCGATGGATGATGTTTGGACCATCGACAAGCTCAACAATTCCTCGGCCGAAGCCTTGGGCTACCCGACGCAGAAGCCCCTCGCGCTCCTAGAGCGAATTATCAAGTCCAGCACTCAGCCCGGGGACGTTGTGCTCGATCCATTTTGTGGCTGCGGAACATCAGTCGACGCAGCTCAAAACTTGGACCGAAAATGGGTTGGTATCGATGTGACCTACATCGCTATTGACCTCATCGAGAAGCGACTCATCAGCACCCATGGCAAAGAAGTTGCCGGTTCCTACGTCGTATCTGGGATACCTCACGACAAGGCTGCGGCTTACGCCCTCTTCAAGAAGAACCCATTCGACTTTGAACGATGGGCCGTGTCTATGGTTGGGGCCCAGCCAAATGCCAAACAGGTCGGTGACAAGGGAATTGATGGTGTTGCTCGATTCCCGCTTGGAGGGAAGAAAGCCGAGACTGGTCGCATCCTGGTGTCGGTGAAGGGTGGCAAGAACTTGAACCCTTCGATGGTGCGCGACCTTGCAGGAACGGTCGAGTCGCAGAAAGCGGAGATGGGCATCTTCATTTCGCTGGGCGACCCGACACGCGGAATGATAGATGCGATCAATCACGCTGGTACCTTCACCCACCCCTCGAACGGTCAGGTGTATTCAAAGCTCCATATGATTACTGTCCCTGAACTGTTGAGCGGGAAAAGGCTGCACCTGCCACCCACCTTCCTGCCCTACATCCAGGCTCGCAGGCAGCCCGTCGCGCAAGATGCCCTGCCCCTGTGGACAGACGAGTGAGTGAATAACGATCCAGTCGAGCCGAGTCAGGTGTGAACGTCGAGTCAGCGTCACGCCTCGTCTGATCTAGACGGCGTCGCTAGTTCGCGCGTGGAGAGCGGCGTTCCCGAAGACGGAGGTGCGTCGTACGCTCCGGCCGTGGGGGTTCGAGGGTCAGGTGAGACGGCGGCGATGATTCTGCGCCGGCCGATCCCGACGCATCCGTTTGCGGTGCCGCCGGCACCGGGACAGTTCGGCGTCTGGCAAGTCCGCCGGGTGCGCTCTGCACCCCTTGGTTACGTCCTGTCGCGTCCCGAGCTGGGCGGCATTGCTTACCACTGCTACGCCCACGGCCGAGACGATGCCGGCGGCCGGCCCTGGCTGCGCCGAGAGGGCAGCTTGAACAGTGCCGTCGCGTGGATGATCCAGCACGAGGCCGAGCTGTCGGCCCTGACGGGCCGTCTGCATCTCGAACCGGACGAGTGGCCGTCGTGACCGCGGGTGACGCCCGGTCATGAGCTGGTTCGTCAGGCACCGCCCCAAGGGCGATACGAGCACCGAGGCCGTGGCCGTCGAGGTGAACGGCCCGACGCCGGCCGACGCGATCGACCAGGTGCGCGCCACGCTCCCTGAGGATCGCATCGTGACCTCGGTCGCTTCCTACTGAGCCCGAGAGAGGCGTCAGGGGTTGCGCATACTTTGGGCCCGGTCAGCTTCCCCCCGAGCTGGCCGAGAGCTGCCGGGCGGTCCCTAACCCGCTAGGCAGCAGCAGCCCCCGCATTCCGGCTCCCCCCAGCCGGACGGGGGCTTCTTCGTGCCTGCCACTTGCGCTCGAGTCAGCTATAGCGCTTCCTGGTGATCCAGACGCCGACAACGCCGGCAACGAGGATCAGGCCGCCAATCACGGCAAACGCAGTTCCCCCGGCTCCGCTGTAGATAAGGGAGAACATCCCGGCTGCAACTGCCGCGATCGACACCCATTTAAGTAGTTGATTTGGCACGGGCACCCTCTCTGTTCAGTGAGACAACTTGCCCCCTAGTGGCCAGTCTCGCGGCCTGGTGCGGTCTAGCCCAAGTAGGAGCCGCTACGCGGCGCTCAATGCCCTTCGGGCACGTCTTTTTGCCGTGAAGCCTTCGGCGGCTCGGTCGCTGCGCTCCCTCGTAGCCACCTCCGGGTCTCCGTTCAAGTGGCTGCGCCACCGGCTCCTCCGAGATTTTCGGCACGCGGTCGCGGGGCTCCCTTATTTCGCGCCGAAATTCTCTCCCCTGCCGCCCTCCGGGTTGCACTGCGCCCTCCGGTCGCTAAGGCGGAAAACCGCCTTCACGGCAAAAAAACGAGAGGGAGAGGAAGCAAATGCAGAAGCAGCAGATCACCACCGTCACGACGTTGGTCCCCGTGGTCACCGAAGAGGCGCTTAATCGCCAGCTGCGGAAGTTGGGGGAGCGCGACAGCGACCTCGCCCAGTACGCGAGCAACGGTTGGGCCCTTGTCCACACCCACGCGATCGCAGGCGTCGACTACACGACCTTCGTCGACACCCTGACCCGCAGCGAGTAACGGAAGGCGGGAGGGGACGAACGGAAATCGCCCCCTCCCGCTTTCCATCCTCACCGATCAGCCCCAGGAGCAGAAGCCATGACCACTACCGCCCCCACAACGCCCTACGTCACCAACGCTTGCCAGTTCTGTGGTGCCGCCAGCACCGTCGAGCTCACCGCGGCCGAGGTCGCCGCGTGGCTCACCGGCGCCCCGGTCCAGGACGCCATGCCCGACCGCCCCGCCCCGAGCCGCGAGCTCGTACGCAACGGCACCCACCCCGAGTGCTGGACGGCCATGTTCGGCTCGGCCGAGTGACAATGACCCAAGGGGGAACCGCCATGATCACCGTCTACAGCAAGCCCAGCTGCATGCAGTGCACCGCGACCTACCGCAGCCTCGACGCCAGGGGCCTCGAATACCGGGTCGTCGACGTCACCACCAACGACAATGCGCTCGAGTACGTGAAGGGCGAGCTCGGCTACCTCGGAGCCCCCGTGGTCGTCGTCTCCGAGCACGACCACTGGACCGGCTTCCGGCCCGACCACATCGACCGCGTCGCCCGAGGCGGCGGCGCCGACAACGAAGGAGTCACCCCATGAGTGACACCACCGGCCCCCAGCCCGCAGCCGGGAGCGCCGGACCCGTTCGCGATGAGCACGGGCGGTTCATCTACGACGCCACCTACGACCCCGCGGACGGCGACAAGTACGACGACGACACCCACCTGCAGGGCCTCGGCGACAACGACTAGCCAGGAGGTCCCATGGATTACGACACTTGGGCCGAGGAGGAGGTGCCCCCACCACTCACCGACGACGACGCGCCCCTCGACGAACCCGGGGAGGAGATCTATCCGTGGGAGCTGACCGACGTCGAACGCCGCGTCTACGAAGCAGGCTTCATGGTCGGTTACGCCTCCCGCGACGCCGAAGTCGCACAGCTCAACCACGAAGCGGACCGCCTCTACGACAAAGCCTTTAACCACCCCGGACGCATCCGCCGCTAGACGCGCGGAGGGGGAGGTCGTCGGCTAGTCGTTGATAGCCGCTGCTAGCTCGTCGGCTACGGCGACGAGTGCGTCCCAGTCGTACGCGTCAGCATCTCGCGGCCGAAGGAAGTTCACGCGAATGCGCAAGGGCTCCTCGGTCCCGACGAACAGAGCATTCCCGGATGCCCTGGCGAGCTCGCCCTGGATATCAAGCAGTGCGCCCGGGCCCTCGAGGTCATGAGCTTTGAGCTGCTTGGTGACCGTCTTCAGCGACTTGGCCAGGTTCTTCTGGGTTGTCGCGTCAAGGTTGTGGGTGCCCCACTCTCGAGCAAGGGTGTGCAGGCCGGCGAGGAACTGCGCCGCTTCTGCGTAGACCACATCGTCCCGGGCTGACACCCGTGTGTACCGGTTCGCCTCAATCTCCACCAGGCCGTAGGTGTGCAGCTGCGCGATCGCTTCCCTTACGGGTGTCCGAGAGACACCCAACCACTTCACGAGCTCCTCGTCGTTTAGGCGCTCACCGGGCTCGAGAGTGCCGTCGACGATCGCGGCGAGCATCTTCTCGAACACGATGTCGCGGAGGAGGCGACGAGGACCTGTCTCGGGGGGCGCGGTAGGAATCGGCATAGCCAGAGTTTGCCACATTAGGCGTCTGGTATACCAGCGATGAGTCTGTATCTCGAGATCTTGCTCGAGCGGCTGTCGCGTCGATGGGGGCCAAAAACGATCGATTGCGGGTGGACTCGGCCGAGGGGCGGATCGACCGGTGAGAAACGGTGACCTGTTCGAAGCGGGGTTTTGAACCGGTCCGGGTTTCTAGGAAGCCCGCGGGCCGGGCGCCCGTTGGGCGGTGGTCAATCGGGATGCCGACAAGGCCACGGTTGCTGTCGGCATCAAGAATGCTCGTCATTACTAGCCCGCACGGAGAACGTCGTTTATGGGAGGGGTCGTGACTCTCTGGGGTCAGCCGGCTACTACGGCGCAGAGCCCAAGGGCGAGCGGACGACTTGATGTGCTGTCATACCGGAGCGGAGGAGGGCTTTGAGGTTCGGGCGCGGATGGTCGCAGGGTGGCTTTGCAGGGTGAATAAGTGGACCGATTGCTCTGTGTGGATAGGTGCTCTTGCTCGGGGGAGTCGAAGGGTCATACGTTTCGGTTCGGGGTACCACTGTCATCGATCACACGGTGCGTTTTCGCAGGACTGCCCTTTCTTTCGGCGCTGTCCACGAACCCGTGGTGCTGCGCTACTTTGCTGCGCTGATCAAAGGAGACCCGCAGTGCCATCTGCTGTCCCGCTCGCCCGTCCGTCTCGATCCCCGCTCGGAGTGCGTGTCGCTCTAGTCGGCCTTACATCCCTCGCCCTGGTCGGTGGTGTCGCCCAAACCGCCCACGCAGCCCTTCCCGCAGGTCCCACGACGACCGGTCTCACCGGTGCACGTCCGTCAGCGACGGCGCTGCAGTTCCCGATCAGCGATCAGGTCCAGGCGTCGGTTGACGTCGTCACGGGCAACTTGATGGTCAACACGGTTGGGCTCTCGCTCACTGGCGTTACTTCGACGATCCCGATCGGGGCGTCGTACAACTCCCTGGGATCGCAGGCCGGTGTCACGACGAACCTGTCGGCGAACAACTGGACCTGGGGCCTTGCCTCGGCTGGCAGCCTCTCCCTCGTCGGTGCGAACGTCGTCTACACCGGTGCAGATGGAGTGACGTGGACGTTCACTCCTGTTTCCGGTTCAGCCACCGCGTATACGTCGCCCGCCGGTTTCAAGCAGGACCTCGCGAAGACCTCGACTGGCACGTACACGTTGACCGATCGGGAGTCCCGTCAGGTTGTGTCCTTTGACGTCGACGGCAAGGCGACCTCGGTGGCCGACCGCAACGGCAACGCCACGCAAATCACCTACGGTGCCAACGGGCAGCCCGCGTCGGTCGTCTCCACGGCGGGACCGACCCCGGCCCGCACTGCAGCTCTGGCGTACAACCCGAGCACCCTGGTCTTCACTGTGTCCCAGACCGGCGACTCGTACAACACCAGGACGGTGAAGTACCAGAAGGACTCCGCGTCGAACTTGGTCTCGATCGTCGACGCTGCCGGGAACGCGACCTCCCTGACGTACAAGGGCACGGACCTCACCAGCATCACATCGGTGACCGGTGCCAAGACGACCTTCACGTACGACGGCACCAGTCACAAGGTCACGAAGATCGACCAGGAAAACACCACGGCAGGGTCCCCGGGAACGTCGACAACCCGCCTGGCGTACGCGTCGACGACTCAGACTCTCGTGGCGGGTGCGAACACCGACACCGCTGCAGCGGTGTCGGCCGTGCCGCGGACGACCTACACGATCAACCCCACGCAGAAGCTCGTCACTAAGGCCGTCGATGCCGCCGGCCGAGAGCGCTCCTCCACCTACACCGGCAACGCCGACGTCGAGAGTTCCACCACGGGCCAGGCGGGCGCTGCGACCTCCGGTACCACGACCGGCACCTATGGGGCGAACGGCGGGAACAGTCTGTCCAAGGCCACCAGCCCCGGTGGTGCGTCCTCGAGCACGACGTACGGGTCGACCCCGGCCACCGCGTACCTGCCCGCCTCCTCGACGGATGATGCGGGCAACAAGAGCGTCAAGACTTTCAACGGTGCAGGCAACGCTCTCAGCAACGCTGACGCCTCCGGCGCCACGGCGACGCTGACCTACAACACCGACGGCACCGTCGCGACCGCCACCGCGCCCGGGAACGGCGCCAACAAGACGACCTACACCTACAACGCGAATAAGCAGCTGACGGGCATGACCCCCGTCACCGGCAGCAGCCTGGGCGCAAAGGCCTTCACTTACGACACCTACGGACGTCTCGCCTCACAGACCGACGGCCGGGGCAACACCTCGTACAACGGCTACGACAAGCTCGACCGGGTCGTCGAGATCCGCAACACCGACGACGCCCTCCGGGTCAACAACATCTACGACAAGGCCGGCCGCCTCACGGCCAGCCGCAGCGCCTCGGGCACGATCGACAACACCTACGACCAGCTCGGCCGCCAGCTCACCACGAAGAACAGCTCCGACGGCGTGACCGTGAGCTACGCCTACGACAAGGCAGGCAACCAGCTCACCCAGACCGACTCCTTCGGCACCTACACCAACGCCTTCGACGCCTCGAACGTCCTGACGTCGACGACCTACCCCAAGGGCGACAAGACCGCTCAGATCCAGTACGAGACCGACGCCAACGGCCGCCGCACGGGCACCTGGCTGCAGTCCAACGCCGCCCACACCGTGTGGGCCGGCAAGGAAGCGACCACCTACGACACCTCGGGACGCGTCGCGACGCTGAAGGCCTGGACCGGTTCAGGAGACACAAGCAACACGGCCGCGTTCGACACCACCTACTGCTACAACGCCAGCAGCCCCGCCCCCACCTGCGGCACCGCCGCCACCGGAGACCGGGCCAAGCTGCAGTGGTCCAAGGACAACATCACCGGGCAGACCACCAGCTACAGCTACGACTCCGCCGGTCGTGTCACCAAGGTCGCCCAGTCTGGCGGCACGGGCGCGAACACGTACGTGTACACGTACGACGCTCGAGGCAACCGTTTGACCGCAGTGACCACGGGAGCCACCCCGTCCTCGCAGACCCTCACCTACAACGCCGCCAACCAGATCACCACGGCCGGGTACAGCTACGACGGTGCCGGCAACATGACGGCAAACCCGACGACGGCGTTCACCTACAACGCCGCTCAGCAGATGACGAAGGCCGTCAAGGGCAGCGTCACCAGCACCTACACCTACGCCGGTGTGGAGCAGAAAGCCGTTCTCTCGGAGAGCGTGTCGAGCGGGGTCAGCTACAAGACCACTTACGGCAAGGCCGACCAGAACGGCAACCCGACGATCGCGACCTACACGGGCAACACCTCAAGCTCCCACGTGTACTCCGACCCAATCACCGGCCAGGCCCTCATGCTGACCACGTCGTCCGACATCGCCACGCTCTACATCTGGGACGGAACCGGCAACCCCGTCGGCCTGCTGACGGACTTCTCCACCAACGCGTTCTCCTATACGTACGACCCCTACGGCACCCGGACTCTCACCGCTGGCGGCACGGGCAACGGCGCCGGTCAGAACCCGTACTCCTTCAAGTCCGGCATCCAGGACCGCGCAAGTGGGCTCGTGAAGTTTGGGCTCCGTTGGTACGACGCGACCTCCGGCACGTGGACCCAGCAAGACACCCTCGACTCGCCGCTCGACCCGAGCAACGCGAATCGCTATGCCTATGCTGGCGGCGATCCGATCAACGCGTCAGACCCGACAGGTGAACGGCAGTCAGCGGGCTACTGCAAGACAGTGGCAGCAGTCGGAGCAGGCGCCGGCGCCGTGGCAGCCGGAGCTGCCGCCTACGGTGTCGCCACCGCACCGGGGAACGCCATCCCGGTGGCTGGACAGGTTAACACCGGAGGTGCAGTCGCTGTCGGGGTCGTCAGCGGGGCCATCGCCGCCGGTGCAGGCCTTCTCAGCGTGATCAACTGCTAGTTAGGAGACTCTGATCCATGTTGCTCGTGTTCGCCGCACTCTTGGTGCTGGTCTGTTTAGGCGCTTTCCTCTCCTTCCAGCGTTCATCGAAGGGGTTGACTCCGGGGCGGCGCATCACCCTCCTCGCTGGCATCGGGGTGGCGGTGGTGTGCGTGGTCATCTTCGCCGCCAACGAGTTCCTGGTCTGACACGCCGAGAACGGCCCTGGACCGAGGGGCGACAGCGCTGAACTGGCCCCCGACTGCCACGACCCCAGCTGATGTTCTTCGCAGCTGGGGTCGTGACGTTCGTTCCATGCCGTCGACTGGTCCTGTAGGAGTACCGGCGTTATCAGGAAACAATCGACCCGCGTTGAGTTGTAGGACTCGCGCGCGTCAGGCTGTCTAGCTCTACGCAAGGCCAATCGGTGGCGGCGCGCGCCAGTCAGTGGGGCACCAGGGAATTCAGGCCGTGGCAGAGGTTGTCCAGGAGCTTGCAGCAGGCCTTGCTGCAACCCAGAGCAGCTCGCGTAACTCAGGCTCGGCAAGGCCCCAGCTGTTGTCCTTCGCAGCTGGAGTCTTGACCTTTGTGTCACGTCTACGCATGACCTCCTAAACAGGCCGCCTGGAACCTAGATGAGTATTTGGGTATACCCCAGCGCTACGGGTGCTCGTAGGCTCGGCGCGCGTGGCGTTAGAGCGTGTTTCGCTCCTTTCGCCACAGGTGTGTGTCACGGTCTAAGAATGGTGCAGCACAAAACGCAGGTCGTGGCGTACGTCCGGGTGAGCTTTGTGGATCAGAACCTTGACCGGCAGCTCGAGGTGGTTGGGGAACGTTGACCGACGCCTCGGCTATCGCCCCGAGGACCCGTGGGTCATCCGATCGGCGTCGAGCTTCGCGATCCCAGACGGCGAGCCCGCGGCCGCCCCGAGCACATTCGCGTCGTGGCGGGACTGACGACGGGCTCGTGCCGCGTGGATCGCAGCCGAGCGCGAGCGGGCGGCGATCGCCACAGCGGTGGCCGCGGACGCCGCCGACATCGCCGCCGTAGTCCGCGCCCAGTCGTTCGGTTCAGGGCTCGCGCTCGGGACTCTCGAACTGCTCGACGGCACCGGATCGCCCCTTGAGGCAACCGACGTCCTCCTCGCGTTCGACGAGCTGATGACCATTGTCGACGCCATGCGCGAGGCCGGCAACGCTAGCCCTGCCGACGTCGCAGACGTCCTTGCAATGGTCGATGTCGTGCAGCGTCACATCGAGGCGTGCGCTCCCGAAGAACAGGCCGCTATGAGGGCGCAGCTGCGCACTGCCCGCGCATGGCTGTCTGAGTCTTGTCGGCGTCAGTAGACCGTTAGGCGTCGACCCGGGGGAGTGTCACCGCGGACTCCTCCGATCTTCCCAGGGCAGAGTCGGGCTCTACGTCGCCCCGGCGCAAGCGAGGTCAGAGCGCGGTCACAGCCCAAACCCGCCGTCGGTCGTGAGTACTTGTCCAACGACCCAGCTTCCCTGCGGCGTGGCCAGCCACCCGATCAGCTCCGCCGGATCTTGAGGGACTCCCACTCGACCGAATGGCGTCGTCGCGATGTACTGGTCGATCTCCTCGAGGGATCGGTCGGTGGTTTCGGGGTCCATGTACCCGGTGTTAACCGGCCCGGGATTGATCGTGTTGAGCACAATGCCGAGTTCCAATAGTTCGGGAGCCACCGTCGCCGTCACGCCGGCGAGGGCGGCCTTGCTGGCGGCGTAGGCGACTTCGCCCTGCATGGCGCCGTGGATTTGGCCAGACGTCATCCAGAACACGTGACCCTGCGCCTCCGCGTAGGGCTTGTTCCCAACGATCCGGTCGCCCGGCCTACGTGGTTTGTCGCTTCGTGGTGCACGAAGCTGCGCGAACTCGGCGGTTAGGAGAAGGGTGGAGCGAGTGTTGACGTCATAGAACGTGCTGAGCCGTTCGGCCGTCATATCGAGGATGCTGCCGTCATCTCCACTCTTTGCGTGGTTGCAGACGAGGATGTCGAGCTTTCCGGTGATCGCAGCGGCGGTGGCGATGAGGGCCGGGATTGCGGAGGGGTCGGACAGATCCGCGGGGACATCAGCGAACTGCGCGCCTTTGGTCAGATGGGCCCGCACCTCGGCCCGCAGCGCATCGAGGTCGTCCCCGCCCCACGGAAGGTCGAGGTCGTGGGGACGGTGGTGGTGGATGACAACGTTCGCGCCAAGAGAAGCGAGCTTCAAGGCGACGGCGAAGCCGATACCGCGGCGCCGCGAGACGCCGGTGACGAGAGCAGTTTTACCGTGCAGAGGCACAAAAATAGACATGGTGAACCTTTCGATCGCGCCCCGAAAGGCGCATGGGAGGGAGTCGAAGAAAGGTTCAGCGGCACTGCATGGGCCCACCGTAGCAAGAGGGGTGCGTCGATGGGCCACGACGGCCATGGTGGTGTCTCCCATGGGGGCCTCTGCGAGAGGGGTCTGTCTGCAAGACGTTCGGGTGCTGGCGGCTTGTTGGTCGAGTGAGGCTTGAACGTGAGACGTGTGCCCACTGTGGGGGCATACAGACTGGTTCACCCTCTTAGGCAATTCTTTCACCCGGTACCTAAGTGCTTTAGAGGGACATCTCTGGTGAAGTCCATCTCAGGGCCTCATTCGCAGGTCCTTCTTATGGCGCATTGGAGCACCTTGAAAAATCGAGCGTTCATCTCGGCCGTCGCAGTGGCGGCCGTTCTCGGATCGGCGCTCGTCGCCGTTCCCGCGGCAGCGGCAGGCCCGGAGCCCTGGAACACTGCTTGGACACCACCCGCATCCGCCAACGGTGCGCTCATCCCCGCAGCAAACCCCCCAGCAGCTGACTGGGACGCACCCGCGTCCGCAGCCCGGGCGTCCTCATCAACTTCTCGTGTGGCCGCTGCGACCGTCGGAGCGCCGGGCCTTGGGTCGCTGCCGTACTTTGGTTTCGACCAGACCGAGCTCAGCCTCGACACCGTCGCCCAGGTCAACCTCGGCAACGGAAACCTCCTGCTCACCGGTAGCGACGGCGTGTTGAACGGCGCCGGCATCGCCCTTCGGAACGACCGCTTCTACAACGGCCTCTCGACCACGGACGGCTCCTACGGTGCCGGCTGGTCGTCCTCCCTCAGCCAGGTCGACATCGGCCTAGACGTCACCTCTACCGAGGCCAAGTTCCGCGGACCCACCGGATTCACCGCGACCTTCACCAAGAGCGGAACCACCTGGAAGGCCCCGAACGGGTTCAACGCGACCCTGACGGAGAACGCGGCCTCGACTGACCAGCGGTACACGCTGCAGTACAACTCCTCCGGCGAGAAGATCTCCTTCTCGACCAGCGGCTACATCACCAAAGACACCGACCGGAACAACATCGGGTCGTCCTACACGTACGGCACAGACGGACGCATCAGCACGATCTTCACCGCGTCCGGCCGCAACTACACGATCAACTGGGCCTCCGCGACCGACAACCACATCGCCACGATCGTCGACGGCGCCGGCCGCACGATCCAGTACGACCGCAACGCCCAGGGCCAGCTGACCCGAGTCACCAAGCCCGGAAGCAACTTCGAGGACTACACCTACGACTCCTCAGGTCGCGTCGCAACAGCGAAGATGACCGGCACCGACCAGGGCGACCTGGTCTTCACCTTCGGCTACGACACCTCCCACAAGGTCACTTCCATCAGCTCCGCCCTCGCCAGCACGCCCGGCACCGAGCTGTCGAAGACGACCTACACGTACACGTCGGGGCTGACCAAGATCACCGACGGCCGCGGGAACGTCACCGAGCACACCATCGACTCCGGCGGCAAGGTCACGGCCGTCAAGGACGCCCTGCAGCGGACCCAGTCGACGTCGTACACGACGAACAACAACGTCTCGACGACCACGGACGCCCTCGGCTCCGGCTCCACTCCAGGAAACATCACGAGCTACAGCTACGACCAGCTCAACAACGCCACCGGAGTCAGCTACCCGACCGGTGCCGCCGCCTCGGCAACGTACTCGCAGGGCACCTCGTGCCCCGGGGCAGGCTCGGGAAATCCGAACCTCCCGAAGTGCTCGAAGGACGACGCCGGGAACGGCAAGTCCTTCCAGTACGACACCGCCGGCAACGTCACCAGCACCACCGACACCACCTCCGGTGGAACCGGCGCCGTCACGGAGTCCTACACCTACGAAAAGACCGACCGCAGCGTCTGCGGCGGCCTCGAGGGCCAGATCTGCTCGTCCAAGAACGGCATCGGGGGAGTGACGTCGTACAAGTACGACAACTCCGGCAACCTCACCACCGTCACCCCGCCCGCACCCATGGGCGAGACCGTCTACACCTACGACTCCCTCGGGCGTGTGCTGACGGTTCGTGACGGCAACGGCGACACCACCGCCTACACCTACAGCCAGCGAGACGACGTCCTCCAGACCACGTTCTCCGGCGGCGCGACATTCAACGCCGAGTACTACCAGAACGGCGCCATCCACTTCCAGCGAGACAGCACCACCGGAACCAAGGAATCCTTCTACGACGGTCTCGCCCGGCTTCTGCGTGTGACGGGTCCTGCTGTGGCAACGACACAGTCGTACACCTACGACAAGGTCGGCAACGTCCTCAGCTACACCGACGCCCAGGGCAAGGTCAGCTACACCTACGACACCGCTAACCAGCTCACCCAGCTCACCGAGCCCGGCGGGGCTTGCACCACTGCGGCGCCGGCTGCCTCGAGCGGGTGCGTGAAGTTCGAGTACGACAAGAACGGCACGGAGACCAAGCGCACCTTCCCTGGTGGCGCCAATGTCGTCACCACTAACGACCTCGCAGGCCGTGCGACTCGCATCACGGCGAAGAACGCAGCCGGGACAGTCGTATCCGACATCGGTTACACCTATGGAGCCGGCGGTTCCACCGCCAAGACCGCAGATCGCCTGAACATCCAGACTCGCATCTCGTTCAAAGAGGTCGGGATCACCGCCGGTGCGATCACCAGCTACTCCTACGACTCGCTTAAGCGCCTCACCTCGGCGGTCGAGAAGACCGGCACCACCACGACCGCCTCGTGGACCTACGCCTACGACAAGGCCGGCAACCGGACGACCCAGACCCGGGCAGGCTCCACCGGTGGGGCGGCGGGCACGACGTCGTACACGTACAACACGGCCAACCAGCTCACCGGCTCTACCGGTGCCACGGCGGCCTACCAGTACGACGCCGCCGGAAACCAGAAGGTCAACGGCGCGAACGGGCAGGCTGCGAGTTACAACTCGCGTCTTGCCGTCACGGGCATTGGGTCCTCGACCTACAGCGCATTCGGACAGGGCAATACGGACACTCTGACCCGCAGCGCGTCCGCCACCTCCTACACGGGCGCGTCTTTTGGCCTTATGACTGAGAGCTCGTCTGCCGGTGTGACGGCATACACACGGATGAACGGAGAAGAGATCGTCGGAAGCCGTGCGCCAGGCGCGTCGAATAGCTACTTCGTTCTCGATTCCCTCGGCTCCGTAGTTGGCCTCTTCGACAAAGCTGGCGTTTTCTCTGGCGGATACTCCTATGCCCCCTACGGCGAGACCCGCGCCAGCTCGAACACCGGGGCCACGAACACGAATGCTCTGCGGTACATCGCTGGGTACTTTGATTCTTCAGTCAACCTGTATCGGCTTGGCGCCCGATACTACGACGCCTCACAGGGCCGTTTCACTCAGTTCGATCCCTCTGGTCAAGAGGGCAATTCGTACTCCTATGCGGCCAGTGAGCCTGTAGGGAACTTGGACCCGACCGGTCTCTCTTGGGTCAAGGCTGGCCGTGTCTTCGGTGCGGCCACGGGGCTTTACGGAACCGGAAAAGTCCTGAATGGCAATGACACAGTTGCGGGCTTCGCCGCCGGTTTCGCCATTGAGACCGCATGCGTCGCAGGTGCAGCCGCCCTGGGGGCTGCTACAGGTGGACTGGGGTTCGTAGCTGCGGTGGGTTGCTTTGCCGCGGGTGAACTCGGAGGCAATGCGGTAGACAAGGCGATAGGTGCATAGGCATTGAAGGGACGGGCAATTCATGAACAAATCTGCAGGCCGCCAGTTGTTTTTCATCGGGTTAGGAGCAGTCCTCATCTTGGGGGCGGCCGCGACATTCGCCCTAGAACCCGATTTGTCAGCCGGCATCGGCCGTGTGGGACTCCCCGCGGGAGTTCTCGTAATCGGCGGCATGCTGATCGGCCTACTGCTGATAATTGGCGGGTTGGTTGAGCTCAAGCGACGGGGTAGAAGCTGAAGACCTGTAGGTCGTTGAGCTCCTGAGCTCAGCCGGCCAGATAACAGCGCTGCTGTCCAGAGAGAAGTGGCCTTTCGAGTCGAAGGGCCACTTTTTCTTGGCGGGCTTAGGGCTGCCCATTGCTCAACGGTTTATCGCAAAGAGGTCTCCTATCGCAGATGTTCTAGGAGTGGTGCTTTCATGGCCCAATGCGGGTGGCGTGATGCACGCATCCCCCCGCCCGATGCCGCATACCCGCCGCCCGTTAGACGGTCGTTCATCGGGACACTCTTTGCGACCATGCTTGGCCGGTTGATGTCAAGAGGTGCCTGGCCTGCGGATTCGCGTATGCCTGTCCCGCAAAAGTGCCCGGTGACGGGGGTCTAAACGCTACAGTCCTGGAATGCTCATCGGATACGCCCGCGTCTCAACGTCCGGACAAGATCTCGCAGCACAACGTGACGGTCTTGCAGCGCTCGGTGTCGACGATCAAGACGTCCATGTTGACCATGGTCTCTCGGGCACGACTCGAGCCCGGCCAGGTTTGCGCGAGGCCCTGGCCGCGTGCCGCGCCGGCGACGTCCTGGTCGTCACAAAGCTCGACCGCCTCGCTCGTTCACTTCGCGACGCGACCGACATCGCCGACGAGCTCACGAAAAAAGGCGTCGCCTTGAATCTCGGGGGAGCGGTCTACGACCCCACCGACCCCGTCGGCCGGCTACTTTTCAACGTCCTCGGCATGGTCGCCGAGTTCGAGGCCGACCTCATTCGGGCCCGAACACGTGAGGGCATGGCGATCGCGAAGGCCGCCGGCAAGCTCCGCGGCCGGAAGCCCAAGCTCACCGCCTCGCAGGAGAAGTACTTCGTGCAGCTCCACCGCACCGGCGCACACACGACCAGCGAGATCGCCGAGCTCTTCGGCGTGGCCCGCTCGACCGTCTATCGTGCCATCCAACGGGGGGAGCAGGCGTGATCACCGTCGGGTCGCACCTCGTGTTCAAGGCAGTGGTTCGCTGATTATGCTCGCTGATCTGCGTTCGAGCTGCAAGGCGTTCTGGGCTCGAGGGGGTCTCTTGCCGTCGGTGCTGGCGGGAGGCGTCTACTTCGCGTTCCTCGCTGCATGCGTCGCGATCGCCCGGTCGTTGACGTCGACATGGTCGCTGACGGCCGCGAACGCGATGCTCGTCGGTTCAGTCCTGCCCCTGGTGGTCGGTGCTGCCGTTCTGGTCATCTTCGCGAGGTCGGCCGGTCTTGCTGGAGCCCTGTTCCGAGGGCAGCCTCTCCGCGGGCGGAGGTGGATGTGGGGCGTGGTCGTGGTCGTGGCGGGGTTCAACGTTCTGCACCTCTTGAGCGTCGACTACGCGGCGATCGGGACGGACGTCCTGGCTATGTGGGTGCTCACCTGTGTTCTCGTCGGCTTCACGGAGGAGGTGCTCTGCCGTGGCCTCATCGTCGATCTCCTCAGGCGCGCGAGCTACCCGGAGGGTGCAGTGGCGGCGCTCTCGGCGGGGATCTTCGCGCTGCTGCACGCAGGCAATCTCGTCATCGGTCAAGCGCCCCTTGCGACCGGGCTCCAGATCGTCTTGGCGTTCGGGACGGGGATCTGCTTCTACCTGGCGCTCCGAGTCACCGG
>NZ_JACYVL010000011.1:0-73793 GCF_014842245.1 Frigoribacterium sp. CFBP 13707
AGCCCCGCTGCGCACCGCGCAGCGGGGCTCTTCCGCGTGTGCGGGCGGGGTCGACGAACGGTGTCGAGTCGGGCTGTCAAGCACGTTTGGGACGGGATGTACCCCTCCGGCCCAACCCGGGCGCCGTGCGGGAGCGCCCGGTCGAGAGTGGCCGCAACCACAGAGCGGCCGCTCCCCCGGCGGCCGACCGACCATCCCGAGAGGTCTCGACATGAGCGACACTGACCACACCGACGGCACTCCGTCGACCCCCCTGTACGACCAGGCGGCCGGTTCGACGTCGTCCCTGGGCGACGTCACCGGTCAGGGCGACCCGTTCGACTCCGTCGTCGCGGGCACGTCCGCCCCGGGCGCCACCACGACCGGCACGGGCTCCGGCTCCGGCGACTCGTCGGGGACCGGCGGGGCCGACGCGGCCAAGGGCGAGGTGAAGGCCGTCGCCGGCGACGCGGCGGACTCCGCGCAGCAGGTCGCGGGCACCACGAAGGATCAGGCCGGCAAGGTCGCCTCCGAGGCGTCCGGCCAGGCGAAGCAGCTCTTCGGCCAGGCCACCTCCGAGCTGAAGGACCAGGCCGGCGCGCAGCAGCAGAAGGCGGCCGAGGGCCTCCACGCCGTCAGCCAGCAGCTGACCTCCATGGCCGACTCGAGCGACACCGGGCTCGCGCAGGACCTCGTCCGGAACCTCAGCGGCCGCGCCCACGGCGTCGCCAGCTGGCTCGAGGGCCGCGACCCCGGCACCCTGCTCGACGACGTCAAGCACTACGCCGCGCGCAAGCCCGGCACCTTCATCGCGATCGCCGCCGTCTCCGGCCTCTTCGCCGGACGCGTCGTCAAGGCGCTGACGGCCGAGGCCAAGAGCGAGCACGCGAGCGACGCGGGCTCGACGGGCACCGGCACCGCCTCGACGACGCCCGCGGGCGTGACGAGCCGCACCGCGCCTCCGGCCGGCGACGCGACCATCACCGGCCCCGTCGCGGGCGAGTACGACGTCGTCACCGAGGGCGACGTGCCCGGCTTCGGCACGACCACGAGCTCCAGCACCCCGGGCACCTTCCCGGGCGAGGGGGCGACGCGCCCGTGACCGACGCCACCTTCCCCGGCGGCGGCGTGCCCGCCGGCGGGCCCACCCCCGGCGTGCCGGACCCGGAGGACCGCGCGGCGACGACGTCGCTGGGCGACCTCCTCGGCAGCGTCACGAGCGACATCTCCACCCTCTTCCGCCAGGAGGTCGACCTCGCCAAGGCGGAGCTGACCGAGTCGGCCAAGAAGGCGGGCAAGGGCGCCGGCATGTTCGGCGGAGCGGGCCTCACCGGCCTGTTCGCCCTGCTCTTCCTGTCGCTGGCCGCGATGTGGGGCCTCGGCGAGCTGATCGGCCTGGGCTGGTCGTCGCTGATCATCGCCGTCGTCTACGCCGTCGTCGCGCTCGTGCTGTTCACGCGCGGACGCAAGGAAGTCAAGGACATCACGGGGGCGCCGAAGACGGCCGACTCCCTCAAGAAGATCCCCGAGACCGTGAAGCCTGGAGGCCACTGATGAGCACCACTGACGAGAACAAGACCCCGGAGCAGATCCGGGCCGAGATCGAGCGCACCCGGGCGGGCCTCGGCTACGACGTCGACGCCCTCGCCGACAAGGTGAACCCGACGAGCATCGCCCACCGCCAGACCGACAAGGTCAAGGGCAAGTTCAGCAGCGTCAAGGAGTCCGTCATGGGCACCGCGCACCACGGCACGAGCAGCGTCTCCGGCGCCGCGTCGGGCGCCGTCGACTCCACGAAGGACACCGTGCACCAGGGCGTCCAGAAGGCGAAGGGCAACCCGCTCGCCGTCGGCCTGATCGCCTTCGGCGCCGGCTGGCTCGTGTCGTCGCTGATCCCCGCCTCGGACAAGGAGCAGGAGCTCGTCGCCCAGGCGAAGGAGCAGGCCGGCCCCGCCGTCGACGCCGTCAAGGGCGCCGCGCAGGACGTCGCGCAGAACCTCAAGGAGCCCGCGCAGGAGGCGTTCGCCAGCGTCAAGGACACCGCCCAGGAGGCGGCGGGCACCGTCAAGGACGAGGCCCAAACGGCCGCGGGCGACGTGAAGGACAGCGCGCAGCAGTCGAAGGACACGGTCCAGGGCGCGTAGCGACCCGGCTCCGCCGACGAGGTGGCCCGCCCCGCCCTCCCCACCACGGNGCACGGGTCACCTCGATGGCGGTCGCGCAGTCCGCGAGCACGTCGCCCGGCGCAACGACGCACGAGGTGACTCGTCCTGGGCTCTCGCCGGGGCGCGGGGCCCGGAACGAGTCACCTCGATGGCGGCAGGCGGACGCAGCGACGCCCTGCCTCGCGGGAAGCGTGTGCACGTCGCGAGGCAGGGCGTCGGGCAGCGTCGGGGGGACGACGCCGCCGGGGCACCGCCGGGGGAGCGGTGCCGGTCAGGGGCTCGGCTAGCGGCCGAGGACGATCGACCCGGTCTGGGTGCGGATCGTCGAGGTGTGGGTGGCCAGGCGACCGAACTGCGCGCGGACGTAGCGGCCGAGCGAGGTGCGCGGCACCGACGGCGAGACGTACGACCCGACGAGGCGCTCGGCGCCGCGGGTCGACGACACGTAGCTGCCGACCGGCTCGTCGCGGCGAGCGGTGCTGGTGTACTGGCCGCCCAGCGGGAAGGGCTGGGCGGGGGCGGCGGTGCGGGTGTGGTTCGTGCTCATGGGGGCCTCCTCGGCGTGCTGGGCGGCGAGGCGGCACCGTCGGGTCGGGTGGCGTTCCTCGTCACCGTCGGCGTTGCCTCTACCCTAGCCCTAGTTTTGAATCATTCAAGACAACGACCGAACTGCACAGCGAGACCCCAGGAACCCACGCCCGCCTCGTGGGCGCACGGGGGGCGACGCGAGTCCCCGGGGCCGGGGCGACACGAGCGGGTCAGAGCACCTTCGAGCCGATGAGCTTGGCGAGGTAGGTCACGTCGAAGGCCCCGCGGAACTCGAAGTGGACCATGCCCAGCCCGCTGAACCACAGCGTCAGCTCGGCGTCGAGGTCGAAGGTGCCGGCCGTCTCGACGGAGAACGCCTGGATCTTCGAGTACGGCAGCGAGGTGAAGTCGCGCTTCTTGCCCGAGATGCCCTGCACGTCGACCGCGATGACGCGCTTGTCGGTGAAGACGACGAAGTCGCGGATCGTCTTGGCGGCGACGAGGAGCACCTCGCCCTCGAGGAGCAGTCCCTCGATCTGCGGGCGCACCTCCGAGGGGTCGATGTGGCTGAGCTTGAACACGGAGCTGGACGAGAAGTCGATCATGCTCGCACGCTACCGAGCGCGGAGCCCGGCCCCGGGGAGGCGCGACTAGCGTGGGGCGGTGACCGCGCCGACCCAGCCCCGAGCCCCTCGTGAGACCCGCTCCTTCGCCCCGCCGAGCGGGCCCGTCGTCGGCCTCGTCGACGGCGACGTGGTGCGGGTGCTCGGCGTGCCGTACGCGGAGGCCGAGCGCTTCGAGGCTCCCCGACCCGCGACTCCTGCGGTCGACGCCGACGGCCGGGCCGTGCCCTACGAGGCCTTCTCGCGCGCGCCCGCCTCGCCGCAGCTCTCGTCGCGCACCCTCAGCGCCCTGATCGAGGGCGCGAGCGACGGCATGGTCGACTCCGAGCGGTGCCAGGCGCTGTCGATCACGCTGCCCGCCGACCTCGAGCCGGGGGAGTCGCTGCCGGTGATGGTGTGGATCCACGGCGGCTCGTACGTCACGGGCGCCGGCGACCTCGGCGTCTACGACCCGCGGGCGCTCGTGGCCGAGCAGCGCGTCGTCGTCGTGACGGTGACCTACCGCCTCGGCATGCTGGGCTTCTACGGCGACGGCGCCTCGGTGCCCGCCAACCTCGGGCTGCTCGACCAGGTGGCCGCCGTGCGCTGGGTGCACGAGAACGTCGCGGCGCTCGGCGGCGACCCCGACCGCGTGACGCTCTTCGGCCAGTCGGCGGGCGGCGACTCGGTCGCCCACCTGATGATCAGCGAGGGCGCCCGGGGCCTCTTCCGCCGCGCGATCGTGCAGAGCGCGCCGCTCGGCATCACCCGCGGCCGCTCGCGCATGAACCGAGCCATGGTGGAGGCGGTGGGCACCCCGCCCCGGAACGCCCCCGTCGCGCAGGTGCTCGCCCTCCAGGCCGCGGCCGAGAAGGCCGCCCGCCGGTTCGGCCTCCGCGGGGGCATGGCGTTCGGGCTGCAGTACGGCCAGGCGCCCCTGCCCGCCGAGGCGGACCGGGAGGCCGCGTGGCGCGAGGTCGCGCCCGAGGTCGACCTCCTCATCGGCTCGACCAGCGAAGAGACGGGCCTGTTCTTCGCGTTCGTGCCGGCGCTGGAGCGCCTGGCTGCGCTGCCCGTCATCGGGCGGGTCTTCCGGCGGCTGCTCGTCGGCGCGACCACCTACGCGATCTACGGGCGCGACGCCCGCGCGTTCGCGGCGCGGCACCGGGCGGCCGGCGGCCGGGCCGTCCGCTACGAGCTCACCTGGGCCCCGGAGGGGGCCGTCTTCGGCGCGGCGCACGTGACCGACGTGCCGCTGCTGCTCGGCGGCGTCGACAGCTGGGGGCACACGATGCTCGTCGGCGACGCCGACTGGGCCGACGTCGACCGCCGCGGGCGGCGGGTGCGCCAGATCTGGGCCGACTTCGCCCGCACCGGCACGGTCGCGGCGGACGCGGGGGCGGGGCTGCAGGGGACGATCCGCCTCTTCCGGAGCTGACCTGCAGCGGCCTCCCGCGCCTCCTGTGCCTTCTGCGCCTCGCGCGTCTTCTGCGCCTCGCGCGTGACGAGGTCGTGGGCCGGTGCCCCCGCACCGGCCCCCGACCCCGGGCCGACCGCCCCCCGGCGGCCGACCACGGCCCGGCGCCCCCGCGCCGAGCCGGGTCTCGTCAGCCGCGCGTGCCCGCGGCGATGATCGCCTCCACGGCGGGGATGAGCCGCAGCGGGGTGTCGTCGGTGAACTCCGTGACCCCGGTGGAGACGTGGACCCAGCTGTCCGCCACGACCACGTCGATCCAGCAACCCGTTCCCTCGTCGGAGATGCAGCCCGCCGTGGCGCGGTCGGCACCGGCCACCTCGACCGGCCTGCCCGGGAGAGTCGCGGTGCCGGGAGCCCATCCGCCACCGGTCACCCACCGGACGTCGAGACTGCTGAAGGAGTAGCTCACCGACGCGTCGGGCAGGACGGACCACGAGCAGTGCCCGTCCGTCAGCAGCGTCGTCTCGATGCCCGTCTCCGTGGTCAGGGACGCGTGATCGACGACCGGCTCGTAGTCCACCTCGCCGACGGCGCGGCTGAGCTCCTCAGAGCTCGGCGCCGCCTCGCAGCCCGCGAGCTGCCAGGCCCCCGCCGGCACCTCCCAGGCGGGCGGAGGGGTCGCCGCCGCCAGCTGCTCCACCAGCGCCGCGACCACCGGCCGCACGGCGTCGACCGAGGCGGTCGACGCGTACGTCACGGGGTCGACCACGTTGCTCGACGTCTGGAACCACCACGGGCCGACGACGACCGAGGTGTTGCACGACGACGCCCCGGGGTCGCAGGCCGCGGCGGAGGCGTCGCCGAGGCCCAGGCTCGGCAGCCCCGACTGCCTCAGCCCGGAGATCCACTCGAGGCCCCGATCGCCCGCCGGGACGACGGTGACCGAGACCCGGGACTGCTCGTAGGGATCGCCCGTCGGGGTCCACGTGCAGGCGAGGGCGCCGGCCTGCCGGTAGGCAGCGGTGGCCGGCCGGAACTGCCCGGGCCCGAGGTCGATCGGCGTCGCGGTCGCGATCACGCCCGTGACCCCGATCTGGTCGCCGAGCGTCGCGCAGTCCACGTCGTACGCGGGCCGCGGCACCGGGTCCTGCTCGGGCGCGGCCGGAGTGAAGGTCGGGGTCGCCGTCGCGCGCGGCGTCGCCGAGGGCTCCGGGGTGCTCGTCGGCGAGGCCGGCGCGGCCGCCTCGAACGGCGAGGGCAGCACGAGCGCGAGGGCGCCCGAGGCGCCGCCGATGCCGAGCAGCGCCACGAGGCCGAGGGTGAGGCCGAGGTGCCGGCGGGCCCACGGGCGGGGCTTCGCGGGGGGCTCGGCCGCCGCTCGCTGCAGCACCTGCTGCTTCATCGAGACGAGCATGCGGTTCAGGTCGTCACCGACGGGGGGCTCAACGTCCATCGTTCGTCACCGCCTTCCTGAGTCGGGCGCGGCTCCGGCTCACCCGTTGGGTGAGGGAGCCGACGCTGATGCCGAGCGCCTTCGCGGCCTCGGCGTAGGAGCGTCCCTCGATGAGGCACAGCTCGATGACCTGCTGGTCGAGGGGGCTGAGGGCGTCGATCTCGGAGCGCACCCAGCGGAGCCGCTCCCGCGCCTCGGCCGCGTCCTCCTGGTCGAGGTCGGCGAGGTCGAGCGGCAGCTCGTCGGCGGAGTCACGGACCCGCTTGCGACGGAGGTTCATCGCGTGGTTGCGGCACGCGACGAGCAGCCAGGGCAGCAGCGACCCGTCGTGCAGCACGATCTCGGCCGACCGCCGCCACATCGTCACGAGCGTGTCCTGCACGACCTCCTCGACGTCCATGCGGCTGTCGACCAGTGCCCACGCGTACCGGGTCACGGCCGGCGCGTAGCGGTCGAAGATCGTCGACAGCGCGTGCCGGTCGCCCGTCGCCGTGCGTCGTACGAGATCGGAGTCGCTCTCCGTCGTCAGGTCCATGTCCACCCCCCTCACCTAGGAATGTCGCCGGAGGACGGATCCTGACGAACTCGTGCAGATCTCTTCCGCAGGCCCTGGGAGAGGCGCGGTGCGCGCCCGGCCCCGCCCGCGCCTCCCGCGGTCAGGTGAACTGGATCGGCGTGCCGACGGGCAGCGTCGCCAGCGCCTGCGTCATCGCCGCCGACACCCGGACGCACCCGTGCGAGGAGCCGGTGGGGTCGGGGTAGTAGTGGATCGCCGTCAGCGCGGAGTTGCCGCCGTACCCCGCCAGCAGCGGCGAGTGCGCGCCGGTCAGCGCGATCGGCTGGCCCTGCGTGTAGCCGATGCTCGGGTCGACGTAGTTGGCCTCCATGTAGGTGGCCGTCCCGGCCGGCGTGGGGTCGTCGGGGGAGCCGAGGCGAGCGACCTCCTGGGCTGAGACCGCCCCGTCCTGGCCGAGCACCGAGATCACCGAGCTGGCGTTGTCGACGAGCACCGACTGCGTCGCGGGGCTGAGCGTGAAGTCGGCCGCCCGTGCCCACGCGAACGTCGCGCTCGGGGCGGCGGCGACCCCGCCGTCGCCGGGCGTGGCGTTGCGGGCGGGCGTCGCCACGAGCACCATGCCGCCGTCGAGGCCCGGGCTCGTGCCCCAGACCGCGGTGGCGGCGGGGCGGTTCAGCGTCGGGACGGTGGCGCCGAACGTCGCGACCGGGGCCGCGTCGGCCGAGGGGCTCGCGTAGAGGGCGACGAGCGCGGCTCGCGGGGTCGCGATCGTCCACTGGTTGGTCGGCGTGAGGTCGCCGCCGTCGAGCAGCTCGGGCACGACCGCGTCGAAGAACGCGAGCGGGAGCGCGGCCAGGGCCTCGGGCGAGGGAGGCGCGGGCACGGCCGCCGGGGCCGGCGCGGCGGTGGGGCTCGGGCTGGGCGTCGGCGCGGCGGCGGGCGCGGAGGTCGGCGCGGCGGCGGGCTCGCCGCGGGTCACCGCGACGGCGACGGCGCCGGCGACGACGAGGGCCAGCGCGGCGGCGCCCGCGAGGAGGGCGGCGCGGCCCGGGAGGCGGCGGGGTGCGGCGGCGGGAGTGGAGGCGGCCGCGGGCGTGCCGGCGTCGGCCGGCCGGTCGGGGCCGTGCGGGGCGGGGGGCGTCGCGTCCGGTGTCTCGTCCACAGTGCGTCCAGTCTGCCCGGCGAGGGGCCGGTCCGGGCAGAACGAGAGTGATCTGTGATCTCGACCCGCGACTCCCGCGTCCCTGCGCTCCTCCGCCGCGGATCCCTCTCGAATTTGAGAGGGCCCCTACCGGGCGAGCGCGGTCAGCTCGGCGCGGGTCGCGGCCCCGGCCTTCCGCAGCAGGTTCGAGACGTGGAACTTCACCGTGTTCTCGCTGATGCCGAGCGCCTGGGCGATCGACCGGTTGCGCGCCCCCGACGCGACGAGCCGCAGCACCTCGCGCTCGCGCGGGCTGAGGACGACCGACTCGTCGAGGCTGCCCGGCTCCGCGGGCGGGTCGAGCGGCAGCGTCACGGCGACGTCGCTGCCCCACCCCGGCGTCGACGCCACGTCGAGCGAGCCGTCGAGCGCCGCGACCCGCTCGGCGATCGGCCGCAGCGAGTCGTCGTGCACCGTCAGCTCGCCGGCCCCGTCGTCGCGGATGCCGATCAGCAGGTTGAGCCCGTCGCAGTCCCACTGGATCCGCACCCGGCTCGACCGCCCGGAGTCGACGAGGGCGAGCACGGCGCTCCGCACGATGGCGCGCGCGGCGTGGGCCACCTCGCCGGGCAGGGCCCGGCCGGTCGCGGGCGGCTCGACGAACTGCACGTCGAGGTCGCCGAACCGCACGAGGGGCCGCAGGTCGTTCCGGAGGCGCGCGAAGGCCCCGACCACCGGCTCGAGCAGCAGCGAGCGCTGCTGGTCGGTCTCGGTGCGGATCTCGACCATGGCCGAGGCCGCGATCTCGGTCGCGAGCGTCCGGGCGGCGCGGTCGTCGAGCCGGGTCGAGCGGAGCGTCGCGAGCAGCGACTCGAGCGTGAGGGCCTGCCGGTCGACGAGGTCCGACACGGCCCGGGCGTGCTCGACGACGAGGGCCCGGCTGGCGGGCGAGGGCAGCGGCAGGTCGTCGTCGGTCACCCGCCCGACCCTACCCGCGCCTCCTCGACCTACCCGTTCGGGCAGGTCGCCCCCACCGGACGGACGGCCCCGGGGAGGCGCGGTGCGCGTAGACCAGGAGCCATGCCTCCCGCAGACACCGCCGACCGCCCCGACGCCGCCGTCCCCTCCGTCGCGCTCGACCTCGTGCGCGCCGAGGTCGACCGGGCCGTCCGTGCCGTCGTCGACACCGACCCCGACGGGCTCGCGGCCGTGGCCGACCTGCTCTCGGGGGCGCGCCGCGTCTTCGTGCACGGAGCCGGCCGCTCGGGCCTGGCGCTCCGCATGACGGCCATGCGCCTCATGCACCTGGGCCTCACCGTCCACGTCGTGGGCGAGGTGACCGCGCCGGCGATCGGCGAGGGCGACGTGCTGCTCACGGCGAGCGGCTCGGGCACCACCGGCGGCATCGTCGGCGCGGCCCAGTCGGCCGTCGACGCCGGGGCCCGCGTCGCCGCGGTCACCACCGACGACTCGTCGCCCCTCGCCGAGGTCGCCACGGCCGTGCTGATCGTGCCCGCCGCCGACAAGCTCGACCGCTCGGGGGCCGCCTCGGCGCAGTACGCCGGCGGCCTCTTCGAGCAGGTCGTCGTGCTGGTCGGCGACGCGCTGTTCCACGCCCTCTGGCAGCGGTCGGGCCAGAGCGCCGACGACATGTGGCCCCGCCACGCCAACCTCGAGTAGCCGCACCGCGCCTCCTCGACACCCCCTCACCCCACCACAGAAGGAGCACCACATGAAGCTGCAGTTCGCCATGGACACCCTGACCACCGACGCCGCCCTCGAGCTGGCGGCCGCCGCCGCCCCGAGCGTCGACATCATCGAGCTCGGCACCCCGCTGATCAAGGCGGAGGGCTTCCGCGCCATCACCGCGATCAAGGAGGCGCACCCCGACAAGATCGTGTTCGCCGACCTCAAGACGATGGACGCCGGCGAGCTGGAGGCCGACGAGGCCTTCAAGGCCGGTGCCGACCTGGTCACCGTGCTCGGCGTCGCTGGTGACAGCACCATCGCCGGTGCCGTCAAGGCCGCGAAGGCGCACGGCAAGGGCATCGTCGTCGACCTGATCGGCGTCAGCGACAAGGCCGCCCGCGCCAAGGAGGTCGTCGCGCTCGGCGCCGAGTTCGTCGAGATGCACGCCGGCCTCGACGAGCAGGCCGAGGAGGGCTTCACCTTCGAGAAGCTGCTCGAGGCCGGCCGCGCCTCGGGCGTGCCGTTCTCGGTCGCCGGCGGCGTCAAGGCCGCCACGGTCGGCTCCGTGCAGGACGCCGGCGCGCAGGTCGCCGTCGCCGGTGCCGCGATCTACTCGGCCGACGACGTCGCCGGTGCCGCCGCCGAGATCCGCGCCGCGATCAAGTAACGGCACCACCGCCTCCTCGCTGACGAACCCCGTCTTCGCCGAGGAACCGCGCCGCGGCGTGGTTCCCGTGCGAGGACGGGGTTCGTCGTGGGCCGACGGCGTCCTAGCCTGGGGCGATGACCGAGCCGACGCCCGCCCCCGCGACCCCGCCCGCGCCTCCCGAGCCCGGCATCTACCGCCACTTCAAGGGCGCCCTCTATGAGGTCGTCGGCACCGGGCGGCACAGCGAGACCGAGGAGCCGCTGGTCTTCTACCGCAAGCTCTACGACGACTACTCGTTCTGGGTGCGCCCCCTCGCCGACTTCGTCGCGCACGTGACGCGGGGCGAGCACGACGGGCCCCGGTTCACCCGCCTGCACTGAGCTGCCCCGGACACATTCCGGCCTGGGCATGTGCCGCGGGGTCGAGACCGCACAGGGGTTTGCCAGGAAGCCGGTCGGTCCCGTTCAGGCCGGGCGTGCATGCTTGCCGCTTCGTCTGCGCGTACGCCCTGTCCCCCGCGGGAGCGCGGACGAAGGAACGGGCCCTGAGCCCTGCCGCACCACCGACACCGACCCCGTCACGCCGACGCGTCCTCGCGCCGTCTCGCCCGAACCTCGGGAGCCTGCCCCCGCAGGCCGGAGACGCCGTGCCCCGAGATCCGGAGGGACCGTCCGACACCGCCAGCGCGGTGATCGCCCCCGCGTGACGCGTGCCCGCTCCCTCGAGGAGCACCCGGACCCCCTCCGGAGGCGCGGGTCGGCCGAGCATTGGACGACATGACCCCCGAGAACACCAGCGCCACCGTGCCCGCCGAGGGCACGAGGCCGACGGCCCCCGCCGCGGCCGCCCCCACCCGCCGCGAGCTCGCCTCCGCCCGTCGCCGCACCGCTCGTCGCCGCACGATCGCGATCGGCTCGATCGCCGCGGTCGCCCTCGTGACCGGCTCCGGCTTCGCCCTCGTGAACCGAGCTCCGTCGGCCGAGGCCGTCGCCGCCGCTCACGCCGCCGAGACCGAGAGGCAGGAGGACGCCATCGCGTCGGCCCTCGCCGACGCCCAGGCGAAGGCCACTCTGGACGCCGCGTCGCAGGTCGTCGCGTCGTCGCAGGGCAAGGTCGACGCCTCGGCCCTGCAGACCAGCGTCGCCTCGCTCGCCGACTACGAGTCGCTCGACGCCGACACGCTCGCCGACCGGGTCGCCGCGACCGTCGACAGCGCCCGCACGGTGCAGTCCGCCGCCGCCGAGGCCGACCGCCAGGCCGACGCCGCAGCCGCCGCCGCCGCAGCGGCCGCCGCCCAGGCGGAGGCCGACCGGCAGGCCGCCGCCGCCGCGCAGGCCGCCGCCGACGCCGCCGCGGCCCTCGCCGCGCAGAACACGCCCGCCGGCGCCAAGGCCACCGCGCAGGCCCTCGCCTCGTCGAAGTACGGCTGGGGCAGCGACCAGTACGGCTGCCTCGTGAACCTCTGGACCAAGGAGTCCGGCTGGAACTACCAGGCCTACAACCCGAGCGGCGCGACCGGGATCCCGCAGGCCCTGCCGGGCAGCAAGATGGCCACGGCCGGCAGCGACTGGGCGACCAACGCCTCGACGCAGGTCGCCTGGGGCCTCGACTACATCAAGCGCGCGTACGGCACCCCGTGCAGCGCCTGGGGCCACAGCCAGTCGGTCAACTGGTACTGATCGGTCCGGCCTGACCCGCTCACGGCGGGGCGCCTCCCTCGGGAGGCGCCCCGCCGTCGTCGTCCCGTCCGGCGCCGGCTCGGCGTGCGGGGCTCGGGAGTCGGCGGGCGAGTGCGACCCCGCCGGGCGACCGTGACGGCCCGCCCCGGTCGCACCCGCCCGCCCGGCGTCGACCCTCAGTCCTGCGGCGGGATGGTCTTGAACTCGTCCTCCTCGCGCGGCACGGGCACGAGCGAGGTCGGGGCCGGGCCGGGCTCCGACGCGCCGTCGCCGGGGGAGGCGGGCACGGTCACGGTCGGCGCGGGCGTGGGCTCCGGCGTCGCGGGCTCGGGAGTCGTGGTGGGGCTGACGGGGCTCGGCGTCACCTCGACGACCGGCTCGTCGTCGCCGCAGCCGGCGAGCACGACGGCCCCGAGCGCCGCCGTCAGCAGCACGGTCGCGACCTTCGCCTGTCCCCTCATGCGCCGAGCCTACGCACCCGCCGGGGGAGAGGTCGAGGAGGCGCGGGTCGCCCGGACACGGTCCGGTCGCCCTGGGCAGGATGGGCGCATGACCCCGCCGGAGCCCCGCGACGACGCCGAGGCGCGTCGCGCGGCGCGACCCGAGGCGCTGCCCTGGACGCTGCGGACCGCCAGCGCCGCCGACGTGCACGACATCGCCGTGTTCCAGACCGAGACGTGGCGGGAGGCCTACCGCGACGTCGTCGACCCGGCCTACCTCGCGGCCGTGGGCGTGCCCGAGAGGGTCGCCTCGTGGGGCCTGCGCGTCGCCTCGCCGGCGCGGCACGTAGTGGTCGCCCGGGTGCGCGACGCCGCGCCGGACACCTCGGGCGACGACGCTGACGACACCCCGGGCGACGATGCACGGGGCCCCTCGGCCGACGACGCGCGCGGCGAGGTGGCCGGCGTCGTCAGCTGGGCGCACGGCGACCTCCGCCACGACCCGTTCGACCTCGACCTCGTCGAGCTGACGACCCTCTACGTCGGCGCCGCCCACCGCGGCGGCGGCCTCGCCGACGCCCTCCTGCGGAAGGCGCTGGGCGATGGTGCCGCCTACCTCTGGGCCTTCGAGCGAAACGCCCGGGCCCTTGCGTTCTACGCCCGGCACGGTTTCGTCGCCGACGGCACGCGCAAGCTCGACGTGCCGACCGGAGCGTGGGAGCGGCGACTCGTCCGCCCGCCCCGCCCCGCGCCCGGCGTGGGCTGAGCCCGACCTTGCCAGCATGATGGCGGAAGTCTTGATCGTCAGCCGATCCTGTGGATGGAGTACATCCAGTCCGGGTACGACTGCCCAACGCCGGAAGGGCCCCTGCGGATGCAGGGGCCCTTCCGGTTCAGTACTCAGAACGATCGATTCAGGCACCAGGCGACTGCCTGGTAGGTCGGGACATTCCAGCCGCCCGTGTGCCAGATCGGGCGGTTGTGGTCCAGGGCCCATTTCTGCAGGGCGAGGATGTTGGCGGGGTTGTTCCCGTTGTCGAGCGGCCCCGCGTGGTACTTGCCGAGCTTGAGTCGCGCGGAGACCCCGAGCCAAGAGTTGGGGCCCATGACCCCGTCGATCTCGTAGGTGTAGGGCCTCTCCGAGGGCAGGCTCGCCATGCACTGCAGGCGCTTCCAGAAGATGGGACCGGGAACGCCGTCGAACTCTGTCGTCGTCTTCGGGAGGGAGGGGCAGACGTCAGACTCCGCTGCCACCGCCATGGTCGGTGTCGTCGAGGTCATCAGGGAAGCCATGACGACCATGGCGGCCAGGTAGGCGCTGACCTTCTTCTTTGACACGGACATGCAGTCTCCCTGGTCGGTGATACGTGAGTGTTACACGTAACCATTACGCACGTGAGGGCGCTGACACCTCCATCGGCAGGGGGAGATCCACGGCAGCGCGGGTGTCTGATAGCGATTCCGTGTGGGGAACCTCTCCAGCACGTGGTCACGGCACGGCCCGGCCCGGCCCGCAGGGAGGCTCGCACCGACCGGCCCGCGTCAGACGGCCGCGACCAGCGTCCAGGCCCCGCCGTCGCGGCGCAGCACCCGGCCGCTGAGGACGTCGGCGAGCTCGCCGACCGTCGCCTCGACCACGGCACCGACGGCCACCGCCACGTCGTCGTCGGGCGAGGTGTAGCGCACGACGAGCTGGGGCTCGCCGCGGCTCAGCAGGATGTCGCGCGCCTCCACCGTCGTCAGCTCGGCCGCGGCGTCGGCGGCGCGGGGCAGCAGCTCGTCGGGGCGGGAACCGGGGCGCAGGGTGCCCACGGAGAGGGCGACGCGGTACGAGGGCATGCCCCGATCCAACCGCCGACCCCTGACAGCCGTGCCGCGAGGATGTCGGTCACCGGCGCCGTCCCCAGCACGGACGCACGGCCCCCCGCGGAGGCGCGGGTCAGCCCAGCGCGGAGGCCGCGTCCCCGGCGGTGACGGCCGCGCTGCCGAGCGGAGGCTCGGGGACGACGCGCATGCCCGTGGTCGTGGTCGCCGTCGCGAGCATCGCGTCGACCCACGCGCGGTTGATCGCGGCCATGCGGCTGCCGGCGTAGACGAAACGGAGCGGGATGGACTCGTGCACCCAGAGCACGTGGCGCCCCTGGCCCGAGCCGTCGGTGTCGCGCCAGGTGAGGGAGAAGCTCTCGTGCCGACGCAGCTTCGCGACGACGGCGAGCTGGAGGTGCGCGAGCGTCCGGTCGTCGATGTCGACGGCCGTCCGGTCCGACCCGTAGAACAGTGTCCCCAACGTGCTCCTCCTCAGCTCACTACGGTAGATGCCCGCCCGGGCATGGACGGCTCCGGTCCCGACCCCTTGACACCGCCGAGACCCCCGCGCTAGTGCCTCGGACGGCGTGTCACGAGCCCGTGACGGGGCCGACACGTGCCCGACCCCGGGGCCTGGCATCATCGGCGCATGCGCCGAACCGCCACCGCCCACCTCGACCTCGACGTGGCGGGCCCCGCCGAGCTCGTCCTCTCGATCGCCGCCGCGCGCCTGCCGGGCACGGAGCTCGACGAGCAGCTCGTCGTCACGCTCGACGGCGAGCCCGTCGACGTGCGCGAGGTCGACGACCGCCACGGCACGCGGCTGCACCTCTGCGAGGTGGGCCCCGGCACGGTCGTCGTCGACTACCGGGCCACCGTGACCGGCCACGCCGACGCCCCCGAGCGCGACGAGATCGACCTCGTGCGCTACCGGCGGCCGAGCCGCTACTGCGAGTCGGACACCCTCGCCCCCACCGCCCGTGCCGAGTTCCGGGGACTCGAGGGGCGTGGGCTCCTCGCCGCGGTGAGCTCGTGGGTGGGCGCCCAGCTGGCGTACGTCCCGGGCGCGAGCGCCCCGACCGACGGCGCCGTCCAGACGCTGCTCGACCGGCGGGGCGTCTGCCGCGACTACGCGCACCTCGTCGTCGCCCTGCTGCGGGCGCTCGACGTTCCCGCCCGACTCGTGTCGGTCTACGCTCCGGGACTCGCGCCGATGGACTTCCACGCCGTCGCCGAGGCCTGGGTCGACGGGGCGTGGCACGTCGTCGACGCGACGGCCCTCGCCCCGCGGCAGACGCTCGTGCGCATCGCGACCGGGCGCGACGCGAGCGACACCGCGTTCCTCTCGAGCTACGGCGCGTACGTGGGGCTGCGGTCGATGACGGTCACCGCGGTCGCGGACGAGCTGCCGCGCGACGACGTCACCGCCTTCGTGACGCTCGGCTGAGCGCAGGGCCGACCCGCGACTCCCTCAGGTCGTCAGCGGCAGCGGCAGCGTACGCGGCAGCGCGCGCGCCCCGGACCGTCGGCGGCCCGGAGCCGGCGATCGCCCGCGACGCCGGCTCAGTCGCGCCCGGCCTGCGGGTCGTCGGCGTCGTGGGCGAGCTCGGCGCCCTCCTCGGAGCGCTCGGCGGGCTCGCCCTGCAGGGGCCCCGCGGGCCACGACGACGGCCCGGCCGAGCCGGCCGGGTACTCGTCGAGGGCCACGACCCCGCTCGACCAGGCCTGCACGACCGGCGTCAGGATGCGCCAGCCCTCCTCGGCGGAGTCGCCGCGCACCGACAGCGTCGGGTCGTCGTCGAGGATGCCCTCGAGCACCTCGCCGTAGGCCGTCAGGTCCGACGCGCCGAAGACGGCCTTCAAGGAGGCGCGGGAGAGGTCGTACGCGTCGCCCGGCCCGTTCACGTTCAGCTCGAGCGACATCTCGTCGGGGCTGATCGCGATGCGCAGGCGGTCGGGCTCGCCGCCGCCGACGAACTCGCGCGGCACGTGGGCCGGCGGGCGGAAGGTGATGACGATCTCGCGGCGGCGCGAGGCAAGCGCCTTGCCCGAGCGGAGCAGGATCGGCACGCCGGCCCAGCGCCAGTTCTGCACCTCGACGACGACCTCGGCGAGCGTCTCGGTCTCGAGCGACGGGTCGACGCCCTGCTCGTCGGCGTACGCCGGCAGCTCGCGGCCGTCGACCGAGCCGGCGCCGTAGCGGGCCCGGCGGGTGTGGCGCGTCGCGTCGTCCTGCCAGATGCGGGTGGCGCGCAGCACGAGCTCCTTCTCGTCGCGGAGGTCGGCGGCGGTGAGGGTCGCGGGCGCGTTCATCGTCAGCACGGCCATCACCTGCAGCAGGTGGCTCTGGATCATGTCGACCATCGCGCCGGCGTGGTCGTAGTAGCGGGCGCGGTTCTCGAGCGCGAGCTCCTCGTCGTAGACGATCTCGACGCTCTCGACGTGCTGGTTGTTGAGCATCGGCTCGATGAGGCGGTTCGCGAAGCGGAGCCCGAGCAGGTTCAGCACGGTCGACCGGCCGAGGAAGTGGTCGACGCGGTGCACCTGGTCCTCGGGCACGAGCTTCAGCACCGAGCGGTTGAGCGCCTTCGCCGACGCCAGATCGGTGCCGAAGGGCTTCTCGAGGGCGAGGGCCGTGCCGTCGGGCAGGTCGACCTCCCGCAGCGCCGCGCAGGCCTTCTCGGTGATCGCCGGCGGCAGGGCGAAGTAGATCGAGGGCGGCGAGTCGCAGGCCTCGAGGAGCGTGCGCAGCCCCTCGGCGCCGGTCACGTCGGCCGTGACGTACCGCGTCGACTCGAGCAGGGCGTCGACGGCGGGGCCCGAGGCGTCGACCGACGCGAACGAGTCGCGCACGCGCTGGGTCCACTCCTCGGCGGTGTACTCCTCGACGCCGGCGCCGATCAGCTGCACGCGACGCTGGGGCTCGTGGGCGAGCAGCCCGCCGAGGCCGGGCATGAGGAGGCGCGAGGCGAGGTCTCCGCTCGCCCCCAGGATCAGCAGGGTCGCGGGGCCGTGGGCCGACGAGCCGGCCTTGGCGGCCGTCTCGGTGTTCGCAGTCGTCATGTCGTGCACGCTAGACCGCCGGGTCAGGCGCGGCGCGTCGGCCGCACCGACACCACCTCGGCGGTGGCGCCGTGCGGCAGGTCGACGACGAGCCGCACCGCGTCGGCGACCGACCCCGGCTCGAGGTAGAGCGCGGTGTCGTAGCGCCCGCCCTCCTTCTCGACGAGCTCGCGCTGCATGTCGGTGTCGACGCGGCCCGGGTGCACCGAGCTGACGCGCACCCCGTGGGGGCGCTCCTCCTCGCGGAGGGCGTCGGTGAGGGCGCGCAGGGCGAACTTGCTCGCGGCGTAGGTGCCGCCGCCGGTGCCGGCCGTGAAGCCGGAGCCGCTGTTGATCGCGACGACCGTGCCCTCGGCGGCCCGGAGCGCGGGGAGCAGCTGGCGGGTCAGCTCGGCGACGGCGAAGACGTTGACCTCGAAGACGCGGCGCCAGTCGTCGCGCGTCGTCGACTCGACGGTGTCGCCGCCGATCACGCCGGCGGCGTGCACCACGACGTCGAGGCGGTCGAGCTCGGGGGCGGCGAAGGCCGGCCCCGAGAGGTCGGCGACCCAGGCCGAGGCCGACGGGAGCGTCGCGACGACCGCGCGCACCGCCTCCTCGTCACGGCCGTGCACGACGACGTGGTGGTCGCGGGAGAGGTCGCGGGCGACGGCGAGGCCGATGCCGCGGGTGGATCCGGTGACGAGGGCGGTCTTCATGCGGCCAGTCTGCCGCGGGCCCCCGACGGCGGGCCCGCCGCGACCTGATCCGCGCCAGTTCCCCTGATACGTGTGGATACCTGAGGCAGGGTATCGCAAGGTATCTCAGCTCAGGAGGAACGCCGGTCCCGCGCCGACAGCCTCACTTGAGCGGGTCGTTGCCCCAGTTCATCAGCGACCAGCGCCACTTCGTGTCGGTCACGTCGCCGTCCGGGCGCTGCTTCGAGTGCCGCGCGACGTAGCCGTGCACCTTGGCCATGTGGGCCCAGTCGTCGTCGGTGAGGTCGGCCTTCTTCGTGTGCAGGATGCGCACGATGTGCCGGCCGCTCTCGTGCCCGACCGACTCGCCGCCGGGCTCGGAGTGCTGCCCGACCTCCTTCGACTCGTCGGTCTCGAGCCACGCCTCCAGCTCCGACGCGGTCATCGTCACGTCGTCGCGGAAGTCATCCCAGGTCGTCTGCCGGTCGTCGTCATCAGCCATGCTCCGACACTGCACCCGTGGCGGCGGCCTGTCCGCCCCGGGCGTCGTGTCGACGCGCCGGGCGGGTGAGGGCTACGGCTTGACGACGGGGATCGGGCCGGTGAGCTGGGGCACCTCGCGGTCGCTGAGCAGCCAGTGCTCGCCGGAGGCGGTGATCAGGAAGGCGAGGGGCCCCGGTCGGCAGACCACCAGGGCGCCGCCGGACTGGTGCAGCACGCTGTCGAGGGCGCCGCCGAGGTCGCGGTCGTCCTCCGAGCCGGCGGAGGAGAGGACGGCGCAGCGGCCCTCCGCCCCCATGGCGGTCAGCAGGCGACGGAGGCCCTCGGGGTCGCCGAGGGAGGGCGCGACGCTGTGGGCGGCGGCCATGTCGACCCAGTCGGTCGACTCGGTGAGCGCGGCGAGGCGGTCGGGCGACGGGTCGGTGTCGCCGGCGGCGAGCGACCGCAGGTCGTCGCGGCGGTCGGGGGTCGCGAACGCGTCGAGCGCCGCGATGACAGGCTCGGGGAGCAACGCCACGGGAGTCCTCCTCAGGTCCGGAGCGACCATCCTCCCACTCCGGGAGGGGTCTCGTCTCCGTCGCGTGGCCGAGGAGGCGGTGGTCGCCTCGTCGCTACAGTGGAACGACCCTGCGCCCCGACCGGACGGACCGACGATGACCTTCCCCTCCTACCCGGGCCAGCCCGGCAGCGACGACCCCCGCCAGGGCCTCGGCCAGCAGCCCGCGTACGGCCAGCAGCCGTGGGCGGGCCAGCCGAACTCGTACGGGCCGCCGGCCCCGCAGCGCACCGACGCCGACCCGTCGACGCCGTACATGTGGGCGATCGCCGTCACGCCGCTGCTCAGCCTGCTGACCCTCGCCTTCGTCGACATCTCGTCGTACCTCGACGAGAGCCTCCGCCTCGCCGAGGCCGGCAGCACCGCGGCCCCCTCGTCGCCCGGCATGCTCCTGGCCCAGCTCGTCAGCTGGGGCCTCTACGCCCTGACCGTCGTGCTGGCCTTCTTCGACTGGCGCGCGCTGAAGCGCCGCGGCGTCGACCGTCCCTTCGCGTGGCCGTGGGCGTTCCTCGGCGTCGTCTACGTCATCGGCCGTGCCGTCGTGGTGAAGCGCCGCACCGGGCGGGGCGTGGCGCCGATGGTCGTCTACCTCGTCCTGAGCGTCGTGAGCGTCGTCGTGTCGGTCATCATCGTGGGTGCGGCGCTCGCCGAGTTCCTGCCCCAGGTGGCGGAGATGACCCCGGCTCCCTGACCCCGGTCACCCGACCCGCGACTCCTCGGGTCTCCGCGCCTGCGAAGATGACCGGGTGAACGCCGCCCCGCAGCCCGCCCTCGGTCTCCTCCTCGACGTCGACGGGCCGATCGCCAGCCCCGTCACCCGCAGCATCGCGCTGCCCGAGATCACGCGCGACCTCGTCGTGCTCGCCGCGGCGGGCACGCCGGTCGTGTTCAACACGGGCCGCTCCGACGCCTTCATCCGCGACGAGGTCGTCGGCGAGCTGATCGCCGCCGGCCTGCCCGCAGGGGCCCGCGTGCACGCGGTCTGCGAGAAGGGCGCGTCGTGGTTCTCGATCGGGCCCGAGCACGGCCCGACGGGCATGAGCGAGGTGCAGGTCGACGCGAGCCTCGCGATGCCCGCGGACTTCGCCGACGAGATGGAGGCGCTCGTCGCGAGCGACTACGCCGACCTCGTCTTCTTCGACCGGACGAAGCGCGCGATGGTCTCGATCGAGCAGCTGACGACCGTCGAGTCGGCCACCTACCTGGCCCGCCAGCGCGAGTTCGACGAGAGGGCGATGGAGGCGCTGACCCGCCGCGGCGCCGGGGTGCGCCGTCTCGACGACGTGCGGCCCGACGCCGCCGGCGCCGTCCAGTGGCGGGTCGACCCCACGATCATCTCGACCGACATCGAGTCCGTGCGGCTCGGCAAGGACCTGGGGGCGGAGCGAGCCCTCGAGCTGCTCGCCCTCGACGGCCCCGCACCGCTCGCCTGGCGCACCGTCGGCGACTCGCGGAGCGACTACGCGATGGCCGACTGGCTGCACGAGCACGGCCACTCCGTCGCCCACGTCGACGTGCGGCCGGCCGACGGCGTCCCCGTGAAGCCGTACGCCGTGCTGACGAGCGCCTCCGGCCTCATCCACGACGAGGCGGGCGCGGAGTTCCTCGCCGGCTGGGCGAGCGCGCTGTAGCCGTCACGCTCGTCGACACGGCGGCCGCACGCCGGGCCTCGTCCCCCGCGGGCAGGAGGCCCCCCCCGGGCGCGGCCGGACTGACGGGCCGGTAGCGTCACGGTCATGGGGATCTGGTCTCGGCTCGTCGGCGCGGCGTCGAGCGACGTGCCCGCGGAGCTCGTCGTCGTCGTCGACCGGGAGAGCGTGTCGATGGGCGACGACGCCCGGACGCACCGCCGCGAGCTGCGGGTCCCGGCCGGGTCGCTCGTGAGCGACGTCGTCGAGCGCAGCAGCCCCGACGTGCGCGCGCAGGGCTGGTCGTGGGTGGCCGTCGTCGACGGCACCGTCGTCGCCGTGTGGTCGGTCGACCACGGCGTCGCCCTGCTCGTCCCCGACGGGCCCCTCACCGCGCCGGACCCCTCCGGGGTCGTCCAGGTGCGCTTCCGCTACCTCGGCCAGCTCGACCCGGCGTGGCTGCACGCGCGCCTCGCCGAGGGCGCGCCGCTCGACCGGGATGCGCTCGACGCCGAGTACGCCCCGACCGCCCGGGCGGTGCTCGAGCGCGAGCGTCGCGAGCGCGAGGCCTCGACGACCGTGCGCCTCCTGGGCCCGACGTCCGTTCGGGCGCTGGAGCGCCTCGGGGCCGTCATCGACCTCCACTCCGACGAGCTCTGCCGGTTCGACGTCGGCGGCGTCGCCTGGCATGTCGAGCTCCGCGACACCATGACGGTCGTCTTCGGCCGGGGGCACCGGTCGCCCCTCGCGTCGCTGCGCCCGGTCGGCCTCGCGGAACGCTGGGTGCTGGCGGCCCTCGCCGTCGACCGGCGCGTCGCCGACGGCCTCGACCCGCTGCCCGACGCGCCCGTGCGAGCCCGGGCCGAGCCGGTCGATCTCATGGTCGCGGGCAGGGCCCGTGCCGTCGAGGGCTCGTCGGGCGCGGCCGTCGCGCAGCTGGCGGACGCCGGCGACGTCGGGCCGCTCGACCTCGTCCTGGGCCGCGACCTCGACGAGGTGGTGGCCCTGTTCGGCCTCGCCGGCCCGGGCGCCTGAGGCACCCGTCGCGCCGTCGCCCGTCCACGCGGCGAGGCGCCGGTGCGCCCGGGGGACACCGCAGGGGGTGACGTCGTCACCCGGACGGGTGACAATCCGGGCGAGCGGAGCGGGCGTCAGGCCCGGCAACCCGGGGCAGTCGGCACCCGGACGGGGGACATGCCCCCCGTCCGGGGGGCTAGTGTGCTCCGAACGCCCCTGTACTGTTCATCGAAGTCGACGTGCGGTCCCCCGAAAGGCCCACACGACGACCGGGCCACCCTGCAGCCGGACCACCCCTCCGGCCGACACCCCCTGGTGCCCCCACGGACGACCAGCACGACCGGCCGTCCGACGTGCCCCCGCCCCGGGGCCGTCGCCTCTCGTCGCCGGAGTCGCCGACGCCCCTCACCGGACGTCCGGCGCGCTCACCCCGCTCCAGTCGCCCGGTCTCCCCAGCCCGAACCTGGAGAAGCACACGCATGTCCCGAACCATGCGCGACGTCCCGCGCACCCCCGGCACGACCGACGAGAGCCCCCGCCGCGGCGGCGGGCCCGACGACACGCACGACACAGCCTCCCGAGCCGTCGTGCGGCACCTGACACCCGACGTCGTCGAGCCCGCCGCCCGCACCCGCCGACCCGTGTCGGCGCAGCGTGAGGCCGTCCGCTCCCGGGCGGAGGGCACGCGCAGCCACAGCCCCGTCATGGTGCTGCTGGTGCTGGTCGCGACCCTGGGCATCTTGCTCTACGCGCAGTTCCTGCTGAACCCGAGCAACCGCGGCGACCTGCTGCCCTACTCGATGATCATCGTCGCCGAGGCGATCCTCGTCGTGCAGGCGCTGCTGGCCATGTGGACGATCCTCTCGGGCGGTCAGGACCCCCGCGACTTCGACTTCCACGCCACGCAGGACACGCTGTTCGACGAGGCCGAGATCGAGCGACGCGGCCTCGAGGGCACCCCGCACCTCTGGCCGATGGTCGTCGACGGCCGCGAGGTCACGGTCGACGTCTTCATCACCGTCTACGGCGAGGAGCTCTCCAAGATCGCCACGACGGTCAAGGCCGCGCTGGCGCTCCGGGGCGCCCACCGCACGTGGGTCCTCGACGACGGCCGCAGCGACGAGGTCCGCGACCTCGCCGCCGCCCTCGGCGCCCGCTACATCCGCCGCCTGAGCAGCAACGGCGCCAAGGCCGGCAACGTCAACCACGCGCTGGCCATCGCCAAGGGCGACTACTTCGCCATCTTCGACGCCGACTTCGTGCCGAAGGAGGGGTTCCTGCTCGAGACGGTGCCGTTCTTCGTCGACGAGAAGGTCGCCTTCGTCCAGACCCCGCAGACCTACGGCAACCTGACGAGCCTCGTCAGCCGCGGCGCGGGCTACATGCAGACGGTCTTCTACAAGTTCATCCAGCCGGGCCGCAACCGCTTCAACGCCGCGTTCTGCGTCGGCACGAACGTCATCTTCCGCCGCGAGGCCATCGACGAGGTCGGCGGCATCGACACCGACTCCAAGTCGGAGGACGTCTGGACGAGCCTGCACCTGCACGAGGCCGGCTGGCGCTCGATCTACATCCCGCTGACGCTCGCCGTGGGCGACGCCCCCGAGACCATCGAGGCCTACAGCAAGCAGCAGCTCCGCTGGGCGACCGGCGGCTTCGAGATCCTCTTCCGCCACTTCCCGCTCAGCCCGCGCCGCCGCCTCACGATGGACCAGCGCCTCCAGTACTTCGTCACCGCGACGAACTACCTCACCGGCATCGCGCCCCTGCTGCTGCTCCTCGTGCCGCCGATGGAGATCTTCTTCGACCTCCGCCCGATGAACCTGCACATCTCGGTGCTGCAGTGGTTCCTCTTCTACGCCGGCTTCTACCTCATGCAGATCGTGCTCGCGTTCTACACGCTCGGGTCGTTCCGCTGGGAGGTGCTGATGCTCGCGTCGGTGTCGTTCCCGATCTACGTCAAGGCCCTCTGGAACGTGCTGAGCGGCAAGGACGAGGCGTGGAGCGTGACGGGGCGGGCCGGCAAGGTCTCGTCGCCCTTCAACTTCATCATCCCGCAGGTGCTGTTCTGGGTCTTCCTGTCGCTGACGAGCCTCGTCGCCATCGTGCGCGACGTCGACAACGGCGTGCTGACCCTGGCCACGGTGTGGAACCTGCTCAACACCGGCATCCTCACCGCCTTCATGGTGGCCGCCAGCCGCGAGGCCCGGGCCATCAAGCGCTACGCCCGTGCGGCGAAGCGCGGCGAGCTGCCCGAGCCCGAGGCCCTCGTGCTCCACGACGAGACGCCCTCCGCCGCCCCGACCCGCACCCAGGTGTCGCGGCCCGCCCCCCGCTCCGCGGAGGAGCTGCAGGAGCTGCGCGAGCTGCGCCACCTCGCCGACATGACCCCCAGCGACGACCCCGAGCAGGCCGCCCGCGACGACGAGCGCCACGCGATGCTCGTCGGCGCCCAGGCGCTCGCCACCCGACGCGGCCGCCGCGAGGCCGCCCGCCGCACCGACGGCTCGACCGCCGAGAAGCAGAAGCAGGAGGTCACCTCATGACCTGGATGAACCGACTCAAGCTCACCGCCGGGATCCTGGTCGTGCTGGTGCTCGTCGCCGGCTCGACGATGATCTTCACGCAGCGCCAGCAGCAGGCCATCAGCACCAGCGCCGAGATCGCGGCCCAGGAGTACTCCGTGGGCTCCGACTACAGCGGCACCATCACGCAGTCGTACGTCGAGAACGGCGACACCGTGAAGGAGGGCGACACCCTCTTCGAGGTGCAGAGCCTCTCGCTGCTGCAGGACATCGACAAGGGCCTCGTCACGTACGACACGGCCACCTACTCGGTCGCGGCCGACGGCCTGCTCACCCTCAAGGCCGCCGTCGACGGCACGGTCGCCGACGTCACCCTCAAGGAGGGCAGCTTCGTGCAGGCCGGCGCCTCGCTCGCCACCATCGACAAGTCCGACACCCTGTTCGTCCGCGCCGACTTCGTGCTGACGCCCCGGGACTACGAGCGCATCGTGCCCGGTGCCGTCGTCGACCTCCAGCTGCCGAACCAGACCTCGGTGGTCGGCACCGTCTCCGAGGTGACCGTCGAGACCCAGGACGGCAGCGCCGAGACGACCCTCCAGGTCGCCAGCGACGAGCTCGTCCAGGGCTCCTTCGGCGGGCTCGTCAGCCCCGGCACGCCCGTCACCGCCAAGCTCCACCTCCGCGACGACGGCGTCCTCGCGGGCCCGACCGACGCCGTGCAGGGCTTCCTCCGACAGATCGGCATCTGACCATCAGCGCACGCACTCCCCGCCCCGCCGCCTCCCGCCTCCTCTCGGGCGTCGCCCTCGCCGCCGCCGGAGCCCTCGTGCTCGCCGGCTGCACCAGCGGCAGCGCGTCGCCCGACGGCGGCACGGCCACGCCCGACGACTCCACGCCCCCGACGGGCGGCGTGTTCCCCGCGTCGCAGGTCGACCCGCTGGTCGAGGCCCTGCCGCAGGAGTCGGTCGGCGACGTGCCCACGATGCGCCTCGCCGACGGCCTCGTGCCCCCGACGAACAAGTGGTTCTCCGGCCTCGTCTTCGGCGACGCCCCCATGCCGGTCTTCCCGTACCCGATCTCGTTCCAGCTGACCGACGACGGCGTCGCCGCCGGCATGCCGCAGCCGGTCACCTCGCCCACGGCGATCGTCGGGCCGGCCCTGCCGGACGTGACGCTCGACCTCGGCGCGACCGAGTCCGTCGTCAGCGCGTACGACGAGGTCTCCGTCACGGTCGAGCACCGCGACGGCGACGCCGTGCTCGGCCACACCGTGGTCGCACAGGGCTCGCCGACCGTGTCGTACACGGCGGCCTCGGCCCAGACCGACACCCTCGGCGCCGCGGTGACGGCCGCCGGCGACGGTCGCGGCACGATCGAGGTCGGCGACTCCACCTGGGGCGTCGTCGTCGACGGCGGCACGCTCGACGGCACCAGCGTCGACCTCGACGAGGGCGGCAGCGTCGTGCTCGTCGCCATCCCCGCCGGCGCGTCGTCCGAGCAGGTCTCGACCGTGCTCGACGCGGCCGCCTCGCCGCTGACCGGCGTCGCGACGTCGTGGTCGTCCTCCGGCGAGGGCGACGACGCGGTCACGACCACCGAGCTCGCCTACGCCACGGCCGCGGGCGGCGACACGCTCGTCGTCGCGGCACCCCACCAGGGGCAGACCGCGAAGGTCTCCGGCGGCACCGACACCGGCCTCCGCTACGAGACCGTCTACGGCACCGTGCCCCTGGCGGTCGGCAGCTCGCTGACCTTCGACGCGCCGACCACGGCGCCCGCCACGAGCCTCGACCTCGGCAGCCTGACCGACGAGCAGAAGACCGCCCTCGGCGAGCAGCTGACGAAGGACGTCGCGGCCCTGCCCACCTTCGCGGCCGACACCTACTTCGGCGGCAAGTCGCTCTACCGGGCCTCGATGCTCTGGCAGCTCGCCGTGCAGCTCGGCGACGACGAGTCGGCGGCCACCCTGAAGAAGGCCATCGTCGACGAGCTCGACCTGTGGACGGACCCGGCCGGCTGCGAGACCCGCGACCAGGAGTGCTTCGTCTACGACCCCGCGGTGCAGGGCGTCGTCGGCAAGGCCGTGTCGTTCGGCTCCGAGGAGTTCAACGACCACTACTTCCACTACGGCTACTTCCTCTACGCGGCCGGCGTCATGGCCGCCGACGACCCCGAGCTCGCCGAGCGCTGGCAGCCCGTGATGGACCTGCTCGCCGCCGACATCGCCTCCGGCGCGCAGAACGGCTCGTTCCCCGACCGCCGCGCGTTCGACCCCTACTGGTCGCACAGCTGGGCGAGCGGCTACTCGCCCTTCGCCGACGGCAACAACCAGGAGTCGTCGTCCGAGGCCGTCACGGCCTACTCGGGCCTCGCCCTCTGGGCCGCCGCGAGCGGCGACGCCGCCCTGGGCGACGAGGCGTCGTGGATGCTCAGCGCCGAGACGCAGTCGGCCCTGGCCTACTACGTCGCGCCCGACCTCTCCGACCCGGTCTTCGAGGGCTTCGACCACGAGGTCGTCTCGCTCAACTGGGGCGGCAAGCGCGACTACGCCACCTGGTTCTCGGCCGAGCCCTCGGCCATCGCCGGCATCCAGCTGATCCCCCTGTCGCCGACCTCGATCGGCTACCTGGGGTCGGAGCCCGCGGGAGGCGCGGAGAAGGTCGACGCGCTGGTCGCGGAGGCGGCCCCCGACGGCTTCGCCGGCGCCCTCGGCGACTACGTCCTGATGTACTCGGCACTGGCCGGGCCCGACGCGGCCGCCTCGGCGCTCACCACCCTCGAGGCCCTGCCCGACACGGCGATCGACAACGGCAACTCGCGGTCGTACGCCATGGCGTACATCCTGGCTGCCGGGGCGGCCTCGGCGGGCTGACCCGCGCCTCCCCCCGTCCGCCCGGTCAGCCGACCAGGCGGACGGGGTCGCCGAAGCGGCGGACGGTGCCGTCGCGGCCGATGCCCACCAGCACCCCGCCCCAGAACTGCAGGTCGTCGACGCCGAGCTCGTCGGGCTCCGCGCGCCAGAGCCGCCGGCCGTCGCTGAGGTCGAACGCGGTCACCGAGCGGCCCACGAGGTCGCCGGTGTTCGCGTAGCGCAGCAGCGAGAAGGCGTAGCCGACCGACTCCGACGCGCGCTCCATGGTCGACTCGTTCGGCACGGCCGCCTCGAGCAGCTGCTCGCCCGTGGCGTCGTCGATCATCGCCACGACCCGGTCTCCGTCGTCGTCGCCGGACGGCGCCCGGACGAACGTCCGCACGAAGGCGTCGCGCCCGCTCTGGCCGACCGGGGGCTCGAGCACGATCGGCACGCCCCGGTCGTCGTCGTCGCGCGGCACGCTCCAGCGCTCGTCGCCGGTCAGCCGGTCGACGCACGACAGCGCGTCCCGCCCCGAGAAGACGACGCACCCGCCCGAGAGCACGGGCGTGCGGTCGGCGTCGTGCCGGCGGCGCCAGAGCTCGGTGCCGTCGAGGTCGTAGACCACGAGCTCGGCCGTGTCGACGCGCCCGTCCGAGCCGGGGGAGTCGACGGTGAGCAGCTCGCCCCGCCGCACGGGCGTCACGGGGGTGCGCCAGCGGTCGCCCCACGCGCTCGTCTCGCCGCTCGCGGCGTCCACCCGCACGGCCGCTCCGCGGGCGAAGACGAGCACGGCGTCGTCGAGCAGCACGACGTCCTCCTGGTCGGAGGTCGACCCCGACCAGGTCGGCGCGTCGAGGTCGTCGCGCGCGAAGAGCTCGAGCCGGCTGCGCGAGTCGCCGTCGACGAACGACGTGCCCCGGTCGCCCCTCCGGTCGGGGTCGGTGCGGACGAGCACCCAGTCGTCGTTCGCGTCGACGACGCGGCGCAGCCCGGCGTCGGTCGCCTGCACCTCGAGCAGCTCCCCGGTGTCGAGGTCGACGCGGGCGAAGCCGGACTCCGAGACGCCGAAGCCCCCGAACGCGCCGGTGCTGAGCAGCAGGTCGCCGCGCCGGGTGCTGGGCCAGACCTGCAGGGCCCCGCCGCCGCCTCCCACCGCGTCCGAGTCGAGCGACCAGCGCACGGTGCCCGTGCCGGGGTCGAGCCGTGCGACGCGCTCCCCGAGGCCGTCGCGGTCGTCGCAGACGCCGAGCACGGTGGTCAGCTGCGTGCTCGTGGCGACGAGCAGGTCGGGCGACCCGCCGCCGACCCGGCCGATGACGGTGTAGTCGAGGCAGGCCGTGTCGACCCCCTCGACGCCCAGCCGGTCGGGCGTCAGCACCCAGCCCTCGGGCGACGGCAGCCGGCGCAGCTCGTCGACGACGACGCCGCCGAGCGGCCGCCCGACGGGGTAGCGCGGCTGCGTGACGACCCCGGCCGTGACGACGAGCGTCGTCGCGAGGAGGGTCGCGCCGGCCGCGAGCAGCAGGCGACGGCCCCGGGAGGCGCGGTGCGGGCCCCGCAGGAGGCGCGGCCACGGCCGTCGGGTCGCGTCGCGGTCGGCGGGGCGGGCGGCACCGGTCGGGCGGGCGTCGTCGGGGGCCGGGGCGGCGGAGGCGGTCGGCTCGGCCCGGCGGGCGTCGTCGGCGCCGGCCGACCAGGGGTCGTCGCCGCGGGGCGGGCGGGGCGGGCGCCACGGAGCCTCGGTCACCTGGCCCTCCGTCCTCGGGGTCGCGCACCGCGCCTCCTCGTGCAGCGCCATCGTACGAGCCCACCGGTCGCCCGGGCCGCGGCCGGTAGGCTGGCAGCCCGCCGCCCCCGAACGGAGCAGTCCCATCGAAGCCCTCGTCGTCACGATCCTGACCGTCGCCGCGGTCGTCCTGATCGTGCTCCAGGTCGTCTACCGCCGCCGCGTGATGCGCCGCCGCGAGGCCCAGGGGCAGGCCGCCGTGGGCCGCGGCACGTACGTGCTCTTCGCCGTGATGGCCGCGTTCTTCCTGTTCGCGGTGTTCGTCTTCCCGATGCTGGTGCGCTGAGCGCTCCCGCCGGCGGTGTCAGCCGGGCAGGCGCACGTCGTCGGCCAGGCCCCGGGCGACGCCGTCGTCGACGGTCACGAGGGTGCGGCGCCAGAACGGCGACAGCGAGCCGGTCGTGCCGATCTCGTGCGTCCAGAGGGTCCGGCCGTCGGCGAGGTCGAAGGCCGTGACCGCGGGCGGGGAGTCGGAGCTCCACCAGCTGCGCAGGGCGTAGCCGGTCGTCCGCGAGGCCGCGACCACCACCGACGCCGAGGGCAGCGTCAGGTCGAGGCGGGTCTCGCCCGTGGCCGGGTCGACGATCCACACGGGGTCGGTCTCGCCCTCCGACGACTCCTCGATCTGGCCGGGTGCCGTCGAGACGACCACCGACTCCTCGGGCGTGCCCGACCCGGGCAGCACCCAGCCGTTCACCGTCAGGCCGGAGCTGCCGGGCGAGCCCGCGTCGTCCGTCCCGAGCTCGCGGCTCCACCGCGCGCGGCCGGTGTCGGGGTCGACGCAGGTCACGGTGCCCGAGTCGTCCGAGACGACGAGGCAGCCGGCGCTGAGCCGGGTCCAGGTGCCGGGCGGCAGGTCGCGCGACCAGACCGGGCCCTCGACGGGGTCGACCAGCGAGACGACCGAGTCGCCCGCCGACGAGACCTGCCGCCCGAGCACGAGCCGGTCGCCCCAGGCCTCGACGCTGCCGAGGTCGCGCGCCTCGCCGGGCAGCGGCTGCGCCTGGCCCGTGCCCACGTCGACGGTCGACCAGACGGCGTCGGCCACCGCGTCCTCCGCGTCGACGGCGAAGGCCGCGGGGTCGACGAGCTGCGCCACCAGCGTGCCGCCCAGCAGCCAGGCCTGCGTGGCGCTCACGCCGAGCCCCGACCAGACCGGTCGCGACAGGTCGTCGGCGGCGAAGAGGGTGAGCCGGTCGGCGTCGCCCGGGCCGAGCTCGAGGCCCCCGCCCGGGTCGTAGCGGTCGAGGTCGGTGGCCGACGTGAGCACGGCGTCGCCCTCGACCTGGAGCGCCTCGAGCAGGGTGCCGGGGGCGAGCCCGGCGGCCGCGTCGTCGAGCCGCTCGACGACGCGGCCGTCGGTCGTGTCGACCCGGGCGACGGTGCCGGAGGTGCGCCCCCAGACGCCGTCGGCCGAGACGAGGGCCGTGTCGCCGCCGGCGGCGACCGCGACGCGGGCACCCGTGACGGCCAGCCCGAGCTCGGCGCCGAGGTCGAGCCCCCAGCGCAGCTCGCCGGTGAGGGTGTCGAGCCGCAGCAGGCGGCCGCCGGTGCCGCCGCAGGGCGAGCCGTCGCCGTAGCCCTGGGAGCGCGTGCCGACCACGACGTCGTCGGTGCCGACGTCGGCGACCACCTCGAGCGAGGTGCACTGGTCGGAGAGGTCGAGGTCGAAGGCCGCGCCGAGGTCGGTGCGCCAGAGGCTGGCGACGGGCGGGCCGCGCAGCTCGTCGACGGCGGCCCCGGGGGCGGCGAGGGGCGCCCAGCTCGGGCGGGCGAGCACGCCGCCCGTCGTCACGAGCACGGTCGCGGCGACGAGGGCGACGCCGGCCAGGGCGAGGCGGCGGCCGCGTCCCTGGCGGGCCCAGCCGGCGCGGGCGGCGGCGGCGACGGACGCCGCGGAGGCGGCGAGGCGCGACGGGGGCGGCGGAGGGGACGTGCCGTCCGCGGTGGCGGCGGCGGCGGCATCGCCGGCGGCGTCGGCGCCGGCGTGCGGCTCGGGGCCGACGGTGCGGGCGCGGGCGTCTGCGGGGCCGGGCCCGCCGCCCTGGCCGACCCGCGACTCCCACGCGACGTCGGGGCGCGGCGGTGGGGTCGGCTGCCAGGCCCCGCGTTCGTCGTCGTCCACCCGGCCATCGTAGGAGTCGCGGTGCAGCCCGCACCACGGAGCCGACCCAGCCCGGCCGCCCCGTCGTCACGAGGCCCGTCTGCTGGGTAGCATGGCGGGTCGCTCCGGCCGGGGCGGCGCAGGTCGAGCGAGGAGACGACATGACCGCACCCACCCACGGCCCCGGGTCGCGCAGCCTCTGGCGCACGAAGTCGGTCGAGGCCTCGATCCAGGACTCGCTCGAGGGCGAGAGCAAGCTCAAGCGCTCGCTCGGCGTCACCGACCTGACCCTGATGGGCATCGCCGTCGCCGTCGGCGCCGGCATCTTCTCGGTCGGCGCGAACGCCGCCGCGAACTTCGCCGGGCCGGGCGTCATCATCTCGTTCATCCTCGCCGCCGTCACCTGCGGCCTGGCGATCATGTGCTACGCCGAGTTCGCCTCCACCATCCCCGTCGCGGGCAGCGCGTACACCTTCACCTACGCGACCATGGGCGAGTTCCTCGCCTGGATCATCGGGTGGGACCTCATCCTCGAGACGCTCACCGGCGCCGCCGTGCTCGCCAAGTACTGGGGCATCTACCTCAGCACGGTGTTCGAGCAGTTCGGCGTGCCGCTGCCCGACACGATCGCCCTCGGGCCGGTCGACCTCAGCTGGGGCCCCTTCCTCATCGTCGCCGTCTTCACGGTGCTGCTCGTGCTCGGCACGCAGCTCAGCTCGCGCGTCGGCGGCGTCTTCACGGTGATCAAGGTCGGCATCGTGCTGTTCGTGATCGTCGTCGGGTTCTTCTTCGTCAAGGCCTCGAACTACACGCCGTTCGTGCCCGCCTCGCAGCCCCGCACGGGCGAGGGCAGCACCGACGCGTGGACGCAGTCGCTGTTCTCCTTCCTCAGCGGCGCGGCCCCCGCGCAGTACGGCGTCTTCGGCCTGCTGGCCGGCGCCTCGCTCGTCTTCTTCGCCTTCATCGGGTTCGACATCGTCGCGACGAGCGCCGAGGAGGTCAAGGACCCGCAGAAGACCCTGCCCCGCGGCATCTTCCTCGGCCTCGGCATCGTGACGCTGCTCTACGTGCTCGTCGCGATCGTGCTGACCGGAATGGTGTCGTACCGCGACCTCGCCGCCAGCGAGACCCCGAACCTCGCGACGGCGTTCGAGCTGGTCGGTGTCGACTGGGCCGCCAAGGTCATCGCGGTCGGCGCCCTGATCGGCCTCACCACCGTCATCATGGTGCTGCTGCTCGGCCTCGCCCGCATCGTCTTCTCGATGAGCCGCGACGGCCTGCTGCCCCGCGGCCTGGCCAAGACCTCGGCCAAGCGCGGCACGCCCGTGCGCGTGCAGGTGCTGGCCGGCGTCGTCGTCGCGCTGATCGCCGGTCTCACCGACGTCGGCGTGCTCGAGGAGATGATCAACATCGGCACCCTCTCGGCCTTCGTGCTGGTGAGCATCGGCGTGATCGTGCTGCGCCGCCAGCGCCCCGACCTGCCGCGCGCCTTCCGCGTGCCGTGGTCGCCGGTGCTGCCGATCCTCTCGGCCGCGCTCTGCGTGTGGCTCATGCTCAACCTCACGACGCTCACCTGGGCGCGCTTCGCGGTGTGGCTCGTGATCGGCGTGGTCGTGTACTTCGCCTACGGCCGTCGCCACTCTCGGGTGGGGCGCGGAGAGCAGTAGCGGGCCCGCCCTAGGCTGACCGCATGACGACACCCGAGGGGCCCCCGGCAGCACGGCGGCACGCCGTCGCCGTGGGGCCCCTCGGCCTGCGTGCGGTCGACGCGCTCGTCGCGGGCGACCTGGCCCTCGCGTCGGTGGCGATCGGCGTCGAGCTGCCGACGGCCTTCCTCGACGACGGGTGGCTCTGGGCGATCCGCCTCGAGCAGATCCTCGCCGACGAGCGCGACGAGCCCTGGGTCGCCTGGGTCGCCACCCGTGACGGGCAGGTCGTCGGCCACACCGGCTTCCACGGCCGACCCGACGCCGACGGGGAGGTCGGGGTGTCGTACACGGTGCTGCCCGAGCTGCGCGGCCGGGGCGTCGGGGCACAGGTGCTGGAGGCGGTGCTCGCGTTCTGCGACGCCGCTCCCGCCGTGCGGTCGGTGCGCGCGAGCGTCAGCCCCGACAACGCGCCGTCGCTGGCCCTGGCGCGGTCGCACGGCTTCGTGCTGGTGGGCGAGCAGGTCGACGAGGTGGACGGGCTGGAGCTGGTGCTCCGCCGGGAGCCGCAGCGCGCCTCCTGAGCTCTACTCGGCATGGAGGTGCCCCGTCCTGGGCCCCCGAGCGGAGGCAGGACCCAGGACGGGGCACCGCGATGACGGGGGCGCCCCCGCGCTACGGCAGCAGGTCGAGCGCGGCGACGACCTCGTCGACCTCGGTGCGGGTCGTGTAGTCGACGTGCACGTCGGCGAACACGACGCGGCCGTCGCCGTCGACCACGAGCACCGTGGGGAAGGGGATGTCGCCCGTCGCGTCGGCGTTGCTGTCGGCGACGTCGAAGCCCAGCTGCGTGTGGGCGGCACGGGCCTCGGCGGTCGGCTCGGTGACGATGCCCAGGGCGCGGCTGAGAACGTTGCCCGGGTCGGAGAGCACGGGGAAGTCGAGGCTGCCGTTGCTCGTCGCGAGCTCGGAGCCCTCGGGCGTCTGCGGGCTGATCGCGACGAGGCCGACGCCGCGGTCACGGAGGGTCGGCAGCAGCTGCTCCTGGTAGGTCTTGAGCGTGAGGTTGCAGTACGGGCACCAGGCGCCGCGGTAGAAGACGAGCACCGCGGGGCCCTCGCCGACGACGGTCGCGAGCGACACCTCGGCGCCCTCGGGCGTGAGCAGCGTCGCGTCGACCAGCTGGTCGCCGACGCCGACGGCGTCGTCCGGGCGGCCGGCGGCGGTGAGGGCCTGCTGCTCGGCGTCGAAGACGGCCGAGAGCTCGGGGCCGATCTGCGCGGTGAAGCCCTCGTTGAAGGTGCTGACCTGCTCGGCGATGGACGATGACGTCATGACGACCTCCTGGCGGGTCCGCGTCGGGTGCGGACCGGGTGCTGCCGACTGTACGGTCGCCTCCTCGGCGTGACCCGCGTGAGCGTCACGGTTCGTCACGAAGGCGGGGGGAGTCGCGGGTCGGCCCGGTCGGGTCGGGCCCGGTCGGGCAGTCAGCCCGGATCGAGCCGGTTCAGGTCCGGTCAGGTCCCGTCCGGTCAGGTCAGGCCGGTCGGGTCAGATCACGTCAGCTCAGGTCTGGCAGCGCGGGCACCAGTAGGTGTCGCGCAGCTCGAGCTCGGACTCGCCGAGCTCGCCGCGGAGGATCTTCGTGCCGCAGCGGAGGCAGGGCTTGCCGGCCCGGCCGTAGACCCAGTCGGTCGTGCCGCGGAGCGTCCCGGTCGTGGTGCGCTCGACCCTGTCCTTGTTGGCGACGATGAGGCGGTGGGCCAGGTCGATCATCTTCGCGCAGTTCGCCACCTCGCCCACGGGCCGGGTGGGCAGCACCCCGCGGAGGAAGCAGATCTCGGCCCGGTACACGTTGCCGACGCCGGCGAGCACCCGCTGGTCGAGCAGCGCGAGACCCACCTCGCGGGCCGGGTCGGCCTCGAGGTTCGCCAGGGCCCGCCCGGCGTCCCAGTCGGGGCCGAGCAGGTCGGGGCCGAGGTACGCCGTGACGCTGTCCTCCGGGTCGCGCTCGACGAGCTCGACGACGCCGAGGTCGAACCCGACGGTCACCCACTCGTCGGTCTCGAGCACGACGCGCGCCTGGTGCGCGGGGCGACGCCAGCGGGTGCCCCGGCGGTAGATGTGCCAGGAGCCCTCCATCTTGAGGTGCGTGTGCAGGGTCAGGCCGCCGATGTGGTGCAGCAGGTGCTTGCCGCGGCTGATCACGTCGTCGACGACCTCGCCGCTGAGGTCGACCGTGGCGAACGCGGGCACCCGGAAGTCGCTCGCCGTGAGCGTCTGGCCGTGCAGCACCGCGTCGAGGTTCTTCGCGGCGCGGTAGACGGTGTCTCCCTCGGGCATCGGTGCTCCCTACGACCTGAGCCGGACGCCGCTGGGCGTCGGGGCGAACCCCGCGTCGCGCAGGGCGTCGCCGAACGGGGTGCCGAGCACGAACTCGCCGTCGACGCGCTCGACCGCGAGCTTGCCGAGCCTGGAGCGCACGACCGAGGCGAGCGAGCCCGCTGCGAGGGCCAGCTCTCGGTCGTCGGGCTCGCCGAAGGTGAGGATCGTCTTGCCCCCGCGCTCGACGTAGATCGTGAGACGGCCGTCGACCAGCACGACGAGCGACCCGGCCTTGCGCCCGGGCCGGTGGCCGGCCTTCTTCTTGCCGGCGGGGGCCGACGCTGCGGAGGCGGTGGTCGCGCCGCCGGCACCGGCGCCGGCGCCGGCGCCGGCACCGGCACCGCCCGTCGCGGTCGCCGAGCTCGCCGTGGCGTCGGCCGTGCCGCCACCGGCCGCGGTCGCACCACCGGTCGACGACGGCCTCCCGCCGGGGGTCGGGTCGAGCACGCCCTCGGGCGCCTGCCCCGGCCAGGGCAGCGCGGCGCCGTACGGGTTCGCGGGGTCGGTCGCCGCGAGCGTCACGACGGGGATCTCGCGCCCGCGCCCCGCGGCGGCGAGGGCGTCGTCGTCGCGGCGGTCGGTCTCGTCGCGCACGAACGAGCGCAGCCGGTCGACGGTCGGGCCGGTGGCGAACTGCGCCGCGCCGAGCCCCTCGACGAAGTAGCCGCGCCGTGCCCGGCCTGACTCCTCGAAGCCGCTCAGCACCTTGTAGACCGTCGAGAACCCGCCGCGCACGCCCTCGTTGGCGACCGCGCCGCGCGTGACCACGCCGTGCCGCTCGAGCAGGATCTCGGCCATCGCGGCGGCGCGCACCGTCGCGTCGGGCTCGGCGAGCGGCAGCAGCGACCAGCGCCCGCCGACCGTCGGCGGCCCCGCCTGCCGGGGCATCGTGACGCGCCCGCGGCTCCGGTACGACGAGCGCGAGCGGGTCGGCGTGCGCGGCCGGGGCGCCTTGCCGCCGACCTGGGTGCGGAGCGGGGCGAAGGTGTCGTTCGTGATCTGCCCGGCCCAGACGAGATCCCAGATGGCGGTGACCAGGGCGTCGTCGTCGGTGCTGCCCACCGCGTCGGAGAGCTGGCGGAAGAAGTAGGCGCCGCCGCCCGCCAGCGCGGCGAGCACCTCGCGCTGCAGCTCGTCGGTGTCGGTGCCGAGCGGCTCGGGCAGGGTGACCTGGGCGCCGTCGGCGAGGTGCAGGCTGACCCAGCCGTCGTTGCCGGCCAGGCTGCCGGAGCCCGACCAGATGACCTCGCCCGTCGCGGTCAGCTCGTCGAGCATGCCGCTGGAGTAGTCCGTGACGCGGGCGGGCAGGATGAGCGACTCCCACGCGGAGGCCGGCAACGCCACCCCGCTGAGCTGGTCGATGACCTGGACGACGCCGTCGAGCCCCCGCAGGCCGCTGCCCTTGGTGCCCGTGGCGACGTGCTGCCAGGCGGGCAGGAAGCGCCCGAGCGTGTCGGGAGCGACGGGCTCGACCTCGTGGCGGAGCGCCGCGAGCGAGCGGCTGCGCAGGCGGCGCAGCACCTCGGCGTCGCACCACTCGCTGCCCTGGTGCTTCGGCCGGAACTCGCCCTCGACGACGCGTCGCTGCACGCCGAGCCGGCGCAGGGTCTCGAGCACGACGGCGGTGCCGAGGCCGAGCCGCTCGGCGACGGCGAGCGGCGTGAACGGAGCGTGGGTGCGGGCGAACCGGCCGACGAGGTCGCCGAGCGGGTCGTCGACGGGCTCGACGAACGCGGTCGGCACGCCGATGGGCAGGGCCACCCCCAGGGCGTCGCGGAGGCGCGAGGCGTCCTCGATGCCGGCCCAGCGCTCGACGCCGGCGTGCGTGAACCGCAGCACGCGGTTCGACCGCGCGAGGTCGGTCAGCGCGGCCTCGAGCTTGCCGCGAGCCTCGTCGTCGGGCTCCGCCGCCGCCGACCCCGCGGTCTCGGCCAGCCAGCTGCGCTCGACGATCTCGGCGGTGGTGAGGGGCCCGAGCAGGCGGAGCAGGTCGACGACGCCCTCGACGTCGCGGGCGCGACGGTCGGGCGCGAGCCGCTGCAGCTCGAGCTCGTGCTGGTCGATGACGTCGGCGTCGAGCAGCTCGCGGAGCTCGGCGCGGCCGAGGAGCTCCTGCAGGAGGGTGGAGTCGAGCGAGAGCGCGGCCGCCCGGCGCTCGGCGAGGGGCGAGTCGCCCTCGTACATGAACGCCGCGACGTAGCCGAAGAGGAGCGAGCGCGCGAAGGGCGACGGCACCTCGGTCTCGGTCTCGACGACGCGCACGGCGCGGGTCTCGAGCTCGCGGGTGAGGCTCATCAGGGCGGGCAGGTCGTAGACGTCTTGCAGGACCTCGCGCACCGCCTCCAGCACGATCGGGAACTGCGGGTACTTGCGCGCGACGTCGAGCAGCTGCGAGGCCCGCTGGCGCTGCTGCCAGAGCGGCGACCGACGGCCGGGGTTGTACCGGGGCAGGAGCAGGGCACGGGCCGCGCACTCGCGGAAGCGCGAGGAGAAGAGCGCCGAGCCGCCGACCTCCTCGGTGACGATGTCGTCGAGCTCGTCGGGCTCGAAGCGGAAGAGCTCGGCCCCGGGAGGCTCGGCGTCGGTGTCGGGGATGCGCACGACGATCCCGTCGTCGGCAGCCATGGCGCCGCCGTCGACGCCGAGCTGGTCGCGGATGCGGGCCGACACCGCGAGGGCCCAGGGCGCGTGGACCTGCATGCCGTAGGGGGAGTGGAGGATGAGGCGCCAGTCGCCGAGCTCGTCGCGGAAGCGCTCGACGACGAGGGTCGTGTCGGTGGGCACGTGGCCCGCGACCTCGCGCTGCTCGGCGATGAAGGCGATGAGGTTCTTGGCGGCCCGCTCGTCGAGGCCGCCGGCCGCGACCCGCGCCGCGGCGTCGTCGGCCGACGAGCCCGCGAGCTCGCGGAGGTACCCGCCGATCGCGCGGCCGAGCTCGGCGGGGCGGCCGATGCCGTCGCCCTTCCAGAACGGGACGCGGCCGGGCTGGCCGTAGGCGGGGGAGACGAGCACGCGGTCGTGCGTGATGTCCTCGATGCGCCAGCTCGTCGCGCCGAGCGCGAAGACGTCGCCGACGCGCGACTCGTAGACCATCTCCTCGTCGAGCTCGCCGACGCGGGCGGCCTTCTCGCCGACCATGAAGACCCCGAAGAGGCCGCGGTCGGGGATGGTGCCGCCGCTCGTCACGGCGAGCCGCTGAGCACCGGGTCGGCCGGTCAGCGTGCCGTGCACGCGGTCCCAGACGATGCGGGGCCGCAGCTCGGCGAACTCGTCGGAGGGGTACTTGCCGCTGAGCAGGTCGAGGGTCGCGTCGTAGGCCGACCGGGGCAGGGTCGCGAAGGGGGCGCTGCGGCGCACCGTGTCGAACCACTCGTCGGCGTCGATCTCGTCGAGCGCGACCGCGGCGACGGTCTGCTGGGCGAGCACGTCGAGCGGGTTCGTCGGCACCCGGAGCTCCTCGATCAGGCCGGCGACCATGCGCTCGGCCGCGACCGCGGAGTGGATGAGGTCGGCGCGGTGCTTCGGGAACATCACGCCCCGCGAGGTCTCGCCGACCTGGTGCCCGGCCCGGCCGATGCGCTGCAGGCCGCTGGCGACCGACGGCGGCGACTCGACCTGGATGACGAGGTCGACGGCGCCCATGTCGATGCCGAGCTCGAGCGAGCTGGTGGCGACGACGCAGCGCAGGCGCCCGCTCTTCAGGTCGTCCTCGATGATGGCGCGCTGGTCTTTCGACACGCTGCCGTGGTGCGCGCGGGCGAGCAGCGGCTCGGAGCCCTGGGTCTGCCCGCTGCCGCCGATCAGCTGGGCGGGAGCGCCGCCTCCGACCGCGGGGTTCCGCTTAAGGACAGCCGGTGCGGCCGGCGCGAAGGGGTCGACGGCCACGTCGGCCTCGTCGCCGACCGCCCCGGCGACCGCGCCCACGGCGACCAGCTCGCGACCGACCGTGGTCGACCTCGACTCGGCGACGGCCTCGTCACCGCCCGTACGTTCGAGGTAGATGTCGTTGAGGCGGGCCGTGAGGCGCTCGGCCAACCGGCGGGAGTTCGAGAAGACGATCGTCGACCGGTGGTCGAGGATCAGGTCGACGATGCCCTCCTCGACGTGCGGCCAGATCGAGCCCTGCGGGGCCGACCCGGCGGCGGAGCCCTCGAGCGGCGCGGCCGTGCCGAGCTCGGTCATGTCGTCGACCGGCACGACCACCTTGAGGTCGAAGTTCTTCTCCGACCGGGGGTTCACGATCGTCACGGGCTTGCGGCCGGAGAGGAAGCGCGCCACCTCCTCCGGCGGGCGGACCGTCGCCGAGAGCCCGATGCGCTGGGCGGGCCTGTCGAGCAGCCCGTCGAGGCGCTCGAGCGAGAGCGCGAGGTGGGCGCCGCGCTTGGTGGCGGCGACCGCGTGCACCTCGTCGACGATGACGGTGTGCACGCCCTTGAGGTTCTCGCGGGCCGCGGAGGTGAGCATCAGGTACAGCGACTCGGGGGTCGTGATGAGGATGTCGGGCGGGGTGCGCTGCAGGAGGCGGCGGTCGCCCGACGAGGTGTCGCCCGACCGCACGCCCACGGTCAGCTCGGGCGCCTCGATGCCGAGGCGTCGCGCGGTCTGCGTGATGCCGACGAGGGGCGAGCGGAGGTTGCGCTCGACGTCGACGCCGAGGGCCTTGAGGGGCGAGATGTAGAGCACCCGCGTGCGGTGCTCGCGCGCCTCGGGGGCGGGCCCGCTGGCGAGCGTGTCGATCGACCAGAGGAACGACGCGAGGGTCTTGCCCGACCCGGTCGGCGCGATCACGAGGGCGTCGTCGCCCGCGCTGATGGCCTCCCAGGCCCCGACCTGGGCGAGCGTGGGCGCCGGGAAGGCGCCGCGGAACCACTCGCGGGTCGCGGGGGAGAACTTCTCGAGCACGTCGGTCATCGTGCAGGCCATCCTGCCCTGCACCCCCGACAACCGGCCGGGCGGCCGCGGCTACGGTGGTCGCATGCCGAACCTGCTGCACCTCGACTCGTCCGCCGACCTGGGGGCCTCGCGCTCGCGGGCGATCACGGCGGCGTTCGCCGCCGCGTGGCGGTCGCTCGGCGACGACCACACCGTCACCCGCCGCGACCTGCACGCCGACCCGCTGCCGCACCTCGCCGACGCCGCGCTGCACTGGCCGCCGCGCCTGCGCCCGGCGGGCGCGTCGCCCGACTCGGCCGCGGAGGCCCTGCAGCAGGAGCTCATCGCCGAGCTGGTGGCCAGCGACGTGGTGCTCGTCGGCGCTCCCCTCTACAACTACACGGTGCCGTCGACGCTCAAGGCCTGGATCGACAACGTCCACCTGCCCTCGGTCACGGCGCCGCTCGACGGCGACGACCAGCAGCCGATGGCGGGCCGCCCGGCCGTCGTCGTCACGAGCCGCGGCGGCGCCTACGACGCGGGCACGCCGACCGCCGGCTGGGACCACGCCGTGCCCGTGCTTCAGCAGGTGCTCGGCGGGGCGCTCGGCATGGCGGTCGAGGTCATCACGACCGACCTCACGCTCAGCGAGCTGCTCGCGATGCCGGCGGAGGCGCGCGAGAAGTCGGAGCGGGAGCTCGCCTCCGCCCTCACGGCAGCGGGCGACGCCGCGCGTCGTCTCGGCTGAGGTGGCGGGCCCCACGCGGTCGCGCCTCGCGCGTCGCGCCCAGGCGGCGACGGCCCGGGTGCTCGGCTTCCTGTCGGCGATCGCCGCGGTGGTCGGCCTCGTCTCGCTCGCCAAGGGCAGCGTCGGCGTGGGGGTCGTGCTGCTCTTCGCCGCCTTCGTGCTGGTCGCCGTCGCCTGGGCGATCGTGCGGGCGGCCGTGCGGCGGGCGGCGGACGGGCGCGCGACGACGAGGCGCTGAGCAGGGCCGGCCGGAGGGCCTCGGCGGCCCCTCCCGACCGGCCGGGCGGACCGATGTCGGCGGCGACGCCTACGCTCGTCCCCATGCACAGTCGCACCCTGGGCCGCACCGGCCGCGAAGTCTCCGTCATCGGCCTCGGCACCTGGCAGCTCGGCGCCGACTGGGGCGACGTCTCCGAGAGCGACGCTCTCGAGGTGCTCGACGCCTCCGTCGAGTCCGGCGTCACCTTCTTCGACACCGCCGACGTCTACGGCGACGGCCGCAGCGAGCAGATCATCGGCACGTTCCACGCCGCGAACCCCGACGTGCCGCTGACCGTGGCCACGAAGATGGGCCGCCGCGCCGACCAGGTGCCCTCGAACTACGTGCGCGAGAACTTCATCGCGTGGACGGACCGCTCGCGGCGCAACCTCGGCGTCGACACGCTCGACCTCGTCCAGCTGCACTGCCCGCCGACGGCCGTCTACTCCGACGACGCCGTCTACGACGCCCTCGACGAGCTCGTGGCGAACGGCGCGATCGCGGCCTACGGCGTCAGCGTCGAAGAGACCGCGCAGGCCCTGACCGCCATCGCCCGCCCCGGAGTCTCGACCGTCCAGATCATCCTCAACGCCTTCCGGCTCAAGCCCCTCGACGAGGTGCTGCCCGCCGCCCAGCGCGCCGGGGTCGGCATCATCGCCCGCGTGCCCCTGGCCAGCGGCCTGCTCTCGGGCAAGTACACGACCGAGACGACCTTCGCCGCGAACGACCACCGCAGCTTTAACCGCCACGGCGAGGCCTTCGACCAGGGCGAGACCTTCAGCGGCGTCGACTTCGAACAGGGCGTCGCCGCGGCGCGCGAGTTCGCCGAGTCGGTGCCCGAGGGCGTCACGGTGCCGCAGGCGGCCCTCGCCTGGATCGTCGACCAGCCCGGCGTCAGCACGGTCATCCCCGGCGCCCGCAACGTCGAGCAGGCCCGGGCCAACGCGGCCGCCGGCGACGTCGAGCTGGAGGAGGGCCTCGACTCCGAGGTCGTCCGCATCTACGACCAGTACTTCCGCGATCAGGTGCACCCCCGCTGGTGACCGCGCTGCCGAGCGGTCACCGCGCCCTCGTCGGCGGGTCCGCCGGCCGCGTCTCGTGACCGCCCGGCGGCCCGCCCGTCAGTCGTGCCGGGTGCCCGCGCCCGCCAGCACAGCGCGGTAGCCGTCGCGGTAGGTCGGGTAGGTGAACGAGAACCCGGTCGCGCGCAGCAGCGCGTTCGACAGGCGCTTGTCGCCGCCGGCCTGACGACCCCGGGGAGGCGCGGGTGCGGGGGCCTCGACGGCCAGCTCCGCGGCGAGGAAGGTCAGCACGTCGTCGAGCCGCACCGGCTCGTCGTCGGTGACGAGGTAGACCGGCCCGATCATGGCGAGCCCGGCCAGGTGGACGATGGCGGCCGCGGCGTCGTCACGGTGCACGCGGTTCGTGTGCGGCGACGTTCCCGGCTGCTCGGCGAGGGTCGCCTCGCCCCCGCGCACCTGCTCGATCAGGCGCTCCCGGCCGGGGCCGTAGATGCCCGAGAGCCGCAGCAGGGTCGCGTGCGGTGCGCGCTCCCGGAGCAGCGCCTCCGCCTCCACCAGCACCGCCGCCGTCGGGCTCGCGCCCGTCGCGGGGGTCTCCTCGGTCACGACGCTGCCGTCGTCGACGTCGTAGACGGCGGTCGACGACACCACGAGGAGTCGCGGGTCGGCCGCCGAGGCCTCGATCGCGTCGAGCACCCGGCGCAGCCCGTCGACGTAGGTCGCCCGGTACTCGTCCGGGTCGCGGCTGCCCGCGGCCAGGGCGACGACGACCACCGTGGCGTCGTCGTCGATGACGGGGGTCTCCGTGCGGAGGTCGACGGCACGGCCCTCGAGGGGCGCGGGCACGAGCTCGGCGCGGCGCCGCAGGCCCACCACCCGGTGCCCGGCGGCGGCGAACCGCAGCCCTGCCTCGGTGCCCAGGTCTCCGCAGCCGGCGATGTAGACGCTCATGCTGCGAGGCTAGCGGCGCCGGCTGGGCGTGCCGCGTGCCGCGCGTGCGGCAGCGGCGGGCGGAGCGCCCGCGCTCAGAGGTGCTCGAGCGTGGCCGGGTCGAGCTGCCCGTCGAAGAACTTCGCGAGCGCGTCGGAGAAGCGTCGCTCGGACGGGTCCGCCTGGGCGAAGAGGGTGAGCGACGAGCGGAGCTTCGTCGCGTCGACGTCGCCGAGCACCGCCACCGCGTCGTCGCCGGGCAGGTCGAGCAGGGCGTCGACGCTGTCGAGCAGGCGCGGGCCGAGCAGCGGGTGCGCCAGGTAGGCACGGGCCTCCCCGATCGAGCCGATCGCGTAGCGACGCGACGTCTCGCTCGTGCCCAGGCCGGCCGCCTGCGGGAAGACGAACCACATCCAGTGGGTGCGCTTGTTCCCGTTCCGCAGCTCGCGGAGGGCGCGGTCGAAGGTGCCGTCCGCCTCCTGGGCCTCGACGAAGCGCTCGAGGTCGTGGCGGGCGAGGAGCTCGGAGTGGTCGGTCATCGCTCCGGTCTACCCCTGCGGCGGGTCGCTGTCCTCCCCGGCGGGTGGGCGCGGGCCCGCCCAGGAGGACGCGGACCCGCCGGCCACGGGGAGGCGGTGGCCCAGGAGGACGCGGACCCGCCGGCCTCGGGGAGGCGGTGGCCCAGGAGGACGCGGACCCGCCGGCCACGGTCACGACCACCCCCTCGACTCCGCGCACCGGACGCGTTAGTCTGGTCGGCTGCCCACCGGGCGGCGCGCACCGCCGCACGCCCCTGCGGCCGAGGGCCGACATGACCCCCAGCACCAGCACCCCCGAGCCGACCGGGCCCCGCCCCGGCGGCACCCCCGCCAGCATCCCCGCCGGCACCGCCGACACCGCCGCGGCGACCGTCCGAACCACGCACCCCCACACCGGCGCCGTCGTCGAGCAGGTCGTCGTCCCGGCGAGCATCGACGCGCCCGACGCCGCCGACTTCGTCGAGTCGGTCGAGGTCGAGAACGCCGTCCGGCGCGCCGCCGTCGGCAGCGACGAGCTGTCGTGGAGCCCCGCCGAGCTGCTCACCGGCTACCTCGACACGACGTGGTCCGACCGCCGCCGGTTCGTCCTCCGCGAGAACGGCGTCGTCGTCGCGGTCGGCGACTACGAGACGCGGCGCTCCGGCGACGCCGCCGGCACCGCGTGGCTGGACGTCTGCGTGCTGCCTGAGGTCGGCCGTCGCGGCTTCGGCACCGTGCTCGCCGACCACCTCGAGGCGCTCGCCGCTGCCGAGGGGCGCACCCAGCTGATCGCCTACGTGCGGTCGCGGGGCGACGGCGAGCCCCGGCTGACCCCGCCGACCGGCGCCGGCTCGGTGCCCGCGACGAACGTCGAGGTGCGGTTCCTGCGCGGCCGCGGGTGGCAGCTCGGCCAGGTGATGCGCTGCAGCCGCCTCGCGCTGCCGCCGGACGAGGAGGCGCTGGGCGAGATCCGAGACCGGGCCCGCGCCTCCGCCGGTGACGACTACCGGCTGCACTCGTGGGTCGGGCGCTCGCCCGAGCGCTGGCTCGCCGACCTGGCCCTGCTCGAGACGCGCATGAGCACCGACGCCCCCGCGGGCGGCGTGCCCGAGCCCGAGGACGTCTGGACGGCCGAGCGCTTCCGCGACGAGGAGGAGCTCGCGCTCGCCGGCCCCCGCACCCGCTTCACGGCCGTCGTCGAGCACGTGCCGTCGGGGCACCTGGTCGGCTTCAGCCAGCTGGCGGCCCCGGCCGACCTCGCGTCGCCCGCCTTCCAGCAGGACACCCTGGTGCTGCGCGAGCACCGCGGGCACCGGCTCGGCTGGCTGCTCAAGGTCGCGACCACCGACCTGCTCACCGCCGAGCGCCCGGGGCACCCCGCCGTCATCACCTTCAACGCGGAGGAGAACCGCCCGATGCTCGACGTGAACGAGGCCGTCGGCTTCGTCCCGCTCGAGCACGAGGGAGTCTGGAGCAAGCAGCTGCCGGCCCGGTAGGAGGCGCGGTGCGGGCGGCGCGCACCGCCGCGGGCCCCGGGGAGGCGCGGTGGGGCCCCGGGGCCACGCCAGCCGCTCGGTGCCCGCGCTGCCACCTCGGGGAGGCGGCTGTCAAGGCCCGACCCGACCCGCGACTCCGGCCTAGCGTCGCAGGAGCCGGCGGGAGGGGCAGCCTCCCGCCGGCACCTCACCGCCACCGACGTCGAGAGGACCGCCGTGCCCCCCTTCACCCCTCAGCACGCCATCGTCACCGGATCCGACTCGGGCATCGGCCGGGCGACCGCCGTCGCCCTCGCCGTCGCCGGGCTCGACGTCGGCGTCACCTGGCTCGACGACGAGGCCGGGGCCGAGGCCACGGCCGAGGAGGTCCGCTCGCGCGGGCGCACCGCCCACGTCGCACAGCTCGACACGACCGACCTCGAGCGCTGCGGCGACGTGGTCGACGAGCTGGCCGACCGGCTCGGCGGCCTCGACGTCTTCGTGTCCAACGCCGGCACCGGCGCCTCCGAGCTCGTCGTCGACATGTCCCTGGCCGAGTGGCGACGGGTCGTCTCCGCCGACCTCGACGGCGCCTTCGTCTGCCTGCAGCGGGCCGCGCGCCGCATGGTCGCCGCGGGCCGGGGCGGCCGCCTGATCGGCGTGACGAGCGTGCACGAGCACCAGCCGCGGGTCGGGTCGGCGGCCTACGACGCCGCCGAGCACGGCCTCGGCGGGCTGCTCAAGACGATGGCGCTCGAGCTCGGTCGGGAGGGGATCACGGTCAACGCCGTCGCCCCGGGCGAGATCGTGACGCCGATGACCGGCCAGACCGACGTCGACCCGACGGGGGTCGACCGGCCGGGCATCCCGCTCGGGCGCCCCGGCGACGCGTGGGAGCTCGCGTCGGTGATCACCTTCCTGGCGCCGCCCGCCGCCGGGTACGTGACGGGCGCCTCCTGGGCCATCGACGGCGGCATGCTGCAGATGGGCCCGCAGGCGGGGTCGCACCTGCAGGACGACAGCTGGCGGAGCGTCTAGCGGGCGGGGGCCTCAGCCCTCCGCGACGAAGTCCGCGCTGACCTCGGCGTGCACCTCGACGTCGGCGGGCACGAGCGCGAACGCCAGCGAGCCGTCGTCGGCCGAGGACGGGGACGCGGCGCGCGCGAACAGGGCCGGTCCGCCCGCCGCGCCCGCGCCTCCGGCACCCGGGCGCAGCCCCGGCTCCCAGAGCGACCGCAGGGTCGGCGTGCCGAGCCCGAGGGCGTCGGCGTAGTCGACCGCGCGCACGACGGCGTCCGCGACCGCGGCGACCCGTGCCGCCCGGTCGACCTCGGGCCGCCGGTCGTGGCTCAGCGACCACTCGACGCCCTCGACGGCGACCCCCTCGAGGGCGGCGATCCCCGCGACCCAGCGGGCGAGCACGGCGACGTCGGAGAACCGCACGGCGACCGTCGACCGCGAGCGGACCAGCCCGGTGGAGGCGCGGGTGCCGTCTTCCTGCCAGGCACCGGGCACGGGGCCCACGGTCACGTCGTCGGCGCTCCACCAGGTCGCGGCGCCCTGACGGCGGTGCACGGTGGCCTCGGCGGTCACCCGGTCGTGCAGGGCGACGCTGTCGCGGAGCACCTGCTCGCGGTCGGTGCCCTCCTTGGCCAGGCCGAGGCGCACGGTGCCGCGCTCGGCCCGGTGCCGGTGCGTCGCTGTGCCGGTGACGGAGATCGTGACCACGGGGCGCTCCCGCCTAGCGGACGGCGGGGTCGTCGACGGTGCCGATGCGCTGGCCGGCGTCGACCGCGAGGGCGTCGGCGTCGGTGGTCACGGGTGCGTCGGGTGCGGCCGCACGGTCGGGTGCGTCGCGGTCGGCCGCCGAGACGTCGCTGTCGCTGTCGTTGTAGCTGTAGCTGTCGCTGTCGCTGTCGCTGTCGAGAGTGTCGGGGTCGAGCCCGGCCAGCGGGTTGGTCACGCGCGAGATGAAGGCGTTGAGGTCGTCGAGCTCCTCCTGGCTGATGCCGTGGGCGAGGCCGGGGTAGACGGTCTCCTCGACGTCGGCGTGCGCGGCGAGCCAGTCGGCGGTGCGCTGCACGGCGTCGAGCGGGATGACCGCGTCGACGTCGCCGCGGCCCCAGAAGACGTCGGGGCGGACCCGCGCGAGCTCGGCGTCGCGACGCGACGTGGCCTCCGAGTCGTCGGGCACGACGAAGCCCGCGAGCACCGCCGCCCAGGCGAAGCGCTCGGGGGCGTGGCGCAGCAGCTGCAGCGTCAGCGAACCGCCCTGCGAGAAGCCGAGCAGGGCCACCGACGGGTGCGCGTCGCCGAGCGAGTCGACCCACGCGAGCACCGCCTCCGCGGCCTCGTCGACCGGGCCGGGCTCGGGCGAGCCGGGCAGCGCGAGCGGGTACCAGGAGTGCCCGTCGCCGTGCGGCAGCGGAGCCCGGAGGGAGGCGATCGCCAGGTCACGGGGCAGGTACGGAGCCAGCCCGATCAGGTCGCCCTCGTGCGACCCGACGCCGTGCAGCAGCACGAGCAACGGGCGGCCGGCACGCTCGGCCTCGTCGGTGGACCAGCGGACGAGGGCGGCATCGATGGTGACCATGGGCCGAGCCTAGCCAGCGGGGCGTCGCGGGGCGCGCCTCCTCGTGCTCCGCTCGTCGTGCCTCGCCCTGTCTCGCCCCGCCTCGTGGGCTCGCTCCGCGCCGAGCGGGCGCGCCCACGTCGGGGCGTGCCCGCCCGGCCACCGGCGGTCGTCGGCGTGTTCGCCCCTAGCGTTTCGTCGCCCGGGCGCCGCGCGCTGCCTGTAGACATGGGCCATGAGCTCCGTGCAGACCCCCGACCCCAATCCCGGCTGGCTGTCCGAGGAGGAGCTGCACTCGATCCGCCAGCGGCTGCCCATCCTCTACGTCGAGGCCGTGCCGGTGCGGGTCGACGGCATGGGCATCGTCACCGAGGTCGGCGTGCTGCTGCGTGCGTCGCCCGAGGGCGAGATGTCGCGCATGCTCGTGTCGGGCCGCGTGATGTACGGCGAGAGCCTGCGCACCGCGCTGTTCCGCCACCTCGAGAAGGACCTCGGGCCGATGGCGTTCCCGCAGCTGCCGCCGTCGCCGGTGCCGTTCCAGGTCGCCGAGTACTTCCCGCTGCCGGGTTCGTCGGTGTACACCGACGCCCGCCAGCACGCGGTGTCGCTCGCCTACGTCGTGCCCGTCACGGGCACCTGCGAGCCGCGCCAGGACGCGCTCGAGCTCACCTGGCTGACGCCGCACCAGGCCGCGAGCCCCGAGGTCGCCGACGAGATGGAGGGCGGCCGCGGCGCGCTGCTCCGCTCGGCGCTCGCCTCCGTCGGCGCCCTGCACTAGCGCCCGCCGCGCGCCCTCCTCGCTGAGGAACCCCGTTCTCGCACGGGAACCCTGCCGCGGCAGGGTTCGTGAGCGAGGACGGGGTTCGTCTCGATGGTGCGACCCGATTCCTCCACAGGGGGAGGCGCGGGTCGCGACTGCACAGGGCAAGACGGGTGGCCCCGTCGCGTCGGCATCACGGTCGCAGGATCGTCGTCATGCCCCTGCTCTCGCCACCCCCTCAGCCGCCCCACCGACCTCCTCCTGAGCCGCTCGTCGGCTCGATGATCCACCGGTCGTCGCTCGTGCGGTCGGGTCGCGACGACCGGGCGCTGCGGCGGGCAGCCGGGCGGGGCGAGCTGGTGCGGGTCGCCCCCGGCACGTACGTCTCCGCTCCCGCGTGGGTCGCGGCGTCCCCCGAGGAGCGGCACGCCGTCGTCGTGCGCGCCACCGTCGCCCGGACGACGTCCGACATCGTGGTGTCGCACCGGTCGGCCCTCGCGGTGCACGGCTTCCCCCTCGCGTCCCCGATGCCGTCCCGGGTGCACGTCGTCGACAGGGCCAGGAGCGCGACGAAGACCACGGGGCTGATGGTCAGGCACAGTGCCGCACTGGCCGACCATGAGATCACGGAGCTGGGCGGGCTGAGGGTCGTGAGCCCGGTGCGGGCCGCGTCGGACGTCAGCCGCCTCGAGAGCCTCCGCTCCTCCGTGATGGCGCTCGACCACGGTCTACGACTCGGGGCGTTCGACCGCGGCGCGCTCCGCGCCGCGGTCGAGCGCGCGCCTCGCGTCGGTCGGCGACGCGCGCTCATCGCCCTCGACCTCGCCGACGCCCTGGCCGAGTCGCCCGGCGAGTCGCTCAGCCGGGTCGTCATGGTCGAGATCGGTGTCCCGCTGCCGGAGCTGCAGCGGGAGTTCTGGGACAGGTGGGGTCTCATCGGCCGCGTGGACTTCTGGTGGCCGGAGCTCGGCGTCGTCGGCGAGTTCGACGGCCTGACGAAGTACCTCGAGCTCGCCCGGCGGTCCGGGCGCAGTTTCGATCAGGTGAAGATCGACGAGAAGAAGCGGGAAGACCGCATCCGCGCCCTGCCCGAGGTGCGCGGCTTCGCTCGGTGGGACTGGGCCACGGCGAACGACCCGAGCCGGCTGGCAGCGGTGCTGGCTGACGCCGGTGTCGCTCGCGGTGGACGATGAAACACCCCGCCCTCGCACCGGAACCCTGCCGCGGCAGGGTTCCGATGCGAGAACGGGGTGTCTCGGGGTCAGCGGGGAGAGCTGCTGGCTCAGCGACCGCCGCGCTGGCCGCCGCCGCTGCGCGGCTTGCCGCCGACGAGGCCGCCGACCTTGAGGCCGCCGGGGCGACCGCCGTCGGAGGACGCACGGCGCGAGCCGCCGCCGGCGCCGCCGCCGGAGCGCTGGCCCTGCGAGGCGGCGAAGTCGGCCTGGTCGTTGCGCACCGCGTTGGTGCGGCTCTGGCCGCCGTCGCTCTGCGCACGGCGCCCGGTCTGGCGGGTGCCGCGAGCCTCGTCGCGCGAGTCCTCGCGCACGGGCGTCACGGCGCCGCGGCCCGACTCGGTCGAGTAGAAGGTCGAGGCGCCGCCCCGGGGCGCGGCGTCGCGGCGCGAGCCGCCGTCGCGCGAGCCCTGGCCGGAGCCCTGACGCGAGCCGCCGGAGCGACCCGCACCGGCACCGCCGCGACCGGCCTCGGAGCCGCGACCCGCGCCTCCGGACCGTCCGCCGCCGGCACCGGCACCGGCCGCCGCGGGGCGACCCGAGCGGTCGGCGCGGGCGATCGGGTTGCCCTGGCTGTCCTGACGGGCGGCGCGCTTGCGCTGGGCGTTGGCGCCCTGCGAGCGACCGCCGCCACCGCCGCCCTGCTGCTGCACGGCGGCACGGGGAGCCGGCTTCACGTACGCGGCGACCTCGCCGACGAGCGCGGCGACCTCGGGCGACGACGGGGTGACCGACGTGATGGTCGGGCGGATGTCGGCCTTCTTCATCAGCTGGGCGACGTCGCGCTTCTGGCTGGGGATGACGAGGGTGACGACGTCGCCCTCGGCGCCGGCGCGGGCGGTGCGGCCCGAGCGGTGCAGGTACGCCTTGTGCTCGGTCGGCGGGTCGACGTGGATCACGAGCTCGATGTCGTCGACGTGCACGCCGCGGGCGGCGACGTCGGTGGCGACGAGCACGCGGGCCGAGCCGTCCTGGAAGGCGGCGAGGTTGCGGTCGCGCTGCGGCTGCGAGAGGTTGCCGTGCAGGTCGACGGCGGGGATGCCCGAGTCGGTGAGCTGCTTGGCGAGCTTCTTCGCGTGGTGCTTGGTGCGCATGAAGAGGATGCGGCGGCCCTTGCCCGAGGCGAGCTTCTCGACGAGCGCCTTCTTGGTGTCGAGCGACTCGGTCTCGAAGACGTGGTGGGTCATCTTGGCGACGGGCGAGTTCGCCTCGTCGACCGAGTGCAGCACCTCGTTGTGCAGGAACTGCTTGACCAGCTTGTCGACGCCGTTGTCGAGGGTCGCGCTGAAGAGCAGGCGCTGGCCGTCGTTCGGGGTGGCCTTCATGATGCGGGTGACGCCGGGCAGGAAGCCGAGGTCGGCCATGTGGTCGGCCTCGTCGAGCACAGTGACCTCGACGGCGTCGAGCTTGATGAAGCCCTGCTTCATGAGGTCCTCGAGGCGGCCGGGGCAGGCGATGACGATGTCGACACCGGCCTTGAGGGCCTGCACCTGTCGGTTCTGCGAGACGCCGCCGAAGATCGTGGTGGTGCGCATGCCGTAGGCCGCGGCGAGCGGCGCCAGCACGGCGTCGATCTGGGTGGCGAGCTCACGGGTCGGGGCGAGCACGAGGCCCAGGGGGCGACCGGCGCGACGGGCGCCGCCGGCCAGCGCGCCGCCGAGGCGCGCCGCCATCGGGATGGAGAAGGCGAGGGTCTTGCCCGAGCCGGTCTTGCCGCGGCCGAGCACGTCACGGCCGCCGAGGGTGTCGGGCAGCGTGTCGATCTGGATCGGGAAGGCGTTCTCCTTGCCGTCCTTCGCGAGGGCGGCGACGATCGGGGCCGGGACGCCGAGCGAGGCGAAGGAGGCGGTGGGGGCGTCGGCGACGTCGGTGGCGTCGGTGACGGGGAGCGTGGTGGACATGCGTGCCTTTCAGGGGCAGGGTGTCGAGCCGGGCCGGGCTGCGGACGGCCGCGACGTCTGCGCGGGGCGCGGACGGCAGGGCGGTGCAGAGCCGGAGAGCGGCTGTCGTAGCCGGGCTCGAGGTGTGGCGACGGTGCAGGTGTGCACGATCGTTTCGCCGCAGAGTGAGCTTCGCGCGCCTGCTGGATGCCTGGGTGTGTGCCAGGTCGGGAGGCGGGGAGGGGCGTGCTACGACGCAGGGGACCGAACGGATCGATCCACAAGTGCCCCCAGTCTAGCGGCTGTGTCGGCAAAGCGCGACGGTCGTCGTTCCGCCCCGAGCGCCGGTGGACGGCAGGGGCACCGAGGGGCTCAGGAGAACAGGCTGCGGATGGCCTTGCCGAGCGCCGTCTTCCGGCGCTGCCAGCCGTGGGCTTCGAGGGTCCGCTTGACCGGCCCGACGACCTTCGCCGAGGTGAAGGTGGCAGTCCCGGTGGCGGTGCCGGTGCTGCGCTCGGTGTTGATCTCTGAGCGCTTGTACTCGTGCGTCTCGGCCAGGAGCGTGATGCGGAGCGCGTAGCTGCTGCGTGCGCTGCCGACGGCGTCGTGCGCGTCCTTCCAGACCCACCGGGCGACGATGCGCTCTCCCTCGACGGCGACGGTGAACGGGTGCTGCGGGTCGCGGCCCAGGTCGAGCAGGGCCTGGGTCACGGCCTCCGGCGAGGAGGGGCCAGCGGGGCCGGAGGAGGCGGGCGGCGTCGTCGAGGTCACGGCGGCCACGCTAGCCGACAGGTCGGTGGGCCGACCGGGGCGGCTGGACGGATCACGTCCAGCCGGCTGGGCGTGCGGGCGTGCGGGCGTGACCCCAGCCCTCCGCGCCGACGTCAGTGCGCCCCGTGGTACCGCTCGCCCACCGGGATCTCGACGGCGACGCGGTTGCCCGGCTGCGCGAGCGGGCAGGCCCAGGCCGGGTCGTAGGCGCAGCTCGGGTTGTAGGCGAAGTTGAAGTCGAGCACGATCGAGCCCGGCTCCGAGCCGGGGCCGAGGTCGGCGCCCTTGACGGTGTCGACGAGGTAGCGGCCGCCGCCGTAGGTGCCGCCGGGCTTCCCGGCCAGGGCGTCGCCGACGGGCACGAAGAGGCCGCCGCCGTACGAGCGCAGTCGCCAGACGTCGAGGCTGCCGACCCCGGGCACGTCGACCAGGCCCACGCGGTCGAAGGGCACGTCGCCGTCGGTGCCGGTCGTCACGGTCATGCGGTGCGGCTCGGCGGGCGTGATCGGCACCTCGAACCGCCAGGCCGGGTCGTACGGCGCCGTCGGCAGCCCGGTGAAGACGGGGCGGTCCTCGGGCAGCAGGGGGGTCACCGGGTTCGTCGCGAACAGCTCGTCGCGGGTGCGTCGCCACAGGTCGTGGGCCGCCGCGAGGTCGGTGGCCTCGCGCACCTGCCGGTAGAGCCCGTGGATGGTCCGCCGCCAGGCCGCGAGGTCGAGCCCCGAGTCGACGGTCGAGACGGGGGAGGCGAGCTCCGGGGAGGCGGAGGGCACGGAGGAGGCGGAGGGCACGGAGGAGTCGCGGGTCGGGTCGGTCACCGGCTCGACGCTAGACCCGGGCCCTCCTCGTCGACCGGGAACGCGCCTCCCACCGTCCGTGGCAAGCTCGACACCGGGGGGACCACCGGCGTGCCCCCGCACAGGGGGAACCATGAGCACAGTCCGCACCGTCACCAGCACCGCCCTCGTCGCGGCCGCCCTCGCCCTGGGGGTCGTCGGCTGCAGCGCCTCGGCCTCCGTGTCGCCCACGGTGTCGGCGGACGCGTTCGCCACGGCGGTCGCCGACGCCCTCGAGCAGGAGGTCGGCACGCGCCCCGACGTCGACTGCGGCGACGAGGCCGTGCCCGTGGTCGACGGCGACGAGGTGCACTGCGACGTCAACACTCCTGGCTACGACGTGCTCTACGACTCGGTCTCGACCATCTCGACCGAGGGGCAGGACGACGGCGAGTACACGGTGTCGGTCGTCGTCGACGACGAGCCGAAGGGCTGACGCTCGGCCCGGACGGCGCCCGCGCGGCGATGAGCGCGCCCGGCGCGCGCCCGGCCCTCAGCTCGGCGCGCCCGGCGCTCAGCCCGCGTGGCGCGGGTGCGCGCTCGGCGTGCGCCAGGTCGGCGCCAGCTGCTTCATGCGCAGCGCCCGCCACTGCCACACGGCCCACAGCCCGGGCCAGAGCAGCACGCCGACCGGCCCGGCGTGGAAGACGAGGCGGTCGCGCAGCAGAGTCTCGCCGTCGCCGAGCGGGGAGACCGCCATGCGGTGGTCGATGCGCATCGAGGCGAACTGGCCCGAGGTGCCGCGCCCGGTGTCGCGCTGGATCCAGGCCCCGTCGCGCTCGTGCCAGTCGAGGTCGACGTGCGTGTGCCCCAGCGAGACCAGGCCGAGGATGCGCGCGGAGACCGGGTGCGCCTCCTCGTCCCAGCGGTGCGGGAACCCGCCCGGCTCCTCCGAGCGGTAGACGACGAGGGGCTTCGTGACCGCGACCATGACGGCGGGGTCGCGCAGCGCGTCGGCGGCGGCGTCGACGGGGCAGGCGAGGCGGATCTTGAGCTGCACGTGCATGGGTCGAGTGTGCACCCCCGGTGCTGGGCGAGCCCCGCCCCGCGACCGCAGCCGCTCCACCCCCGCCGCCCCGCAGCCGCTCCACCCCCGCGACCGCAGCCGCCCCGCCCCCGTCGCCCCGCCGCCGCTCGCGTAACGCGCCGCAACACCCGCGACCCGCTCGCGCCCCCGACGTAGCCTCGACGGGTGAGCGAGCCCCAGCAGCAGAAGTACCAGGTCCGGTTCGACCACGGCGTCCCGGGCGCGGCCCGCGTCGTGGCGGGCGCCCACGTCGTGGTCGTCGTCGACGTGCTCGACGGGCACGGCCTCCTCGCGCGGGCTGAGGTGCTCGACCGCGTGGCGGAGCTCGTCGACGACGGGGCCGACCTGCTGTCGGTGACCGCCGCCTCCGCCGCCGACGACGTCGCCCGGCACGTGCTCGACCGGCAGTCCCGCCGGGGCGACCGCGCGGTCGTCGCCGTGGTGGCGGCTGGGTCGGTCGACGACGACGGGTTCCGCCCCGCCGGGGAGGACCAGCTGGCCGCCGGGGCCGTCGTCGACGCGCTCGCCGCGGCCGGGGTCGACTTCTCGTCGCCCGAGGCCGCGCTCGTCTGCGCCGCGGCCGTCTCGCTGCGGCGGGCGTCCGCCCACCTGCTCAGTGCCTCCGTCTCCGCGGCCGAGCTGGCCGGCGCCGGCCGGGCCGAGGCCGTCGCGGCCGCCCGGGCCCCTGAGCAGCCGCTGCGCGTCGTCGGGGAAGAGCGCGCGCGGGCGTAGCGTTCACCTCGACGGGCCGGGCCGAGCCGGCCGGGCCCGGACGGACCCCAGAGGAGGAACGATGAAGGCAGTGCTGAGCGACGGCACCGTGGTGGCCGAGGCCCCGAAGGACGACCTGATCTCGATCGAGGGCAACTGGTACTTCCCGCCCGCGAGCGTGGACGCCGAGCTGCTCACCGAGAGCCCGACGCAGTACCACTGCCCGTGGAAGGGCGACACCCAGTACTTCAGCGTGAAGTCGGGCGACACCCTGCTGCAGGACCGCGCGTGGAGCTATCCGACCCCGATCCCCACGTCGTTCGAGCGCGTGGGACAGGACTACTCGGGCTACGTCGCGTTCTGGAAGGACGTGCAGGTCGTCGAGTAGACGGTCTGACGGTGCGGCGGGTCGCCGCCCTCCTCGGCGGGTCGGCGACGGCCCGCCCGGGAGGACGGTGACCCGCCGCACTGCTGTCTCCCGGCGGCGTCAGCCCGCGGCGAGGCGGGCCCGGTGCGCCCGGACCTTGGCGCGGTTGCCGCAGCGCTGCATCGAGCACCACCGCCGGCTGCGCCCCCGCGACTCGTCGCGGTAGACGAGGCCGCACTCGGGGTTCGAGCAGCGCCGGAGGCGCGAGTCGTCACCGCCGCCGAACCCCACCTCGTCGAGGAGGCGGACGGCGTCGCGCGCGACGGAGGCCAGGGCCTGACCCAGCCGCAGCCGCCCCGCCCCCGCCTGGCGCCGGCCGCCCGCGAGGGTCGGCGGCACGTCGGGGGTGGCCGCGAAGAGGTTGAGCGTGTCGACGTCGTCGGGGTCGGGCGACGTCGCGTCGGTGGCGGCGACGGCGAGGCGGGCGACGGCGTCGCGCAGGGCGCGCGCGTCGGCGAGCTCACGGTCGGAGGCGGCGGCCCCCACGCCGGGCCAGCGCTCGGCGACCCAGTCGTCGAGGTCGGCGGGCAGCAGCAGGCCGTCCCACGGCACCGACCCGTCGGCCGGCAGCGCGAACCCCGACTCGGGGCCCAGCCGCGAGCCGGCCCGGAACCCGCCGAGGTACGCGAAGTCGAGGCTGAGCGCCCCCGAGTCGAAGAACCACGGGGTGCCCGTGTCGGAACGCAGCCACTGACCAGTCACCTGACCACCCTAGGCGGTGTCGCCGCCGCGGCTCAGACCTCGCGCTTCGTCCAGGTGATCACGTGGGCGGGGTCGTAGCTCCGGGCGCACCGGCCGCAGGTCAGCACCTTCGTCGGTCGGCGGTACCGGTGGTGCTCGTGGCCCGCGGGGCAGACCCCCACCCAGGGCGCCAGCTCGGTGGCGACGGCGCCGTCGTGCAGCCGCCCGCCGACGTAGCCGAGCTCGGCGGCGGTGGCCCGCCAGCGGGGCCCGTGGCCCGCCCGCGCCCCGGCGATCGCGTGCGCGACCTCGTGCAGCAGCACCTGGTGGATCTCGTCGTCCTCGTACCGGCCGGCGAGGTGCCGCGAGACCGAGATGCGCTTCGCCGTGTAGTTGCAGAGCCCGGCCCGCGTCTTGGCCGCGTCGAAGGCGAAGCTCCACACCGCGGGGTCGAGGTGCAGGGCGATGAGCGCGTCGGCCCAGCGCCGCACCCGGTCGAGGTCGGCCACGGGAGGGTCAGGAGGCGCGGGTCAGCGGCGAGGGAAGGGCCACGTCGTCGGCTGGTCGTCACGGGGCAGCCCGTCGACCACGCCGGTCACGCCGGTGGTGCCGCGACGCGGCTCGTCGTCGTGCGAGCCGTCGGCCCGCCCGTCGCCGCGGGCGGCGCGCTCGGCCCGCTCCGTGCGCTCGCGGTGCGCCGAGGCGTTCGCGGCGAGGCCGGAGATCTTGCTCCACAGGCCGGCGTCGGCGCGGGTCGGCAGCTCCGGCTGCGGGTCGCCCGCCGGGGCCGGCTGGCTGGGGCGCCAGGAGCCGGCCGGGGCCGAGCCCGGGGCCACGGCGGCGGGGCGCTCGTCGTCGGCGGGCGCCGTGGTCGGCACCAGGGCGTCGGAGGGGCGGGAGAGGTCGACGGGGTTCGTGTCGCCGGGGCGGGCCTCCGCGTCCGGCGCGGGGGCCGGCGCGGGAGCGGCGACGGGAGCCGCCGCGGCGGGCGCGCTCGTGGCCGGGACGTCGGCGGGTGTGGGAGCGCTGACCGGTTCGATCGGCCCGGTGCCCGACAGGTACGCCCGGAGGACGCCCTCGATCGCGCGGCGGAGGGCCTCGACGCGGTCGCGCGGGGCGCCGGTGGCCTCGAAGGCGACGACGGCCTGCTGCAGGGCCTCCTGCGCCTCGTCGTGACGGCCCAGGTCGAACAGCGTGTAGCCCTCGAGCTCGGCGGCGGCGGTCTCGAGGTCGCGCCACTCCTCCGTCGAGGCGGTGATGCGGCTGGTGTGCAGGTCGTTCAGGGCCCGCTCGAGCTTGCCCTGCTCGCGGAAGATGTGGGCGCGGCGGATGCGCGCCGCGGTCGAGTCGGCACGGTCGCCGGTGAAGTGGGCGAGGCGGAAGGCCTCCTCCGCGATCGCGAGGGCCTCGTCGAGGCGGCCCAGCGTGCGCAGCAGGTCGGCCCGCTCGCCGAGGGCGGAGGTGCTGCGGCTCTGCCCGAGGGCGGCGAGCCGGGCCTCGGCGGCGCCGACGTCGACGGCCGTGCGCAGGCTGACCGGGTCGAATCCGGCGGCGGAGCTGCTCGGGCGCGCGCGGCCCTCCGAGGCGCTGCCGGGGCGGGCGCTGCCGGAGGCTGATCCGAGGGAGGGGTCGTGCTGGCTCATCGAGTACGAGGGTAACCGCCGGTGCGCGGAACTGGCCGTCCGCCGCGCACGCGACACGCGACTCCGTCCGAGACCGCCCGCCCGGCTCAGTCGAGCGCGGAGAGCGGCACGCTGACGATCCGGTCGTCGCCGCCGCGCGGGTCGCCGCGGCCGTCGGTGTTGTTCGTGACCAGCCAGAGCGTGCCGTCGGGCCCCGGCAGCACGTCGCGCACGCGCCCGAGCGAGTCGTCGCCGGCGAACCGCTCGGTCGCGGTGGCCACGCCCGCCTCGGGCACCTGGATCTCGAACAGGCGCTCGCCGCCGAGCCCGGCGAGGAAGAGGGTCGAGCCGACGGCGGTCAGGCCGCTCGGGCTCGCGTCGTCGGTGCCCCACTGCAGCACGGGCGCGAGCGTGTCCGACGACGGCGACGTGCCCTCGACGTCGGGCCAGCCGTAGTCGCCGCCCGGGCTGACGGCGTTGAGCTCGTCCCAGCGGTCCTGCCCGAACTCGGCGGCCCACATCGAGCCCCAGCCGTCCCAGGCGATGCCCTGCGGGTTGCGGTGGCCGAGCGTGTAGACGGGCGACCCGGGCATCGGGTTGTCGGTGGGCACGTCGCCGGTGGGCGACAGGCGCAGGATCTTGCCCGCGAGCGAGTCGGGGTCGCGGGCCTCGTCGCCGCGGTTCGCGTCGCCGGTCGTGACGTACAGCATGCCGTCGGGCCCGAAGGCCAGGCGGCCGCCGTCGTGGTTCGACGCCTTCGGCACGCCCGTGAGCACCTCCTCGACCGGGCCGAGCCCGTAGGAGCCCGCCGTGCCGGTGATCGGGGCCCGCAGCACGCGGTTGTCGGAGTCGGTGGTCGCGTAGGCGTAGAGGTACGACGGCGAGCCCGCGAGCACCGCGAGGCCGAGCAGGCCGCCCTCGCCCTGGTGCACGACCCCGTCGATCTCGGCGACGTCGCGCACGTCGCCGTCGGCGGTCAGCTCGACCACGCGGCCGGTGTCGCGCAGGCTGACGAACGACGAGCCGCTGTCGAGCCGGACGACCGACCAGGGGGAGTCGAGGCCCGTGACGACGTCGGTGGGCTCGGCGCCCGGCGCGACGCGCACCGCGCCGGTGGTCGTGGCACGCGCGGCCGGTGCGGGCCCGCGGTCGGTCGTGACGGGGGCCGAGGCGATGCCGGAGGCCGAGCGGGAGGCGTCGGCCGAGCCCGGCCCGGAGTCGCCGCCCGTGCAGGCGGCCAGGCCCGCGGCGACGACGATCGCCAGCCCCGCGGCGCCGAGCGCGAGACGTCGGGGCCGGGGGCGCCTCGTCGTCGTGCTCCGCGCCTCCATCGCTCCATCAGACACGACGGAGACGACACGTGGGGCGCATCGTTGCACGACCGTGACGAGCGAGGGATCGTCGCCTCCGCCCGCGGACAGCCGGCGGACAGCCCACGGACGTCCGCCGACGGCCCGCCCACGGGCGGCGGCGTCGTCAGCGCGCGGCGAGCTCCGCGCGCAGCGGCCAGTCCTGGCCCTCGAGGATGAGCTGGGCGCCCGATCCCGTGCGGCCGTTGACGACGACCGGGGCGAGCAGGTTGACGGTCATGCCCGTCTCGGCCGGCGTCGCGACGACGAGCAGCAGGGCCTCGTCGGCCGAGCGGAGGTCGAGGGCGGTCGTCTGCTCGTCGGTCAGCACCGGCGAGTAGTCGGGCAGGTGCACGGCCGCGTCGAGCACGAACAGGCGCACGGAGGCGTCGACCTCGCTCGTCGCGGGGTCGACGGCGCGGAGGGCGTAGAGCCCGACGGCCCCGTCGATCTCGTCGAGCACGAAGTCGACGGCCGGCTCGAGCCCGAAGGGAGGCGCGGTGAAGGTCACCGTCGTCGTCACGGCGCTCATCGGAGGAAGTCCATCAGCGACGTCTGCAGCACCTTGGCCGTGACCGCGAGGGCCGCCTGGTACGAGTTGTCCTGGAGCTTGAGGTCGAGCACGGCCCGCCCCAGGTCGAGGTCCTCGAGGCCGGAGCGCTGGGCCTCCAGCGTGACGGAGGTGTCCATGAGTGTGTCCTGCGCTCTCAGCAGCTGGGAATGGCGGGCGCCGATGTCCGACTGGACGCCGCGCAGCGCGCTGACGCGGGTGTCGATGGCGGTGAGGTGGCCGGCGATGCCGGTGGTGCCGGCCCGGAGGTCGGTGGCGATGCGGTCGAGGAGGGCGAAGACCGAGTCGTCGCCGGAGCCGAACGCGGCGGCGCCGTCGGCGTCGACCCGGACGGTGGTCTCGGGGCCGACGCGGCGGGTGACCGCGGCGCCCGCGACGCCGGTGAAGGCGGCGTCGGGCCGGAACGCGACCCCCGCGTCGGAGGTGCCGGCGAAGACGCTGCGGCCGGCGTAGCTGGCGTTGGCGTCGGCGAGCAGGTCGGCACGGAGGCCGCTGATCTCGGTCGCGATGGCGTTCCGGGCGTCCTGGGAGAGCGCCCCCTCGTTGGCGCCCTGCACGGTCAGCTGCCGCACCTTGGCGAGCACGGAGTCGGCGGCGGTGAGGGCGCTGTCGGCGGTGTTCAGCCAGCCGGAGCCGTCGTCGACGTTGCGGCTGTGCTGGGCGGCGGCCGACTGGAGGGCCTTGACGCGCAGGGCCTCGGCGGTGCCGGTGGGGTCGTCGGAGGGCACGGAGATCGCCTTGAGGCTCGACGCCCTGTCCTGCATCTGGGCGAGGCGGGTGGCCCCGGCCTGCAGGTGCTCCTGCGACCGCAGCGCGGTCATCTGGTTCGTCACACGGGTCAGCATCGCCCCTACCTCCCGACCCGGCCCATGCCGTTGATCAGCGTGTCGAGCATCTCGTCGATGGCGGTCATCACTCGGGCGGCTCCCTGGTAGGCGTGCTGGTAGCTGAGCAGGTTCACGTTCTCCTCGTCGAGGCTGACGCCGGCGCCGCTGAGCTGGCGCGACTTCGCCGACGTCGCGGCGAGGTCGGTCAGCGTCGACTGCGCCGACTCGGTCTGCGACGCGGCGCCGACGCCGGCGACGATCGTCGACCAGGTGCGGTCGGGCGAGCCGGTGCCCACGCCGACCTGCGAGACCGCCTGGGCGATCGAGCCGTCGAGCGCGCCGCCGGTGGCCGAGCGCGAGGCGATGGTCGCGGCGCTGGTCGGCAGCACGGTGAGTCCGCGCGCCGCGGAGACGCCCGCGGTCTGGCCGAAGAAGGCGCCGCCGGGCGAGCCGTCGGCCGTGACGCCCGTGGCGTGCACGGCGTTGACCTGGGTCGCGAGCTGGGTGGCGAGGGCGTCGTACGACGCCGCGGCCTGGGCGATGGCTCCGCCGCGGCCGTCGGCGGCGGCCGGGGCGAGCAGCGAGACGGCGCCCGCGAGGCTGCCGCCGTCGAGGGCGATCGCGTCGTCGGGGCGGTGGCTCCAGGCGAGGCCCACGGCTGCGCCGCCCACGGCCGTCGTCATCGAGTGCTCCCCGGTGACGACGATGCTGCGGGCGGTCGTGCCGCTGACGAGCGCGTTGCCGCCGAGGAGCACGTCGACCGTGCCGTCGCCCGCGTCGCGGACGGTGCCGCCGGCGAGCGAGGCGATCTTCTCGGTGAGGCGCGAGCGGGCGTCGATCATCTCGTTCGCGCTGACGCCCTGCTGGGTGGCGGTGCGGATCCGGTCGTTGAGGTCGGCGACCTGGGTCGCGGCGCTGTTGATCTGCCCGGCGAGCGAGTCGGCCTGGCCGCGCACGGCGGTCCACTGGTCGTCGACGGCCTTCCAGCCGCTGGCGATGCTGCCGGCCAGGGTGGTCGCCTGCCCGAGCAGCACGGCCGCGGGGCCGGTCTCGCCGGGGTGGTTGCCGAGGTCGCTCCAGGCGTTCCAGAACTGGCCGAGCTGGGCGGCGATGCCCGTCTTGCTGGGCTCTCCGAGCGACTCCTCGAGGGTCGACAGGGCCGTGGCGCGCACCGACTGGTAGCCAGCGGCGGCGGCGGTGCCGCGCACCTGGCCGTCGACCACCTGGTCGCCGAGGCGGGCGATCGCGTCGACCGAGACGCCCTGGCCGGCGACGACGCCGGAGCTGTAGAGCCCCACGCGGGCCGGGGCCTCCACCGATGACTGCCCCACGCGCTGGCGGGTGTAGCCCTCGGTGTTGACGTTGGCGATGTTCTGGCCGGTGACGTCGAGCCCGGTGCGGGCGGCGACGAGGCCGGTGTAGGCGGTGCTGAGCCCGCCGAAGGTGCTGGCCACGGTCACAGCCTCCCGTCGAAGAGGTGCCCGCCGGAGGCGGTGGTCGCGCTGGCCGGACCGCCGCGGCGACCGGGGGCGCCGGCCCCGACGGAGCCGCTCGCGTCGTAGATGCTGCCGGCGGCGGCGTCGGCCGCCGTGGCGAGGGTCTCCTGCGTGGCCCGGGCGGCGGCGCGGAGGAAGCGCTCGTTCTCGTCCCGCAGCTGCGCGATGCGCGCGGTGAGGTCGGTCATGGAGCGGAGGTGGGCCGTGAAGATCTCGCCCCAGGGGCCTGCGGGAGCCGCGGCGATGATGTCGCGCAGGGGCGCCTCCTCGTCGGTGCCCCACTCCTGGGCGACGCTCGAGACCTCGACGCTGCGGGCGAGCCCCGCCTCGCGGAGCCGGTCGAGCACCTGCTCGACCTCGCGCGTGGCGTGGTCGACCCAGCGGGTGCGGCCCGCGGTGAGCAGCAGCTGCTCCTCCTCGAGCTTGAAGGTGAGCAGCTCGAGGAGCTCGCGCTCTCGCCAGAGCAGAGCGGACAGCTCGTTCGCTCCCATGTCGGTCTCCTGTGGTCGGGTGTGGTCGAGGAGCGGTGACGTCCTCTTCAGCGGGGACTATCGGCGCACCCCGGCGGAGCGTTAGGCACACGGCCGGACGATGTCGTGCGGTCGGCCCTACAGGGTCGGCGGGGGTCGGCGGAAGGGGCGTTCCACCCCAGCTCGGGGGGCACCTCCGGCGAGGCCCCCCCCGGAGACGTGACAGGCGCGCCCCCGCTCTGGGGACAGCGCGGCCCCCACCCGCCCCCCGCGCGTCGATAGCGTTGCTGGTGCACGGCGGGCCACATCGACACGCCGGGCCACGGACTCGATCCGGGGCCTGCAGCACCGCCCGCCCCACCTCGTACCACCACCGCCGCGCCCCTCACGGGGCAGGCAGCGTGACGGATCGAGACAGCCCTGATCAGAGGGCTGTTCGTCGCGCCCTGGAACACCTCGGACGTGCCTGCCCCCGCAGGCCCCTCTTGCTGGGAGCAAGTGAATGAACCGCACCGACCGCGCCACCCGCGACGCCCTCGTCGTCGAGAACCTGCCCCTCGTCGGCTACCTCGTCTCCGAGGTCTGCTCACGGGCCACGCACCTCTCGCGCGACGACCTCGCCAGCGTCGGCGCCGTCGCCCTGGTCCAGGCCGCCGAGGCCTTCGACCCCACGCTCGGCATCCCGTTCGGCGCCTACGCCCGCACCCGCGTCGTCGGCGCGTTCGCCGACGACATGCGCTCGGGCGACTGGGCGAGCCGGGGCACCCGCAAGCGCATCAAGGAGACCCTGGCCGTGCAGGAGGCGCTGAGCGCGTCCCTGGGGCGCGCCCCCTCGGTCGACGAGATCGCCGGTGCCCTCGGGGTCGACCGCCAGACCGCGACCGCGGCCCTCACCGACGCGGCGCGGACCGTCTCGAGCCTCGACGACACCGTCGCCGACCACCTCGCCGCCGATGTGCCCCTGCCCGGCGAGCAGCTGCTCGCCGCCGAGCGCAGCCGGTACGTGCGCGCCGCCGTCGAGGCGCTGCCCGAGCGCATGCGCCTCATCGTCGAGGGCGTCTACTTCGGCGACCGCACGGTCACCGAGATCGCCGACGAGCTCGGCATCACCCACAGCGCCGTCTCGCAGCAGCGCACCGAGGCCGTCCGCCTGCTGCGCGACGCCCTGGCGGCGCACTACGCCGACGACGAGGCGGCCGAGTTCGTGCCGGTCTCGAAGACCGCGCCGGCGCGCCGCAGCGCCTACCTGTCGCGCGTCGCCACCAACGCCGCCGTCGGCATCGCCCGCGCCATGCGCGAGCCCGCCGCGGACGGCTTCAGCGCCGCCGTCTAGGCGGGCCCCAGAAAACTTCCGGAGGTCGCTAACGACCACCGGCAGCCGGCCGACAGTAGCCGGTGTCAGCCCACGGACGGGCTGACGAACACCACCCAGTCACGGAAGAGGAAACACCATGGGCATGCAGATCAACACCAACCTCGCTGCGAACAACACGTACCGCAACCTGAACGCCACGCAGAACGACCTGTCGAAGAGCCTCGAGAAGCTCTCGTCGGGCCTCCGCATCAACCGTGCCGCTGACGACGCGGCCGGCCTCTCGATCTCCGAGGGCCTGCGCTCGCAGGTCGGCGGACTGACGGTGGCCGCGCGCAACGCCCAGGACGGCATCTCCGTCGTCCAGACCGCTGAGGGTGGCCTCACCGAGACCCACTCGATCCTGCAGCGCATGCGCGACCTCGCCGTCCAGGCCGGCAACGACTCGAACAACGCCGACTCGCGCAAGGCGATCACGACCGAGGTCGGGGCCCTCCAGAAGGAGCTGACGCGCATCTCGGCGTCGACGAACTTCAACGGCACCAACCTGCTCGACGGCAGCAACACCGCCCTCAAGTTCCAGGTCGGCGCCAACAGCGGTGCGGACAGCCAGATCACGGTCGACCTGTCGAAGGCGAACGTCTCGGCGATCGCCAACAACATCGCGGGCGGCAACCTGACCACGACGGGCACGAAGTTCGCCATCGCCGACGTCGCCGACCTGACGACCGCCTCGGCCTCGTTCACGTCGACCAAGGGCGGCGTCAGCACCACCGTCGCCACCGGTGTCCTCAAGGACACGGCTGACGGCTCGGCGGCCAAGTTCCAGAGCGTCGACGAGTACGCGACGGCACTGCGTTCGGACGCTGCCTTCAGCGCCAACTTCACCGTGTCGGTCAACAAGGACGCCAACGGCGCCGGCGTCGGCATCACGGTGTCGGCGATCGACGGCGGAACCCTCACCACGGCCGCCAACGCGACCGCGGGTGCGGGCCTCGGTGCCGGCGCTGCCGGTACCGCCGTCTCCGGTGGGGTCCAGTTCGACACGGCCGACAACGCCCAGGCCTCCATCAAGCTGATCGACGCCCAGATCCAGACGGTCTCCACGGCCCGTTCGGAGCTCGGTGCCGTGCAGAACCGCTTCGAGCACGCCATCAACGTGACGAACGTGGCGAAGGAGAACCTGACCGCGGCCGAGTCGCGCATCCGCGACACCGACATGGCGCAGGAGATGGTCAAGTACACCCGCTCGAACATCCTGAGCCAGGCCGGCACCGCGATGCTCGCGCAGGCGAACCAGAGCACCCAGGGCGTCCTGTCGCTCCTCCGCTAGTCGGCGGGCGACACGGTCGCCGACTCGTCGGCGACCGGCACGACGCCTGATCCCAGCGGGCGCCGAGCACCACCCTGGTCGGGTGCGTGACCGGTGCGCGACGGGGGAGCAGCTGATCCTCTCCCCCCGAGCGCGCCGATCACGCACCCGACGCTCTCCACCCCGCCCCACCCGCCCGATCCCCACCGCGAGAGGCACCACCATGGCGAACCTCGGCATCGACGGCCTCGCGAGCGGCCTCGACACCACGTCGCTGATCAACTCGCTGATGTCGATCGAGGCGACGCCCCAGACGCTCCTGAAGAACAAGGTCACCGCGGCCAACTCGTTCGTCACGTCGATGCAGACGCTGAACGCCCAGGTCGCCGCCCTCGCGACCACGGCCACGACCGCCGCGAAGCCCGGCTCGATCGACCTCTTCACCGCCACGAGCAGCTCGACCGCCGTCACCGCGAAGGCCGCGGCCGGCGCCGCCTCGGGCAGCATCGAGTTCACCGTCGGCGCCACGGCGCAGGCGAAGACCGCGGTCACGGCCGCGATGACCGCCTGGCCCACGAGCCCGGCGACCCTGACCTTCACCTCGAGCGCCGGGACGCAGACCGAGGTGACCGCCGCCTCCTCGTCCCTCGACGACGTCGTGAAGGCCGTCAACGACTCCGCCGCCGGCGTCAAGGCCGTGAAGGTGCCCGTCGGCAAGGACGCGTCCGGCGCCGCCGTCTACCGGCTGCAGCTCACCTCGGCCACCTCGGGCGCGACCGGCGACTTCGCCGTGCACCGCGGCACCGCGGCCGAGACGACGGCCGGCACCGCCCCCGACCTCCTCGCCGAGCCCGGCGCCGCCGTCGTCAAGACGGCGCGCGACGCCTCGCTGACCCTCTACGCGGGCACCGCCGCCGAGCAGGTGGTGACCAGCGCCTCCAACACGTTCAGCGACCTGCTGCCCGGCGTCTCCGTCGACGTGACCGCCGCCGCCGTCGGGGCCACCGCCCCGGTCACGATCACGATCGGACGCGACGCGACCGCCGCCGGCAAGGTCGCCTCGGGGCTCGTCTCGAGCCTCACGGCCGTGCTCGGCGCGATCACCGCCGGCCAGGCCACCACGTCGACGACGGGCGCGACCGGCAACACCACCGTCAAGGGCGGGGCCTACACCGGCGAGTCGTCGGTCCGGGCCGTGCAGCAGGCGCTCCAGTCGGCGGCCTCGCAGCCGATCGGCGGCAAGTCGCCCTCGACGATCGGCGTCGTGATCCAGAAGGACGGTTCGTTCTCGTACGACGCCGACAAGTTCTCCGCGGCGCTCGCCGCCGACCCCGTCGGCACCCAGTCGATGCTGAGCGCGCTGGCCGACCGCATCGCGAAGGCCGCGAGCAGCGCCTCCGACAAGGCCTCGGGCACGCTCACGACCGTGATCACCGGCCAGCAGTCGGTCGTCAAGGACCTCGGCGGCCGCATCGCCGACTGGGACCTCCGGCTCGCCACCCGCCGCGCGACCCTGCAGACGGTGTACTCGAACCTCGAGGTCACGCTCAGCAACCTCAACTCGCAGTCGACCTGGCTCAGCAGCCAGGTCGCCTCCCTCACCGCCCAGACGAAGTGACCATGGACGCCTCCTCCTTCGCGGCCTTCGCCGCCGCCCCCCGGCCCACCGCCGTCGCGCAGCGCCAGCGTGCCCAGTACAACGCCGAGGCGGTGCTCTCGGCGACGCCCGTGCAGCTCGTCACGATGCTCTACGACCGCCTCATGCTCGACCTCGGCCGCGCCGAGGCGGCGCAGCTCGTCGCCGACTGGGGCACCGCCGCCGAGCAGCTGCTGCACGCGCAGGCGATCGTCGCCGAGCTGTCGTCGTCGCTCAAGGTCGACGTCTGGGACGGCGGCGAGGGGCTGCTCGCGCTCTACGGCTACACCTCGACCGCGCTCGTCAACGCGAACGTGCACCACGACGTCGAGCTGACCCGCGAGGTCGTCGGCCTGCTCGACCCGCTCCGCCAGGCCTGGCACGACGCCGCGGCGTCGCTGCAGGCCGGAGGCGCGGCGGGCGTCCCGCTGCCGGCTCCCGCCTCGCCGGGCGCCGCGGTGCCCGGGGCCGGCCTGCCGCAGCCGGCGGGGGTCGCCGCGTTCGGCAGCGCCACCTCCGGCTACGGCGCCACCATCGCCTCCTCGTCGTCGCTCGGCGGAGCGCTCGGTGTCGCCTGACGCCACCGTGCTGCCCGCTGAGGCGTCGGCGGGAGTGACGGACACCGACGTGCTCGCGTACGCCGGGTGGGCCGCCGTCCTCGACGAGCTCGAGGCCCTCGCGCTGACCGTCGACGCGACCGGCGGGGCGGGCCTCGACGACTCGGCCCCGCGCCTCCTCTCGTGGACGCCGCCGACGGGCCTCGGGCCGCTGCCGGCGGAGCTCGCCGACCGCGCGGCCGCCGTCGCCGCAGCCCAGCGCGACGCCCTGGCCCAGGTCGACGACGCGCGCCTCGTCGTGCTGCGGCACCTCGACGTCGTGCGCACCGTCGAGGCCTCGCACCAGCCCGAGCGCCCGGTCTACCTCGACGCGACGGGCTGACGCGCCCTCGCTGCCACCCCCGCCCCCACGGCCGAGTGGTCACGAACTGCCCCTCCCGTCGCCGGGAGCAGCAGTCCGTGACCACTCGTGTCGGGTGCCGGCGCGTCAGCCCCAGGGGATGACGCCGACGACGACCGCGACGACGAGCATCACGACCGACACCACGGCCGCCCGCCAGAGCACCTTCTTGTGGTGGTCTCCGAGGTTGACGTTCGCGAGGCTGACGAGCAGCAGGATGGCCGGCACGAGCGGGCTCTGCAGGTGCACCGGCTGGCCGATCACCGACGCGCGGGCCATCTCGACGGGCTCGATGCCGAACGCGGAGGCGCTCTCGGCGAGCACGGGGAGGATGCCGAAGTAGAAGGCGTCGTTGCTCATGAAGAAGGTGAGCGGCAGGCTCAGCAGTCCCGTGATGACGGCGAGGTACGGCCCCATCGCGTCGGGGATGACGTCGACGAGCCAGTCGGCCATGGCGCTGACCATGCCGGTGCCGTTCAGCACGCCGATCAGCACGGCCGCGGCGAAGACCATCGAGACGACGCCGACGATGCTCGGTGCGTGGGCGACGATCTCGGCCGTCTGCTGCTTCACCTTCGGGAAGTTGACGAGCAGCGCGATCGCCGAGCCGACCATGAAGACGTAGGCGAGCGGGAAGAGGTCGAGCACGAGCAGCACCATCACGGCGACGGTCAGCACGAGGTTGAACCAGATCAGCCCCGGGCGCAGCGTCTCGCGGGTCGGGTCGAGCATGGTGTCGGCCATCGTGCCGACGCCGGGGGTGCCGTTCTCCGACAGACCCGTGCCGGGGTCGTCGACGGCGCGCTCGCCGGGGGCGTCGGCCCGTGACCCGTCGGCGCGGCCGCCGCGCAGCCCGAGGGCCACGGTCGGGCTGGTGAACATCGACACGCCGCGGCCCTCGGCGACGCCGGCCCCGGCGTTCGCCATCGCCTTCGAGAGGGGCACGGCGACGGCCGCGGTGTCGAGCGAGACGCTGCCGCCGAGGCGCTTGCGCTCACGCAGCCCGAGCAGCCAGGCGAAGGCGAACGCGATGACCAGGCCGGCGACGAGCGACGGCACGAGGGGCACGAAGATCTCCGACGGCGAGACGTTGAGCGCCGCCGCGGCGCGGACGGTCGGCCCGCCCCAGGGCACGATGTTCAGCGTGCCGTTGATCAGGCCGGCGACGCAGGTCAGCACCACCGGGCTCATGCCGAGCCGCAGGTAGATCGGCAGCATGGCCGCCGTCGTCACGATGAAGGTGGTCGAGCCGTCGCCGTCGAGCGAGACGGCGCCCGCCAGCAGGGCGGTGCCGAGCACGACCTTCGCGGGGTCGTTGCCGGTCGCGCGGAGGATGAGCCGCACCAGCGGGTCGAACAGGCCGACGTCGATCATCAGCCCGAAGTACATGATCGCGAACATCAGCAGGGCCGCTGTCGGGGCGAGGTCGCCGACCGCCTCGATCACCATGTCGCCGATGCCGAGCCCCGCGCCGGCGAAGAGGCCGAAGATCGTCGGGACCATGATCAGCGCCAGCATCGGCGAGAGCCGCTTCGTCATGATCAGCACCATGAAGGTGAGGATCATCAGATAGCCGAGCAGTACGAGCATCGGGACTCCTTCGTCCGTGAGCGTGTCGGTGGGCCGGCCCGACGTGACCGCCCCCGAGGGGGCAGGCCGGTCGGGTGCGCGGCGCGTCCGGGCACGCTAGCGGCCAGGTCGGAGGCGCGTCGCGCTTCTGCGCGTTGGAGCCGTTCCGCACGTTGTCGGCGTTCTGCTCGTTCTGCTCACGCGCCTCCCCGGCCCCGGTTACGCTGACGCTCGTGACCGACGACAGCTCACCCCGGAGCGCCCGCGCCCGACCGCCGCGGCCGCGGCGCCGGTTCGCGACCGAGGTGCTGCTGCTGCAGTTGGCCGTCGTCACCGCCGTCGTGCTGCTCACGACGGCCGTCTTCGTCGGCGTCGCCGTGCAGCGCCTGGCCCACGAGGCCGAGTCGACCGCCCTCGCCGTCGCGCAGAGCGTCGCGGCCGACGGCGACGTGCGCCGCGAGGTCGCCGCCCTCAGCGTCGACGGCACCGCCCTGGACGAGGAGGCGCTCGCCGAGGGCCCGCTGCAGCTCACGGCCTCGTCGGTGCAGCAGCGCACCGGCGCGCTCTTCGTCGTCGTCACCGACGACCGCGGCGTCCGCCTCGCCCACCCCGAGCCCGACCGCATCGGCGAGCGCGTCAGCACGAGCCCCGACGCGGCGCTCCGCGGCGAGGAGACGGTGTCGTGGGAGCGCGGCACGCTCGGCGACTCCGCCCGCGCGAAGGTGCCGGTCTTCGCCCCCGACGCGGCCTCCGGCGAGCGCCCCGTCGTCGTCGGCGAGGTCAGCGTCGGCTACGCGCCCGCCCGCGTCTACGACACCGTCGCGCGCGACTCCCTGCCGGTGGTCGGCGTCGCGGCCCTCGCGCTCCTGCTCGGCGTGGTCGCGTCGGTGCTCATCCGCCGTCGCCTCGACCGCCTGACGCTGGGCCTCCAGCCCGACGACCTCGCGACCCTGGTGCAGAACCAGCAGGCCGTGCTCGGCGGCGTGGGGGAGGGGGTGCTCGCGGTCGACCGGGAGGGCCGCGTCAGCGTCTGCAACGAGCAGGCGGCGCAGCTGCTGGCGCTCGGCTCGGCGGGCGACGACGTCGTGGGGCGCGCGCTCGCGGAGCTGGAGCTGCCGGGGGAGCTGGCCGACCTGCTCGACCCGGCCCGCGCCTCCTCGGGGTCGCCCTCGGCGGGGCCGGCCGGGCCCGCGGGCACGACGCTGGTCGTCGGCCCCCGGGTGCTCATCGTCGACGTGCGTCCGGTGGCCCGCGAGGGCGTCGACCTGGGCCGCGTCGCCGTGCTGCGCGACCGCACGGCCGTCGAGGCGCTGACCCGGCGGCTCGACGCGGTGGGCGCGATGACGACGGCGCTGCGCGCGCAGCGCCACGAGTTCGCGAACCGGCTGCACGCCGTCGCCGGCCTGCTCGAGATCGGGCGGGTGGAGCAGGCGAAGGGCTACCTCGCCGACGTGCTCGAGCACGGGCCGCTGCGCTACCCGGTGAAGCACGCCGACCGGCTCGCCGAGCCGTACCTCCAGGCGTTCGTCGGCGCCAAGGGCGTCGAGGCGGCGGAGCGGGGCGTGCTGCTGCAGCTCGGCCCCGAGACGCTCGTCGCGGGGCAGGTGGTCGAGGCGGGAGACGTGACGACGGTGCTCGGCAACCTGATCGACAACGCGGTGCGCGCCGCCGTCGCGGGCCGCACGACGCCGGCCTGGGTGGAGGTCGAGCTGCTCGACGACGGCCCCGACCTGCACCTCTCGGTGATGGACTCCGGCGACGGGGTCGCGCGCCCCGAGCGGCTCTTCGAGCGCCGCCGCGACGTGCCCCGCCCGTCGCAGGCCGACGACGGCGAGCCCGGGGGAGGCGCGGGGCACGACCCGGTGCACGGCCTCGGCTTCGGGCTGCCCCTGTCGCGCGACACCGCGCGTCGCCGCGGCGGCGACGTGTGGCTCGGCTCGCCCGGCGGCGACGGCCACGGCGCCGTGTTCTGCGCCCGGCTCGTCGGCGCGGTGCAGCCCGCCGGCGCGGTGCCGCCCGTCGGCGCGGTGCCGCCCGCCCCCGGCCTCCCCGGCCGCCCCGACCCCTCCAGGAGCACCTCGTGACCGCCACGCCCGCCTCCCCGCTGACCGTGCTCGTCGTCGACGACGACTTCTGGGTCGCCGACGTGCACCGCGCGCGGGTCGACGCGCAGGACGGCTTCCGGGCCCTGCCCCCGGTCGGCACGGTCGCGGCCGCCCGCCGGGCGCTGGCCGAGCAGCCGGTCGACCTCGTGCTGCTCGACCTCTACCTGCCCGACGGCAGCGGGCTCGACCTGCTGCGCGAGCTCGACGTCGACGCTTTCGTGCTCAGCGCGGCCTCCGACCCGTCGACGGTGCGCACCGCCCTCCGCCGCGGGGCGCTCGCCTACCTCATCAAGCCCTTCGCGGCCGAGCTGCTCGACGAACGGCTGCGGGCCTACCGGCGCTTCGAGCACGTGCTCGACGACCACGGGCCCGAGCAGGGCGGCGGCGCGGCCGGCCGGGGCGCCGGCGAGCGCGGCGGCGTCGACCAGGAGGCGGTCGAGCGCGCGCAGCGCATCCTGCACTCCGGCGACGCGCGGGCGTCGTCGCGGTCGCGCTCGGCGACGGAGCAGGCCGTGCTGGAGGCGGTGGTCGCGTCCGCCGCCGAGCTCAGCGCCGCCGAGGTCGCCGACCAGGTCGGGGTCAGCCGGGCGACCGCCCAGCGGTACCTGGCCTCGCTCGCCGCCGACGGCCACCTCGCCATGCAGCTCCGCTACGGGTCGGCCGGCCGGCCCGAGCACCGCTACCTCCGCGCCTGAGGCGGGTGTCGACGCGAGCAGGCCTCGGTCGCAGGCTCCCTCGGGACTGGCGTCGCGGGATCGCTCCGCGATCCTCTGAGCTCCAGCGTCCCCCCACTCCGGGGGCGTGCACTTACGTGCCCCGGCGCCGCGCCGATAGAGCGCCCTGAGCACGGATCGCTCGACACCCCGGCCACGGATCGGCCCCTCGTCTCCCTGACACGGAGACACGAGACCCCTGGAACGTGCATGCCCCTCGAATCCGTGACCCAGGCCGCCCTGCAGAGCGCCCTCGACGGCCTCTCGCTGCGCCAGAAGACCATCGCCGCCAACATCGCGAACGTGAACACCCCCGGCTACCAGGCCAAGCGGGTGGCGTTCGAGGAGGCCCTCGGCCGTTCCGTCTCGCAGGGCAGCGGGGCCGTCGGCGCGACCACGAGCCGGTCGCTTGAGCCGACGCGGCTCGACGGCAACAACGTCAACCTCGACACCGAGACGCTCTCGAACGTCGACACGGTGCTCCGGTACCAGTTCGCCACGCAGGCGATGAACTCCGAGCTGACGGCCGTCCGCGCCGCGTTCCGGACCAACTGATGCCCGCCTTCGACGCGATCGGCATCGCGAGCACCGGCCTCACCGTCCACCGCAAGTGGCTCGACGCCGTCTCCGACAACATCGCCAACGTCAACACCGTCAAGTCGATGGACGACACCGCCTTCCAGGCCCGCTACGTCGAGGTGCAGGAGGGCGCCGGCACCTCCGGCGTCTTCGTCCGTGCCGACCGCTACGGCAGCGAGGCCGGCCGCGTCACGTACCTCCCCGACCACCCCCTGGCCGACGCCGAGGGCTACGTCCGGATGCCCGACATCGACCTCGGCGCCCAGATGGGCGACCTGATCATGGCGCAGCGCGGCTACCAGGCCAACGCCGCTGTCGTCGACCGTGCCAAGACGGCCTACGAGGCCGCACTACAGATCGGACGTGGCTGATGCCTGTCGCAGGGATCCCGGCTCTCGGAGCCGTTCAGCCGACCGGCTACGCCGACGTGTCGTCGCTGATGCAGGCGGGAGGCGCGGGCGGGGCCGGCGGCGTCGCCGACGTGACCGGCGTGGCCGGGGCGCCCACCGCCTCCGGCGCGACCTTCGGCGCGAGCATGGTCGGCGCCGTCGAGGGCCTCCAGCAGCTGCAGGGCGAGGCCAAGACCCTCGCCGTGAAGGCCGTCACGGGCGACCTCACCGACATCCACGACGCCACCATCGCCGCCACGCGCGCCCAGGTCACCCTCGAGCTGGTCAGCGCCGTCCGCAACAAGGCCGTCGACGCCTTCACCGAGATCATGAGGATGCAGGCCTGATGCCCACCGCACTGAAGGGCACGCTCGACAAGCTGCGCGCCACCCTGGCCGGCTTCTCGGTCGCCCAGAAGACCATCGTCGTCATCCTCGTCGCGGCCCTCGCGCTCGGCGCGTTCGCGCTGACGAGCTGGCTGACGAAGCCGACCTACACCCCGCTGTTCAGCGGCATCGACCCCGTCGACGCGAGCGCCATCGTCGAGCAGCTCAAGGCCGACGGCGTGCCGTACCAGCTGACGGCCGGCGGCCAGACGATCCTCGTGCCCGAGGAGAGCGTCTACCAGGAGCGCCTCACCGCGGCCGCGGCGGGGCTGCCGTCGACGAACGGCGAGGGCGGCTACTCGCTGCTCGACACCATGGGCGTCACCTCGTCGGAGTTCCAGCAGGACGTCACCTACAAGCGCGCCATCGAGGGCGAGCTCGCCAAGACGATCATGGCGATGAAGGGCGTGAAGACCGCGAGCGTGCAGCTCGCCGTGCCGGAGGAGAGCGTCTTCGTCTCCGAGCAGAAGGACCCGACGGCCTCCGTCTTCGTCGAGACGCAGGGCGGCGCGACGCTCACCGACCAGCAGGTGCAGGCGATCGTGAACCTGACCAGCGCCTCCGTCGAGGGCATGAAGACCACCGACGTCGCCGTCACCGACGCCTCCGGGGCCGTGCTGTCTCAGATCGGCACCGGGGCCGTGGGAGGCGCGGGCGACCAGGCGGGCGACTACGAGACCAAGGTCCAGTCGTCGGTGCAGGCGATGCTCGACAAGGTGGTGGGCGTCGGCAACTCGTCGGTCGTGGTCGCCGCCGACCTCGACCAGGACGCCGGCACCCGCGTCACCGAGTCGTTCTCGCAGCCCACCACGGGCCCGATCGCGCTCAGCGAGTCGAGCACCACGGAGCAGTACGGAGCGGGAGCCGCCGGGGCCGGCGGCACCGGCGCGACGGGCGTGCTCGGCCCCGACAACATCGCCGTGCCGAACAACACCGCGACCGCGGGCGGCACGGCCGCCGGCGGCGCCCCCC
>NZ_JACYVL010000012.1:0-73578 GCF_014842245.1 Frigoribacterium sp. CFBP 13707
GCCGAGGACGCCTACCTCTTCAACCTCTACGGCGGCTCGCTGAAGCCCCTCCAGACCGAGGGCGACAACGCGATCCTCGAGGGCACCACGGTGCACATCAGCCCCGACGCCGCCGCGCTGCTGAACCAGACCTTCAAGACCGACGCCGTCCAGGACGAGATGCTCGTCGGCGTCGCGAAGATCACCGTCGCCACCAAGTAGCACTCTCCCGCTGCTCGGTGACGACCGCGCCGGTGCTGCATCCCTCGACGTAGGGCCGGCATCCCGGTGGGACCCCCTTCTGCTCGTGAGCAGGAGGGGGTCTTCCGCGTGCCCGGGGTGCACCGACGGTGCGCCGGGTCGGCACCGGGCCTGCGTCGGAGGTCGTAGGCGAGGTCACGACCTGCGCACCCTGTGGCGGCGCGCTCCGGGCGCGAGCGTGGAGTCATGACATCGACACACGCCGAGAGCGGGGCCCCGAGGGGCCGCCGCGACCGCCGACTCCTGCCCCGCCTCGCCGCCGCCGCGGCCGTCGTCGCCCTCGCCCTGCCGCTCGCGGCCTGCGCGGGCACGGCCTCCGCCGAGCCCGCTCCCCCCGCCCCGCCGCAGCACCAGCCCGGCGGGCACGCCCTCACCGCCTCCGACGTCGACTCCTGGCTCGACGGGGCCCTGGGCTCCGCGCTGCAGACGACGGGCATCCCCGGCGCCTCAGTCAGCGTCGTGGCCGACGGCCAGCTGCTGACCGCCCGCGGCTACGGGCTGGCCGACACGGGCACCGAGGGCGACCCGGCCCGGCCCGTCGACCCCGACGACACGCTCTTCCGCGTCGGCTCCGTCTCGAAGGTCGTCTCCGCGACGGCCGTGATGCGGCTCGTCGAGGACGGCCGGCTCGACCTCGACGCCGACGTGCAGCAGTACCTCGACTTCGACCTCGACACCCCGAAGGGCGCCGTGACGCTGCGCCACCTGCTGACCCACACCTCGGGCTTCGAGGAGGTCATCGCCGGCCTGATCGGCACGCCCGGCAGCGAGGTGTCGCTGCGCGACGCCGTGTCGGCCGCCCCGCCCGAGCAGGTCTTCGCCCCGGGCACGACGCCCGCGTACTCGAACTACGGCGCCTCGCTCGCGGGCTACGTCGCCGAGCGCGTCCGCGGCGAGCCGTTCGCCGAGCTCGTGCAGGAGGAGGTGTTCGGGCCCGTCGGCATGACGTCGTCGTCGTTCGAGCAGCCGCTGCCCGCCGACCTCGACGCCCGCCTCGCGAAGGGCTACCCCGACGACTCGCAGCCGTCGTGGCCGACCGAGGTCGTGAACGCCGCACCGGCGGGGGCGATGACGTCGAGCGCCACCGACATGGCCCGGTTCATGCTCGCCCACCTCGGCGACCTGCCCGCCGACCAGTCGCCGCTCACGGCCGACACGCTCGCTGAGATGCACCGCCCCGCGCTCGACGCCGACGACCTCGGCACCCTCGCCGAGGGCCAGCGCATGGACCTCGCCTTCTTCGACGACAGCACGCCCGGCCTGCCCGCCTTCGGCCACGACGGCGACACGCAGGTCTTCCACACCGCGATGCGGATGTTCCCCGAGCAGGACGCCGGCATCTTCGTCACCCTGAACGGCAACGGACGCGACCCGATGGACTCGAGCGAGCTGCGCACCACCCTGCTCGAGGGCTTCGCCGACCGCTACCTGCGCGACGACGAGGGAGCCAGTGCAGGAGGCACGGGCGCGGCCGCCGAGGCCGGCCCCGACGCCGAGACGGTCGCGGCCACCTCCCCCGGCTCCGCGTCGTCCGGCGACGCGAGCGCCGCGGCCGCCCTCGCAGGCACGTACATCTCCTCCCGATCGCCCTTCAGCAACCCCGGCGCCCTGCTCGCGCTCAGCGGCCAGACCACGGTCGTGCCGCGCAGCGACGGCACCGTCGCGGTCACCCCGAAGCCGCTCGGGACGACCACCGGCGTGTACGAGCAGGTGGGCGCGAACGCCTGGCGCGAGGTCGGCGGCGACGCCGTGCTCGCGACGCGCACCGACGGCGACGACGACGACGCGACCGTGTCGGCGATCTCGTGGGGCGCCTCCTTCACCCTGCTGCGAGCACCCGTCTGGGGCACCGCCTCGCTGGTGCTGCCGACGGTGGCCCTGTCGGTCGTCGTGCTGCTCGTCTCGCTGGTCGCCTGGCCGGCGGTCGCCGTCGCCGGCGCCGGGCGCCGCCGCCGCGGGGAGCTGCCGGCCACGGCTCCTGCCGACGCCGCAGCCCGTCGGGGTCGTCGCACCCTGCTGCTCTCGCGCCTCGGCCAGCTCGCGACCGTCGTCGCCCTCGTCGGCTGGGCCCTGGTCGCCGTGCAGGCGCTGTCGTTCGTCGACGTGCCCGCGGTGTCGCTGCGCGTGCTCCAGGTGCTGCAGGTGGTCGGCGTGCTCGCCGTCGTGCCGGCGGTGCTGGCGACCTGGCAGGCCGTCCGCGACCGTTGCGGCGCCCTCGTGGTGACGGGTCGCGTGCTGGTCGTGCTGGCCCTGGTCGCCCTGGCCTGGTTCGCGCTGGCGTACCGGCTCATCTCGCCGAGCGTGAGCTACTGATGACCCCCTCACAGGGCGACGCGCCCCTCGACCGCCCGCACACGGCGGCCCCGGCCGCCCCGGCGACCGGCGGCACCTGGCAAGCTCCTACCGTGACCACCGCCACCGCCTCCCCCCGCCCCTCGGCGCTCCGCCGGGCCCTGGCCCGGGTGGGCGTGCGGAGCGACCTGGGCCGCGACGTCGTGCTCGCGGCCGCCTGGGCCCTGGTCGCCCTCGCCTTCCTCGCCGGGCTGCAGGCGGCGGGCGAGCTGCTCGGCGCCGACCGGGGCGGCGTCGTGCCGCCCGCCCAGGTCGGGCTGGTCGTGGGGCTCGCCCTCGCCCAGCACGTGCCCCTGGCGCTCCGCCGCGTGCGGCCGGTGCCGGCCCTGATCACCGTCATGGTGCTGCAGGCCGCGCTGCTCGCCGTCCTGCCCTCCGGCATCGCGCTGTGGACGGCGGCGCCGGTCGTACTCGCCTACACGGTCGGCTCGCTGCGGCCCACGCGGGTCGTCGTCGGCGCCGGGGTCGCCGCGGTCGCCGTCGCGGCGGTCGGGGCGGTCGTCGGCGCGACCGGCGTCGCGAAGCGGGCGCTCGGAGCGGTCGCCCTGCCCTCGCTCGACCTCCTCGACCCGGCCGCCGAGGCGCTGGCCCTCATCACGAGCGCCGTGCTGATCGTCGGGGTCAGCGCCGCCGTCGGCTCGTGGGTCGCCCTGCGCCGCCGGCACGAGCACGACGTCCGCGCCCGCGCCGCCGAGACGGTCGAGCACCAGGCGACCCTGACCCGGGCCGCGGTCGCCGCGGAGCGCACCCGCATGGCCCGCGAGCTGCACGACGTCGCGGCCCACCACCTCACCGGGCTCGTCGTGCAGGCGGGCGCCGCCGAGCGGCTCGTCGACGGCGACCCCGAGCGCGCGAAGGAGTCGCTGCGCAGCGTCCGCTCCCAGGGCCGCGAGACGCTCGACGCGCTGCGCTCGATCGTGGGCATCCTCCGCGAGACCGGCGACGACGCCGACGGCAGCGTGCCGGTGCCGGGGCTCGGCGACGTGGGCTCCCTCGTCGACTCGGCCCGCGGCTCCGGCACCGTGGTCGAGGTGCGGGCCGACGGGTCGCTGCCGACGCTGCCCCCGCTGGCCGACGTCACCGCCTACCGGACGGTGCAGGAGGCGCTGGTCAACGCCCGCAGGCACGCTCCCGGAGCACCCGTGGCCGTCGACCTCCTGGCCGAGCCGCGCCGCCTCGTCGTGGTGGTCGAGAACGCGATGCCCGCGACGACCGGCCGCACCGCCCCGGGCTACGGGCTGGTCGGGATGCGCGAGCGCGCGGCGCTCGTCGGCGGACGCCTCGAGGCGGGGCCGACGGCGGCGGGCTCGTGGCGGGTGCGGCTGGAGCTGCCGGTCGAGGCCGATGTGGCGGCTGCCGCGCCCGGGGCGGCTGGGGCGCCCGGGGCGCCTGCCGGGCCTGCGGGGGTCGGCGCGTCGGGCACCGCGATCGGCGGCACGACGGCCGGCGACGGGGGCGGCGCGTGATCCGCGTCGTGCTGGTCGACGACCAGTCCATCGTGCGGGCGGGGTTCCGGGTGGTGCTCGAGACCGCCGGGGGCATCGAGGTCGTGGGCGAGGCCGCGGGCGGCCGCGAGGCGGTGACGCTCCTGCAGCACACGCGGGCCGACGTCGTCGTGATGGACGTGCGCATGCCGGGCGGCGACGGGATCGAGGCGACGCGGGCGATCACCGCCGGTGCTGCGGGTGCGGCGGGTGCGGCGGGCTCAGGTGTGGCGGTCGCCGGTGCCGGCGCGACGGGCGCCGTCGGCGGAGGTGGGGCCGACGCGACGAGCGCCGGTGCCGGCGGCGGGCCCGCCGTGCTCGTGGCGACGACCTTCGACCTCGACGAGTACGTCTTCGGAGCGCTCGAGGCGGGGGCCCGCGGCTTCGTGCTCAAGGACGCCGAGCCCGAGGAGTTCGTCGCCGCCGTGCGCGCCCTCGCCTCCGGCCGGGCCGCGATCGACGGTGCGACCACCCGTCGCGTGATCGAGGAGTTCACGCGGCGCCGGGCCGCCACCCTCGCGGGCCCGCCCGTCGACGTGCTGACGCCCCGCGAGCAGAGCATCGTGCGGCTGCTCGGCGAGGGGCTCTCCAACGACGAGATCGGCGAGCGCCTGGTGATCGAGACGAGCACCGTCAAGTCGCACCTCACCCGCGTGATGACGAAGCTCGACGCCCGCGACCGGCTGCAGACCGTGATCTGGGCCTACCGCTCGGGCCTGCTGCCCTAGTCGCGGCGCCCTCCGTCATCGAGGTGACTCGTCCTGGCCTCCCGACGCCGTCGAGACCTCAGGACGAGTCACCTCGATCACCGCGTCCGCTGACTTGCCACTTTGGGGGCCTCCAAGAGCTCATGAGCCCCCCAAAATGGCAACTCACCAGGAGGACGTGCACGCGCGCACGGCGTGCCCGCGGCGCGGCCCGCACCCGTCACGCGTGCAGCACCCTCCGCGCCACCCGGTTCCCGAGCAGCTGCGCCGCCTGCACCAGCACGATGATCAGCACGATGACCGTGACCATCACCACGGTGTCGAAGCGCTGGTAGCCGTACGTGATGGCGAGGTTGCCCAGCCCGCCGCCGCCCACGAGGCCGGCGACCGCCGTCGCGTCGACCAGGGCGACGAAGATGTAGGTGAGCCCGAGGGTCAACGGGCCGAGCGCCTCCGGCACCACGATCGTGCCGAGCACCCGCAGCGGCGACGCGCCCATCGCCGCACCGGCCTCGACGGCGCCGCGGTCGACGGCGACGAGGTTGGTCTCGGCGATCCGCGCGATCGAGAACGTCGCCACGATCGTCAGCGCGAAGATCGCGGCGCCGGTGCCGATGCTGGTGCCGATCACCGCCCTCGTCAGCGGCGAGATCGCCACGATCAGGATGATGAACGGGATGGGCCGCACCACGTTGATCACCGCGTTCAGCGCCGTCGACACCGCCGCGTTCTCGAGCAGCGCTCCGCGCCGCGTCGAGTAGAGCACGAGGCCGAGCAGCAGCCCGAAGAGCGTCGCGAGCACGAACGACACCGTCACCATCTGGAGCGTCTGCAGCAGCGCCGCACCGATCTTCGGCCAGAGCACCGCGGGGTCGACGTCACGCACGGGCCCCCACCTCCTCCACCGTCGTCGTGCGGCGCAGGTCGCGGAGCGCGGCCTCCACCCGGTCGTCGTCGCCGAGCAGCTCGACGGTCAGGTCGCCGAACAGCCGCGACTGCAGCTCGCTCACCCCGCCGTAGACCACGTTGACGTCGACGCCGTGCTCGCGGGCGACCCGCGACAGGAAGGGGTCGTTCGAGTCGCGGTCCACGACGTGCAGGTGCACGAGCCGGCCCGTGTGCACCTGGCGGATGCGCGTCAGCGTGGCCGCGGACGCCCGGTGGTGCAGCACCGAGGAGACGAACCGCGACGTCGTCGGGTGCCGCGGCGACGCGAAGACGTCGTAGACCGAGCCGGTCTCGACGACCTCGCCGTCCTGCATCACCGCGACCCGGTCGGCGATCGAGCGGATCACGTCCATCTCGTGCGTCACGAGCAGGATGGTCACGCCGTACTCGTCGTTCGCGCGGCGCAGCAGGTCGAGCACCTCGCCGGTCGTCTGCGGGTCGAGGGCGCTCGTCGCCTCGTCGCTGATCAGCACGTCGGGCTTCGTCGCGAGCGCCCGGGCGATGCCGACCCGCTGCTTCTGCCCGCCCGAGAGCTGCGACGGGTGGTCGAGCGCCTTGTGGCCGAGGCCGACGAAGTCGAGCAGCTCCTCGACGCGGTCGACGGTGGCGTCGCGCGAGAGCCCGGCGAGCCGGAGCGGGTACGCCACGTTGCCGTAGACCGTGCGCGACTGGAGCAGGTTGAACTGCTGGAAGACCATGCCGATGCGCTGCCGCGCCCGGTGCAGCTGCCGCCCCCGCAGCGCCGAGATCTCGCGCCCGTCGACGTGCACCGAGCCCGCCGTGGGCCGCTCCAGGGCGTTGACCGTCCGCAGCAGCGTCGACTTGCCGGCCCCCGACCAGCCGACGATGCCGAAGACGTCGCCGCGCTCGACCGACAGGCTCACGTCGCGCAGCGCGTCGACCCGGCGGCCCTGCACCTCGTACGACTTCGACACCCCGCGGAACTCCACGATCGCGTCGCCCGCCCCGGTCACCGAGGAGTCGCGGGTCGGCTCGGTCGCCGCGCCCGGCCCCCCGAGGGCGAGGCCCGCCTCCCCGAGGTCCGCGCCCGCCCCGCCGACGGCCACGGCCGCCGCGGTGCCCCCCGCCGCGCTCACGACGCCTGCTCGCGGGCCGCCGCCTCGAGCTCGGCGAGCGTCGCCCGGAGGTCGTCGGCCGACACGTCGACCAGCACCACGGCCCCGAACGAGTCGCGCTCGAGCGCCTCGGCGACGCGCGGGTCGGCGTAGGCGTCCTCGAGCACGTCCCACGCGGGGTCGTCGACGTCGTCGGCCCGGGTGACGACCGCGTTGACGTAGGGTCGCGAGCCGTCGCTCAGCGCGTCGTCGAGGTAGAGCGCGTCGTCGGCGTCGATCTCCTGCGAGGGGTCGAAGTACGACGTGCCGACGACGACCGCGTCGATGCTCGGGTCGTCGAACTGGGTCGGGATGGTCGTCGCGCCGATGGGCACGAACTGCAGGCCGAGGTCGTTCTCCGTGACGTCGTCGACGGTCGGGAAGATCCCGGCCCCGTCGTCGACCTCGATCAGGCCGGCCGCCTCGAGGATCCCGAGGGCCCGTCCGCTGTTCGCCGCGTCGTCGGGGATCGCCACGTGGTCGCCCTGCTCGAGCTCGTCGAGCGACGACTTCGTCGCCGAGAAGACGCCCCACTGGCTGATCGACGTCGAGAACACGGGCGTCAGGTCGGTGTCGTTCGCCGTGTTGTACGCGCTGAGGAAGGCCGTGTGCTGGAACGCGTTCGCGTCGACCTCGCCCGCGACGAGCGCCGAGTTGGGCAGCGTCCAGTCGTCGAAGTTGACCCACTCCACGTCGAGGCCGTCCTCCGCCGCGACCGTCGCCACCGCGTCCTGCAGCTCGCTCTCGCCGCTGCCCGCGATGCGGACGCTGAGCCGCTCGACGTCGCCGTCCGCCGCGTCGGCCGGGTCGGTGCCGCCCCCGACGGCGGTGCCGACGAGCACTCCCCCGCCGACGAGCGCCGCGACGCCGGCGACGCCGAGCACGGTGAAGAGCGCTCGGCGCCGCTTCCGGCGCGCCTCGTCGAGGCCGGCGCGGAGGCCGCCCGCGGGCCGGTCGGCCCTCTCGGCGCCGGGTGCCGGGTCGTGCCCCTCGGCCCCGTCGGTGCGGCCGGCCTGGTCGTCGTGGTGGTCGTGCTGCTCGCTCATGGTGTCTCCCCTGGGTGTCGTCGTGGTGATCGTGGTGGTGCTGGTGGGGAGCGACTGTGCCAGCCGGGAGGCCGTCGGTGAAGCGTCCGTGTCGACGCGTGACGGAGAGTGACGGTGCGTGACGGGACGTGTCGCCGCGTGACGCCGGGGGTGGTCGAGCAGCCGTCCGTCTGCGAGGAATGGAGCTCGACCGAGAGGACCTCATGAGCCACGACACGCAGACCACCGACCGGACGACGGGCGAGCAGGGCAGCCCCGAGGAGGCGCGGGTCGACGCCCGCGAGGAGGCGCGGGTCGACGCCCGCGTCGAGGCCGCGTTCGCCCCGGTGCTGGAGCGCATCGCGGCCGGCGCCGTCGCCCGGGAGCGCGAGCGCCGCCTCCCCGTGGCCGAGGTCGACGAGCTGCGACGGGCCGGCTTCGGTGCGCTGCGGGTGCCGGTCTCGCACGGCGGGTGGGGAGCGTCGCTGGAACAGGAGTACCGCCTCCTCGTCCGGCTCGGGGAGGCCGACTCGAACCTGCCGCAGCTGCTCCGCGGGCACGTGGCCTTCGTCGAGACGCAGCGGGCGCAGCCCGACGGCCCCCTGCGCGACGAGTGGCTCCACCGGCTCGCGGCGGGCGACGTGCTCGTCGGCAACGCCCAGGCCGAGCGCGGTGCGGCGACCGAGGTGACGACTCGGCTCGAGCAGCGCGGCGACGACCTCGTGCTCACCGGTCGCAAGTACTACAGCACCGGCACGATCTACTCCGACTGGATCTGGGTCGGGGCGGTGCGGGTCGGGGGCGACCGCGACGGCGAGCGGGTCGCGCTGAGCGTGCGGGCCGACGCTCCCGGGGTCACCCGCGTCGACGACTGGGCCGGCTTCGGCCAGCGGCTCACCGGCAGCGGCACGACGGTCTTCGACGACGTCGTGGTCGACCCGCGCCAGGTCATCCCGTGGGGCGAGAACGCCGAGCGCCGCCCGCTCGCGCACGCGCAGTCGCTCTACCAGCTGGTGCTGCTCGCGGCGCTGAGCGGCACCGCGCGGGCGGTCGTCCGCGACGCGGTGGCGTTCGTGCGGCCCCGCACGCGCACCTTCGGCGTCGGCGGCACGTCGTCGCCCCGCGAGGACCCGCTCGTGCAGCGCGTCGTCGGGCGGCTGTCGAGCATCGCGTCGTCGGTCGAGGCGATCACCCTCGCCGCGGTCCGGCACGTCGACGCCGCCGACCGCGCGGGCGCCGCCGACGACGGCCACGGCGCCCGCTGGGAAGAGGCGCTCGTGCGGGTCTTCGAGGCGCAGCAGGTCGTGCTGCCGCTGGTGCTCGAGGCGGCGACCTCCCTCTTCGAGGTGGGAGGCGCCTCCGCGGTCGACACGGAGCTCGCGCTCGACCGCCACTGGCGGAACGCGCGGACGATCGCGTCGCACAACCCGGCGATCCTCCGCGAGCGCGCCGTCGGCGACTACCGCCTCAACGGCGTGCCGCCCGCGGCGCCCGGCGCGCCCGCCGGCGCGCCAGCGCCCGCGCCGTCGCCGAGGTGACGCCTCCTGGGCCTCCGCCGGCCCCGACGCCCCAGGACGAGGCATCTCGATGCGGCACGGCTCCCTGCGGGGGCCGGCCCGCGACTCCTAGAGCCAGTGCTTCTTCTTGAAGACGAGCCAGAGGGCGACGCCGAGCAGCAGCATGAGCCCGAGCGCGAACGGGTAGCCGAAGCGCCAGTGCAGCTCGGGGATCACGTCGAAGTTCATGCCGTAGATCGACGCGACGAGGGTCGGCGCGAAGAGGATCGCCGCCCACGACGAGATCTTCTTGACCTCCTCGCCCTGCTCCATCGAGGCGCGGGCGAGGCGGCGGCTCTCCTCGCCCTGGGCGAGGCTGGCGCTGGTCATGCGGCGCATCGCGTCGTTCTGCTCCTGGGTGACGAGCGTCGAGTGCAGGGTCAGGGCGTTCTCGAGCAGCACGCGGAAGGTGTCGGCGCGCTCGGTGATGCGGATGGTGTGGTCGAGCACGTTGCGCAGCTGCGCCTGCACCTCGTCGTCGGTGCCGTACTTGGCGGCGCCGCGCAGCAGCGAGTCGACCATCTCGGGCAGGGGCCCGATGGCGCGCTGGAAGCCGATCACCTCCGAGAGCAGCTGGTAGATGCGCTTCGACGACTCGGGGTCGACCTGGCCGTCGAAGAGGTCGTCCTCGATCTCGTCGATGTCGTCCTGCAGGCCCGCGACGACGGGGGCGTAGCCGTCGACCAGCTCGTCGAGCACGCGGCTGAGCACGGCCTCGGACCCCTTCGCGAGGAACTCCGGGTCGGCCTCGAGGCGCTTGCGCACCTGGCCGAGGTCAGGGCGCTCGGCGTGCCGCACGGTGAGCACGAAGCGCGGCCCCGCGAAGAGGTGCACCTCGCCGAACTCGACCGCCTCGCGCTCGTCGTCGTACCAGGCGGAGCGCAGCACGATGAAGAGCGTCTCGCCGTAGCGCTCGAGCTTGGGGCGCTGGTGGCCCTTGCGGGCGTCCTCGACGCTGAGCGGGTGCAGGTCGAACTCGGCCGCCACCGAGTCGAGCTCGGCGGGGCTGGGGCGGAAGAGGCCGATCCAGGCGAGGCCGCCCGCGGTGTCGTCGAGGGCGGCGTAGGTCTCGCGGAGGTCGGCGGGCGTCCGCGTGCGGGTGCCGCCGACGTAGATGCCGTTGTCGATGAGTGCCATGGGCGGGTCTCCTGTCGGTGCAGGAGGCAGGGGAGCGAGCGACGGGGGCCGGTGCGGGCGCGCGGGGGCGCGCAGGCTGCGCGGGCGCGGACTGCTCGGGCGCGGACTGCGCGGGCGCGAGCGGCCGGGGCGGCCGAGGAGCCTCGGCCGCCGGGGCGGGCCGAGCCGGGTGCCGACCCGCGGGGCGGGCCGAGCCGGTCAGATCCGGAACGCTCCGCCGACGAGGCGAGGGCGTCCCTGACGATCATGATCACCGGTCATGTCGCGAGTCACCTGCCTCTCGGTCGTGCGTTCGTGGTCGGTCGTGCGGGGTGGTGCGTGGTGCGTGGTGCGTGGTGCGTGGTGCGTGGTGCGTGGTGCGTGGTGCGGGGTGCGTGGTGCGTGCGGGTCGGGCCCGTGCGCCGGGCCCGTGGCATGAGCGTCCCGAGGCGGGCGCGCCCTCGCGGGCCTCCCGCAGCATAGTGCGCGGGGGTGTCGGGGCGGGAGCCTCCTCACGGCATCCCTACGCAGTCGCACCGGCCCGCCCCGCGCCTCCCCCGGTCCGTCTCCTCGCCGGTCCGTCTCCTCCCCCGCTCCGTCTCCTCCCCCGCTCATCGACGCCCGTCCGCGTGCCCCCCTCTCAAATTCGAGAGCGATCGGCCCGACACCGACGACGACAGGCGGGAGGCGCGGGCCGACGACCCGGATCACTCGCGTTCTGCCCCCCGCGCCCCCGACCTCCTCCCCCGACGGCCCCGCCCCTGCCTCACGCGGCACGGCCGTTCTCTCGAATTTGAGAGCGATCGGCCCGCCACCGACGCAGACAGGCGGGAGGCGCGGGTCGACGGGCGAGATCACTCGCGTCTTCCGGTGCCCGCGCTGGTGCCGACCCCTGCCCGGCGTCGGCGTCGGCGTCGGCGCCGGCACCCGCGCCCGTGCCCACCGCCCGCTCCTGCGCCGGCCGCCCGCTACGCTCGCCTCCGTGACCGCCCCCGCCGCCTCGCTCACCTGGGCCGACCTGCCGACCGCCACGCGCGTCGAGGTCGTCCGCCTCGCGGGCCGGGGCGAGGCGCACCCCGACCCGGCCGTGCGCCGCGCCGCGCACGAGTGGGCGACGATGCCGAGCTGGTCGTCGCGGGCGAACCGGCTGCCGGGGTGGACGCTTCCCGCCGCCGCCGCGGTGCTCGGCGTGCTGCTCGTCGTCGTCGGCCTCGCCGTCGACGCCCCCTGGCCGATGATCGTCGTGCTGGTCGCGGCCGCCGTCGTCGCCCTCGTGCTCGGCCTGCTCGGAGCGAACGCCCGGTCGTCGGCCGCCGCCGTGCGCGCCGTCGCCGACCGACCCTGAGCTGACCGCCCCGACGCCTGATGCCGAGCCCGAATCCGAGCCCGGCCCCCGGCCCCGACCCCGACCCCCGGACCAGCCCACGAGCCGAAGCCCGCGCCCCTCACCCCCGCAGGCACCACCCTGCGACGAGCTCCACCGCCGCCCGGAACTCCGCCAGCCGCGGCCGGTCGAGGAAGGCGTGCCGGGTGCCCGGCAGCACGTGCCGCTCGAGGTCAGCCCCCGACGCCGTGAGCTCGCGCGCGAACGCGTCGCCCGAGGCCCGCATCGAGTCCGCCTCGGCGTCGACCATGAGCGTGCGCGGGAACCCGGCGAGGTCCTGCCCGCCGGCGAAGGCGTGCCGCTCGGCGAGCGCCGCGGCGGTGCCGGCGTAGTTCCGGTTCATCAGGTCGAGCCCCCAGCGGGAGTGCGACAGCCTCCGGTGCCCCCGCACCGACCGCTGCAGTGCCCGGTCGACCGGCAGCACGGGGTGGAAGAAGCCGTAGCCGAGCACGACCCCGCGCGGCGCCGCCCCCTCGTCGATGGCCCGCAGGGTGGCGGCCGCGGCGAGGCACGCCCCCGCGCTCGCCCCGCCGATCAGCGCGCCGCCGGGCGTGGCCTCCGCGACGCTCCGCCAGACCGCCGACACGTCGTCGACCGGCCCCGGGAACCGCGTCCGCCCGCGCCCGGCTCGCCCGACCCGCGCGACCGGGCCCACCGACGCGACCCGCCCGACCCGCCCGACGAGCGGCCACGGCGTCAGCCGGTAGTCGACCGTGACCACGCCGACCCCGCGGCGTGCCAGGGCGGACGCGACCTCGTGCGCCTCCGGCTGGTCGAGCCCGCCCCGGAAGAACCCTCCGCCGTGGGCCCAGACGAGCACGGGGGCCGACCGCGCCTCCTCGGGTCCGTCCCCGGCGGGCACCGCCGCCGCGTACGTCCGCACCGGCACCCCCGCGACGACGTCGTCCACCGGCTCGGGGCCTGAGGGAGTCGCGGGCCCGGCCCCCGGAGCACGCCCCGCCCCCAGCCCGCTCACCCGCGCAGGACGGACGCCCGCGCCGACTCCCGCTCGGCGTCGGTGATGACCCCACGGCCGTGCAGGTCGTCGATCTCGGCGAGGCGCGCCTCGACCGACTTCTCGGGCTGCAGCACCGACGAGTCGCGGAGCTTCGCCGCGAGCTCGGCGTCGAACGTCAACGGGTTGATCCCCCGACGCCGGGCCGACACGACCTTGACCACGATGAGCACCACCATCGCGACGACGATGACGCCGATGACGAAGCCGGCGAGCGTGACGCCGGTGTCGAAGGCGCCGGGGCTGGAGCCGGGGAGGACTGCGAGCACGGGTGACATCGCCTCAGTCTCGCAGGCCCCGACCGACCGGTCCACGCCCCCGTCCGCCCCGGCCCGGCCCGGGGCCCTCCGAGTGGTCACGAACTGCTCCTCCCGGCGCCCGGGAGGAGCAGTTCGTGACCACTCGAGCCCGGCCGCCCCGCGTCCCCCGGCCGCCCCGCGTCCCCCGGCCGCTCCGCGCCCCGGCCGCCCCGCGCCCCGGCCGACCCGCGCCTCCTACCGCCCCGCCTCCCAGTGCTGCCGCACCTGCTCCTCGGTCAGCACCACCGAGTAGACGGCCGCGTAGCGCAGCCCTCCGACGAAGTAGGGCGAGTCGGGGGTCACGGGCCACCCCGAGGGGATCGTGCCGGCCCCGACGCGCCAGTACCCGTCGTAGTTCATCGCCGACTGCACCGTCGCGTCGTAGGCGACGCGACGCCCGTCGAGGTACATCGTCATGCCGCCCTTCGGCGTGTACGTCACGGCGACGTGGTGCCAGGCCCCGTCCGTGACGGACGTCGTGGTGCGGATCGTCTGCACGTTGCGCGGCCGCTGCCCGTAGATCAGGCGCCCCTCGGCGCTCACGTAGAGCAGACGGTCGGCCTGCGTCGAGGTGCCCGTGGCGGAGTCGCCGAACCCGATGACGACGCCCTGCGGCCTGGTGGTGCGGAACCAGGTCTCCATGCTGAAGGTCTGCGGGTCGGACTGCTTCGTCGGGTACGTGACGTAGCTCGTGCTGCCGTCGGGGTCGTAGGCGGCCCCGGGGTCGCGGGGGCAGCTCGGCAGGGGAGGGCGGGCGAGGGTGCCCTGCGAGCCGACGTAGGCGCCGGTCGCGCCGTGCCCGGAGACGTCGGTCGCTCGCTGCGTCGGCTGCACCACGAAGGCGTCGAGCTGCAGGCCGGTGGTGTCGCTCGTCGCGTAGACCGAGCCGCCGGGGGTGCCCACCGCGAGGCCGGCTCGGCCCGTCTCGGTGATGCTGGTGTCGGTGACGGCGATCACCTGCGCGCCGCCGACGAGCACGCGGATCGTCGACCCCACCAGGTCGAGCGAGAACCGCGTCGTGCTGCCGTCGGCGAGCGTCGCGGGCGACGTCCCGAGCAGGGTCTGGCCGCCGTCGACGACGGACCACAGCGCCCAGCGCTTGTCGGCCTGCTCGTAGCGGGCCGTGTAGTAGGTGCCGGTCGTGCTGGTCGCGGAGCCCGTGTTGAGGCGGCCCACCAGCCCCACGGTGTCGGCGGCGACGGTGCTGCGCACGAACACGTCGGCGCTCACCGTGTAGTTCGGGCTGCTCGAGGCGGGCTCCGAGCGGTACAGGACGAACGAGGTGCTGCCCGACTTCCGCACGCGGCCCGCACCCGTGAACACGACCTCCGTGCTCCCGCTCGAGTTGTGGCGCAGCCAGGTGCCGCCCGTGTCGCCGGTGTGGCCGGAGAGCGGCGCCCCGGCCGTGTCCGAGAAGGTGTCGCGCACGAGCTGGGCGATCGCCTTCTCGTCGAGCGGCCACTGGAAGACGGCGCCGTCGCGCTGCGGGGCCCACGCGTCGGGGCACCGGAAATAGGTGGCCGTCTGCAGGCGGTCCCCCGTGTTGCGGACGGACGCCGTGAAGGCCGCGCTCGTGCCCTCGGTGGAGCCGGTCACGAGGCCGAGGCCCGCGACGAGCGCCACGGCCAGCACGGCGGCGAGGGCACGGAGCCGGGGCGCCGCCGCGCGGCGCGCGAGGTGCCGCCCGCTCACGCCGGCTCCGCCCGGCGGCGGCCGCGCTCGGCCCGGGGCTCCCCCGCGGGCAGGCCCAGCGTGAGCACCGCGATCAGCGGCGAGGCGCAGATCAGCGCGACGACGACCCAGCCCACGACGGGCAGGTGCAGCGACGTCGTGAGGTCGACGGCGGAGGCGCCCGCGGGCACCGGCACCTGGCCGACGGCCCCGCTGACGAGGTCGGCGTGGCCGCCGCCCTCGGCCGCGACCCGCACGGGCACGAGCCCGGTCGAGACGACGTGGGCGACGCCCCGGCCCGCGGCGTCGACCGTGGTCGAGAGCAGCACGGCCCCGACGAACGGGCGCAGCACCGACACGACGCCGAGCACCACGGCGCAGCCCGCGACGAGGCGGAAGGCCGAGCGCGCCGAGTCCGAGCGGAGGCGCGTGCCGACCGCCCAGACCGCCAGCGCCCCGAGGGCGAGCCAGGGCAGCCCGCGCACGAGCCACCCGACGCCGGGCAGCAGGGCGACGGCCCGGCCGACGAGGTCGTCGTCGCCGAGCAGCCACGGGTCGACGGCCCCGGTGGTGTCGCCGCTGGTGCGGACGCCGTCGGCGCCGATCGACGCGACCCGGTGGGTGTACACCTCGCCCGGCACGGTCGGCGGGCGGAAGGTCACGACGTCGCCGACGCGCAGGACGGCGGAGGGGCCGGAGGCGCGGGCCGGCTCGGTGAGCACCAGCGTCCCCACCGGCGCCGCCTCCCCCATCGACGAGGAGGTCACGACGAACCAGCGCCCTCCCCCGTGGTGGAACGCCCCCGCCGCGACGGCCAGGGCGACCGCGCCGACGACCGCCACGGCGAGCAGGAGCGCGCCGAGCCGACGCGCGAGGGGCGCCGACGTCAGGCCGTGAAGGTCCACGTCAGCGGCATCGAGGCCGTCAGCGACTGGTAGCTGTTGTCGGCCGTCGAGTCGAGCGAGACGACGAAGGTGAAGGGCACGGCCGTCTGGCCGCTCGGCGCGGTGAGGGTGATCGGGCCGCCGCTGGCGAGGCCCGCCGCCGTCCCGGAGAAGACCGAGGCGCCTCCCGCGGTCGTGACGGAGACGCGGATCTTGCTGCACAGGTCGGTGGCCGACCCCGTCGTGGCGGAGCCGGCCGTCGCGGTCTGCGTGCAGGTGCCGGGCGAGAGCGTGAAGGTGCGGACGGCGGCCGTGCCCGTGGCCTGGATGCTGACCTGCGTGGTCGCGGCGGGGCCGCCGGGGGTCATGGCGGTGTCGCCGCCGAACTTGTTGATGGTCGAGCAGGTCGCCGCCGACGAGCCGGCGCCGCCGTCGGTGCTGCTGCAGGTGGTGCCGCTCGTCGTGCCGGGCACGGACGACGACACCAGCGCCTCCTTCATGGCCAGCGAGGCCGTGCCGACGGTGTTCTTGTCGTTCGCGATGCTGGCCGTGAACGACGAGAGCGTGCCCGTCATCGTGAGGCTGAGCACGATCGAGCCGATGACGCCGGCCGCGAGGGCGAGCGGCGTGGTGCGGACGCGCCGACGGCGCAGGGAGACGTGGGAGGACATGGTGGAGTGCCTTCGGGGTCGTTCTGCGCGTGTCGGGGTCGCGGCCGCCTCGGGAGCAGGGCCGCGGCGGCGGGTCGCCGCGCGCAGTGACCTGGACGCTAAACGAAGCCCCGACGCCGCGTCATGGCCGTCGTGCCCCCAGTTCGAGGCGTGATCGTGCATCGGGGCGGCGTGCCGCGCCGTACCGTCTGCGCCCCGGTCTGATCGACCGACGACGCCGACGGTCCTCGTCCACCGAACGCGGCAGGATGCGCGGTGGCGAAGGCGGAGGAGGCTCCGGCACGAGCGGACCGTCCGGTTCGGATGACTCCCGCAGCTTCTCCGGGGGGTCTGCACATCGGGGGCCGCCACGATGTGCCCATGCCCGACTTCAAGCGCCTCCTGGGCGCCGCCGCGAAAGCGCTCGGCGACTCGTCGTCCTCATCCTCCTCTTCTTCGTCGTCCGCCGGCGGGCGCGGCGACTCGCGCCCCGGTTCCGGCACGGACTGGCGCGACCTCGTCCGCACCGCCGCCGACAAGCTCACGGGTGACGAGCGCCAGCAGGGTGCAGGAGGCGCGGGCCAGGCCCCGGGGCGCGCCCCCGGTCAGCAGCCCCGCCAGTCCGCCCCGTCGGCGGGGGCCTCCGCCTCGCAGGTCCGGGCCTCCGAGGCCGACCGCGTCGCCCTCGGCAAGTACGACTACCTCCTGCGCACGGCCGAGCCGGAGCAGCTCGAGCAGGTGCACCGCGACGCGTTCGCGCGGCTCACCCCCGAGCAGCGCGAGCTCGTGCAGGCTCGCCTCGGCGAGGAGCTGCCCGCCCACGAGCAGCCCCGCAGCGGCGGCACCGACGACCTCGCCCGCGCGGCGACGCGGGGCGAGACGGCGCACCCCGGCCTGATGCAGCGTGTGTTCGGCGGCGGCGCCGGGGCCGGCACCGGCACGGGCACTTCGGGCTCGGGCTCCCGCACGGGCTCGGGCGCCGGGACGTTCGCGGCGGGTGCGGCGGCCGGGGTCGGCGTCGCCGCGCTGGGCGGTCTCGCCCTGACGGTCGCGGCGGGTGCCGCGGTCAGCAGCGTGGCCGCGCCGCTCCTCTCCGGTGCGCTGGCGGACGGCGTCGACTTCGGCGGCCTGGCGGAGAACTTCGGGCTGGAGGGCATCGCCGGGCTCGGCGAGGGCCTCGGCGGCCTCACGGAAGGCGTCGACGGGCTCGCGCAGGCCGGCGAGGAGGGCCTCACCGGCCTCGGCGAGCAGGTCGGCGGCCTCGGCGAGGGCTTCCAGATCCCCGGCCTGGGCGACCTCTTCGACCGCTGACGCGCCTCCCCCTGGTCATCCAGGTGCCTCGATCTGGCCCCTCGGCCCCCGCAGAGCCCCAGCTCGAGGCACCTCGTCGTGCTCGGCTCACCCCAGCGCCGCGCCCGCGCACCTCAGTTGCCGATCTGAGGGGCTCAGCAGCCCGCTCCACCCCCCGATTCGGCAACTGACCGCACAGACCGTGGCCGACTCAGCCCACGCGCCTCACGCCCCGAGCGACCCCAGCGACCCGATGCGCGCCTGCACCGCCACCGCCGCCGCCCCGCGTGCCCACGCCCCGAAGTCCGCGGCGCCGGTCAGCACCCGCACCTCCGACGCGTCGGGGTCGCGGTCGGCGGCGATGCCCGCGCGCAGCTCGGTCGCGGCGACGGGCACGTCGACGAGGCCGACGCCCTCGCCCGACAGCACCACGGAGCCGACCATCGTGAGGTTCGCGACCGCAGCGATCATCCGGCCGAGCGAGCGGCCGGCCGTGCCGACGACCTGCACGGCGACCGGGTCGCCCGAGGCGGCGAGCGCCAGCAGCTCGTCGTAGGCAACGCGGTGACCGAGGCCCACCGCGGCCGAGGCGCACATGCTCGTCGTCGACAGCATCGCCGTCGAGCAGCCGCGGTGCCCGTCGACGCAGATCGGCCCGGTCGGGTCGAGGGGGACGTGTCCGCCGAGGCCGAGCCCCGTGTCGGGCGTGACGACCTGCCGCCCGTGGACCACCAGGCCGTAGCCGACGCCGGCCCCGACCGTCACCACGGCGAAGTCGTCGACGCCGCGACCGAGGCCGAACCAGCGCTCCGCCTCGGTCAGCGCCACGACGTCGTTCTCGACGACGACCGGCACCCCGAGCCGCTCCGCGAGCATCCCGCCCAGGTCGACCTCCCGCCACGCGAGGAACGTCGCCCGCCGCACCGTCCGCTGCCCGGTCACCTTGCCGCCGATGCTCACCCCGACTCCCGCGAGGCCCTCCACGCCCTCGACGCCCGCGACGCCGACGCCGACGCCGCGGCTGCCGCTGCCGGTGCCGCTGCCGCCCGCCGTGAGCGCCTGCACCACCGCGACCAGCGCCTCCACCACCTCCTCCGGCGACCGACCCGCCAGGTCGGCGACGTGCTCGCCGAGCGCCTTCGCGCGCAGGTCGGTCAGCACGCCGAACGCCTGGTCGCCGGTCAGCTTGACGCCGACGAAGTGCTGCAGGTCGGCCTGCACGTCGAGCGGCCTCGCCGGCCTTCCGACGGCCCCGGCGAGCTCGACGGCGCCCTCGACGAACAGCCCGCTGTCGAGGAAGGGCCTGCTCAGCCGGGTCAGGCTCGCGGGCGACAGCCCCAGCCGACGCCCCAGCTCCGCCCGCGCGATCGGCCCGTGGATGAGCACCTCGCGCACGAGCTCGCGACCGGACTCGCTCAGTGCGGGCTCCGTCGTCGCCATGGGCACTCTCCTGCATCGTCGCGGCCGCGGGCGGACCCACGGAGGCCGCAGAGACGCGGCCCGCCGAGCATATCTTCCGTGGCGGACGAAAAGGAGGCGCGGAGAGGGCCCCGACGCCGACTTGACACCCCTATTCCTTCCGTCATAGAACTAACCCATGCAGCGCCGCACCGATGCCCTCCCGCCCGAGCTCCACCTCCGCCAGGGAGGCACGAGCGTCGTGCTCGACACCTCGGGCGGGGGCCTGCCGAGCATCGTCCACTGGGGCCCCGACCTCGGTGACCTGAGCGACGCCGCCCTCGCCGGCCTCGTGCTCGCCTCCCGCCCCCAGCGCACCTCGGGCGCGATCGACGAACCCGCCCGCCTGACGCTCCTGCCCCTCGAGTCCGACGGCTGGCAGGGCACGCCCGGGCTCCTCGGCAGCCGTGCCGGCGCCTCCTTCTCGCCCGCCTTCACCGTCACCGACCTCGACGTCCGCGAGACCGGCACCGCCGACGCCGCCGACTCCGGCGCCTCCGGCGCCTCCGGCGCCTCCGGCGACTCCAGCGACTCCAGCGACTCCAGCACCGCCACCGCGACCACCGCCGCCCCCGGCATCGCCGGCTCCCCCGGCACCACCGTCACCGTCACCGCCGACGACCCCGCCGCCGAGCTGCGCCTCGTCGTCACCCTGCGGCTCGACGTGCACGGCCTGCTGCACCAGCGCCTCCGCCTGTCCAACACCGCGGCGGGCTCGACCGGCGACGACGCCCGCGGCCTCGACGCCTCGGCCGCCGCCGCCCTCGACACCGCCGCCACCTACGAGCTCGGCGAGCTCGCCGCCAGCTTCCCCCTGCCGCACACCGCGGGCGAGGTGCTCGACACGACGGGCCGCCACCTCCGCGAGCGCACGCCCCAGCGCCACGCCCTGACGGTCGGCCGGTACGACCGCGAGAGCCGCCGCGGACGCCCCGGCGCCGACGCGACCCTGCTCGTCGCGACCGGCACGCCCGGCTTCGCGTTCGAGCGCGGGCTCGTCCACGCCGCCCACCTCGCCTGGAGCGGCAACCACCGCGTCAGCGTCGAGCGCATCGTCACGGGCGCGACGCACACCCGTCTCGCCGAGCTGCTCGCTCCCGGCGAGGTCCGCCTCGGGCCGGGCGAGAGCTACGAGACGCCGTGGTCGATCGGCTCGTGGGGCGACGGACTGACGCAGCTCTCGTCGCGCTTCCACCGCCTCCTCCGTGCCCGCCCCGGCCACCCGTCGACGCCGCGCCCGGTGACCCTCAACACGTGGGAGGCCGTCTACTTCGACCACGACCTCGCCCGGCTCACCGCCCTGGCCGACGCCGGGGCCCGCGTCGGCATCGAGCGCTTCGTGCTCGACGACGGCTGGTTCCACGGCCGTCGTGACGACACGACGTCGCTCGGCGACTGGTGGGTCGACGAGACGGTGTGGCCCGACGGCCTGGCGCCGCTGATCGAGCACGTCACCGGCCTCGGCATGCAGTTCGGCATCTGGGTCGAGCCCGAGATGGTCAGCCCCGACAGCGAGCTCGCGCGGGCGCACCCCGATTGGGTCCTCGGGCCCGGCGAGGGCCGCCTGCCCGCCGTCGCGCGCCAGCAGCAGGTGCTCGACCTGTCGAACCCCGACGCGTTCGACCACGTCCTCGGCCAGCTCGACGCGCTGGTGAGCGACCACGACGTCGCCTACCTGAAGTGGGACCACAACCGCGACCTGCTGGAGGCGGGGGCCGGCTCGCCCGCACGGCCGGCGGTCCACGAGAACGTCGTGGCCCTCTACCGCCTGCTCGACGAGCTGCGCACGAGGCACCCCGGCCTCGAGATCGAGAGCTGCGCCTCCGGCGGGGCCCGCGTCGACCTCGGCGTCCTCGACCACACCGACCGCATCTGGACGAGCGACTGCATCGACCCCGTCGAGCGCCTCGTGAACCAGAAGCACACCGGCCTGCTCGTGCCGGTCGAGCTGATGGGCGCCCACGTCAGCGGCCCCCGGTCGCACTCGACCGGCCGTCGCCACGACCTGTCGTTCCGCGCCGGCGTCGCCCTGCCCGGCCACTTCGGCGTCGAGTGGGACATCAGCTCGCCCGACGTCGCCGACGCGACCCTGGACGAGCTGGCCGCCTGGATCACCGTGCACAAGGCCCACCGCGACCTGCTGCACACCGGGGCCGTCGTGCACGCCGACCTGCCCGACGCGGGCATGGACCTCCGCGGCGTCGTCGCGGCCGACCTCGGCCGCGCGCTCTACACGTTCACGCAGGTCGCGACGAGCGCGAGCTACCCGCCCGGCCCGGTCACGCTGCCCGGCCTCGACGACGACCGCGACTACCGCGTGGCCCTCGCGGCCCCGACGGCCCCGCTCGCCGGGCCCGGCCAGTCGCCGCTCGCCTGGGCCCTCGACGGCGTCGTGCTGAGCGGCCGTGCCCTGCGGCTCGGCGGCGTGCAGGCGCCCGTCCTCTTCCCCGAGCAGCTCGTGCTGATCGAGGCGGTCGCGCTCTAGGGCACCGCCCGGGCCCCGGCGACGCCCCGGGGCCACGGCGAGGCCCCCGGGGCGCGCTGCCGTCAGCGCCCCCGGGGGCCTCGGTGACGGGTCAGGCCTGCGGGAGGCGCGGTGCGGCCCCCTGGGGAGCGGGCACGTCGAAGCGCGCCCCGCCCGGCTTCGGCCCGAGCACCGACAGGATGAAGATCACGAAGCCGCCGAGGTACGGCACGAGGTTCAGCAGGATCAGCCACCCGCTCAGGTCGACGTCGTGCAGGCGACGGACGCCGATCGACAGCCACGGGATGATCGTGCCGACCGCGACCAGTGCCAGGACTATGCCGAACGGGTAGAAGCCGGGGCCCGGCTGCGAGGTGCCGTCGACCGCGGTCGTGGCGCCCGCTGCTCCGGCGATGCCGCCGCCGATGCCGAGGACGATGAAGACGACGGTGTTGACCAGCACGGCCCACCAGTACTCGCTGCGGCTCGCCCGCCCCGAGAACGTCGCGTACTTCTGGAAGAAGCGCTTGATCGACTCGACCGGCCCCGCGCCGTACAGGGGCGCCCAGAGCGGAACCGTGCCGTCGGCGGCCAGCGGGACGGGGGTGCCGTAGAGCGGCTGGGGCGGAGCGACCGCGCTGCCGGGCTGCTGGCCGTAGGGCTGCTGGCCGTACTGCTGCTGGCCGTACGGCTGCTGCCCGTACTGCGGCTGCTGCTGGCCGTTCGGCTGCTGCGCGTACGAAGGCTGGCCGGAGGACGGCTGGCCGTACGGCGGCTGCTGCCCGGACGGCGACTGCTCCCCGGACGGGTGCTGCCCCGACGGCGCCTGCGGGCTCAGCCGCGACTGGCCCTCCGCGGGCGGCGATCCGTACGGCCAGCGAGGCGCCTCCCCGGGCTGCTGCCCCTGCTCGCCGCCCTGTCCCTGTCCCTGTTCCTGGCCCTGCCCGCCCTGGCCGTTCCGTCCGTCGTCACTCATGTCGTTCCCCCTGCTCGCGTCGCACCCTGCGACGTCGCCAGGGTACCGACCCGAGGGAACCTCGTGCGCCCCGTGGCAAGCTGGGCCCATGACCGACCGCGACCTCCCCGGCCTGCTCGCCGCCGCCTCCGTCGACCCCGCCGTCTTCGCGCTCCGGCCCGACTACCGCGCCGCGCTCGTGGCCGTCGACGGCATCGTGCCCGGCCCCAGCGACGACGAGAGCGAGGCGCTGCTGCAGGCCGCCGAGCGGTCGGCCGCCGCGGCCCTGGCGGAGGTGCCCGTCGACGAGCTGCCGCACGTCGCCGCCTGGCGCGACGCGTACCGGGCGTTCGGCGCGAAGCCGCAGCGGACGCGCAACAGCGCCGAGGCGCTCATCCGCCGCGCGGAGTCCGGCCTGCCGCGGGTCAACCGCCTCACCGACCTCTACAACGCCGTCTCGGTCTCGCACGCGATCCCGCTCGGCGGCGAGGACCTCTCACGCTACGTCGGGGCGCCCCGCCTCGTCCGCGCCGTCGGCGACGAGGCGTTCGAGACGAGCGCGGGCGGCGAGCCCGTGACCGAGCACCCCGACGCCGGCGAGGTCGTCTGGTGCGACGACGAGGGCGTCACCTGCCGCCGCTGGAACTGGCGGCAGGGCCCGCGCACCGCGCTCCGCGACGACACCACGTCGGCCCTGTTCGTCCTCGACGCGCTCGACCCGCTCACCGACGACCAGCTGGAGGCGGCGGTCGCCGACCTGGAGCAGCACCTGACCCGGCTCGGCCCCGACGTCCGCACGGCCCGCCGCGTCATCCGAGCCGACTGACGTGGCCGACCCCGGCGACACCGCCGCCGCCCCGGCCCGGGGCGGCCCGGACTCGGAGACGCTCGGCCCCGACGCCGACGCCCTGCCCCAGGGCTGGGTCGTGATCGGCACGCGCGACTGGCGCAGCGTCTGGGGCGTCGGCGCGCAGCCGTTCTTCCTCTCCCTCATCAGCCTGCACCTGGTCAACATCGCGGCCACCTTCGCTGCCGACGGCGTGCCGGTCGTCGTCACGATTGGCACGGCCCTCGCCCTGGTCGTCGTCACCGTGGCGGTCGCCTGGGTCGCGCGCACCCGCCGCTGGCCGCTGGCCGCGGTCTCCCTCGGCACGGGCGAGCTCCGCGCCGGGTCACGCACGGTCGAGCTCGCGTCGGTGGACGCCGCCCAGATCGGCGCCCTTCCCCAGCGACGACGCGAGCCGGTCGTCACCCTGCGCCTGTCGGCCGGCGGGAAGGCGCGCGTCGAGGCGTTCCTGCGCGACCGTCGCGGGGCTGCCCTCACCGACGAGCACCGCCTCGTGCTCGCCGAGGCGCTCCGCCGCACGTCGATCGTGCTGCCCGTCTCGCCCGACGACCCGAAGGGCCGTTTCACGCGCATCAACTTCCCCGGTCACCTCGACCGCGACGAGGCCGTCGCCACCGCGCTCCGCCCCGAGACCGCCGACGCCCACGTGCTCGGCGCGAAGCGCCTCTACCAGCGCTGACGCGCGGCCCCGCGCCTCCCCACCCACCGGGGTGACCCGTCCCGGGCCCTCCCCCGCGCCGAGAGCCCACGACGGGGCACCTCGGTGCCTGCGGGCTCGCGCCCGGGCGAGCCCGCGCTTCCCCCACCCACCGAGGTGACCCGTTCCGGGCCCTCACGCGCGCCGAGCACCCAGAACGGGGCACCTCGCTGCCGCGGGCGCCCCCGCGCGCCCAGCCCCCGCGGGCGCCCCCGCGCGCCCGGCCCCGCGCCTCCTACAACCAGCGCTTGAGGCGGAACGCCCCCCACAGCCCGCCGCCGATAGCGGCCATCAGCCCGAGCGCGAACGGGTAGCCGAGGGTCCAGTGCAGCTCGGGCATCACGTCGAAGTTCATGCCGTAGATCGCTCCGACGAGGGTCGGTGCGAAGAGGATGGCGGCCCAGGCCGAGATGCGCTTGGTGACCTCGTTCTGGTCCTGGGCGACGAGCGTGGCGTTCAGCGCGAGCGCGTTCTGCAGCACGGCGCGGAAGGTGTCGGCTCGGTCGACCACGCGGATGACGTGGTCCTGCACGTCGCGCAGCCGCCGCTCGAGCTCGGTGCCGAGCCCGTACTTCTCGCCGCCGCGCAGCAGCCCGTCGAGCATCGCGATCAGCGGCCGCGACGCCTTCTGGAAGTCGCTGACCTCGCCGAACAGCTCGTAGATGCGCCGCGCGACGCCGGGCGCCCCGGAGAACAGCTGCTGCTCGATCTCGTCGATGTCGTTCTCGAGGCCGTCGATGACCGGCTTGTAGGCGTCGACGACCGCGTCGAGCAGGGCCCAGAGCATCGCCTGCGGGCCGGCCCCGAGCAGGTCGGGCTTCGTGCGCAGCCGCGAGACGCTGCGGGCGACGTGCCGGGCGTCGATGTGCGAGACGTGGTTGATGCCGATGAAGAAATCCGGCCCGACGAAGCCGTGGATCTCGCCGAAGGCCACGGTCTCCTCGTCGTCGAGGTAGACCGCGGGCCGCACGACGACGAAGAGCGTGGTGCCGTACCGCTCGAGCTTGGCGCGCTGGTGGCCCGAGCCGGCGTCCTCGACGGCGAGCTCGTGCAGGTCGAAGCGCCGCTGCAGCGAGGCCAGCTCGGCCGCGTCGGGCTCGCTGAGCACGACCCACGCGGTGCCGCCGGTCTCGGCGAGCGCCGCGTACGTCTCGTCGAGGGTGTCGTGCGACGCGTGCAGGCGGCCGTCGACGTAGACGTCGTTGATCTGGAGGGGCATCCGGCCAGTCTCCCAGAGCGGGGGCCAGCCCCGAGGAGGCGCGGGTCGAGCCCCCGAGGAGGAGCGGTGCGTCAGTGCCCGGCCGCGAACCGCGCCTGGACCTGCGAGGCCGTCTGCGCCGAGTTGTTGTAGATCGTGCTGCCGTCGACCTGGCCCGCGAACCAGCTGCTGGTCGGCGCCGACCCGAGGCCGGTCAGCGGCACGTAGCCGACTCGCCAGTAGCCCGAGGAGGCCTGGGCGGTCTTCGAGGTGGTGTCGGTGACGACGGCCTGGCCGTCGACGTAGATGACGACGCCGGCGGTGCTCGAGAGCGTCGCGACGACGTGGTGCCAGGCGCCGTCGTTGTAGGCGCGGGGGGTGACGGTCGTCTTCACCGTGCTGGTCGTGGGGCGGACGCCGAGCGCGAGGGTGCCGGTGTTCGTCATGTAGAGGGCGCGGTCGGTGGTCGTGGTGGTGCCGGTCTGCGCCGACGAGAAGCCGACGAGGGCGCCGCCGCGGGTCGTGGTCGTGCGGAACCAGGTCTCGGCCGTGAACGAGGGCTGCCCGCCGAGCATGACGGCCGTGGTGACCTGGCCCGAGGTGCCGTCGAGCTGCAGCGACGGGCTCGAGTTCGCCGCGCACGAGCCGCCGACGAACGAGGCGCCGGAGCTCAGGGTGCCGACGCGGGCGAAGGCGCTGCCGTCGGCCGTCGTCGTGCCCGACGTCTCGTTGTACGAGAAGCCGAAGGAGGTCTGGTCGTTGTACGCGTCGGTGAGGCAGTCGAAGGTCGACGCGGCGCCGAAGGCGCTCGACGGGTTCGCGACCTGGGCCGAGAAGGCGGCGCCGGCGCCGCCCGAGACGACCAGGGTCACGGCGAGGCCCGAGACGAGGCCGACCACGGCGAGCGTGCTGCCGGCGACCCGGAGCCGGGCCGCACGACGGACGCTGCGGCGGGCGGCCACGCGACCGCCGGCGAGGGCGACCGGACGGCGGGAGGTGCGGGGCGACTCCTCGGGGCCCTCCAGGCCCTTGAGCAGGTAGCGGTCGGCGCGGGCGCCGAGCACGAGCAGCATCAGGAGGCTGCCCGTGACGAGCAGGTGGCCGGTCTGGCCGGCCTGGGCCCAGACGAAGGGCGTGCCGAGGTACGGCACGCGCAGGTAGCCGACGCCGACGACCGCGTCGCGGGCGACCGGGGTGCTGTCGGCCTGCGGGTTGGCGTCGCCCTTGGTGACGATGGTCGTGCCCTCGCCGTTGTCGAGGTAGCGGTGCAGGCGGAGGTGGTCGGCCCGGTCGGGGTCCTGGAAGAGGAGCACCTGGCCCTGGCGGATCGCCGACTCGGCGACGGGCTTCGCGACCACGATGTCGCCGGGGTGGATGCGCGGCTCCATCGAGCCGGTCATGACCGTCGTGGGGGTCCAGCCGATCACGGCGGGGACGGCGGCCCAGAGGAGGAGGCCCACCACGGTGGCGAGGACGGTGCGCGAGAGCACCCCGACCAGCAGCCGGAGCCAGTGCGACCACGACCGAGAGGCACGCCGCGACCCGGCGACCTGCGCCGCGGCGGTGGCCGGGCTGAGGAAGTCGAAGGTGGTCATGGCGTGCCTCGTGGTCTCGTGGTGCGTGCGTGGTGAGTGCTGTCGTGCTGCGGTGCGGTGCTGCTGTCGTGCTGCGCTCCGGGTCGGGCGGGGCGGTGGTGCGGTGGTGCGTCGGGGCGGTGCGGTGGTGCTCGGGGTGGGCGTGCGACCGGCGAGGTGGGGGGCCGGGTGGTGCGGTGGTGCGGTGCGGCGTCGCGGGCGATCGGGTGTCCTGCGGTGCTGCTGTTCCTCCGGCCGGCTCAGGGGGCCGGAGGAGGTCCTCGCCGCCCGCCCCGCGGGGGGTCGGGGCGGGCGGCGAGGTGGGGCCCGTCGCGACGCAGGGGGGAGGAGCGGCGACGGGAGTCGGTGGAGCGGTCAGCGGTCGGGGCCGGCGGCGGTCGGGGCCGCCGGCTGTCGGGGCCGGCGGCCGGGCGACTAGCTGTTCTGCGCCTCCCAGGTGAGGGCGATGGCGGCGGTGCCGCCCTGCTGGGCGTTGGTCGCCGCGGAGTTGACCGTGTAGGTCACCTGGTAGGTGCGGACCTCGGGGGTCGTGCCGCCGACGGTCGCCCAGGTGCCGACGCCGTTGCCGTAGTTGGTGGCGGCGGTGCTGAGGCCGGCGACCGTGCCGGAGTAGACGGCGCCGGCGGCGCCCTGGGCGGGCGTGTAGCCGGTGCAGGAGCCGAAGCCGCCGCCGGTGCCCTGCGTGATGTTCAGCGTGATGTTGTCGCCGAGGGCCTTGGTGGTCGAGTAGCTGCTGCTGTAGAGCTTGACGGCCGAGGCGAGCGAGCCGGTCGAGGTGACCGCGATGCACTTGGAGCCGGTCGAGCCGGGCTTGAGGTTCGTGGCCTGGAACATCGCGGCGCCGGTCGAGCCGTCGGCCGTGGTGCCGCCGTCGTCGTCGGTGAGGGCGACGCTGCCCGCGGTCCAGTTGCTGGTCGGGTTGGCCGTGGTCGACGAGAACGCCGAGTAGGAGGCCTGCGAGACGACGAGGCCGGAGGCGACGAGGGCGGCGGGGATGGCGATCCAGGCGGCGAGGCGGGCGAGGCGGGGGGTGGGACGCGACATGGGGAGCTCCAGGTGGTTGGGGTGGAACGGGAAGTTGGGGGGAGAGCCTCGGAGAACAATTTGCTCGGTATCCGAGTGGTTGGCCTCTCAAGTGGTACGACAATCAAGTTACTTGTCACCCGAGTAGCACGCAAGCCGAAGCATGCCCCCACTCAAGGGGACATGGCTCGACGGGTGAACTACTCGTCATCCGAGCTATGCTCGTCGTCGAGGCAGTTCGCTCCCCGCCCTCGGCGGGCGTCGACCTCGCCCCTCGTCGTGACCCCCCGCACCGTGTCGCCCCGCACGCTCGCGCACGACCCGCCCCCGAGGCCCCGGAGCCCACCCCATGACCGACGTCTCCCCCCAGCCGCCCGCCGGCGCCGCGCCTCCCCTCCACGACGACGGGCTGCTCGACGTGTCGGGCGTCCTCGACGCGTTCCGTGCCCTGCAGAAGGAGAACGAGCGCGTGGAGCGCCTCGTCGCCACCTACTACGGCATCGGCACGAGCGACCTGCGCTGCCTCCGCTTCGTCGGCGAGAACGCCGCCTCGACGCCCAAGGCCACCGCCGAGGCGCTCGAGCTGTCGACGGGCGCCACCACGAGCCTGATCGACCGGCTCGGCGCCGCCGGCTTCGTGCACCGCGCCCCGCACCCCACCGACCGGCGCAGCGTCGTGCTCGAGCTGGCCCCGGCGGGCCGCAAGGCCATCGACGAGATCGACGAGTTCTACCGCGGGGCGTTCCGCGACGCGGTCGATCCGCACCACCTCGACTTCCTGGCCGCGGCGATGCGCGCGATCGGCGACTCCCTCGTCCGGTCGGCGGCGCAGGCGGACGCCGACCTGGCGGCCCTCGCTGCCGGTGCGGCCGAGGGGTCGGCGCAGGCTCCGGCCTCGTCCGACTAGCTCCGCCCCGGTCGGCGCTCCTCGCGGCCGGACCCTCCCGCGCAGCCGGTCGTAGGGTGGCGCGATGACTCCCTCCGACGTGCTCATCGACGCCTTCTCGCGCCTGCCCGCCATCGCCCGCTCGGCCGTCGACGGCCTCTCGGTCGACGACCTCGCCTGGCGGGCCGACCCCGAGGCCAACACGATCGCCTGGCTCGTCTGGCACACCGCGCGCGGTCAGGACGCGCAGGTCGCCGACCTCGCGGGCAGCGACGAGGTGTGGTCGGTCGACGGCTGGGCCGAGTCGTTCGGCCTGCCCTTCTCCCCCGCCGAGATGGGCTACGGCATGTCGCCCGCCGACGTCGCCTCGGTGCGGGTCGAGGGCGACCTGCTCGTGGCCTACCTCGAGGCGGTCACCCTGCGCACCCGCGGCTACCTCGACGACCTGGACGCCGCCTCCTGGGACGACGTCGTCGACGAGCAGTGGGACCCGCCGGTCACGGCCGGGGCGCGGCTCGTGAGCATCCTCGGCGACTGCCAGCAGCACCTCGGCCAGGCGTCGTTCGTGCGCGGGCTGCTCGACCGCCGCTAGCCCCGCCTCAGCACCGGGGAGGCGCGGGTCGGCCTGTGCGGACCGCCTGCGTCGTCAGCGGAGCGACTCCGGCAGGCAGCTCGCCGGCACCGGGAAGCCCAGGCGGTCGGCCACCTCGTCGAGGCGTGCCCGGGCCGCCGCGTGGTGCTGGAGGTAGATCGGGTCGACCAGAGCGAAGGCGCGGGGCGAGGTGTCGGCGTGCACGACCAGCCGCCACAGGTCGAGCTCGTCGGCGGCGTCCTCCGTGTCGGAGAGCCGCCGGGCGAGCTCGGCGAGGTCGTCGTGCGGCACGGGCGGGTCGTGCTGCTCGGCCCAGGTGCGGAACTCGACGGGGACGGTGACGACGCCGTCACCGTCGAGGGCGTCACGGACGGTCCGGCGCAGGGCCGCCGGATCACGACGCGGCCCGGGGACGACGTCGTGGCCGACGGCGACGAGCCCCCCGCCGACCGCGGCTCCGAGGACGGCACCGGCCGCGAGCGACGCCCACTCGTGCAGGTGACCCACCTCGCGGGTCACCGCGACGCCGATGACGGCCCCGGCGATCGTCGCTGCGGCGTACAGCCACCGCGTCGACCACCGGGTGGGCTCGGCGGCCCAGCCCCGACGTCGGAGCTCCCGTTCCACCGCGGCCGTGGGCACCCCCGGGGCTGCGACGAACCAGCACGACTCCTCGTCGTCACCAGGGATGCTCACGAACGCCGTCACCGGTCCACCTCGGCGTGCCGGCGAGACGGAACGTAGCCGGTCGCGGCCGCGACGGCCCTGAGTTCGTCCACCGCGGTCGCCTCGGCGGCGACCAGCACGGCCACGGCCCGGCGGGCGACTGCCTCGCCGCCCGGGCCCTCGTCGCCCCGGCCGTCCTCGCGCTCCTGTCCGTCGGCGTCAGCGACTGCCCACCTCGCGCCACGGAGCTCCTCGACGAGCCCCACGGCCGCGGTGACGCGCCAGACAGCCTCGGCCGGGGTGTCGTCGCGCAGCCACGAGAGCACGTGACGCGGCACCGGGACGACCTGTGCCGAGGGAGCGGGGCCGACGAGGTCGGGCGCGAGACGGTCGCTGACGCTGAACGCCAGGGCGATCGCGCCGACGAGGACGGCGAGGACGCCGACGACGGCGATGCTCATCGCGCCGAACTCCTCCGTGAGGGGCAGCGCCTCCACGCCTGCCGCGACGCCGGCGCCCCCGGTCGCCGTGGTGACGACGAACAGCACCAGCGGCGCCCACCGCAGCACGCGCCGCCCGCTCCCGACGTTCGTCGGGGCCGCCGACCGGCGTAGCTCGGCGACGGCGTCGGCGGCCGCGTCGGGCGTCAGCGCGGGGTCGACGACGTACCAGCGCCGGCGGTCGTTGACGAGCACCGGCACCAGGCCGGGGCGTTCACGGGTCGGGGGCACCTCGCGAGCCTAGGGGCGGTCCTGCCCCCGTGACGCGGGCGGTGCGGGCGGGCCGACCCGCGCCTCCCTCGGGCCCCCGCACGCGACGACGGGCGCCCACCTCGTGAGGTGAGCGCCCGTCGGGTGCCGTGGTGCTGCGGTGTCGTTACGCGCCGGCGAGCCGGTCGAGCAGGGCGTCGCCGGAGCGGGCCTCGATCATCTCGGCGTCGATCTCGGCGCGGTCGAGCAGCTCCTCCATGCGGCGGCGGCGCTGGCGCGTGATCAGCGTCACGACCGTGCCCTCCTTGCCGGCGCGGCCCGTGCGGCCCGAGCGGTGCATGTAGGTCTTGTACTCGTCGGGCATGTCGGCCTGGACGACCAGCTCGATGTCGTCGACGTGGATGCCGCGGGCGGCGACGTCGGTCGCGACGAGCACGTTGACGCGGCCGCTGGTGAGCATCTGCAGGTTGCGGGTGCGACGGGCCTGGTTGAGGTCGCCGTGGAGGCTCGTGGCGCGGATGCCCGCGTCCTCCAGCTGGTCGGCGAGCTGCTCGGCGAAGGCGCGCGTGCGGGCGAAGACGAGGGTCTTGCCCGGGCCGGAGGCGAGCTGCTCGATGACGGCCGTCTTGTCGCGCTGCTCGATCAGCAGCACGCGGTGGTCGATCGTCGCGCTGGCCTGGTCCTCACCGGCGACCTCGTGCACGGCCGGGTCGACGAGGAACTCGTCGACGAGCTTCGCGACGCCCTTGTCGAGGGTCGCGCTGAAGAGCAGCTTCTGGGCGCGGTCGCCGTTCGGCTTCACGTCGGCGGTCTCGCGGATGATGCGCTGCACCGGCTCGAGGAAGCCCAGGTCGCACATGTGGTCGGCCTCGTCGAGCACCGTGATGGTGACCTCGCTGAGGTCGAGGCGGCCCTGGTCGATGAGGTCCTCGATGCGGCCGGGGGTGCCGATGACGATGTCGACGCCGCGGTTGATGGCGCCGACCTGGCGGGCCTGCGGCACGCCGCCGTAGACCTGCGTCGTGAAGAGGCCGACCGAGCGGGCGATGGGCTGCACGGTGCGGTCGATCTGCATCGCGAGCTCGCGCGTCGGGGCGAGGATGAGCGCGCGCGGCTTGCGGCCGGGCTTGCGGCCCTTGGCGCCGTTGTTCTCCATCAGCTTCTCGACCAGCGGAGCGCCGAAGGCGATCGTCTTGCCGGAGCCCGTGCGGCCACGGCCGAGGACGTCCTTGCCTGCCAGCACGTCGGGGATCGTCGCCGCCTGGATGGCGAACGGAGCGGCGGCGCCCATCGACGCCAGCTGGCGCTCGATGTTGTCGCCGAGGCCCAGGTCGCCGAAGCTCACGCCCTCGACGTCGGCCGCGGTGACCACGGCGGCCTGCAGCTTCTCGAGCTTGACGTCGTCCTCGGGCGAGTAGTGGCCCGCGTCGCGCTTCGGGTACAGGTCGCTGCCGCGGTCGGAGCGCTGGGGGCGGTCGCTGCGCGAGTCGCGGTCGAAGGAGCGCTGGGGGCGGTCACTGCGGGAGTCGCGGTCGAAGCTGCGCTGGGGGCGGTCGTTACGGTCGCCGCGGTCGCTGCGGGGTGCTCGGTCGTCGCGGTCGAAGCTGCGCGGAGCGCGGTCGTCGCGGTCGAACGAGCGCTGCGGGCGGTCGTCACGGGGCGGGCGCCCGGCGGGCGTGTAGCTCTTGGGCGCGCGGTCGTCACGGCGGGCGGGGCGCTCGTCGCGGTCGTACGAGCGGGGGGCGCGGTCGTCGCGCTGGGGGCGGGCGTCGCGGTCCCCGCTGCGCGGGGCGCGGTCGTCACGGCCGCCACGGTCGTCGCGCTGGGGGCGGGCGTCGCGGTCCCAGCTGCGCGGGGCGCGGTCGTCGCGGCCGCCACGGTCGTCACGACCGCCGCGGTCGTCGCGAGCCGGGCGCTCCGAGCGCTCCCAGGGGCGGGTCGGGCGACCGTCGCGGCCGGCACGGGCTGCCTCGCGGCCGCCGTCCCGGCCGAAGCGGGGGGCGCCTCCGTCACGGCCACGCTCGCCGTTGCGGGCGTCGTGGTCGCGGGGGGCGAAGCGGCTGTTGCCGGTCTTCTCGTGGGGCTCCCAGTTGGGGCGGCCGCCGCCGGTGCGGGGGGCGTCGCCACGGCGCTCGGCGCGGGCGTCGCTGTTCCAGCGGTCCTTGCGGGCGGGGGCTCCGGCCTCGTCGGGGCGGTGGCCGCGGTGCTTGGGGCTCTTGGAGCCGCCGCCGCGGGGGCCGTCGTCGTTGCGGGCGCGCGAAGGCGTCTTGTCGTAGGGGGGCATGGTGGTTCTCTCCGGGCTTGCGCGGTGACGCGAGGTGATACCCGGGCAGCCTTTGGCCAGGACCGTTCACGTTCGTGAATTCATCTCGACGACATCCGTCGAGAATCCGGCCCACAAGACTGACAAACCCTCTATGCGTGATCGTCGCTGCACTCAGCGCCCGATCGGTTCGCGCCACAGGCGCGGTGTCTTGAGCCGACCCACCTACGGTACCCGACGCCTCCCGCCCGCGGAACCCCCGCCTCCCCCGCCCCACCCCTGCACATGCCGACCATCCGCCCGCGCCGCGGCCCCTGGCACCCGGATCTCCCACTACTACAGCCCCCACGGTCGGGTTCTGCAGCCCGACCACGGCGACCCCTTCCAAATTTGAGAGTGATCCGACCTGCACGGCCGCCACAGCCGCGCGCCGCCGCCCGCCCCGACCAGATCCCTCCCGCATTCCGAGCGCGGCCAGCCGCGCGGCCCTGCCCAGCGCTCCGCGCTCCGACACCGCCGCACAACCCGACCATCCGCACCCGCCACGGCCCCTGGTACCCGGATATCCCACTACTACAGCCCCCACGGTCGGGTTCTGCAGCCCGACCACGGCGACTCCTTCCAAATTCGAGAGTGACCCGACAGGCACGGCCGCCACAGCCTCCCGCCGCCGCTCGCACCGAGCTGATCCCTCCCGCCTTCCGAGCGCGACTCAGGGCGCGGCGTGCATCCCCCGTTCGCCCCCGCATGACGAAGGGCGCCGCCCCACCTCGCGGTGACACGGCGCCCTCGGCACGACGAGCGACGAGCGACGAGCTACGCCGGCGACACCCCAGCAGCCTCGCGATCGCCTGCGGCGCCCGAGGCACCCCCGGCGCCCGAGGCACCCCCGGCACCCCCGGCACCCCCCGCGGCCTCCGCCGCCCGGTCGGCCCGACGCTCGCCGACCCGCTCGTAGAGGTAGTACATGACCGGCAGCACGACCAGCGTCAGCACCGTCGACGACACCAGCCCGCCGATGACGACGATCGCGAGCGGCTGCGAGATGAACCCGCCGTGGCCCGTGATGCCGAGCGCCATCGGGGTCAGGGCGAAGATCGTCGCGGTCGCCGTCATGAGGATGGGCCGCAGACGTCGCGACGCCCCCTCGAGCAGCGCCTCGCGCACCCGGAGCCCCTTCTCGCGGTACTGGTTGACGAGGTCGATCAGCACGATCGCGTTCGTGACCACGATGCCCACCAGCATCAGCACGCCGATCAGCGACGCGACGCCGAGCGGGATCCCCGAGGCCAGCTGCAGCAGGATCGCGCCGGTGGCCGCGAACGGGATCGACACCAGCAGGAGGAGCGGCTGCAGCAGGCTGCGGAAGGTCGCCACCATGACGATGTAGACGATCAGGATCGCGATCAGCACCGCGAGGCCGAGCTGCGAGAAGGCGTTGGCCTGGTCGGCCGTCGCCCCGCCGACCACCGCGTCGGCGCCGGCGGGCAGCGAGACGTCGGCGAGCGCGTCGGAGACCTCGGTGCCCGCGCTCGACAGGTCGTCGCCCGAGGGCGTGATGGTGACCGTGGCGGTGCGGACGGCGTCCTTCGTCGTCACCGAGGTCGGCCCGGTGCTCTGGTCGACCGTCGCGACCGAGTCGAGACGGACGGGGCCCGTGGGGCTCGGCAGCTGGATCGCCCGGAGGTCGTCGAGCGTCGCCGGCGGCGTCGGGTCGAGCGTGTAGACGTCGACCGAGCTGTCGTCGATCTCGACCGAGCCGACGCGGAACGCCTGCACGGCCTGCGAGACGATGCCGCCGACGGCGACCTCGCTGAGGCCGATCCGGGCCGCCGCGTCGCGGTCGACGGTGACGCCGATGATCGGCTGGGCCGACTGCAGGTTCGAGCTCGCCTCGGCGGTGCCGGGGAGGTCCTGCACCTCGGCCAGCACGGCGTCGGTCGCGGTCTGCAGGGTGTCGGGGTCGGGCGCCGAGACGTCGACGGTGATGTCGTTGTTCGTGCCGAAGCCGCTCGAGGCCGCCAGCTCGATCGTGCCCGCGTCGCTGACGCCGTCGAGCTGCGAGCGGACGTCGGCCTGGACGGCCTCCTGGTCGGCGTCCTCGTCGGTCGTGATCGAGTACGTGACCGTGCTGTCGCCGCTGCCGCCGAAGAAGCTCGCGATCGAGGTGCCGCTCGAGCCGATGGTCAGCTGGACGGTGTCGATGCCGTCGACGCCCTCGAGCACGTCCTCGACCTGCGTCGCCGCGGTCGAGAGGGTGTCGAGGCTCGACGCCGGGGCGAGGGTCTGCGTCACCGTGAAGGTGTTCTGCCCGCTCGACCCCAGGAAGTTCGTCTTCATGAGCGGGATGACGGCGCCCGTCCCGGCGAGCACGAGCGCCGCCGCGACGAGGGTGACGACGGGGCGACGCAGCGTCCCGCGCAGCACTGGCACGTAGACACGGCGCAGACGGTCGAGCGGCGTCGGGTCCGTGGGGTCGGAGGCGGCCGTGGTGAGCGGCTCCCGCGAGCCGACCCGCGCCTCCGCGCCGACGCCGTCACCAGCACCGGCACCGGCACCCGCACCAGCCCCACCAGCGTGCTTGTGCGCCTTCGGCGCCCGCAGGAACCAGTACGCCAGCACCGGCACGATCGTCAGCGCCACGAACAGCGAGGCGATGAGCGCGATCGTCACCGTCAGCGCGAACGGCCGGAACAGCTCGCCCGTGATGTTGCCGACGAACGCCAGCGGCAGGAACACCACGACGGTCGTGACGGTCGACGCCGTGATGGCGCCGGCGACCTCGCGGACGCCCACCGAGATGGCCTGCAGCCGGTCCGTGCCCGCCGTCAGGTGCCGCTTGATGTTCTCGATCACGACGATCGAGTCGTCGACGACGCGGCCGATGGCGATCGTCAGCGCCCCGAGCGTGAGGATGTTGAGCGTGTAGCCCGCCGCCTGCAGGCCGATGAAGGTGATCAGCACGCTGGTCGGGATGCTGATCGCGGTGACGATCGTCGACCGCACCGAGAGCAGGAAGACGAGGATGACGACGACCGCGAACGCCAGGCCGAGCAGGCCCTCGGTCGCGAGGCTGTCGATCGACTGCTGGATGAAGGGCGCCTGGTCGAAGACGACGGTCAGCTCGACGCCGTCGCCGAGGTCGGTGGCGAGGCCCGGGATGGCGTCGCGGACGATCTCGGAGACGTCGACGGTGTTCGCGTCGAGGGTCTTCGTGACCGCCACGGTCAGGGCGTCCTGCCCGTTCACGCGGCTGATCGAGGTGACGGGCGCGCTGGTCAGCTGCACGTCGGCGACGTCGCCGATCGTGACGAGCGAGGTGCCCGACCCGCCGAGCAGCGGCAGGGCCGCGATCTGGTCGGTGCTCGTGATGCGCTGACCGGCCTGGATCGAGAGGGTCTGGCCGTTCTCGGTGATCGTGCCGCCGGGGATGAGCGTGCCGTTCGCGTCGAGGGCGTCCTGGAAGGCCTGCGCGGTGAGGCCCGCCGCGGCGAGCGCCGTCTGGTCAGGCGTGATCGTGACGCGCTGGCCCGCGTCGCCGTAGATCGACGCCTCGCGCACGCCGTCGAGCTTCTGCAGGTCGGGCACGGTCGTGGTGGTGAGGCGGTCGACGAGGGTCTGCGCGTCGGCCTGGTCGTAGCCGGTGACCGCGATCTGGATCACCGGGAGGTCGTCGAGGCTGCCCGTGACGACCTGCGTGTCGACCGAGTCGGGCAGCGAGAGCCGGTTGATCGCCGACTGGATCTTCTGCTCGGCGGAGTTCAGGTCGGTGCCGTAGGTGAACTCGGCCGACACCGTGCTCTGCGAGGTGCTCGACGTGGCCGTCGTGCCCTCGAGCCCGGGGATGATCTGCACGGCCTGCTCGATCGGCGTCGACACGTCGTCGTTGACGACCTCGGGGGTCGCGCCGGGGTACGAGCTGACGATGGCGATCTGCGGGAACTGCACGCTCGGCGCGAGCTCCTGCTTGAGGCTCGTCAGGGCGATGCCGCCGAAGACCGCGACCACGATGGTGACGAGGGCGATCAGGGCGCGGTTGCGCAGGCTGAAGACGGAGAGGAGGTGCACGGGGCTCCCGGAGACGTGGCTGGTGAAGGCCGGTGAGGAGGACGTGCACGTCGTGCACTCCTCCATTGTCGTCAGTCTCTCTGGGAACGCGGCTACACGACCTCCGCCATCACCGCCCCGCGGGGCACCTGCACGCCGTCGATCCCCTCCCACGCCGCCGCGAGCGCCGCGAGGGCCCGGTCGGTCTCGTCGTCGGGGTACGAGAACGGCACGCGGAGGAACCTCTCGAAGGCGCCGTCGACGCCGAACATCGGCCCCGCGGCGAGCAGCAGCCCCTGCTGCCGGGCCGCGAAGGTGAGCTGCGAGCTGACGGGCGCCCCGAGGGCGACCCAGGTCGTGAGCCCGCCGGCCGGCGACGGCACCTGCCACCCGGGGAAGGCGGAGCGCAGCCCGGCCACGACGCGGTCGCGACCCCGTCTCAACTGGCCGGCCCGCGCCTCCAGGATCCCCTCCATGTCGCCGAGCAGGTCGGCGACGATCAGCTGCTCGAGCACCGGGGTGCCGAGGTCGCCCGCCGACCGCGCGCGCACCAGGCGGTCGACGAGGGGGCGTTCGGCGCGGATCCAGCCGATCCGCAGGCCGCCCCAGAGCGACTTGCCCGCCGAGCCGATCAGCACGGCGGGCCCGTAGGCCGCCATCGGCAACGGCGAGGAGGCGCGGTGCCCGCCCCCGAGGGAGCCCCCGCCGAGCGGGCCCGCGCCGAGCGGCCCCCCGATCCGCAGCTCCGCCATCGTCTCGTCCGCGACGACGACCGTCCCCTCGTCCGCCGCGGCCTCGAGCACGCGCACGCGCTGGTCGGCCGGCATGGTCGCCCCGGTCGGGTTGTGGAAGTCGGGCATGAGGTAGGCGATCGTCGGGCTGGTGCGCCGGAGCGTCTGCAGCAGGGCCGACTCGTCCCACCCGTCGCGCACGGTCACGCTGACGGGGGCGAGCCGCGCGCCCGCGCCGCGCAGCGCCTCGAACGCGTGCGGGTAGCCCGGCGCCTCGACGACCGCCCGGTCGCCCCGGCCGACGAGCACGCGCGCGAGCAGGGCGATGGCGTGCTGCGCCCCGAGGGTGACGACGATCTGCTCGGCGTCGGTCGGCAGGCCGCGGGCCCGGTAGCGCTCGGCGATCGCCTCGCGCAGCACCGGGCGGCCGACGGTGTCGTAGCCGCTGTCGGCGAGGTAGCCGCCGATGCTCGCGGCGGCGCGCTGGGCCGCCTCGGCGATGCCGTCGACGGCGGGCAGCGCGGCCTTGGTGAGGTCGAGCAGCCCGGCCGACGACGAGGCGCGCGGCAGGCTCGTCCGGGCCGGCAGCCGGACGGTGCTGCCGCTGCCGCGCACGCTCTGCACGTGCCCGGTCTCGCGCAGCGACGCGTACGCGGCGGCGACGGTGGTGCGGCTGACCCCGAGGTGGGCCGACAGGTCGCGCTCGCTCGGCAGGCGCGTGCCGACGGGCAGCCGCCCGTCCACGACCAGCAGCCGGACGCGGTCCGCCAGGGCGGCGTAGCCGGGAGCCGAGGAGGCGCGCCACGAGTCGAGCAGGGAGCCGAGGGCCCGCGACGAGACGGCTGGTCCGCTGGTGGTCACCGTGGTCATGCGGCCACACTAGGGCGATTGGCACCTTGCGACCAGTCCACCTGACCGATTGGATCGTCGACGTGCCGTACCCCCGCCTCCCCCTGACCGCCCTCCGCCGCGGCGACCACCTCGAGCGCCTCGCGCGCCTCGCCGTCGGCCTCGTGCTCTACGGGGTCGCCCTCGCGCTGATGGTCAGGGCCGGCATCGGGCTCGCCCCGTGGGACGTCCTGTCGACCGGCATCGTCGCGCAGACCGGCCTCTCGTACGGAGTGGTGGTCGTCGCGACCAGCGTGCTCGTGCTGCTGGCGTGGATCCCCCTGCGCCAGCGGGTCCGGTTCGGCACGGTCGCGAACACGATCACGATCGGCCCGGTCGCCGACGTCGTGCTCCGGGTGCTGCCCGAGCAGACGGCGTGGTGGGCCCAGGGCCTCACCTTCGCGCTCGGCCTCGCCCTGCTCGCCGTGGCGAGCGGCCTCTACATCAGCGCCGACCACGGGCCCGGGCCGCGCGACGGCCTCATGCTCGGCCTCAACCGGCGGCTGGGCTGGCGGATCGGCGTCGCTCGCACGGCGATCGAGGTGACGGTGCTCGCGATCGGCTGGCTCCTCGGCGGCCAGGTCGGGATCGGCACGGCCCTCGAGGCGCTGCTGATCGGCCCGATGGTCGCCGTGACCATCCCCGCGCTGGCCCGACGCCGCCCGGCGGCCGAGACCCCGGGCGCGCCGCCCGCCGCGACGCCCGCCGAGCCCTCCCCCGGGGCGCCGACCCGCGACTCCTCGACGCCTGTCGCCGACCTGCCGGAGGCGCGCCTCCCCTGAGCCCGGAGCGCCGGTACCAGACGGTTCGGAGCCCGTGGGACGGATCGGGAATGAACGGCCCCGCCGCCGAGTTGACAGTCCCTCGCCGCGGAGTAGAGTCGCCGCTCGTGACTGACGACGTCCGGTCGCCGAAGCGGTGGCTGATCGGCGAACCCCTCCCCTCCGAGAAGCTCGAGGGGCAGCTGCTGCCGAAGCACCTCGCGCTGCCGATCTTCGCCAGCGACCCGTTGAGCTCGGTGGCGTACGCGCCGCAGGAGCTGCTGATGATCCTGCTGATCGGCGGCCTGGGGTTCCTGACCCTCGCGCCGTGGGTCGCGGTCGCGGTCGTCGTGCTGCTGCTCGTGGTCGTCGCGTCGTACCGCCAGCTGATCAAGGCCTACCCGTCGGGAGGCGGCGACTACGAGGTCGCCCACCGCAACCTCGGCGAGAAGGCCGGCCTCGTCGTGGCCTCCGCGCTCCTGGTCGACTACGTCATGACGGTCGCCGTGTCGGTGGCCTCCGGCGTCGACAACATCATCTCGGCGGTGCCCGAGCTGGCGCCGATCCGGGTCGAGCTGGCGATCTTCTTCGTCATCGTGCTGGCCGCGGTGAACCTGCGGGGAGTCCGCGAGTCGAGCAAGGCGTTCGCGGTGCCGACCTACCTCTTCGTGTCGAGCGTGTTCGTGATGATCGTGATCGCCCTGGTGCGCACGGCCCTCGGCGACCCGCCGGTGGCCGAGAGCGCCGAGTACACGGTGCAGGCCGACCAGCTGACGCAGGCCGCGTTCATCCTCCTGCTGCTCCGGGCGTTCTCGAGCGGCTGCTCGGCGCTGACCGGCGTCGAGGCGATCGCCAACGGCGTGCCGGCCTTCCGTCGCCCCAAGGTGCAGAACGCCCAGAAGACGCTCGTGCTCATGGGCGGCATCGCCATCGTGCTGTTCGCCGGCCTCGTCGCCGTCGCGCTGATCGCGAAGGTGCACTACGCCGAGGACGCCTGCGACCTGCAGGGCTTCGTCGACTGCGAGGGCACGCCGCAGCGCAGCCTCATCGCGCAGATCGCGAGCGCCGTGTTCGGCGGCTCGCTGTTCGGCATCCCGTTCTACCTGATCCAGGCGTGCACCGCGGCGGTGCTGCTGCTCGCGGCCAACACGGCGTTCAACGGGTTCCCGCTGCTCGGCTCGATCCTCGCCCGCGACCAGTACGCGCCGAAGGCGCTCAACACGCGCGGCGACCGCCTGATCTACTCGAACGGCGTCATCGTGCTGGCCCTGGTGGCCTGCGCCATCCTGCTCGTGTACCAGGCCAGCGTCACCGGCCTGATCCAGCTCTACATCATCGGCGTCTTCGTGTCGTTCACGCTCGGACAGACCGGCATGGTCGTGCACTGGACCCGCATGCTGCGCGAGGGCTGCGCCGACCGCGGCGCCGTCTACCGGGCCCGCGGCATCAACGCCTTCGGGGCGCTGCTCACGGCGTCGGTGCTGATCGTCGTGACGGTGACGAAGTTCACGCACGGCGCCTGGCTGGTCTTCGTCATCATGCCGATCCTGTTCACGCTGATGCTCGGGGTGAACCGCTACTACCGCGACGTGCTGGTCGAGATCGAGCCCGACGCGACGACGCAGTTCGGCTCGCACGGCGACCACGCGATCGTGCTGGTCGGCACGATGCAGAAGCCCGTGCTCAAGGCCCTCGACTACGCCATCGCGGCGCGGCACGAGTCGCTCGAGGCGATCCACGTCGGCATCGACGACGACTCGACCGCGCGGCTGCAGCGGCAGTGGGCGGAGCAGAACATCGAGGTGCCGCTGCGCATCGTGCCCTCGCCGTACCGCGACATCAGCATGCCGCTGATCAAGTACATCAAGGCACACCGCGAGGAGCACGGCAGCGAGGTCGTGACCGTCTACACGCCGATCTACATCGTCGGCCACTGGTGGGAGGCGGCGCTGCACAACCACAAGAGCCGGCGCATCCGCCAGAAGCTCATGCTCGTGCACGGCGTCACCATCTCGCTGGTGCCGTGGCTGCTCGACTCGTCCGAGGTGCTCTACGGCCGTCGCTCGCGGCCGGTGCCCGGGCAGGACCGTCGCGGAGAGCCCATCCGCCCCCTGCCGCGCAAGCCGCTGGGGCCCGTCGGCACCGCGGCCGGGGCGACCCAGGGCACCGGAGGCGCGGGTCCGGCCGGCCGCGCCGGCGCGGCCGCCGAGGGCGGTGCGGTCGGCCTCGGGCTGGCCGAGCCCCTGACGACCGACACGGGCTCGGTCCGCACCCCGGCGTCGCCGCACGGCGCTGCGGGAGACGGCTCGGCCGGCGCCCCCGCGGGCAAGGGCAAGGGCTCGCGGAGCGCCGCCGCCAAGGCCGCCCGCAAGGCGCGCTCCACGGCGCGCAACAGCCCCGGCGGCTCCGCCTCCCGCCGCAAGCGCTAGCGGCTGCGGGCGGCACCGCAGCGCCCTCCCTCCCCCCACCTCCCTGGGGCGCCGCCCCGCGCCTCCCGCGGTCGCTCCTGTGGCACATGCCGACCGCGGGCCCTGCAACACCGGGAAAGTCAGGTACCAGAGCGCCCGGTCCGGCCCGATGGTCGGCATCTCCGCCCCCGCGCCGCGGAACTTCGTGATCCGAGAGTGATCGGCGGTCAGCGCACCAGCGTTCCGCACATCTGCGGCCGTCCGGCGCGGATCCCTCTCGGATCGGGGCCAGAGGGAGGCACGGGGCACGCCCCCGGCACCCGCCCGCGTCGTCAGTCCCCTAGCGCCACACCGTCCGCGGCCGCAGCAGCCGGTGACGATCCGCAGCCCCGCCGGCAGCCCCGCCCGCCTCACCACCGGACTCGCCGTCGAGCAGCAGCTGCAGGGCGGCCGACGCGACCTCCTCGAGGGGCTGCTGCACGCTCGAGAAGCCGAGGGCGGCCGCCACCGGGGTGTCGTCGTAGCCGACGACGCGCACGCCGGGGCCGACGACCGTCGACGCCCCGAGCGCGAGGGTGTCGCTGGCGCACACGACGGCGTCGAGGCCGCCGCCCTCGAGCAGCCCGTGCACCGCCGCGGCCGCGACCGACACGGAGTCCTCCAGGTGCAGGTCGAGCGCGTCGAGGGCCTTCGGCGAGAGCCCCGACCCCGCCGCCATCGCCTCGCGCCAGCCGCGCCTCCGGTCGTTGCCCGCCCCCGACTCGGCGGGCCAGCCCACGAAGGCGATGCGCCGCGCCCCGTCGTCGAGCAGCGACCGGGTCGCCGACGCGATGCCGTGGCGTCCGTCGACGTCGACCCAGCGGTGTCGGGGGTCGTCGACGTCGTCGAGCCCCCAGGGGCGGCCGAAGGTGACGAACTCGGCGCCGGCCGCGATCAGCCACTCGGTGCGGGGGTCGTCGAACGAGGTCGAGGTGAGCACGAACCCGTCGACGTCCGCCCCGTCGAGCAGCCGGCCGAACTGGGCGATCTCGTCGGCGGGGCTCGCGGCCGTGTAGAGCAGGATCCGGTAGCCGCGTCGGTCGGCCTGCTCGGTCACCGCGTGCAGGAACCTGTCGAGCACGGCCCCCGAGATGCCGTTCTGCACCGGGTCGAGGCGGACGCCGATGGTCGAGCTCTTCCGCGTACGCAGCCGACGGGCCGACGCGTGGGGGCGGTAGCCGAGGTCAGCGATGGCCTTCTCGACGCGGCCGCGGGTGTCGGGGCGCACGACGGCGGGGGCGTTCAGCACGTTCGACACGGTCTGCCGCGAGACGCCGGCCGCCTCGGCCACGTCGCTGACCGTAGGGAGTCGCGGTGTCGGCACCGAGGGCACGCCCACCTCCGCTCCCGGCCCGCCCCGCTGACCGGCCTGCCGTCACGCTACCCCAGCGCGTCGTCCGCCCCGCGCGGTCGTGCTTGACAGCCGCGAGGGCGGCTGCCTACTCTGACGTCACCGATTTGATCGATCAAATATGAACGATCAAGACAGCACCCCGACCGCACCACCTCGCAACGACGCGACGAGAGGCCCCTCATGCAACGACGCACCGCCCGGCTGGCAGCAGCCGCCGCACTCACCACGATCTCCGTGCTCGGGCTCACCGCCTGCGGCGGCTCCGGCTTCAGCGACACCTCCGACGGGGCCGGCGCCTCCGGCGAGCTGACCTCGAGCGACGACGCCCTCAGCGTGCTCATCGCCGCCAGCGGCGACGCCGAGGCGACCGCCGTCACCGACGCGGTGGCCGCCTGGTCGTCCGAGTCGGGCACCGGTGCTGAGGTGAGCGTCGCCTCCGACCTGCCCCAGCAGCTGAGCCAGGGCTTCGCCTCGGGCGAGCCGGCCGACGTGTTCTACCTCTCCACCGACGCCCTCGCGGGCTTCGCGGGCAACGGCAGCCTGCTGGCCTACGGCGACCGGCTCAGCAACGCCGACGACTTCTACCCCGCCCTCGTCGACAGCTTCACCGTCGACGACCAGTTCTACTGCGCCCCGAAGGACTTCTCGACCCTCGGCCTGATCATCAACGACGACATGTGGGCCGAGGCCGGCCTCACCGACGCCGACGTGCCCACCGACTGGGACGGCCTGCGCGAGGTCGCCGCCGAGCTCACCACGGCCGACCACGTCGGTCTGGCGTTCAGCCCCGAGTACGCCCGCGTCGGCGCCTTCATGGCGCAGGCCGGCGGCACCGTGACGAACGCGGAGGGCACCGAGGCGACCCTCGACTCCGACGAGAACGTCGAGGCGCTCACCTACGTGCAGGAGCTCCTCGCGAGCGGCAACGCCGCCTACTCGAGCGACCTCGGCGCGGGCTGGGGCGGCGAGGCCTTCGGCACGGGCGCCGCGGCGATGACCATCGAGGGCAACTGGATCGCCGGCGCGATGAGCGCCGACTACCCCGACGTCTCGTACCGGGTGGCCGAGCTGCCCGCCGGCCCCGGCGGCCAGGGCACCCTCCAGTTCACGAACTGCTGGGGCATCGCCGCCGACAGCCCCAACCAGGAGGCGGCGGTCGCGCTGGTCGAGCAGCTCACGGGCACCGACCAGCAGCTGGCCTTCGCCGACGCCTTCGGCGTGATGCCGTCGATCGAGTCCGCCGCCGAGGAGTGGAAGTCCGCGAACCCCGACGAGGCCGCCTTCCTCGACTCCGTCGAGTTCGCCCAGGGCGTCCCGACGCAGGACGGCTCCGCCGCGGTGATCGCCGACTTCAACTCGCAGCTCGCGGGGCTCGAGGACGGCGACCCGAGGACGATCCTCGAGTCCGCGCAGCAGAACTTCGCCGCGATCCTCGACTAGGCGCCGACCATGACCGCCGTCGTCACGAAGCCCCCGCGTCGCCGCAGCGCCGCGACGCGGGGGGAGAGCCTCTCTGGCTGGTTGTTCGTCGCCCCGATCCTGGTGATCCTGGGCCTGTTCCTCGCCGTCCCGGTGCTCATGGCCCTCTGGGTCAGCGTCTCCGACTGGACGGGCCGGGGGTCGCCCTTCGCCGCCGGCGTCGGCTTCGTCGGGCTCGACAACTACCGCGAGCTCCTCTCGGGCGGCGGCCTCGCCGAGCGCGACTTCGGCATCAGCCTCCGCAACAACGCCTGGTACGTGCTGCTCGTGGTGCCGATCCAGACGGCGGTCTCGCTGCTGCTGGCGGTGCTGGTGAACCGCCAGGTGCTGCGCGGGCGCGGCTTCTTCCGCACCGCCTTCTACTTCCCGTCGGTGACCAGCTCGGTCGCGATCACCGTGCTCTGGCTCTTCCTCTTCTCGCAGAGCGGGGCGGTCAACAAGGCGCTCTCGTTCCTCGGCATCACGGGCCCGGCCTGGTTCAACGACGCGAGCGGGGTGCTCCACAACCTGCTCGCGCTCGTCGGCGTGACCCGCCCGCCGGCCTTCCTCGCCGAGCACACCGCGCTCGGCGTGACCCTCTGGGACTGGCTCGCGGGCCCCTCCGTCGCCATGTCGGCCTTCATCCTCATGGCCGTCTTCACGACCAGCGGCACGTTCATGCTGCTCTTCCTCGCGGCGCTGCAGAACCTCGGCGGCGACGTGCAGGAGGCCGCGATGATGGACGGCGCGAACGGCTGGCAGCGCTTCTGGAGCATCACCCTCCCGCAGCTCCGACCCACGCTCTTCACCGTGCTGACCCTCGGCCTCATCGGCACCTGGCAGGTCTTCGACCAGATCTACACGGGCACGCAGGGCGGGCCGCAGAAGACGACCCTCACGCCGGCGTACCTCTCGTACACCTCGGCCTTCAGCGACCAGGAGTGGGGCCGCGGCGCCGCCATCGCCTTCGTGCTCTTCGTCATCATCGTGGCGCTCACGATCCTGCAGCGCATCGTGCTCCGCGAGCGCGCCGTCTCGACGCGCCGCACGGCGCTCTACACGACAGGAGCCGGGCGATGACCGCGACGCTGCCCCGCGAGGGCGCGACCCCCACGCCCTCCCCCCTCGCCGCGCCTCCCGCCGCTCCCCGCCCCGCGGGCCGGCCCCGGCGCAGCTCCGCCCGGGTGGCCGGCACCTCGGTGCTCTACGCGGTGCTGATCGTGATCGCGGTGATCTACATCGCACCGTTCCTCATCAACGTCGCGACGTCGTTCAAGACCGACCCCGAGGCCGCGTCCGACCCGCTCTCGCTCATCCCGGCCACGGCGACCACGGCGGCGTACCGGCAGCTGTTCCTCAACAGCGACTTCCCGACCTGGTTCGCCAACTCGGCCGTCGTCACGGTGTTCGTGACGACGGGGCGCGTGTTCTTCAACTCGCTCGCGGGGTACGCCCTGGCCCGGCTGCAGTTCCGGGGGCGCGGCCTCATCTTCGTGCTGCTCGTCGGCGTGATGGCCGTGCCGACCGTGGTGCTGCTCATCCCGAAGTTCCTCGTCATCAACCAGCTCGGCATGTACGACTCGTACTCGGGCATGATCGTGCCGCTGCTGACCGACGCGGCGGGCGTCTTCATCATGAAGAACTTCTTCGAGTCGATCCCCCGCAGCGTCGAGGAGCAGGCGCGCATCGACGGCGCCGGCACCTTCCGGGTGTTCTGGTCGATCGTGCTGCCGATGGCGCGGCCGGCCCTCGTGACGATCGTCATCCTGTCGTTCCAGGGCTCGTGGAACGAGCTCTCGCACTTCATCGTCTCGACCCAGTCCCCCCAGCTGACCACCCTCACCAAGGGCGTCGCGAGCCTCGCCTCCGGGCAGCTCAGCCAGGGGTCGCAGTACCCGATCAAGCTGGCCGCCGCGGCGATCATGACCGTGCCCGTCGCGCTCGTGTTCTTCGTCTTCCAGCGCCGCATCATGAACGCCAGCGACGGCGCGGTGAAGGAGTGAGCCCCACCGGCCCCCTCCCCACGCCCGCCCTGACCCCCGGAGCACCGACATGACCGAGACCGCCGCCCGCCCCCGCCCCGCCGACCAGCGCGACGGCGTCGACGACCAAGCCAGCACCGAGCGCCACGGCCTCCAGCCCTTCCTCGCCGCCGAGACCGTCGTGCTCCGCGCCCCGGCGCAGGCCTGGTCGTCCGACGACGGCACGATGGGCCGGGCCGCGGTGCACGGCTTCTACCTCGGCGACGTGCGCCTCGTCGACGAGCTGACGCTGACGGTCGACGGGCGCGTGCCCGAGACCGTCGCGACGGTCGCCGTCGACGCGTCGACGCTGCGGGTCGAGTCGCTGCTGCGCGGCGTCGACGACCGCGGGGCCGACCCCGGAGTCCGCCTGTCGGTGCTGCGCTCGGTCGACGTGGGCGGCATGCGTGACCGGCTGACCGTGACGTCGCGGCTCGACCGCGAGCTGACGCTGACCGTCGCGCTCGCGCTGCGGCCCGACGCGGCCCCCCTCGAGCTGGTCAAGGCCGGGCTGCCGGGCGGGCGCCCCGACGACGTGACGGTCGCGGGCGACGGCGCCCGCGCCTCCTGGACCTCCGACGGCGTCGCCGTCTCCCTCGACGCGGCCGGCGTCGACGGCGGTGCCGGAGGCGCGGTGCAGCACGACGGCACCCGTCTCGTGGCCACGTGGCGGCTGGTGGTGCCGCCCCGGGCCTCGGCCTCGGTCGCCCTCGCCCTCACCGCGTCGCGCCCCTCCCCCGTCGTCGCCGGTGTCGCGGGCCCGCTCGCCTGGGCCGCGCCCGACCCGGCGCCGCGCGACGACCGGCTGGCTCGCTGGCTCGACCGGGCGCACGACGACCTCGCGGCGCTGCGCCTCACGACGGCCGACGAGCCGGGCGACGTCTTCTACGCGGCCGGGGCGCCGTGGTTCTTCACCCTGTTCGGGCGCGACTCGATCTGGGCGGCCCGCTTCACGCTGCCCCTCGACCGCACCGTGGCGGCGGGCACGCTCCGGGCCCTCGCGCGCCTGCAGGGCACCGCCTCCGTGCCCGACACCGCCGAGCAGCCGGGCAAGGTGATGCACGAGCTGCGGCAGCAGACCCTCACCATCCCCGGCGAGGGCGTGAGCCTCCCCCCGCTCCACTACGGCACGGTCGACGCGACTCCGCTCTGGGTCTGCCTGCTGCACGACGCGTGGCGCTGGGGCCTGCCCGACGCCGAGGTCGAGGCGCTGCTGCCCGCGGCGGAGGCGGCCCTCGCCTGGATGCGCGACAGCGGCGACAGCGACGGTGACGGGCTGCTCGAGTACGTCGACGAGACGGGGCACGGCCTCGCCAACCAGGGGTGGAAGGACAGCGGCGACAGCGTCCAGTGGCGCGACGGGCGCCTGGCCGAGGGGCCGATCGCGCTCTGCGAGGTCCAGGCGTACGCCTACGAGGCGGCGGTGCACGGCGCCGACCTGCTCGACCACTTCGGCCGCGAGGGGGGCGCCGCGTGGCGGGCGTGGGCGGCGCGCCTGCGCGACAGGTTCCGCGACTCCTTCTGGGTCTCCGACGCGGCCGGGGCCTACCCGGCCATCGCGCTCGACGCGGCCAAGCGGCCGGTCGACACCGTCACGAGCAACCTCGGCCACCTGCTGGGCACGGGCCTGCTCGACGAGCACGAGGAGGCGCTGGTCGCCGCCCGGCTCGTCTCGCCCGAGCTGGCGGCCGGCTTCGGGCTCCGCACCCTGTCGAGCGACGCCGCGGGCTTCTGGCCCCTGAGCTACCACGGGGGCAGCGTGTGGACGCACGACACCGCCGTCGCGGTCTCGGGCCTCGCGCGCGCGGGCTTCGACGACGAGGCGCGCTCCCTCGCCGAGGGCCTGCTCGCGGCGGCGCCGTCGTTCGACCACCGCATGCCCGAGCTGCACTCCGGCGACGACCGCGGCGAGGTGCCGTCGCCGGTGCCGTACCCGGCGTCGTGCCGCCCACAGGCGTGGTCCGCGGCCGCCGCCGTCGCGGTCTGGGCGGCCACCCACGACGTCGTGCCGCCCCGCTGACGACCGCCCCCGCGCCCCCGGCACAGCACCCGCTCGGGGGGACGGGGGCGGCGGGGCCCCGTGATAAGATCGTGTCCAGTTTTGCAACTGTCATCTGTCGGCTGTACCCGGTTCGTCCGACACCGTTTCCGGGCCGAGAGCAGAGGGGGTCACGCATGGGGCGCGGCCGTCAGAAAGCCAAGCACACCAAGGTCGCCAGAGAGCTGAAGTACTTCAGCCCTGACACCAACTACGGTGCGCTCGAGAAAGAACTCGCCACGAAGAGCGACTCGGGCGACGAGTACGTCGACAAGTGGGCCGACGACTTCGTCGACGACGAGTACGACGCTGGCCACGAGCACGACAAGAGCGCCTGAGCCGACGGCTCACGAGCGCGATCTGAGACGACGGGGCTGACCGGCATGGCTCTCACCTGGGAACAAGTGGTGGTCGACTCGAGCGACCCCGCCGCCCTCGCCGCCTGGTGGGCTGAGGCCCTCGGCTGGGTGGTCGTCTCGACGGGCGACGACGAGCCCGAGATCCGGCCCGCGCCCGACGTGCTGCCCGGCCTCCTGTTCGTCCACGTCGACGAGCCCAAGACCGTGAAAGACCGGCTGCACCTCGACTTCCGGCCCGACAGCCGCGACGAGCAGGCCGCCGAGGTCGACCGCCTCATCGGGCTCGGGGCGACGCGCGTCGACGTCGGACAGGTCGACGCGTCGTGGGTCGTGCTCGCCGACCCCGAGGGCAACGAGTTCTGCGTCCTCTGAGCAGCGCGGCATAGCGGCACCGCTGACCAGCGCCGCTGAGGAGCGGCCGAGCGGCGAGGGGCGTCGAGCGGCGACCAGCAGGCCGCGGCGATCAGCCGAGCACCGACGCCTGACGGACCCGCGGCGGTCGATCGCCCCGTGGCGACGGGCCGACGACAGGCGTCCGACCGATCAGCCGTGCCTAGCCGACGAACTGCGCGAGCACCGGCAGCAGCCCCACGGCGACGACGGCGACGAGGCCCGTCGCGGTGACGACGGCGACGCGGCGGCTGCTCCGCACCGGCGTGTAGCCGGGGCGACGAGCAGCAGAGGCGGCCGGCACCCGGGAGGCGCGGGTCGAGCGGGCGGGCAGGGCGTGCGGGTGCGTGGTCATGATCTGGTCGACTCCTTCGTCGTCCGTCCCGACGTCGTCGTCGGGTCGCGCCCCGGAGGGCGTGCGCTGATCCTACGGCGCGACGCCCGCCGCCGCACCCGCGGCCTCGGCCGCCCGCGGCGATCGGCCACCGCCTCGCCACCTCGGCCGCCCCGTCTCCCCCGACCGGCCCCGCCGACCCGCCCCGCGCCTCCTCGGGGCACATGCCGACCATCCGGCCGCCCGAGCCCTTCTGGTACCCGGATTCCTCCGTATTGCAGGCTTCCCGGTCGGCATTTACAGGAAAACGGAGTCGCGGCGAGCGAGCAGCGTCCCCCGAGTCGCGGCGAGCGAGCGGCGACCCCGACCCCGACCCCGCCCCGCCCCGCGCGACCTCAGCCGGCGTACGCCCCCACGAGGCGCACGGCCCCGCCGTCCACGCCCTTGGCGCCCTGCTCGAAGCCGCTGAGGTCGCGGGTCGACGTGGCGACGGTGCCGACCTGCCACGTCTCGACGCCGTCGGCCGCGAGGGCCGCGGTGACGGCGGCGGCGCGGTCGGCCGCGACGACGGCGATCATGCCGATGCCGAGGTTCCAGGTGCCCTCGCTCGACTCGAGCGTCGATCCGGCGAGCTCGCTGAGCACGCGGAAGACGGGCGCGGGCGACCAGGTGGTGCGGTCGACCTCCGTCCACGACCCGCGGGGCAGCACACGGGCGAGGTTCGCGGCGATGCCGCCGCCGGTGACGTGGCTGAGCGAGTGCACGGCCCCGGCGAGCGCCGGGTCGTCGAGCACGCGCAGCAGGGGCGCGGTGTAGAGGCGGGTGGGCTCGAGCAGGGCCTCGCCGAGGGTGCCCGAGAGCTCGTCGACACTGTCGGTGTAGCCGAGGTCGCGCGAGGCGAGGATGTGCCGCACGAGCGAGAAGCCGTTCGAGTGCAGCCCGGACGACGCGAGGGCCAGCACGACGTCGCCGTCGACGACGAGGTGCTCGCCGAGCTGCGAGCCGGCCTCGACGACGCCCACCGCGGCGCCGGCGACGTCGTAGTCGTCGGGGCCGAGCAGGCCGGGGTGCTCGGCGGTCTCGCCGCCGACGAGGGCGGTGCCGGTCTCCGAGCAGGCGCGGGCGATGCCCTCGACGATCGACGCGATGCGGGCGGGCACGACGCGGCCACAGGCGATGTAGTCGGTCATCACGAGAGGGCGGGCGCCGACGACGACGATGTCGTCGACGACCATGCCCACCAAGTCCTGCCCGATGGTGTCGTGCTTGTCGAGGGCCTGCGCGATGGCGACCTTCGTGCCGACGCCGTCGGTCGAGGTCGCGAGCAGCGGCCGGTCGTAGTCCTTGAGGAACGACACGTCGAACATCCCCGCGAAGCCGCCGACCCCGCCGACGACGCCGGGCCCGTGGGTGGCGCTGACGGCCGCCTTCATCAGCTCGACGGCACGGTCGCCCGCGGCGGTGTCGACCCCCGCCGCCGCGTAGGAGGCGCTGCTCGAGGGGGCAGGGGAGGTCACCATTCGTTCATCCGTTCGGTGTCGTGGCAGACTGACGCAGTAACCCCAACTCTACGGTCTGGAGCCAGATCCGCATGTGCGGCATCGTCGGTCTCGTCGCGCACGAGCCAGCAAATCAACTCGTCTACGACTCCCTCCTCCTGCTGCAGCACCGCGGGCAGGACAGCACCGGCATCGCGACCGCCGAGCGCGGCATCTTCCACGTGCACAAGACCAAGGGGCAGGTCCGCGAGGGCTTCCGCACGCGTGACATGCGGGCGCTGCTCGGCACGATGGGCCTCGGCCACGTCCGCTACGCCACGAAGGGCGCGGCGACGAACGAGCAGGAGGCGCAGCCGTTCTACGTGAACGCCCCCTACGGCATCGTCCTCGTGCACAACGGCAACCTCACGAACACGCGTGAGCTGACGAGCGAGCTCTTCCACGTCGACCGCCGGCACCTCAACACGAACAGCGACACCGAGCTGCTCGTGAACGTGCTCGCCCACGAGCTGCAGGAGCAGGTCAACGGCACCGACCTCGACCCCGAGCAGATCTTCGCCGCGGTCACCCGGGTGCACGACCGGGTGCAGGGCTCGTACGCCGCGATCGCGATGATCGCCGGCCACGGCCTGCTCGCGTTCCGCGACCCGTTCGGCATCCGTCCGCTCGTGCTCGGCCGCCGGAAGGCCGCCGACGGGCAGCGCGACGAGTGGATCGTCGCGAGCGAGTCGCTCGTGCTCGAGTCGGGCGGCTACGAGATCGTCCGCGACGTCGCGCCCGGCGAGGCCGTGTTCGTCTCGCTCGACGGCGAGATGGTGTCGAAGCAGTGCCACGCGGCGCCCCGCCTGGTGCCCTGCTCGTTCGAGTACGTCTACCTGGCCCGGCCGGACTCCGTGATGAACGGCATCTCGGTCTACGACGCCCGCCTCCGCCTCGGCGACCGCCTCGCCGACACGATCGCGACCTACGCGCCGACCGGCGACATCGACGTGGTCATGCCCATCCCCGACTCGTCGCGGCCCGCCGCCATGCAGGTCGCCCGCAAGCTCGGCATCGAGTACCGCGAGGGCTTCTACAAGAACCGCTACGTGGGCCGCACCTTCATCATGCCGGGGCAGGCGGAGCGCAAGCGCTCGGTGCGCCAGAAGCTCAACGCGATGTCGAGCGAGTTCAAGGGCAAGAACATCCTCATCGTCGACGACTCCATCGTGCGCGGCACGACCTCGCGCGAGATCGTCGAGATGGCCCGCGCCGCCGGAGCGAACGAGGTCACCTTCACCTCCGCCGCGCCTCCGGTGCGCTACCCGCACGTCTACGGCATCAACATGCCGACCCGGCACGAGCTCATCGCCCACGACCGCAAGATCCCCGAGATCGCGCGCGAGCTCGGCGCCGACCACCTCATCTACCAGGAGGTGGAAGACATGCGCTCCGCCATCACCGAGGGCAGCGACGTCGTCGACCTCGAGATGAGCTGCTTCACCGGCGACTACGTCACCGGCTCGGTCACCCCCGAGTACCTTGCCTGGGTCGAGGCGAACCAGCTCAGCTGACCGTGACGGAGGCGCGGGTCGGCCTGGGCGGCCGCGCCTCCCCCACGAGACGGTGGCCGACCCGAGCCGTCGTCAATAGGCTCGTCGCATGAGCGACCTCGGCTCCCCCGTGCCCCCCGACGACACCGCGACCGTGCGCCCGCCCGCGGTGCCCGAGAAGGCCCCGGCCCCCGGCGCCGCCCCGGCCCCCGGCGCCGCTCCAGCCGGGACCGCCGCGCCGGCCCTCCGCATCGCCGGCCTCCGCAAGGCGTTCGGCCCCAAGGTGGCCGTCGACGGCCTCGACCTCACGGTGCCGCTCGGCTCCTTCTACGGGCTGGTCGGCCCGAACGGCGCCGGCAAGACGACCACCCTGTCGATGGCGACCGGCCTGCTGCGCCCCGACGCCGGCACGATCGAGGTGCTCGGCACCGACGTGTGGAGCGACCCCGTCCGCGCCAAGTCGCTCGTCGGCGTCCTGAGCGACGGCGTGGCCCTCTTCGACCGGCTGACCGGCGAGCAGCTCGTGACGTACCACGGCCTCCTCAACGGGATGGACCGCGCGACGACCGCCCTCCGCGTCGGCGACCTGCTCGACCTGCTCGACCTCCGCGAGGCGGGCGGCACGCTCGTCGTCGACTACTCCGCGGGCATGACCAAGAAGGTGGCGCTGGCCTGCGCGCTCGTCCACGCCCCGCGCCTCCTCGTGCTCGACGAGCCGTTCGAGTCGGTCGACCCGGTCTCGGCGGCGAACATCCGCGACATCCTGCACGGCTACGTGGAGGGCGGCGGCACCGTCATCGTCTCGAGCCACTCGATGGACCTCGTGCAGCGCATGTGCGACCACGTCGCCGTCGTGTCGTCGGGCCGCGTGCTCGCGGCGGGCACGACCGACGAGGTGCGCGCCGGCTCCAGCCTCGAAGACCGCTTCGTCGAGCTCGTCGGCGGCCGTCAGCACGCACAGGGGCCCTCGTGGTTGCGCACCTCCTGAGCCTCCGCTGGCGGGTGATGCTGAACGGGTTCCGTCGCAGCACCTGGCAGCTGATCGCCGCGATCATCGGGCTCCTGTACGGCCTCGGCATCCTCGCCCTCCTCGTCGGCGGGCTGTTCGCGCTGTCGTTCGCGCCCGAGACCTGGGCGTGGACGGTCGGGGTGCTCGGCGGCTCGGTCGCCGTGCTCGGCTGGGTCGTCGTGCCGCTGCTGCTGCGCGGCGTCGACCAGACGCTCGCGATCTCGAAGCTGCGGGCGTTCCCGCTGCCGGCCGACCGCCTCCTCGTGGCCCTGCTGGTGTGCGGGGTGCTCGGCGTGCCGGGGCTCGTCACCCTCGTCGCCGGTGTCGCGACCGGGCTGAGCTGGTGGCAGCACCCGCTGTCGCTGCTCACCGCCGTCGTCTGCGGCGTCGTCGGGGTGCTCACCTGCATCGCCGCGTCGCGAGCGCTCGAGTCGCTGACCAGCTCGCTCGGCGCCCACCGGCGCTACCGCGAGGTGATGGGCGTGCTCGTCTTCGTGCCGCTCATCCTCGCCGGGCCCCTGATCGTGCTGGCGGGCACGGGCCTCTCGAGCCTGCGCGACGACCTGCCGAAGATCGCCGGGGTCCTCTCGTTCACGCCCCTCGGGGCCGTCTGGTCGGTGCCGGGAGACCTCGCCCTGGGCCGCCCCGGGGAGGCGGGGGTCAAGGCCCTGATCGCCCTCGCCACCCTGGCCGTGCTGCTGCTGCTCTGGCGCGTCGGGCTGCGGGCCGCGCTGGTCTCGTCGCCGGGCGCGGCCGCCTCGGGTCGCTCGAAGGGCCTCGGGCCGTTCCGCTGGTTCCCGGCGACGCCGACCGGCGCCGTCGCGGCCCGCACGGCCGTCTACTGGCTGCGCGACCCGCGCTACGGCGGCTCGCTCGTGATCGTGCCGCTGCTGCCGGTGCTCGCGGTGTTCCTCGCCGCGACGACGGGCAGCGACTGGCTGCTCTACGCGCTCGGCCCGGGCATCGCCGCCCTGCTCGCCGTGACCCTGTGCGCCGACGTGTCGTACGACGGCACCGCGTTCGCCGCGCACCTCTCGACCGGGGTCTCCGGCCGTGCCGACCGGGCGGGGCGCGTCATCACGCTCTCGCTCTTCGCGGTGCCCGTGGTGGTCGTCGCGACCCTCGTGCCCCTCGCCGTGCTCGGCGAGCTGACGAAGGCACCCGCGCTGCTCGGCATCGGCCTGGGCGTCATGCTCACCGGCTTCGGGGTCTCGAGCGTGGCGTCGACCCGCTTCCTGATGCCGGTGCCCGCGGCGGGCGAGAGCCCGTTCAAGTCGCCGCAGGGCGCCAGCCTGACGTCGGCGCTCGGCATGTACGCGGCGTGGGCGCTGTCGTTCGCGTTCGCGCTGCCCGAGATCGCGCTGGGGCTCGTCGCCCTGGCCCAGGGCAGCCTGCTGCTCGGGGTCGCGGCGCTGGTCGTGGGCCTGCTGCTCGGCGGGGTGCTCGTGGTGGTCGGCGTCGTGCGCGGCGGACGCTCGCTCGACGAGCGCGGGCCGGAGCTGCTCGCCCGGCTGCGGCGCGCCTCCGGCTCCTGACCCGCAGGGGGCTCTGCTCGAGACCCGGGGGCTCTACTCGAGCTCGCCCTCGACGGCGGGCTCGTCGGGGGCGTCGACGCTCTCGCGCTCGGCCCGCACCCGCTTGGCGCGGCGGATCGAGCTGCGGTCGGCGACGATCGCGACCGTGGCGCCGATCGCGCCGCCGAAGGTCAGGCCCCACAGCGCGAAGTAGCCGTAGGTCGAGGCGATGCCCTCGCCCTCGTCGAACGGGAAGAGCGACGTGACGATCAACGAGACGACGACGCCCGCCATCGCGCCGACGATGAGGAAGACCGAGATCTTCGGCGCCCGCCGCACGCTGACCTCGTCGTGCGAGCGGTCGTCGACCACCGGGGCGTCGACCGCCGAGGCGTCGGCGTCGGGCTGCTGCGGGGAGTCGGGTGCGGTGGTCACGTCGGCCATTCTCCCAGAGCCGAGGTCGCGCGCACGCCCGGTGTCTCGGTGCCGAGCGGTCGTCAGCTCCGCGGCAGGCGGACCGGCACGTAGCCGGTGAGGTCGGCGCGGCTGCCCGAGGCCGAGACGAGGGCCTGGTCGACGGCCTCCTGCCAGGTGAGCGCACCGGTGGCGAGGCGGATGAAGGTGGCCGGGTCGGTCTCGACGACGTTGGGCGGGGTGCCGCGGGTGTGGCTGAGGCCCTCACGGAACTGCACCGCTCCCCAGGGCGGCACCCGCACCTCCACCGTGGCGCCGGGCTCGCCGTCGGCGAGCACCTGCAGCAGCCAGCGGACCGCGGTCGCGGTGACCACGCGGGAGGGCTGCGCGCCCTCGGCGAGCGCCGTCTGGGCCTCGCGCACGGCGGCCGCGCCGGTGCCGTCGTCGATCCTCGCCTTGGCCATGCGGCTCAACCTATACGGGCGGGCGCCGAGGGGCCCGGACGGCCCACTGGGTAGGATCGGCGCGTGCGAATCCTCGTCCTCGGCTCCGGTGCTCGCGAGCACGCCATCATCACCGCCCTGCTCCGTGAAGACGCGGGGCACGAGATCGTCGTCGCCCCCGGCAACGCCGGCATCGCCGAGCAGGTCGAGGTGGTGCACCTCGACCCGTCGAACGGTGCGGTCGTCACCGAGTACGCGCTCGAGAACGACGTCGAGCTCGTGGTCGTCGGCCCGGAGGCGCCGCTCGTCACGGGCGTGGCCGACCCGCTCCGGTCGCGCGGCATCCCGGTCTTCGGCCCCGGCAAGGCGGCCGCCGCGCTCGAGGGCAGCAAGACCTTCGCCAAGCGCGTCATGGACGCCGCGGGCGTCCCCACCGGCCGGGCCACCCGGGTCGGCACCCTCGACGAGGCGGTCACGGTGCTCGACGAGTTCGGCGCCCCCTACGTCGTCAAGGCCGACGGGCTCGCCGCGGGCAAGGGCGTGCTCGTCACCTCCGACCGCGACGCCGCGGTCGAGCACGTCACCTACTGGCTGCAGCACGGCTCCGTGCTCGTCGAGGAGCACCTCGAGGGCCCGGAGGTCTCGCTCTTCTTCCTCAGCGACGGCCACACCGTCGTGCCGCTCAGCCCCGCTCAGGACTCGAAGCGCCTGCGCGACGGCGACGAGGGCCCGAACACGGGCGGCATGGGCGCGTACTCGCCGCTGCCCTGGCTCGCCGACCGATTCGGCAGCGAGAAGGACTTCGTCGACGAGGTGCTCGACACCGTCGCGACGCCGACCGTGCGCCAGCTCGAGCACGAGGGCACGCCGTTCATCGGCCTGCTCTACGCCGGGCTCATCCTCACCGAGCAGGGCGTGCGGGTGATCGAGTTCAACGCGCGCTTCGGCGACCCCGAGACGCAGGTCGTGCTGCCCCGTCTCGTCACCCCGCTGAGCGGCCTGCTGCTCGCGGCGGCGACCGGGTCGCTCGGCAACCACGAGGCTCCGCGCTTCGTGCCGACGCCCGCCGTCACCGTGGTGCTGGCGAGCGAGGGCTACCCCGAGGCCGTCGTCAGCGGGCGCGAGATCACGGGGCTCGACGACGCCCTGGCCGTCGCGGGGGTGCACGTGACGCACGCCGCCACCGCGCGGCTCGACGACCGGCTGATCGCCACCGGCGGGCGCGTGCTCAGCGTCGTCGCCGAGGGGAAGGACTTCGAGGAGGCGCGGGGCCGGGTCTACGAGGCCGTCTCGCGCATCCGGCTCGAGGGCTCGCAGCACCGCACCGACATCGCCGCGCGGGTCGCGGGCGGCGCCCGATGAGCGCGCTCGACCTGCCCGGCTGGAGCCACGCCTACTCGGGCAAGGTGCGCGACCTCTACGTGCCCGCGCCGGTGGTCGACTCGGTCGGCGACGTCGCGACGCTCGACGACACCAGCCACCTGCTGGTCGTCGCCTCCGACCGCGTCAGCGCCTACGACCACGTGCTCGAGCCCGGCATCCCCGGCAAGGGCGCCCTGCTCACGCAGCTGAGCCTCTGGTGGTTCGCGCAGCTCGACGGCGTGCCGAACCACCTCGTCGACCCGACCACCGCGCCCGTCACGCTGCCCGAGCAGGTGCGCGACCGCGCGATGCTCGTGGCGCCGCTCGACATGTACCCGGTCGAGTGCGTCGTGCGGGGCTACCTCGTCGGCAGCGGCTGGGCCGAGTACCGCGAGCACGGCACCGTCTGCGGCATCGCGCTGCCGGCGGGGCTGCAGAGCGGCGACCGGCTCCCCGAGCCGATCTACACGCCGGCGTACAAGGCGCCGCTGGGCGAGCACGACGAGAACATCTCGTACGAGCGCACCGTCGAGCTCGTCGGGCCCGAGGTCGCGGCCGCCCTGCGCGACACGTCGCTCGAGATCTACCGGCGCGCGGCGGTCGTCGCCGAGGCGCGCGGCGTCGTGCTCGCCGACACGAAGTTCGAGTTCGGGGCCGACCGGTCGACGGGCGCGCTGACCCTCGGCGACGAGGTGCTCACGAGCGACAGCAGCCGCTACTGGGACGCCGAGGCGTACTCGTCGGGCGACCGCACCGCGAGCTTCGACAAGCAGATCGTGCGCGACTGGCTGTCGGCGAACTGGGACGGCGAGGGCACCCCGCCCGAGCTGCCCGCCGAGATCGTCGAGCGGACGGCGGCGCGCTACCGCGAGCTGATCGAGCGGCTGACCGGCCGCTAGCCGCCCGGGCGTCAGTTGCCCGGCGCCAGTTGCCCGGCATCGTCGAGGCGCCCCTCCCGGGGCCCTCACCGCCGCCGAGCGGCCAGGTAGCGTCACTTCGATCGCCCGGGCCACGTCGCGCGGCATCGGGAGGCGGCGACGGGAATCCCCGCGCCCACCGCGCGGTTGCAGGTCGGTGACGCGTCATCGACCTGGTGCCGCGCCCCGAGACAGGGAGCGACCCATGACCGACGAGACCTCGGCGCCCGAGCCGACCCGCGACTCCCCGGCTGCCCCCGCCGCGAGGTCGCTCGACCTGCTCGCGCCCGACACGACCATGGGCGCGGTGACCCTGCGCGTCGCCGACCTCGACGGCATGACCGCGTTCTACCGCGACGCCGTGACGCTCGCCGTGCTCTCGCACGACGCGACCGCCGGCCGCAGCGTCCTCGGCCGCGGCACGACGCCGATCGTCGTGCTCGAGCACGCGCCCGAGCTGCGGCACGCGGCCGCCCGCGAGGCCGGCCTCTTCCACACCGCGATCCTCTTCGAGACCGAGGTCGACCTGGCGTCGGCCGTCTACGGCGTCGCGAGCCGGCACCCGGGCAGCTTCACCGGCAGCGCCGACCACCTGGTCAGCAAGGCCTTCTACTTCGCCGACCCCGAGGGCAACGGCATCGAGCTCTACTGGGACCGCGACCGCACCGCTTGGTCGTGGACCCACGGCCAGGTCGACATGGCGACGCTCGCGCTCGACCCGAACGCCTTCCTGCAGCAGAACGTCCGCGAGGAGGCGCTGGTCGCCGCCGCCTCCCGCCCCGCCTCCGTGGGCCACGTGCACCTCAGCGTGGGCGACGTGGCGTCCGCCCACCGGTTCTACGTCGAGCAGCTCGGCTTCGAGACCACGACGCGCTTCGGGTCGCAGGCCCTCTTCGTCAGCGCCGGCGGCTACCACCACCACATGGCGATGAACACGTGGAACAGCGCCGGCGCCGGCCGTCGACAGCTCGCGCTCGGCCTCGGCACCGTGCGGATCGAGGTGCCGACCGGCGACGACCTCGGCGCCCTCGGCGAGCGCCTCGGCCACCACGGGGTGGCGACCCGCGACGACGGGCGGGTGCTGGGGTTCGACGATCCGTGGCTGAACTCGATCGAGGTGCGGGTCCGGGCGTAGTCGCGCGGGCCCTCGGTCGCAGGCTCCCTCGGCGCTGGCGTCGCGGAGGCGCTCCGCGCCTCCCTCAGCTCCAGCGCGCTGGCTGAACTCGATCGAGGTGCGGGTCCGGGCGTAGGCGGGCGGGCCCTCGGTCGCAGGCTCCCTCGGCGCTGGCGTCGCGGGGGCGCTCCGCGCCTCCCTCAGCTCCAGCGCGCTGGCTGAACTCGATCGAGGTGCGGGTCCGGACGTAGTCGGGCGAGCGGCCCCTCGGTCGCGGGCGGCGGCATCGACCGCGCCTCGGCACCGGCACCGGCACCGCGGGGCGTAGCGTCGACCGCATGCCTGACCAGCCCGCCCCCTCCGTCGCGCCCGACGCCCCCGAGCACGACCACCGCCCCGTCTTCGACCTCGTCGCCGAGGGCGACCTGGGCCTCGACGACCACGAGGCGATCGCCGCGATGCTGGGGCTCGCCTTCTCCGAGTACGACCACTGGTACGCCGGGGCCCGCAGCTGGGCCGGCATGCAGCCCGAGCTGCGGGTGCTCGGCCGCGTCGGCGACGTCGTGGTCGCGCACGCCGGCCTGCGGCGGCAGTTCGTGACGGTCGGCGAGACCGACCTGCTCGTCACGGCGGTGGGCATGGTGGCGGTGAGCCCGATCCTGCAGGGCACGGGCCAGGGCGGGGAGCTGCTCCGCCGGGTCGACGAAGGGCTCGCCCGGTTGGGCAGCCGGTTCGGCCTGCTCGAGACGGGCGAGGGGGTCCAGGGCTTCTACCGGCGTGCGGGCTGGCGCCCGCTGCACGGCGTCACGGGCCACTTCACGGCGTTCAGCGCCGACGGCGCCGGGGTGCTGGTCAGCCAGGACGAGGGCTGGCTCGTCCGCGAGGTCGGCTCCGACCTCGCCGAGTGGCCCGCCGGCGACCTCCGCTGGAACGGCCAGATGGTCTGAGCGGCCGACCCGCGCCGATCAGGCACGGGACGAACCACGTCCTCGCCACGGAACCACGCCGCGGCGTGGTTCCACTGCGACGACGTGGTTCGTAGCACCGTCGCCCCCACATGCGGGAGGCGCGGTGCCCGTCGACCGGGCACCGCGCCTCCCGCAGTGCGGGACCGCCGACTACGCGGGCACGCCCACCGTCGCCGGGTCCTCGTTCGAGCCGGGCGCCTCGGGCGAGACGCCGGCGCGCACGCGGGCGCCGAGGATGGGGTCGACCGAGTTCCAGTACTGGAACACGCGCTCGAGCAGGTCGGGGCGCGTCACCTTGGAGACGTGGCCGACGATGTTGGCGACGAGGCGGTCACGCTGCTCGTCGTCCATCACGTCGCGCACGAGCGAGCCGGCCTGGCCGAAGTCGTCGTCCTCGGCGTGCAGGGTCGCGGCCGAGCGGACGAGCTCGCCGTCGCTCTCCCAGCCGCCGGTGTCGCCGGCCGCCTGCGGGTCGGCCGCGGGGCCGCCCACCGAGTTGGGCGCGTAGACCGGCGCCGTCGCCTCGCTGAAGTGGTAGCGCGCCGCGCCGTCCTTCGAGTACGAGTGCACCTCGGTCTTCGGGGCGTTCACCGGCAGCTGCTGGTGGTTGACGCCCACGCGGTAGCGGTGCGCGTCGGCGTAGCTGAAGATGCGGGCGAGCAGCATCTTGTCGGGGCTCGTCGCGATGCCGGGCACGAAGTTCGAGGGGGCGAAGGCGGCCTGCTCGATCTGCGCGAAGTAGTTCTCCGGGTTGCGGTCGAGGGTCATCGTGCCGACCTCGATCAGCGGGTAGTCGCTGTGCGGCCACACCTTGGTGAGGTCGAACGGGTTGAAGCGGTAGCCGGCAGCGTCGGCGTACGGCATGACCTGCACCGAGAGGGTCCAGGTCGGGAACTCGCCCCGCTCGATCGCGGTCGACAGGTCGCGGATGTGGAAGTCGGCGTCCTCGCCCGCGATGCGGTCGGCGTCGTCCTGCGTGAGGATGGCGTTGCCCTGGTCGGACTTGAAGTGGTACTTGACCCAGGAGCGCTCGCCCTCGGCGTTGATCCACTGGTAGGTGTGCGAGCCGAAGCCGTCCATCTGGCGCCACGACGCGGGCAGGCCGCGGTCGCCCATCAGCCAGGTGACCTGGTGGGCCGACTCGGGCGAGAGGGTCCAGAAGTCCCACTGCATGTCGTGGTCGCGCAGGTGGCTGCCGGGCAGGCGCTTCTGCGAGTGGATGAAGTCGGGGAACTTCATGCCGTCGCGGATGAAGAAGACGGGGGTGTTGTTGCCGACGAGGTCGTAGTTGCCCTCGCTCGTGTAGAACTTCAGCGCGAAGCCGCGGGGGTCGCGCCACGTGTCGGGGCTGCCCTGCTCACCGGCGACGGTCGAGAAGCGGGCCAGCATCTCGGTCTCGACGCCGGGCTGGAAGAGCGCGGCGCGGGTGTACTGCGAGACGTCGCCGGTGGTGACGAAGCGGCCGAACGCGCCGCCGCCCTTGGCGTGGACGATGCGCTCCGGCACCTTCTCGCGGTTGAAGTTCGCGAGCTTCTCGACGAGGCGGTGGTCGTGCAGCACGATGGGGCCGTCGGCCCCGACGGTCTGCGAGTGGGCGTCGCTCGCGGCGGGCGCTCCGTTGTCGGTCGTGGTCACGGGGGTGGCGTCGGTCATGACTCCTCGTTTCGTTCGGTGTTCAGTCACGGGTCGTTCAGGCACCCGGCACGCGGCCGGGGAAGACGGTGGGGCGGGCCCTCAGGAGGCGCGAGTCAGGTCGCCGACGGCGGTCGCGTCGCCGGTGCCGCCGGCCTCCGCGTCGAGCTCGACGTCGTCGTCGGAGCCGCGACAGGCCGCGCACAGCCCCCAGAAGGTGACCTCGGCGGTCTGCACCGTGAACCCCGCGTCGTTCGACGGGGTCAGGCACGGCGCGTGCCCGACGACGCAGTCGACGTCGGCCACGTCGCCGCAGACCGTGCAGACGACGTGGTGGTGGTTGTCACCGGTGCGGAGCTCGTAGAGCGCCGGTGAGCCGGCCGGCTCGATGCGGCGCACGAGCCCGGCGCCCGCGAGCGCGGCGAGCACGCCGTAGACCGCCTGGAGCGAGGTGCCCGGCAGCGCCAGGGCGACCTTCGCGAAGACGACGTCAGCGGCCGCGTGCGGCATGCCCTCGAGCGCCTCGAGCACGGCGAGGCGCGGCGCCGTCACCCGGAGGCCGGCTCCGCGGAGCCGGTCGTGGGTGGCGCTGGTCTCGGGGTGCACCTGACCATCATGGCACTTCTCTTGAACAGTTCAAGACAGCGCGCCCTCATCCGCAGCCGCTGCACAGGCGCGGCCCCGGGCGCCGGCCCCTCCTGCGCGCCCGCACCGCGCCTCCCGGACACCGCTTCGCCCCGTGGACGTCCGCCGGAGCCCAGTAGTGGGGGATGCGACCGTGGCGGCGCGTCCGTAGCGTGGTCGGCGGGACGGCACCCGACGCACAACCCGAGGAGCACCACGTGACCAGGACGGTCGACACCACCAGCACCACCCCGCAGTCGTACGAGCGGCTGCGCCCTGCCATGCGCCTCTGGTACCTCTGGTGGCTCTCCCGGTCGCGCCGCGTCGCGTCGCCCCGCGACGAGCCGTCCGCGCGCTCGACCGCGACCGACGCCGACACCGTGCTCATCGTCGGCAACGGCCCGGCCCACGGCTGGGGCGTGCGCTCGCACGACCAGGCCCTCGTCGGCCAGCTGTCGCGGGCGTCGTCGGCCGCCACCGGCCGCGCGTGCTCGGTCGACTACGTCGGCGACGAGATGATGAGCATCGAGTCGACCCGCTCGTGGATCCGCGACACCGACCTCGGGCTGTACGACACCTTCGTCGTGCTGGTCGGGCTCAACGACGCCGTCCGGCTCACGCCCCTCGACACCTGGGAGCGCGAGCTGCGCCAGCTCGTCGCCACCCTCGCCCGGCGGGCGCACCCCACGGCCCGCACCGTGCTGATCGGCGTCCCCCCGGTGCGCTCGGTCAAGCCGTTCGAGTCGCTGCTCGGCGCGGTCGCCGAGACCCACGCCGAGCGGATGAACGCGATCACCGAGCTGGTCGCCGACGAGACGGGCGCGAGCTACTTCCGCCTGCCGGCCGGCCTGCGTCGCCCCGATTCGCCCCACGGCTGCGTCGAGGGCTACCGCCAGTGGGCCCAGACGATCGCGCACCGCATCGCGCCGACCCTCGACAGCGTCCGACGCGTCGAGCTCGACGAGCGGCTGCCGCGCAGCCTGCCCGAGCGCTCGTTCGAGTGGAGCGGCGGCGCCACCCTCGTCGACAACGCGTCGCGGGGCGGCTCCGAGGTGCTGCAGCAGCTGGCGAAGGAGGCGGAGGCCGAGTTCGGCGTGGACGTCGCGGTCGTCAGCATGCTCGACGGCAGCAAGCTCTGGTACGCCAACAACACCGAGCTGCTCCCGGTCTCCATCCCCCGCGAGCTGACCTTCTGCGACGTCACCGTCGCGGAGGACGACGTGGTGGTCGTCGAGGACGCCCGCAAGGACGAGCGCTTCGCCGACAACCCCTACCTCGACCTCAACCACGGGTACTTCTACGCGGGCCACCCGATCCACTCGTCGACCGGCGAGACCATCGGCACCTTCTGCCTCCACGACGTCCGGCCGCGCAAGTCGTCGTCGGTGTCGCCGGAGAAGCTCCGCGCGTTCGCCCTCCGCGCCGAGGCCGAGCTGCAGAGCTACGAGAAGTCCGTCGCCGGCCCGGTCGCGTCGCTCGGGCAGGGCGCCCTGCCCGGAGCGGGGCCGGCCCAGCCCGCCACGCGTCGCGAGCGCCGCGAGGCCGAGGCCCGCGCCGCACTGCACGCCTGAGCCGCAGGGCCGCGGCCGGGGCCGCTGCCCCGGCCCCGGTCGACGGGTCTCGGCCTAGCGCCGCTCGCGCGGCACCTGGACGAGCGCCCCCGCCGCGTCGTTCGCGGCCCCGGCGGCGTCGTGCAGCGAGGCCCCGCCGGCCAGCTCCGCGACGAGCACCCCGGCGAACTCGTCGCCCGCGCCCGTCGTGTCGAGGGCGACCACGCGGGTGCTGGTCGTGACGTGCTCGACGCCTGCCGCGTCGGCGACGAAGGCGCCGGCGCCCCCGGCCGTGACGACGGCGGACGGGCTGAGCTCGAGGAGGCGACGCGCGACGTCCGCCGGCCGCCAGGCCCCGCCCTCGCGGACGGCTGACCGCGAGCCCGGCTCCCCGACCGGGCGGGCGGCCTCCGCCGCGCGCAGCAGGGCGAGCCCCTCGGCGGCGTTCACCACCACCGGGTCGCTCGCGTCCAGCACGTCGACCGGCACGCTGCGCACCGGGCTGGCGTTGAAGACGAAGCGGGCGCCCGACGCCCGGCACCACTCGACGGCGGCGCGCAAGGCGGCCTCGCTGATCTCGTGCTGAGCGAGGACGACGTCGGGCCGGATCCGGTCGAGCTCGGCGGCGACGTGCTCGGGCGTCAGCGCGCCGTTCGCGAGCGGCGCGACGACGATGATGTTCTCGCCGTCGGGAGCGACCGTGATGAGGGCCCGGCCGGTCAGCCCCGGGGCGCGGTGCACCCCGGCCACGTCGATGCCGTGGCCTGCCGCCCACGCGACCACGCGGTCGCCGACGGGGTCGTCGCCGACGGAGGAGACGAGGGCCGTGGTGCCGCGCCGCACCGCCCCGACGGCCTGGTTGAGGCCCTTGCCGCCCGGCGCCTCCTCGTACTCCGACCCGAGGACGGTCTCGCCGGCGCGGGGGAACTCCCGGACGCGGGCGACCAGGTCGAGGTTGACGGATCCGACGACGGCGACTGTGGGCTCGGTTGTGCTCATGCCCCCATCCTGGACCGCCACGGGCGCTCGGCGACGCCCTCCCCCGCGCTCAGCCCTGGGGATGACTTCGGAGGCCGCCTGTGGAGGAACGCCCCGTCGGGGCAGACCGGTCGCTACGGTTCGACCATGACAGCCTCCATGCACGCCGGGCCGCGCACCGGCCGCTCGGGCGACCCGGCCGCCGCCCGGGCGCTCGACCTCTCGGGGCGCGACCTCGTCGTCGACCTGGCCCGCGTGGCCTGCGTGCTGCTGGTCGTGGTCATCCACGTCCTGATGGTCGGCGTCGCGGTCGACGCCGACGGCGCCGTCACCGCGACGCAGCCGCTCACCGAGCAGCCCTGGTTCGCGGTGTCGACCTGGGCCGGTCAGGTGATGCCCCTCTTCTTCGTGCTCGGCGGCTTCGCGAGCGCGACGTCGTGGGCGAGCGCCCGCCGCCGCGGCGTCACGGCCTCCGAGCACGTGGCCGGTCGCCTGGTCCGGCTCGCCCGGCCCGCCGTGCCCGTGTTCGTGGTGCTCGCCGCGGCCCTGCTCGTCGCGACGCTGCTCGGCGTCGACCCCGCCCTGCTCGACGTGGTGGCGACCGGGGTCGGCTCGCCCCTGTGGTTCCTGGCCGCCTACGCGATCACGCAGGTGGCGGTGCCGACGATGGCGCGCCTGCACGAGACCCGCCCCGCCGTGACCTTCGTCACCCTGGCGACCGCGGCGGTCCTCGTCGACGCCGCCCGCTGGTCGAGCGGGGTGACCGACGTCGGCCTGCTCAACCTGGTCTTCGTCTGGCTGTTCGTCCAGCAGCTGGGGTTCGCGGTCGCGAGCGGGTGGCTCGGGCGCGCACCGCGCCTCCTGCTCGTGGCCGTGGCCGCGGCGTGCTGGCTCTCGCTGCCCGTGCTGACCACGGTCGGCCCGTGGTCCCCCGACATGCTCGCCGGCCTGAACCCGCCGACCGTGCCGCTGATGGTGCTCGGCGTCGGCCAGATCTGCGTCCTGACGCTCCTCCGCCCGCTCCTCGAGCGGCTCATGGCGACGACGCCGGCCCGCGCCGTCGTGCTGGCCGTGGGCAGCCGCGGCATGACGATCTACCTGTGGCACCTGCCGCTGCTGATCGCCGTGCTCGGGGTCTGCCTCGCGCTCGGCGGCCCGCTGCCCGAGCCCGGCTCGGCCGCCTGGTGGTGGAGCCGAGGGCCCGTCGCGCTGCTGGTGGTGGGCCTCGCGTGTGCGGTGTCGCTCCTGACGGGGCGTCTCGAACAGCCGCCGCGGCGCCGGTCCGCCGATGTCGTGAGCCCGCCCGTCGGCGTCGTCGTGGTCGCCGCGGCGCTGGTCGTCGCGCCGACCTTCGCGGTGATGCTGTGGGGGCTGGACCTGCCGCTGGCGATCGCGGGGGCCGTGGCCCTGCCGCTCGCCGTCCAGCTGCTCGCGCCCCGCGCGAGGTGAGGGTGACGCCCGGCCGGTCGGGGGGTGCCGGCCGGGCGTCCTACGGCGTCGGGCGGATCAGGAACCCTCGACCGGATGTCGACAGGAGGCCCGATCACGAGGCCCTGTTCCTGCCGCTGCGTCAATGGTGCGACGCGATCCGATGACGACGCTGGGAGGAGCCTCGGCAACAGCCGACAACCGCGGCTCCCTCCCCAGCTCGACGGCTCTCCCCGCGGCCCCGGGCGCCTCCCCGTGCCCGCGGGCCCGGGCCTCCCCCTGCCCTAGACTCGACGCGTCCATCCGCTACCGCTTCTGCAGGAGTTGATCGTGCCCACCATCGTCGTCGAGGTCATGCCCAAGGCTGAACTGCTCGACCCCCAGGGCAAGGCCGTCGCCGGTGCCCTGGCCCGTCTCGGCTCCGCCGCTCCCGACCAGGCCGGAGCGACGTTCACCGACGTCCGCATCGGCAAGCGCTTCGAGCTGACCGTCGAGGGCGAGGTGACCGAGGCCGTCCTGGCCGAGGTGCGCCGACTCGCCGACGACGTGCTCTCGAACTCCGTGATCGAGGACGTCGTGGGCGTCACGGTGCTCGACGCGGCCCCCGCAGCCTGATGCGCGTCGGCGTCGTCACCTTCCCCGGCTCCCTCGACGACCGCGACGCGCAGCGCGCGGTGCGCCTCGCCGGCGGCGAGCCCGTCGCCCTCTGGCACGGTCAGCACGACCTCCAGGGCGTCGAGGCGCTCATCCTGCCCGGGGGCTTCAGCTACGGCGACTACCTGCGCGCCGGCGCGATCGCCTCGCTCTCGCCGATCATGACCGAGGTCGTCTCGGCCGCGAAGTCGGGCATGCCGGTGCTCGGCATCTGCAACGGCTTCCAGATGCTGGCGGAGGCGCGGCTCATCCCCGGCGCCCACACCCGCAACGCTCACCAGCAGTTCATCCGTCGCGACCAGGTGCTGCGCGTCGAGAACGCCTCCACCGACTGGACGAACGGCTTCACGGAGGGGCAGGAGATCACCATCCCCCTCAAGAACGCCGACGGCCGGTTCATCGCCGACGCCGAGACCATCGCGCGCATCGAGGGCGAGGGCCAGGTCGCCTTCCGCTACGTCGGGGTGAACCCCAACGGCTCGATGGACGACATCGCCGGCGTCTCGAACGCCCGCGGCAACGTCGTCGGGCTCATGCCGCACCCCGAGCACGCCACCGAGCCCGGCTTCGGCCCCGACATGCCCGACGCCATGTCGAGCGGCGTCGACGGCCTCACCTTCTTCACGTCCGTCATCGAGAGGGCCCTGTCTAAGTGAGCATCAACGACGACCACGCCGAGCTGATCGACGTCCGCCCCGAGGGCCCCAAGCCCGACACGGTCGCCGACGCGGCGGCGACGCCCGACAAGGAGCAGCCCTACGCGGCGCTCGGCCTCAAGGCCGACGAGTACGCGAAGATCCGCGAGATCCTCGGCCGTCGCCCCACGAGCGGCGAGCTGGCGATGTACTCGGTCATGTGGAGCGAGCACTGCTCCTACAAGTCGAGCAAGGTCTACCTGCGCCAGTTCGGCCAGAAGGTCTCCCCCGCCATGAAGAAAGACCTGATGGTCGGCATGGGCGAGAACGCGGGCGTGGTCGACGTCGGAGGCGGCTGGGCGGTGACCTTCAAGGTCGAGTCCCACAACCACCCCAGCTACATCGAGCCCTTCCAGGGCGCGGCCACGGGCGTCGGCGGCATCGTCCGCGACATCATCTCGATGGGCGCCCGCCCGGTCGCCGTGATGGACCAGCTCCGCTTCGGCGACATCGACGCCCCCGACACGGCGCGCGTCGTCGACGGCGTCGTGGGCGGCATCAGCTTCTACGCGAACTGCCTCGGCCTGCCCAACATCGGCGGCGAGACGTACTTCGACGCCGTGTACCAGGGCAACCCGCTGGTGAACGCCCTCGCGGTGGGCGTGCTCCGCCACGAGGACCTGCACCTCGCGAACGCCAAGGGCGTGGGCAACAAGGTGGTGCTCTTCGGGGCCCGCACCGGCGGCGACGGCATCGGGGGCGCCTCCATCCTGGCCTCCGACACGTTCTCGGCCGGCGGCCCGACCAAGCGCCCCTCGGTGCAGGTGGGCGACCCGTTCGCCGAGAAGGTGCTCATCGAGTGCTGCCTCGAGCTGTTCCGCGACGAGCTGGTCGAGGGCATCCAAGACCTGGGGGCCGCCGGCATCAGCTGTGCCACCTCCGAGCTCGCCTCGAACGGCGACGGCGGCATGTTCATCGAGCTCGACTCCGTCCTGCTGCGCGACCCGTCGCTCACGGCGGAGGAGATCCTCATGAGCGAGAGCCAGGAGCGCATGATGGCCGTCGTCCGCCCCGACAAGCTCGACGACTTCCTCGCGGTGACGGCCAAGTGGGACGTCGAGACGAGCGTGCTCGGCGAGGTCACCGACACGGGCCGCCTCGTCATCAACTGGCACGGCGAGGAGATCGTCAACGTCGAGCCGCGCACGGTCGCGGTCGACGGGCCGGTCTACGAGCGCCCGGTGGCGTACCCGACCTGGATCGACGCCCTGCAGGCCGACAGCGCGTCGGCCCTCGCCCGCCCCACGGGCAACGCGGTGCTGCGCGAGCAGTTCCTCCAGCTGCTCGGCTCGCCGAACCTCTCCGACAAGAGCTGGGTGACCAACCAGTACGACACGTACGTGCTCGGCAACACGGCGCTGAGCTTCCCCGACGACGGCGGCATGGTCCGGGTGGACGAGGAGTCGGGGCTCGGCTTCGCGATCGCCACCGACGCCAACGGCCGGTACTGCCAGCTCGACCCCAAGCAGGGAGCGCGTCTGGCCCTCGCGGAGGCGTACCGCAACGTCGCCGTCACGGGTGCCGTGCCCGCCGCGGTCACCGACTGCCTCAACTTCGGCAGCCCGGAGGACCCGGAGGTCATGTGGCAGTTCTCGCAGGCCGTCGAGGGCCTGGCCGACGGCTGCCTCGAGCTCGAGATCCCGGTCACGGGCGGCAACGTCTCGTTCTACAACCAGACCGGCACGGCGCCGATCCACCCGACGCCCGTGGTCGGCGTGCTCGGTGTCATCCAGGACGTCGCGAAGCGCGTCCCGTCGGGCTGGCAGGACGAGGGCGACAACATCTACTTGCTCGGCACGACGAAGCTCGAGCTCGACGGCTCGGCCTGGGCCGGGGTCGTGCACGACCACCTCGGCGGTCGCCCGCCGGCGGTCGACCTCGAGGCGGAGAAGCAGCTGGCGGGCCTGCTGGCCGCCGGTGCCGACCAGTCGCTGCTCGCGGCGGCGCACGACCTCAGCGACGGCGGGCTGGGCCAGGCGCTGGCCGAGGCCGTGCTGCGGTTCGGAGTCGGTGCCCGTGTGTGGCTCGACGAGGTGATGGAGCGTGACGGCGTGGACGTGGCGACGGCGCTGTTCAGCGAGTCGACCGGCCGTGTCGTCGTCTCGGTGCCGCGTGAGGACGACGTGAAGTTCCGGGGCCTCTGCGAGGGCCGCGGCTACCCCGTCGCCCGCATCGGCGTGACGGACGGCGCCTCGGGCTCGCTCGAGATCCAGGACCGCTTCACGGTGACGATCGACGAGCTCCGTCGGACGCACCGCGGCACGCTCCCGGCGCGCTTCGGCGCGACCATCCCCGCCTGACGCGCACCCCGCACCACCCCGAGGGCCCCTGCCACCGCAGGGGCCCTCTCCCGTCCCCGGACGACGTAGCCCGTCCCCCGGGGCGGCGCAGCCCGCCCGCCCCTGGGCGGCGCAGCTCGCCCCACGGACGGCGCAGCTCGCCCCACGGGCGGCGCAGCTCGCCCTCCCCCCGGGCGGCACAGCTCGCCCTAAGGGCGGCGCAGCTCGCCCTCCTCTGGGCGGCGCAGCTCGCCCCCGGGCGGCGAAGCCCGCCCTCCCCAGCAGGGGGCGGCGAAGCTCGCCCCCGCGCGTCGGGCGGCGAAGCTCGCCCGACAGCGGCCGGCAGGCCGCCGAACAAGCACGAACAGCAATGCCCCCGGACCGAAAGGTCAAGGGGCATGCATTGCTGGGGTACCTGGACTCGAACCAAGAACAACTGAACCAGAATCAGTCGTGTTGCCAATTACACCATACCCCAATGACAACACCTGTGAGGGTGTCGGCATCGTCGGCCCAGAACCTGAACCGATTGTCTACTGTACAGCATCTCCGAGGTGCTCGACACCACCGACGAGATCGCGGTTGATGGTGGCGGCGACCCGTGCCCCCGAGCCGGCGGCGACGATGAGCTGCTGCGGCCCGGGCGCGGTGGACTCCCCCGCCGCGTACAGGCCCTGCACCGACGTGCGCCCGTGGTCGTCGACGACGAGCAAGCCGTCGGCGTCGAGCTCGGCACCGGTGGGCGCGACGTACTCGAGCGCCCCCGACCACGTCGGTCGCACGAAGCCAGCCGTCCGGGCGACGACCTCGCCGTCGGCGAGCTCCACCCCGTGCATCCCCTCGCGGTCGCCCTGGATCGCGGCCACGCGGCGGCGCTCGACCCGGATGCCCCGGCTGGCGAGCCTCGACTCCTCGGACGCGGTGACGATGTCGGCGCCGTTCGTGAAGGCGACGATGTCGTCGCTCCACTGCGACAGCAGCAGCGCGCGCTCGGCGAGGTCGGGGTGCTCGCCGATGACGGCGATCGGCTGGTCGCGCTTGCCCCAGGCGTCGCATTCGATGCAGCTGTGCACGTAGGTGCCGTAGAACGCCCGGAGCGACCCGATGTCGGGCAGCGTCTCGTGCAGCCCCGTCGAGACCAGCACCACCCGCGCCGTGGCCGACGAGGCCGCTCCGCGGAACTCGCAGTCGATCTCGAAGCCGCCCTCGGTCGTGCGGATCGCCGTGGCCAGGGTCTGGCGGTGCTCGGCGCCCTCGTAGCCGAGGAACTCCTCGCGGCCGAGCTTCCGCAGCTCGAGGGGCGAGATGCCGTCGCGGGTGAGGAAGCCGTGCGACAGCAGCGTCGCGGAGTTCCGCGGTCGGTTGCTGTCGATCAGCAGCACGCGTCGCCGTGCCCGCACGAGGTTGAGGGCAGCGCTGAGCCCGGCGGGGCCGGCTCCGACGACGGCGACGTCGTACACGTCGTTCACGACCGGTCGAGCAGACGCTGGATGCGGCGCAGCGTCGACTCGCGCCCGAGGATCTCCATCGACTCGAAGAGCGGCGGGCTGACCTTGCGACCCGACAGCGCCACGCGCAGCGGCCCGTACGCGAGCCGGGGCTTGAGCCCGAGCCCGTCGACGAGCGCGCCCTTGAGCGCCTCCTGGATCTCCGGGTGCGTCCAGCCCTTCAGCCCCTGCAGGGCCGCCGAGGAGGCGCGGAGAACGTCGTCCGCGGAGTCCGGCAGCGAGGCGATCGCGTCGGCCTCGTGCACGAGCTCGTCGTCGTCGACGAAGAGGAACGACAGCATCCCCCGCGCCTCGCTGAGCAAGGTCATGCGCTCCTGGACGAGGGGCGCCGCCTGCACCAGGATCGCCGTCTCGGCCACCGTGGGAGGATCGCTGACCACGCCGTCGAGGTACGGCAGCAAGCGAGAGCGGAAGTCGTCGGGCTCGAGCAGCCGGACGTGGTCGCCGTTGATGGACTCGGCCTTCTTGAGGTCGAAGCGAGCCGGGTTCGGGTTGACGTCGACGACGTCGAACGCCGCCACCATCTCGTCGATGCTGAACACGTCACGGTCGTGCGTGAGCGACCAGCCGAGCAGGGCCAGGTAGTTGACCAGGCCCTCGGGGATGAAGCCCCGATCGCGGTGGTGGAAGAGGTTCGACTCCGGGTCGCGCTTCGACAGCTTCTTGTTGCCGTCGCCCATGACATAGGGGAGGTGGCCGAAGCGCGGGATGAAGGAGGTCACGCCGAGCTCGACCAGCGCCTCGTAGAGAGCGATCTGCCGAGGCGTAGACGACAGGAGATCCTCGCCACGCAGCACGTGGGTGATTCCCATCAGGGCGTCGTCGAGCGGGTTGACGAAGGTGTAGAGCGGGACACCGTTCGGCCGGACCACCACGAAGTCCGAGAAGGATCCCGCCGGGAAGGTGATCTCGCCGCGGACAAGGTCATCGAAGCTCAGGTCACGGTCCGGCACGCGGAGGCGCAGCGCCGGCTGGCGACCCTCAGCGCGGTAGGCCGCACGCTGGTCGGCCGTGAGCTCCCGCTCGAAGTTGTCGTAGCCCTGCTTCGGGTCACGGCCCTGCTCGACGTTGCGCGCCTCGATCTCCTCACCCGTGGCGAAGCTCTCGTAGAGGAGCCCCTTCTCGAGGAGCTGGTCGATGACGTCACGGTAGATGTCGTGACGGAGCGACTGGCGGTAAGGAGCGTGAGGCCCGCCGACATCGACGCCCTCGTCCCAGTCGATCTTCAACCAGCGCAGACCGTCGAGGATCTGCTCGTAGCTCTCCTCGCTGTCGCGGCTCGCGTCAGTGTCCTCGATGCGGAACACGAGCTTGCCGCCGGTGTGGCGTGCGTAGGCCCAGTTGAAGAGGGCGGTGCGGATGAGCCCGACGTGGGGCGTACCGGTGGGCGAAGGGCAGAACCGCACGCGCACATCAGTGCCGGTGGCGGTGGAGAAGGGAGCAGACATCGGTGATGATCTTACCGGCCGGCCCCCGTGGCCACCTGCGTTAAACACGAAAGGCCCCTCCTGTGGAGGGGCCTTTCGGTGTGCCAGTCATG
>NZ_JACYVL010000013.1:0-68790 GCF_014842245.1 Frigoribacterium sp. CFBP 13707
GCCTGCCGGGGTGGGGTCAGAGACCGACGTCGGAGGCGTCGACGAAGCCCGAGTCGACGAGCGTGCCCTGCACGTCGTCCTTGGTGACGACCACCGGGTCGAGCAGGTACGCGGGGACGACCTTCTCGCCGTTGTCGTACGTGTCGGTGTCGTTCGTCTCGACCTCGTCGCCCGCGACGATGGCCGCCACCATCGCCTGCACCTGGGTGCCGAGCTCGCGGGTGTCCTTCCAGACCGTCATCGACTGCTGGTCGGCGAGGATCGCCTTCACGTTCGCGACGTCGGCGTCCTGGCCGGTGATGATCGGCCAGTCCGAGCCCGGCTGGTAGCCGGCGGCGTCGAGGGAGGCCTCGATGCCGAGCGCGAGGCTGTCGTTCGGCGACAGGACCACGTCGACCTTCTCGCCGCCCGTGTAGAACGACTGCAGCCGGTTGTCCATCTCGGCCTGGGCGTCGTCCGAGCCCCAGCCGAGGATGCCGATGGCCTTCCAGCCGTCGTCGTCGGCGGGCGCCTTGCCGCTCGGCACGACGAGCACGCCGCTCTCGACGTAGGGCTGCAGGACGTCCCACGCGCCGGCGAAGAAGAAGCCGGCGTTGTTGTCGTCGGGGCTGCCGGCGAACGGCTCCATCGTGAAGGGGCCCTTCTCGCCGTCGGCGAGGCCGAGCTGCTCCTCGATGTACTGGCCCTGCAGCTGGCCGACCTTGTAGTTGTCGAAGGTGGCGTAGTAGTCGACGGCCTCGGTGCCGTTGATCAGGCGGTCGTAGGCGATGACGGTGGCGTCCTGCGACTTCGCGTCCTCGAGCGCCGGGCCGAGGGTCTGCCCGTCGATGGCGGCGACGACGAGGATCTTCGCGCCCCCGGCGACCTGGTTCTGGATCTGGCTGATCTGCTGGTCGGTCTTGTTGTCGGCGTACTGCAGGTCGACGGTGCAGCCGTCGCCCTCGAGCTTCTCCTTGAGGCCCTCGCCGTCGTTGATCCAGCGCTCGAGGCTGCGGGTGGGCATGCTGATGCCGACGTTGCACTCGGTGCCGGAGGCGTCGTCGCCCCCGCCGCCGCCGGAGGAGCCGGCGGGTGCGCAGGCCGCGAGGCCGGCGACGAGGCCGACCGTGAGGGCCGCGACGGAGAGCTTCCTTGCTGTGGTCATGGTGCGGATCCTTTCGGTGGGATCTGCCCGGGCGACGCCGCTCCGGTCGCCTCGTCGAGGGCGTGCCGGGCGGTGGTTCGTCGTCGAACCGGACCAGATCGAGCGGGTACTTCGCTGTAGTGCTCGAACCGACGTGGGTGGCGTCGGGGTATTTGTTGGCTCTCGGAACATATACGCGCCCCGATCGTCGGCGCAAGGGCCTCGGAGACCGTTACCGGATCGAGATGAGCCGGGCTCACCGCGGCTATGCTCGCCGTCGTGCCCGCCGACGTGCCCCTCGCTGCCGACCCGACCACCGCCTCCGCCCGGCCCCGCGCGACGCCGGTGCTGCCGGGCTTCCACCCCGACCCGAGCGTCTGCCGGGCGCCCGGCGACGACGTGGTCTGGCTCGCGACGTCGACCTTCGAGTACTGGCCCTCCGTCGCGCTCTCCTCCTCGACCGACCTGCTGACCTGGGAGGCGCGGGGCTCGGTCGTCACCCGGCCCGGCGCCCTCGACCTGGCCGGCGTGCCCGACAGCGGCGGGGCCTACGCGCCCACGCTGCGGCACGGCCTCGGGCGCTGGTGGCTCGTCAGCACGGTGGTCGGCGGCGACCGGCCGGGGTCGTTCGCCTGCACGGCCGACGACCCGGCCGGCCCGTGGTCCGACCCGGTCGTCGTCGAGGGGGCAGAGGGCATCGACCCGGCGCTGTTCTTCGAGGCGCGGCCGGGCGGCCGGCGCGACCGCGTCTGGTGGCTCGGCACGCGCCTCCGCGACCCCGGCTCGTACGAGGGCGAGACCGAGATCTGGCTGCGCGAGCTCGACCCCGACACCCTCCGGCTGACGGGGCCCGAGCACGTCGTCTGGGCGGCCGCGCAGCGCGGCGCCGTCTGGAGCGAGGGGCCGCACCTGGTCGAGCGCGACGGCTGGTTCCACCTCGTCACCGCCGAGGGCGGCACCGAGCGGGCGCACGCCGTCGTCGCCGCCCGCTCGCGCGCCGTCACCGGGCCGTACGAGGTCGACCCGCGCGGCCCGCTGCTCACGCACCGGCACCTCGGGCAGGGGCACCCGGTCGTCGCCGTCGGCCACGCCGACCTCGTCGAGCTGCCCGACGGCGAGTGGCGCGCCACCGTGCTCGGCATGCGCCCGATCGGCGGCCACACGGTGCTCGGCCGCGAGACCTTCCTCGCCCGGGTCACGTGGGAGGACGACCGCCCCGTCGTCAACGCCGGCGTCGGCCAGCTCGACGACGCGGTCGTCGGGCACCGGCCCCGGGTGCCGGAGGCGCGGGTCGACGACCTGAGGGGCTCCCGGCCCCTCGACGCGGCGTGGCTCTCGGTGCGCGGGGCGCCCTCCTTCGCGGTGCCGGGCCCCGACGGCCTGGCGCTCGACGGCGCCGGCGCCGCCCGGCTGCACGACGCGACCGGCGTGCCCGCGTTCGTCGGGGCGCGGCAGCGCGACCACCACGAGACGCTCGAGCTGGCCGTCACGGCGCGGCCGGGAACGGACGGAGCGGCGGGCCTCGTCGTGCGGCAGTCCGGGGCGGCCGACCTCCGCGTCGAGGTCGTGCGCGGGCTCGACGGCGACGGCCTCCGCGTGCGGATCGTGGCGCGCGAGACCGGCGTCGACCGCGAGATCGCCGGTGCCACGGTGGAGGTGACCGGCTTGGGTGGTGTCGAGATGCTGCTCCGCGCCTCCTGCCGGGGCGACGCCTACGACCTCGTCGCGCTCGTCGTCGACCCCGCGGGCGGGCCGCCGGCCGAGCTGCTGCGGGCCCGGGCGGAGGCGCGGGTCGTCAGCACCGAGACGGCCGGCGGGTTCGTCGGCGTGGTCTGGGGCGCCGCGGTCGACGGGCCCGGTCAGCTCGTGCTGCACCGCGCCTCCCGCGCCGTCCGCTGACCTGGCCGTCCGCTCCGGGCGCTCGCGGTCGCGGAAGTGGGCAGACCTCAGGTTGGACAAATCGTCAGCCGTTGCGCATGATGACCTCGCCGCCGATCGCACAGTCGTGCACCGGGGGAGCGCCTGCGTCGCCGCTCCTGTCCTGCGACGCACGACCGATCGAGGTGGATGCCATGGGTGCGACCCGTGACGACGTGGCGCGCCTCGCCGGGGTCTCGTCGAGCACCGTCTCGTACGCGATCAGCGGTCGGCGCACCATCTCGGAGGCGACCCGGCAGCGCGTCGAGCGCGCGATGGCCGAGCTCGACTACACCCCGAACGCCTTCGCCCGCGGCCTCGCCGGCTCCCGCGGCGGGATCCTCGCCCTGCACTACCCGTCCAGCCCCCGCGGCGTGACGTCGTCCGAGTTCGAGTACGTCGCCGCCGCCACCGAGCGCGCCCGGTCGTGCGGCTACCACCTGCTGCTCTGGTCGAACCCGATCGGCGACGTCGAGGGGCTCGGCAGCCTCGTCAGCGAGCGGCTCGTCGACGGCGTGATCCTCATGGAGCTGACCTCGACCGACGCCCGCGTCGAGGTGCTCGAGCGTGCCGGGGTGCCCTTCACCAACATCGGTCGGCCCGACGACGCGGGCCGCCTCTGGTTCGTCGACGCCGACTACGAGGCGATGGGCCGGCTCGCCGTCGACCACGTCGCCGACCTCGGGCACGAGCACCTGTTCTTCCTCAGCCAGGGCCTCGGCGCGCTCGAGCGGGGCTCGGGCCCGCTGACGCGGACGACGCGGGCGCTCGCGGGGCCGGTCCGCGACCGGGGCCTGCGCGTCGAGGTGGTCCACGCCGACACCTCCGTGCGCGGCGGGCGGGAGGCGTTCGCCGCGTTCGCCGCGCTGGTGCCGCGCCCGACGGCCGTGCTCGCCTTCAACGAGATGGCGCTCGCCGGCTTCGTCCAGGCCGCCGCGCTCGGCGGCTGTCGCGTGCCCGACGACGTCACCGTCGTCGCGCTGAGCATCGGCGACCTGGCCGCCGACATGACCTCCCCGCCCCTGACCACGGTGTCGCCGCCGGGCGAGGAGATCGCCGCCGCGGCCGTCGACGACCTCGTCGCCGCCATCGAGGACCGCCGCGGCGAGGCGCCGCACCTGCTCGTCGCGCCGCGGCTCACGGTGCGCGGCAGCTCCGCTCCGCCGACACGCTCCTAGGCGCGGTTGCGCGCCTCCGCACGGTGTGTGACACTCATCGTCGACGCGCGTCGATGACGACACGTCGACGGTCCGCTCGACAGCACGAGCGATCGCCCGCCGCACCACTCAATGAGGAGAACCCCATGCGAGCACCCCTGAACCGCCGCGTCACCGGCGGGATGGCCTTCCTGGCCGCCACGAGCCTCCTGTTGGTCGGCTGCTCCGGCAGCTCCGACCCCAACGACCCCAACGCCGGCGGCGGAGCCGGCGGGTCGGTCGGCACCGCCGACGGCGTCGTGAACGTCTACGGCACGATCAACGGCGACGAAGCGACCCTCCTCGAGCAGTCCTGGGCGGACTGGGAGAAGGAGAACGACATCGAGATCAAGTACACGGGCGACAAGGAGTTCGAGAAGCAGATCGGCATCAAGGTCCAGGGCGGCGACACCCCCGACCTCGCGATCTTCCCGCAGCCCGGCCTGCTGGCCGACACGGTCAAGTCCGGCAAGGTGCAGGAGCTCCCCGCCGACGCCCTCGCCAACGTCAAGGAGGGCTGGTCGGAGGACTGGCAGAAGTACGGCCAGGTCGACGGCACCCAGTACGGCGCGCCCCTCATGGCCAGCGTCAAGGGCTACGTCTGGTACTCGCCGGCGAAGTTCGCCGAGTGGGGCGTCGAGGTCCCCAAGACGTACGACGACCTCGTCGCGCTGTCGAAGACCATCCAGGAGAAGACCGGCGGCCCGTCGTGGTGCGCCGGCTTCAACTCGGGCGAGGCCTCGGGCTGGCCCGGCACCGACTGGGTCGAGGACCTCGTGCTGCGTGAGGCCGGCCCTGACGCCTACGACTCGTGGGTCGCCGGCGACACGAAGTTCACCGACCCCGAGATCAAGTCGGCCTTCGACGCGGTCGGCGAGATCCTCCTCGACCCGACGCTCGTCAACGCCGGCTACGGCGACGTGAAGTCGATCAACTCGACCGCGTTCGGCGACGTCGCGACCAACGTCGCGAACGGCAGCTGCGCCCTGACCCACCAGGCCTCGTTCTTCGAGGGCTTCCTGACCGCGGCGAACAACGCCGAGGGCCAGCCCGCCACCGTCGCCGAGGACGGCGACGTCTGGGCCTTCCTCACCCCGCCGATGGAGGAGGGCGACCCCGCCGCCGTCACCGGCGGCGGCGAGTTCGTCGCCGCGTTCTCGAACGACGACGACACCGCGAAGGTGCAGGCGTACCTCGCCAGCGCCGACTGGGCCAACAGCCGCGTCTCGCTCGGCGGCGTCATCTCCGCCAACCAGGGCCTCGACCCGGAGAACGCCGGCAGCGACCTGCTGAAGAGCGCCGTGGAGATCCTCCAGGGCACCGACACCACCTTCCGCTTCGACGGCTCCGACCTGATGCCCAAGTCGGTCGGCTCCGACAGCTTCTGGAAGGGCATGGTCGACTGGATCGACGGCACCGACACCGACTCGGTCCTCGAGGAGATCCAGGCCGGCTACACCTCCTAGTCGTCCTTCCGTCAGGGGCCGTCGTTCGTCGGCGGCCCCTGGCCCGTCCCCGAAAGGACAGCGATGTCCAGCTTCTTCCAGTGGTTGGCGGGTGTCCCGCCCCTGGCGCAGATCCCCCTGATCCTGATCGCCTTCACCGCGCTCGTCGGCATCGTGCTCGTCTTCGTCGAGTTCGCCCCGCGTCGCGGCCTCCAGTACACGATCCTCCGGCTCGCGGTCTGCGTGCTCGTCCCGGTCGTGGTGCTCCTCGCGTTCGGCCTCTACAACTCGGTGATGTGGGTCGCGGTCGTCGCGGCCGTGCTCGGCGGCGGGCTGTTCCTGCTCGACTACCGCTCGAAGCGCGGCTCCGGCTACTCGCTGCAGCTGATCGCCTTCATGGCCCCCGCGGTCTTCTTCCTCATCATCGGCCTGATCTACCCGACGATCACCACGGCCGGGCAGGCCTTCATGAAGAACGACGGCTCCGGCTTCGCCGGCATCGACAACTTCATCTGGGTCTTCACGAGCCCCGACGGCCTCACCGCCTTCGGCAACACGCTGGTCTGGGTGCTGCTCGCCCCGATCACGGCGACGGCCATCGGCCTCGCCTACGCCGTGTTCATCGACAAGAGCCGCGGCGAGAAGGTCCTCAAGCTGCTGGTCTTCATGCCGATGGCGATCTCGTTCGTCGGTGCGTCGATCATCTTCAAGTTCTTCTACGACATCCGCCAGGGCGAGCAGATCGGCCTCCTGAACGGCGTCCTGGTCGCGTTCGGCGGCCAGCCCGTCGACTGGCTGGGGCTCGAGCCCTGGAACACCCTGCTGCTCGTGATCGTGCTGATCTGGACCCAGGCCGGCTTCGCGATGACGGTGCTCTCCGCCGCCATCAAGGGCGTCCCCGCCGAGCAGCTCGAGGCGGCGTCGCTCGACGGCACCAACGGCTTCCAGGCCTTCCGCCACATCACCGTGCCGGGCATCCGCACGACGATCATCGTCGTGCTCACGACGATCTCGATCGCCTCGCTCAAGGTCTACGACATCGTCTCGGCGATGACCGGCGGCCGCAACGACACGACCATCCTCGCGTTCGAGATGGTGCGCCAGTTCCAGCTCGGCAGCCGCACCGGCTACAGCTCGGCGCTGGCCGTCATCCTGTTCGTCCTGGTGCTGCCGATCGTGATCTACAACGCCCGCCAGATCCAGAAGCAGAGGGAGATCCGATGACCGCCACGCCCACCCCGGTCGGGGTCGCCGTCCCCCCTCGCACCGAGAGCCAGCTGAAGCGCGGCGTCGCGAAGATCGAGAACTCCAGCGGCAAGCTGAAGAAGGGCACGACGAGCCGCGGGGCGACCATCGCCGCCCTGATCATCGCCGTGATCTGGACCCTGCCCACCGCCGGCCTCTTCATCTCGTCGTTCCGCCCCGCGACCGACATCAAGACGACGGGCTGGTGGACGGTCTTCGCCAACCCCGGCTTCACGCTCGACAACTACGTCAACGCGCTGAACTCGGGCGACAGCCTGACCCTCGGCAAGGCCTTCCTCAACTCGCTCGTCATCACGCTGCCCGCGGCGCTGATCCCGATCACGATCGCGAGCCTCGCGGCCTACGCGTTCGCCTGGATCGACTTCAAGGGCCGCAACACGATGTTCGTGCTGGTGTTCGCCCTGCAGATCGTGCCGATCCAGATGGCCCTCGTGCCGCTGTTGCGCCTGTTCTCGGACGGGCTCGTCATCGGCGGGCTGTACATCCTCCCCGGCCTCGGGGTGAACGGGCTCGACGGCTCGTTCGCGAAGGTGTGGATCGCGCACACGATCTTCGCGCTGCCGCTGGCCATCTTCATGCTGCACAACTTCATCAGCGAGATCCCGGCCGAGGTCATCGAGGCCGCGCGCATGGACGGCGCGGGGCACGGCCAGGTCTTCTTCCGCATCGTGCTGCCGTTGTCGATGCCGGCCATCGCCTCCTTCGGCATCTTCCAGTTCTTGTGGGTCTGGAACGACCTGCTCGTCGCGACGGTGTTCACGTCGGGCGAGGGGCTGCCGATCACGAAGGCCCTGCAGGACCTCTCGGGCTCGTACGGCCAGTCGTGGGAGCTGCTCACGGCGGGCGCGTTCATCTCGATCATCGTGCCCCTGATCGTGTTCTTCGCCCTGCAGCGCTTCTTCGTGCGCGGCCTGCTGGCCGGCGCGACGAAGGGCTGACCCCGAGGAGTCGCGGGTCGGCCCCCGCAGGCTGCCTCACCACGGACGCCGGTCCGGTGCACCCGCACCGGGCCGGCGTCCGTCGTCGGCCCGGGTCGCGCGCGCGGCCGCGCGTGCGCCCGCGAGGTGACGTGATCTGGGCCCTCGACGGTGCCGAGGGCCCAGATCGGGTCACCTCGATGAGGCCTGCGGGAGGCGCGGGTCGCCTCCCCGGGGAGCGCACACGCCGGAGGGGGCGGCGCCTCCACAGCACCGCCCCCTCCGTCCCCTCACCCCCGCGCACCACGGCGGGGGCCCGGTGCCTCAGCGCACAGTCACCACCGAGGTCAGGCGGCGGGTGTGGTCGACGACCCGCGCCTCCCCGGTCACCTCGACGTCGACCGCGGCGACGACGTCGCTGCTCGAGCGGGCGACCCGCAGCTGCAGGGCCCCCGTCTCGATGCGCCGCAGGCCGTCGCGACCGGTCGCCGAGGCGAGGTCGACCGGCACCACGATCTCGAGCACGGCCTGCTCGCCGGGCGCGAGCTGCGGGGTGCGCCCGTAGGCGACCAGCCGCTGCCCCGGCCGGACCGTCTCGGCCACCGGGTCGTGCAGGTAGACCTGCACGACATCGGCCCCGATCCGGTCGCCGGTGTTGTGCACGGTCACCTCGAGCGCGACCTCGCCGACGGTCGGCACGCGCAACGGCCCGTCGCCGCCGCCGGGAACGACGACGTCCCAGCCGAAGGTCGTGTACGACAGCCCGTGCCCGAAGCCGAAGGCCGGCGTCGGGTCGACGTCCGACACGGCCGACCGCGCGGCGAGCGGGCTCTGCAGGTAGGTCGACGGCTGGGCACCCGGGTGGGCGGGCACGCTCACGGGCAGCCGGCCCGACGGCGTGGTCGCGCCGGTGAGCACGTCGACGACCGCCGCCGCGCCCTCCTCGCCGGGGAAGAACGCCTGCACGACCGCGGCCGCCTCCGTGGCGGCACGGCCGAGGGCGTAGGGGCGCCCGGTGAAGAGCACGACCACGGTCGGCGTGCCGGTGTCGAGCACGGCGTCGAGCAGCTGCTGCTGCACGCCGGGCAGCGCGAGGTCGACGGCGTCGCAGCCCTCGCCGCTCGTGCCGCGGCCGAAGAGGCCGGCGCGGTCGCCGAGCACGACGAGCGCGACGTCGACGTCGCGGGCGGCCTCGACGGCGGCGGGGATGCCCGAGGCGTCCGTCCCGTCCACGTCGCAGCCCGCGACGACCGCGCCCAGGCCGGGCACCGCCTCCCGCAGGCGCTCCGCGAAGGTGGGCAGCTCGATGCCGACCGCGACGTCGGGGTGCTGCGACCCCACGTGCGCCGGGAAGGAGTAGCAGCCCAGCAGCGCGGCGGAGGTGTCGGCGTTCGGGCCGACCACGGCGAGGCGCGGGGCGGTGCCCCGGCCGGCCTCGGAGCCCCGGCCGACGCCGGAGGCCGAGCCGGCCCCGGTCAGCGGCAGCGCCCCGGCGAGCGGCAGCACCCCGTCGTTGCGCAGCAGCACGACGGCCTCGTCGGCGAGCCGCCGGGCGAGGGCGCGGTTGCCGGCCGTGTCGAGGTCGATGTCGTCGGCGCGGGCGAGGGGCGCCTCCGGGTCCCACCCGGGGTCGAGCAGCCCGAGCTCGGCCTTCTGGGTCAGCACGCGGAGCGCGGCCCGGTCGATCAGGGCCTCGTCGACCTCGCCGGCGCGCACGGCGGCGACGAGGGCGGGCCCGAACGCGTCGACCGTGGGCAGCTCGACGTCGACGCCGGCGGCGAGGGCCAGCCCCGCCGCCTCGGCCCGCGAGCCCGCGACGCCGTGCAGCGTCTCGAGGAAGGCGACGCCGAAGTAGTCGGCGACGACGGTGCCGTCGAAGCCCCAGGTGTCGCGCAGCAGCCCGGTCAGCAGCGACTCGTCGGCGGCTGAGGGCACCCCGTCGATGTCGGTGTAGGCGTGCATGACGCTCCGCACGCCGCCGAGGGCCACGGCCATCTCGAACGGCGGCAGCACGACGTCGGCGAGCTCGCGCCGCCCCATCGAGACGGGGGCGAGGTTGCGGCCCGCGCGCGACGCCGAGTAGCCGGCGAAGTGCTTGAGCGTCGCGACGACGCCGGCGCTCTCGAGCCCCTGCACGTAGGCGGTGGCGACGGTGCCCACGAGGTGCGGGTCCTCCCCGATGGTCTCCTCCACGCGGCCCCACCGGGCGTCGCGCACGACGTCGAGCACGGGGGCGAGCCCCTGGTGCACGCCGACCGAGCGCAGGTCGTCGCCGATGCGCGCGGCCATCTCGCGGACGAGCTCCGGGTCGAAGGAGGCGCCCCACGAGAGCGGCACCGGGTACGCGGTGGCGCCCCAGGCCGCGAAGCCCGCGAGGCACTCCTCGTGCGCGAGGGCCGGCACGCCGAAGCGGCCGCTCTCGACGATGGTGCGCTGGGTGCGGGCCAGCGAACGGGCGCCGGCCACGGCCTCGACCGGGGCCGTGCCGAACGGGCGCGTCAGCTGCCCGAGGCCGGTCGGCAGCAGCTCGTCGAGCGAGACGGGCTCGGCCATGTCGTGCTGGTGCGGGGCGACCTCGGCGCCGTCGGCCGAGGCGCCGACCCAGATGCCGAACAGCTGGGCGGTCTTCTCCTCGAGGGTCATCGCCGCGACGAGGGCCGCGGCGCGCTCCACGGCCGGCAGGGCCGGGTCGCGCCAGGGGCCGTCGAGGGGGGCCGACGAGGAGGCGCGGGCCGGCTCCGCCGCCGCCCCTCCCGCCGCCGGGGCGCCGGCGCCGATGCCGGCGCTCGTGCTGGTGCGGGTGCTGGTGCTGCTGGTCATGTCACTTGCCGCCTACTCCGATGAGGCCCTGCACCAGCGCGCGACGCGCGAAGAGGTAGAGCACGAGGATCGGGATCATCGAGAGCACCACCGCGGCCAGGAGGCCGGGGATGTTCACGCCGTACTGGGTCTGGAAGTTGAAGAGTCCGAGCGTGACGACGCGGGTGTCGTCGGACTGCGTGAGGATCAGGGGGAAGAGGAAGCCGTTCCACGCCTGGAGCGCCGAGAAGACGACGATCGTCGCGAGGCCGCCCTTCGAGAGCGGCAGCACGAGCCGGAAGAAGGCGCGGAACGGCGTCGCGCCGTCCATCGACATCGCCTCGTAGAGCTCGGGCGAGATGTCGCGCATGACGCCCGACAGGATGAGCGTGCAGACCGGCAGCGCGAACGCCGCGGTCGGCAGGATGACCCCGAGGAGGTTGTCGTACAGCCCGGCGACCGAGATCAGGTAGAAGATCGGCACGATCACGGCCTGCGCCGGCACCGCGAGCCCGAGCAGGAAGACGCGGAAGACGCCCCGCACGAGCGGCGAGGTGCTGCGCACGATCGCGTAGGCGAGCGGCGGCACGAGCAGCAGCACGACGAGCACCACGGCGACCGTGACGAACAGCGTGTTGAGGAAGTACTGGGCGAAGCCGGTGTCGAAGGCGTCGACGTAGTTCGAGAGCGTGAAGTCGCCGAACGGCAGCGAGAGCGGGCCGTTCGCGGCGTAGCCGGTGCGGGTCTGCAGGGTGGCCGTGACCATCGCGTAGAGCGGCAGGGCCACGACGGCGAGCCAGATCGCGGCCAGGGTGCCGGCGATCCAGTTGGGTCGGGTGGTCATCAGACTCCTTCTGCCTGGGAGCGCATCTCGCCGTAGCCCGAGAACTTGACGACGATCAACGAGATCGCCGTCGCGACGATCACGAGCGCGACCGCGATGACGCTGGCGCCGCCGAAGTCGAACGACGAGAAGGCCTTCTGGTACATGTACAGCGGCGAGACGAGCGTGTCGGTGCCGGGGCCGCCGTTGGTGAGGATCAGCACGGTCTCGAAGGTGGTGAGGCCGCCGACGAGCATGAGGATCAGCGACGTGACCACGGTGTTCTTGAGCTGCGGCAGCGTGATGCTGAAGAACTGGCGCACCATGCCGGCGCCGTCGAGCGAGGCCGCCTGGTAGAGCACGGCCGGGATGCCGCGTGCGCCGCCCTGGTAGATCAGCGTGTGGAACGGCGTGTACTGCCAGGTGCTGACGAACACGAGCACCGCGATCGCCGTGCCCTGGTGGCCGAACAGGTTGCCGTCGCCGAAGAGCCAGGGCGCGCTGCCGGGGATGCCGAAGTTGGGGTCGAGCAGCGCTCGCCAGAGCACCGAGATGGCGGCCGACGAGAGCAGCAGGGGGATGAACCAGATCGCGACGACGGCGGCGCGGGCGCGCTGCTGGCCGGCGGCCCAGACCCCGAGGAGGAGCGAGACCGGGGTCTGCACGGCGATCGAGAGCAGCACGAGCACGACGGTCAGCCCGATGCTCTTGAGCAGCAGGGAGTCCTGGCCGATGCGGGTCCAGTTGTCGAGGCCGACGAACCGGGGGTCGCCGATTCCGCCCCAGGTGACGAACGACATCCAGACCGTGGCGACGAGCGGCACGAGGGCGAAGAGCCCGAAGAAGACGGTGGCGGGCAGCGCCCAGACGGAGCCGGGCCGGCCGACGGCGGCCTGCCCCGTCCGGGGCCGACCGGCACGGCGAGCCGTGCCGGTCGACCCGAGCGCCCCGCGACGAGCGGTGGCGGACGACATCACGGAGCCTGCAGCGCCTGCATGGCGGCGATGAAGCCGTCCTCGTCGAGGGTGCCGCTGAAGTACTGCGCGACGGCGGTGTGGATCGGCGTCATCGCGGCGGGCGGGTAGGCCTGGTCCCACGAGAGCTGGAACGACGGGGCGTCGGCCACGAGGTCGAACTGGTACTGCGAGTAGGCCGGGTCGGCCGCCGTCGACAGGAAGTCGGGCGTGTTCGTCGTGGTCGGCAGGTTGCCGATCGCGAGCTGCTGCTGCACGAACTCGTCGCTGTACATGATCTTCAGGAAGTCCTCGACGGCGTCGGGGTACCGCGTGCCCTTGATGACCGAGTAGAAGTTGTTCGTGTTGCCAGCCAGGTTGGCCGGGTCGCCCTTGCCGCCCTCGACGGTCGGGAAGGTCGTGTAGCCGAGGTCGGTCGCGGCGAACTCCGGGTCCTCGTTCTGCTGGGTCGAGTACTCCCACGAGCCCATCAGCTCGAACGCGGCCTTGCCGGTGCGGAGCAGGGCGGGCGAGCCGCCGTCGGTGAACTTGACCGAGTCGAAGTTCGTGCCGAAGCCGCCGGCGTCGACCAGGTCGCGCAGCATGCCGAGCGCCTCCCTGCTGTCGTCGCTGGCCCAGGCGTCGGCGTCGCCGTCGAGGGCCGACTGGAACAGCTCGGGCCCGGCGACGCGGTCGTACGCGTACTGGAACCACATCTGGGTCGGCCACTGGTCGCCGCCGCCGAGCGCGATCGGGGTGACCCCTGCGCCCTTCAGCGTCTCGACGGCCGCCATCAGGTCGTCCCAGGTCTCGGGCACGGCGATGCCGGCGTCGGCGAGGACCTTCTTGTTGTAGAAGAGCATCACGGGCTGCGTGCCGCGCATCGGCACCCCGTACGCCTTCTCGTCGAAGCGGGCCGTGTCGAAGACCGAGGGCAGGAAGGCCTCCTCCAGCTGCGGGTCGTCGGCGATCATGTCGTCGAGCGGCAGCAGCAGGTCGGCGTCGACGAACGGCTTGATGCTGCCGCCGCCCCAGTTGAAGAAGACGTCGGGCGCGCTGTCCGTGTCGATGATCGTCTGCAGCTTCTGCTGGTAGTTCGCGCCGGGGATGACGTCCAGCACGGCCTTGACGTCGCTGGTCTCGTTGAACTTCGCGACCACCGCCTCCTCGACCTTGTTGGTGGCGTCGCCGTACACCGCGACGTGGATCTCGTTCTCGGGGCGGCTCTCGGCGCCGGAGCCGCCAGAGCAGCCGGCGAGGAGCGCGCCGGTGGCGAGCGTCGCGACGACCGCGAGCGACCGCCGCAGTCGCCGGGAGCGGGGGGATGAACTGTTCATCGTTGAACACCTTCCGAAAGTTTCGGTGATTCGCCCGAAATGAGTGCCGGACGGTCGAAGCATAGGCAGGAGGCGCCCCCGAGGTCAATAGGTTGTCGCAGACCACAAATGGCGGGCGCCGCCGACCGCCAGCTACGATCACCGGATGGACGAGCTCGACGCCGCACCCCGGACGACGCTGGCCGAGGTGGCCGACGAGGCCGGTGTCTCGCTGTCGACGATCTCGAAAGTGTTGAACGCGCGGGCGGATGTATCGGCGAGCACCCGCGCCCGCGTCGAGGCCCTGCTCGAGGACCGCGGCTACCGCCGCCGGTCCTCGCCCTCGCGGTCGTCCACCCTCGTCGAGCTGGTCTTCCACGAGCTCGACTCGGCCTGGGCGCTCGAGATCATCCGCGGCGTGGAGGACGTCGCCCGCGCTCGCGGCCTCAGCGTCGTGCTCACCCAGAGCGGCGACCGGCACTCGCCCGACGCGGGCTGGGTCGACGGGGTGCTGCGCCGTCGACCGGCCGGCGTGGTGCTGGTCTTCTCCGACCTGGGGGAGTCGCAGACCGCCCAGCTGCGCTCGCGCGACATCCCCTTCGTGATCGTCGACCCCGCCGGCGACCCCGCGCCCGACGTGCCCTCGGTGGGCTCGGCCAACTGGTCGGGGGGCATGGCCGCCACCCGGCACCTGCTCGAGCTCGGCCACCGGCGGATCGCCGCGATCACGGGCCCCGACGACATGATGTGCTCGCTCGCCCGGCTCGACGGCTACCGATCGGCGATGGGCGCCGCGGGCGTCGCCGTCGACGAGCGGCACGTCGCGTTCGGCGACTTCCAGGTCGGCGGCGGCCGCGAGGCGGCGATGCGCATGCTCCGGCTGCCCGAGCCCCCGACCGCGATCTTCGCGGGCAGCGACCTCCAGGCGCTGGGCGTCTTCGACGCGGCCCGCTCGCTCGGCCTCGCCGTGCCCGACGACCTCTCCGTGGTCGGCTACGACGACCTGCCGCTCGCCGAGTGGACGAGCCCCCGCCTCACCACCGTTCACCAGCCGCTCCGCGAGATGGCGCAGGAGGCGACGCGGCTCGTGCTCGGCGGCACCGCGGGGCGGCCGACCCGGCTCGACCTCGCGACGTACCTGGTGCGGCGCGAGAGCACGGCGGCGCCGGCGCCCGCCGCAGCCGCCTAGCCGGCCTGTCGCAGCGGCGCGCGCCCGGCGAACGTCGCCCGGTACGCCCGCGGCGTCGTGCCGAGCACGCGCCCGAAGTGGTGCCGCAGCACGGCCGACGACCCGAAGCCGACGCTCGCCGCGATGGCGTCGAGCCCGAGCGACGTCGTCTCGAGCAGCTGCTGGGCCCGCAGGAGGCGCTGCCTCGTCACCCAGGCCGCGGGCGTCGTGCCCCGCTCGGCCCGGAAGCGCCGGGCGAACGTCCGCGGCGACATGTGCACCCGCGCGGCCAGCGACTCCACCGGGAGCTCCTCGTCGAGGTGCTCGAGCACCCACGCCGTGAGGGGAGCGAGCGAGGTGTCGGGCTCGGCCGGCAGCGGGGTCTCGATGAACTGGCTCTGGCCGCCGTCGCGGTGCGGGGGCACCACCATGCGGCGGGCGACGACGTTCGCGGCGGCCGCGCCGGCCACCCGGCGGACGAAGTGCAGGCAGGCGTCGATGCCGGCCGCGGTGCCGGCCCCGGTGATGACGCGGCGGTCCTCGACGAAGAGCACGTCGGGGTCGACGGTGACGGCGGGGTGCTCGGCGGCGAGGCGGTCGGCGTACATCCAGTGCGTGGTGGCGCGGCGGCCGTCGAGCACGCCCGCCGCCGCGAGCACGAAGGCGCCGCTGCAGACGCTGATCAGCCACGCGCCGCGGGCCTCGGCGCAGCGGATCAGGTCGAGGGCCGCGGGGGAGAGGGCGTCGGGGCCGGTGCCGAGGGCGGGCACGCAGAGGACGTCGGCGCCCTCGGCGGCGTCGAGCCCCAGCTCGACCGTGATCGAGAAGCCCTGGTTCGTGCGCACGAGGCCGGGGCGCTCGGTGACGACCCGGTGCTCGAAGGCGGGGCCGCCGGCGGCGCGGCGGTCGAGGCCGAAGACCTCGCAGAGCACCCCGAACTCGAAGGGGGCGACGCCGTCGGCGACGAGGGTGGCGACGGTCAGGGGCTCCACGGGTCTCCTCGAGGTGGTCGTGCTTGGCAGGAACGGTGCGTCTCGTGGCGATGCTGCCACTCGTCGGCGCCCGTGTCCACTCGTAGGGTCGCTGCATGACCTCCGCCCCGGCCCCCGCCCCCGCCGACGCCGCCGCCCGCGTCGAGCAGCTGCTCGCGCCTCCCACCGTCGTGGCCGCGCGCTCGCGCGCCGTGGCGGCCGCCCACGCCTCCGCCGCCCTGGTCGGCCACAGCGAGCGGTCGTGGGTGCTCGCGGCCGAGCTCGGGCGCCGCGAGGGGGTGGCCTTCGACCCGGAGCTGCTCTACGCCGCGTCGCTGCTGCACGACCTCGGCCTCGTCGCGTCGTTCGACAGCCACGAGGTCGCCTTCGAGCGGGCGGGCGGCGACGTGGCGCGCGTCTTCGCCGCGGGCGCGGGCTGGGACGACGACCGCCAGCGGCGCCTCGGCGAGGTCGTCGTGCGCCACATGTGGCCGGCGGTGTCGGCCGAGCTCGACGCCGAGGGGCACCTGCTCGAACGGGCCACGAGCCTCGACGTCAGCGGGGTGGGCGGCGACGACTGGGAGCCCGCGTTCGTCGCGGCCCTCGTCGAGCGGGTGCCGCGCACGGGCTTCGCGGCGGAGTTCGGCGTCGCGATCGCCGCCCAGGCGCACCGCAAGCCGGCGACCGAGGCGGGCCGCGCCGTCCGCTCGGGCATCACCCGCCGGCTCGCGGAGAACCCGCTCGACCGCCTCGGCGGGGTCCCGCTCGACCGCCTCGGCGGCTGAGTGCGATCCGTCGGAATGGGGAGGCGCCTCCCCGGGTTGCCCCGCTAGCATGATGCAAACGCATGGAAATGGAGCGCACCCCATGGCACACCCCCTCGAGTTCGGACTCGACACCTTCGGCGACGTCACCGAGCGCCCGGCCGGGGCCGCCGACGCCGGCCAGCTCGTCTCGCACGCGCAGTCGATCCGCGACCTGGTCGACCAGGCCGTGCTCGCCGACCAGGTCGGCCTCGACTTCATCGGCGTCGGTGAGCACCACCGCGTCGACTTCGCCGTCAGCGCCCCCGAGGTCGTGCTCGCCGCGATCGCGGCGCGCACCGAGACCATCCGCATGGGCTCGGCCGTGACCGTGCTCAGCAGCGACGACCCCGTCCGGGTCTACGAGCGCTTCGCCACCGTCGACGCCCTGTCGAACGGGCGGGCCGAGGTCATCCTCGGGCGCGGCTCGTTCACCGAGTCGTTCCCGCTCTTCGGCCTCGACCTGCAGGACTACGAGGTGCTCTTCGAGGAGAAGATCCAGCTCTTCGCCGAGCTGCTGAAGGACGAGCCCGTCACCTGGACGGGCACGAAGCGCGGTGCCCTCAGCGAGCAGTGGGTCTACCCGCGCCCCGAGAGCGGCACCCTGAAGACCTGGGTCGGCGTCGGCGGGTCGCCGCAGTCGGTGATCCGTGCCGCGCACTACGGCCTGCCGCTCTTCCTCGCCATCATCGGCGGCCAGCCCGCCCAGTTCGCGCCCTACGCCGACCTCTACCGCCGGGCCCTGACCGAGTTCGGCAAGGAGCCGCAGCCCATCGCGATGCACTCGCCCGGCTTCGTGCTCGAGACCGACGACGAGGCGAAGGAGCTGCTGTACCCGTACCAGGAGGCGCAGACGAACCAGCTCGGTCGCGAGCGCGGCTGGCCCCCCTACTCGCGCGCGCAGTACGAGCAGAGCGCCGGCCCCGACGGCGCCCTCTACGTCGGCTCGCCCGAGACGGTCGCAGCGAAGATCGCGAAGAACATGGCCCTGCTCGGCGCGACGCGCTTCGACATGCGGTACAGCATGGGGCGCCTGCCGCACGAGGCGATGATGCGCAGCATCGAGCTGTACGGCACGAAGGTGGTGCCCCTGGTGCGCGAGATGCTCGCCTAGCGAGCACCGCGCCTCCGGCAGGCCCCAGCGCCGCGGGCGAGAGGGCCGGGGGGAGGCGCGGGGCCGGCCGTCGGGGAGCGCTCAGCCCCGGCGGTCGCTCCGTGCCAGCGCCCCGAGCTGCTCGTTGTACGCGTCGAGCTCGGCGTCGCCGTCGCGCTCGGCCTGGCGGTCCTTGCGCTTGGCCTCGCGGCTGTCGCTGCGGCTCCACATGATCGCGACGGCGATCGCCAGCGAGACGGTGGGGATCTCGCCGACGCTCCAGGCGATGCCGCCCGCCGCGTACTGGTCGGCCACCGGCGTCGCGCCCCAGGTGCGGCCCATGGCGCCGTACCAGTCGGCGAGGAAGAGCGACGTGCTCGTCATGATGCTCAAGCCGAAGAAGGCGTGGAACGCCATCGTCGCGAGCAGCACCAGCAGCCGCATCGGGTAGGGCAGGCGGCCCTTGACCGGGTCGATGCCGATCATCGACTGCACGAAGAGGTACCCGACGATCAGGAAGTGCACGATCATCCAGTAGTGCCCGAGGTGGGTCGTCGTGGCCCAGCTGAACAGCGACGTGTAGTAAAAGACGAACAGCGAGCCGGCGAAGAGCACCGCCGAGACGATCGGGTTGCTGATGACGTGGGCGTACGTCGAGTGCACCAGGACCATGATCCACTCGCGGGGGCCCCGCGTGCCGTCCTGTCGCTTGCGGATCGCGCGCAGCGCCAGCGTGACGGGGGCTCCCGGCACGAGCAGCACCGGCACGACCATGCCGAGCGCCATGTGCGCCAGCATGTGCATGCTGAAGAGGTACTCCTCGTAGACGTTCGGGGCGCCGCAGGTGATGTAGAAGAGCACGACGAGGCCGGCGATCCACGACACGGTGCGGCCGAGCGACCACTGGTCGCCGCGGCGCCGCAGCCGGACGACGCCGGCCACGTAGAAGAAGATGCCGAAGGCGCAGAGCAGGGCCCAGAGCAGATCGGGGTTCCACTCCGTGAGGTACCGCAGCGGCGTCAGCTCGCGCGGCAGCACCTCCTCGGTGAGGATCTCGGCGGGCGTCGGGTCGGCGAGGTCGGTCGCGACGACCTGCTCGACCGGCGTGGCCGTGCGGCCGAGGGCCGCGGCGACGCCCGAGGCGAGGCCCATGAAGGCGAGCTCGGCCGAGACGAAACACCAGAAGAAGCGGTTGGTCGCCGCGGGGTGCGTCGACATGCGCGCGACGAGCCAGCGGCGCTGGACGACGCCGAAGAGGCCGAGGGCCACGAGGGCGAGGGTCTTGACGAGCACCAGCACGCCGTAGCCGGTGGTGAGGGCGGCCCAGTCGCCCAGGCGGAGGGCTGCGCTGCCGACGCCGGAGACCGCGACGACGACGAAGCAGATGATCGCGACGGTCGAGTAGCGGGCGAGGACGACGCCGATGCGGCCCTTCTCGAGCGTGGGGCGCAGCAGCACCAGGGCGACGAGCCCGCCGAGCCAGACCGAGGCGCCCTCGAGGTGGAGGGCGAGGTCGGTCACGGCGGCGTCGTGCCCGCTCGCGCCGGCGGCGTGGCCCTGCTGGGCGATGGGGATGAGCCCGCCCATGGCCAGCAGCGTCAGGGCGACGAGCGACCAGATGTTGCGCAGCGCGAAGGCGAGCACCGTGACGCCGGCGGCGATGAGGGTCGTGGTCAGCCAGGCGACGCCGAGCTCGGTGTTCGTGAGGAAGAAGGCGAGCGTGCGGCCGAACTGGTCGTCGAAGGTGACCGGCACGTTGGCGACGCTGAGGAAGGTGAAGAAGGCGGTGGCCGCGGAGGCGACTGTCCAGGCCCCGGCAGCGCCCGCGGCGATGTCCATGGCCCGTTCGAACTCGGCCTCCTTCCGCGACAGGGCGAAGCAGGTGAGGAAGAGCGTGCCGATGGTGACCGCGGCGGTGACGTTGTTCAGCATCTTCGCGATGGGCAGCCCCCACCGGACGGCCTCGCCGGGGTCGACGACGAGCGGCGCGTCTGCCGCGCCGCCGAACTGCAGGGCCGCCAGCAGCGAGAGGAACGCCACCAGCACGAGCAGTGCGGGACCGGAGGCGCGGGTGATCCTGGTCATCGAGGCCTAGCTTAGGTCGGGTCGACTGGGAGTCGGCGGCCGATCGCTCGGTGACGAGCGACCCGTCGCCGGACGCACGGAAGGGGCGGCGACCGAGGTCGCCGCCCCTTCCGGGGTGCTCCGTGAGGAGCGGAGGACTACTTGACCGCAGCCTTGAGCTTGCTGCCGGCGCTGACCTTGACCGAGTCGCTCGCGGCGATCTCGAGGGCCTCGCCCGTCTGCGGGTTGCGGCCCGTGCGGGCGGCGCGGTGGGTCTTCTCGAAGGCGATCCAGCCGGGGATGGTCACCTTGGTGCCGTCGGCGACCGACTTCGAGACGACGGAGAAGAACGCGTCGACGACGCCGCTGACGGCGGCCTGGCTCTGGCCGGACTCGGAAGCGACAGCTGCGACGAGCTCGGTGCGGTTCAGTGACTTGTCAGCCATGTGGTGTCCTCCTCGGACTTCGTTCGGTGAGACGAGGCACGGTGTCCACCGTGCCCGTGGAGTTCGGGCCCCCCGGGGCCGAGGCCCCGGGGAAACGGCTCGAACCTACCAGGAAGACTTCGTGATGCCCGGAAGCTCGCCTCGGTGTGCCATGTCGCGGAAGCGGACACGGCTGATGCCGTACTCCTTGAGGTGGCCACGGGGGCGACCGTCGATCGCGTCGCGGTTGCGGAGGCGGACCGGCGACGCGTCGCGGGGCAGCTTCTGCAGGCCGAGACGAGCGGCCTCGCGGCTCTCGTCGGTGCCGGCGGGGTCGACGAGGGCCTTCTTCAGCTCGAGACGCTTCTCGGCGTAGCGAGCGACGATGACGGCGCGCTGGTCGTTCTTGGCGATCTTGCTCTTCTTGGCCATGGTTAGCGCTCCTCGCGGAATTCGACGTGCTTGCGGATCACGGGGTCGTACTTCTTCAGCACGAGGCGATCGGGGTTGTTGCGACGGTTCTTCTTGGTCACGTACGTGAAGCCGGTGCCCGCCGTCGAGCGGAGCTTGATGATGGGACGAACGTCCTGCTGACGTGCCATCAGATCTTCTCCCCACGCGCGAGGAGGTCCTTGACGACCTTCTCGATGCCACGAGCGTCGATCACCTTGATGCCCTTGGCGCTGAGCTGCAGGGTGACGTTACGACGAAGCGACGGCACGTAGTACGTCTTCTTCTGGATGTTGGGGTCGAAACGACGCTTGGTGCGTCGGTGCGAGTGCGAGATGTTGTGGCCGAAACCGGGGATGGCTCCGGTCACCTGGCAGGTTGCTGCCATGGTTTCCTCCGTAGGTACCGTAGGAGCCGGAGCCCCTACCCAAGGTCACTTGTCGGCGCGCCGGTCCCCCTGCCCGATCGTGAGACCGGGCGGTGCTCGGTCGTGAGACCGGGCGGATGGTGCTGGGGGGCGGTGCACATGGGCGCAGATAGCGCCCAACCAAAGGGAGAGCCTACGCGACACGCCCGGCCGGGGTCAACTGCGGAGACCGCCCCGCGTCACGACGGGGTCGCGCCCGGCGGCCTTCTCGGCCGAGCAGGCCGCGCACAGGCCGAAGACGTCGACGATGTGCTGCGCCTCGGTGAAGCCGTGCTGCGCGGCGACCTGACGGGCCCAGGTCTCGACCGCGTCGGCCTCGATCTCGACCGTGGTGCCGCAGACGCGGCAGATGAGGTGGTGGTGGTGCGTGCCCGGCGTGCAGGCGCGGTAGAGGCTCTCGCCCTCCTGCTGCAGCGAGTCGGCCGAGCCGTCGGCGGCCAGGTCGGAGAGCGCGCGGTAGACGGTGGCCAGCCCGATCGGGGAGCCGGAGTCGCGGAGCTGGGTGTGCAGGGACTGCGCGCTGACGAAGCCCTCGCTGCTGCCGAGCGCCTCGCGCACGGCCTCCCGCTGCCAGGTGTTGCGCTTCACGACCACGTCAGGCCTCCTTCGTCGGTGTCGAGGGTACCGGCGTGCCTCGGCGTCGGCTGGGCGTCGCCCCGCCGCGCGACCCCGCGCGCTCCCGGCCCCGCCCGACGACGCGGCAGACGAGCCAGATGGCAAACGAGATCGTCGTCACGTAGGGGCTGATCGGCAGCCCGCCGCCGAGGGCGAGCAGGATCCCGCCGACGACCGAGGTCACGGCGAAGGCGACGCTGAGCAGCGGCACGAGCCGAGGGTTCACGGTCACGCGCAGGGCGGCCGCGGCCGGGGTGACGAGCAGCGACAGCACGAGCAGCGCCCCGATCACCTGCACCGACACGGCGACGGCGAGCCCGAGCACGAGCATGAACAGCAGCCCGAGCGCGCGCACCGGCACGCCGGCGGCGGCGGCGACGTCGGGGTCGACGCTCGCGAAGGTCAGGGGTCGCCAGATGACGAGCAGCACGACGATCACCACGGCCGAGATGCCGACGAGCCAGCCGAGCTGGGGATTGTCGACCGACACGATCTGCCCGGTGAGCAGGCCGAACTTGTTGGCCGAGCGGCCCTTGTAGAGCGCGAGGAAGAGGATGCCGAGGCCCAGCCCGAACGGCATCAGCACCGCGATGATCGAGTTCCGCTCCCGGGCGCGGGCACCGAGCAGCCCGATCAGCATCGCCGCGACGACGCTGCCGACGAGGGAGCCCCCGACGACGTTCGCGCCGAGCAGGAGCGCCGCGGAGGCGCCCGCGAACGACAGCTCGCTGATGCCGTGCACCGCGAAGGGCAGGTTGCGCGTCACGACGAACGGGCCGATGAGCCCTCCGACGAGGCCGAGCACGGCCCCGGCGATGATCGAGTTGCGCACCAGCACGACGAGCTCGCCGAAGTCCTGGAACGAGAACAACTGCGACCAGAGGTCGGTCATCGATCTCCTCCCTCGTCGTCGGCGGGCTCGTCGACGTGGTGGTCGTCGTGGCCGTGGCCGCCGACGATCACGATGCGGCCCATGGTGCGGATCACGTCGACCGGCGTGCCGTACAGCTCCGACAGCACGTCGGCGCGCAGCACCTCGTCGGGCGTGCCGACGCGGAACGAGCCGCCGGCGAGGTAGAGCACCCGGTCGACCACGTCGAGGATGGGGTTGACGTCGTGCGTGACGAACACGACCGCGGCGTCGCGGGCCCGGCGCTGGCGGTCGATGAGCTCGGTGACGCCGCGCTGGTGGCGCAGGTCGAGCGAGATCAGCGGCTCGTCGCAGAGCAGCAGGGCGGGGTCGGCGGCGAGTGCCTGCCCGACGCGGGCGCGCTGCTGCTCGCCGCCCGACAGGGTCGCGACCGGCGCGGAGGCGAAGGAGGCGGCGCCCACCTCCTCGACGAGGCGGTCGACGGCGGCGCGTTCGGCCGCCGACTCCCGGCGGAGCCCCCAGCGGTGGCCCGTGACGCCGAGCGCGATCATGTCGCGGGTGCGGAGCGGCGTGCCCGACTCCATCAGGCGCTGCTGCGGCACGTAGCCGATGCGGCGGTGGCCGCGGCCGACGGCCTGGCCGAGGAACTCGATGCTGCCGCTGGTGAGCTGCTGCTGGCCGAGGATCGTCCGGAGCATGGTGGTCTTGCCCGCGCCGTTCGGCCCGAGCACGGCGACGAACTCGCCCGGCGCGACGTCGAGGTCGAGCCCCTGCCACAGCACGCGGTCGCCGAACCGCACGCCCGCGTCGCGGAGGCGCAGCACGGCGTCGCCGCCGCCCGTGCCCGAGGGGGCGGGGGCGGCGGCGACGGGGGAGTCGGTGGGGCCGGGTGTCACTGGTCGAGTGCCGCCTTGATCGCGTCGATGTTGCTCTGCTGCCACGAGACGTAATCATCCCCCGACGGGAGCAGCTCCGTGACCGGCACGATCGCGACGCCGGCGTCGGTGGCCGCCGTCTCGACCTGCTCGGTCTCGGGGCTCGAGGTCTGCTCGTTGTAGGCGAGGAGGTCGACGCCGCCGCCCGAGAAGAGCTGCAGGGTCTCGTTGAGCACGGCGGGGGAGACGTCGGTGCCCTCCTCGATCGCCTCCGAGAAGGCCTCCGGCGTGACGTTCTCGAGCCCCATGGCGTCGAAGAGGTAGCCGGGCACGGGCTCGGTGTAGGCGACCGACTCGCCGCCGTGGGCGGTCTCGACCTCCGCCGCCTGCGCCTCCAGGTCGGCGATCTGCTCGCCGAACGACTCGGCGTTCGCGGTGTAGGCGTCGGCGTTCGAAGGGTCGAGGCTGCCCAGCTCGTCGGCGATCGCCGTCGCGAGCGCGGCCATGCTCGGCAGGCTGTAGAAGACGTGCTCGTTGAACTCGCCGTGGTCGTGACCGTGGTCGTCGCCCCCGGCGGTGGCCTCGTCGCTCGCGTCGCTGTGCTCGTCGTCGCCGTGCTCGTCGTCGGAGTGGCCGGCCTCGTCGTCGGGGTCGAGCCCGGAGATCTCGACCGCGTTCAGCACGGTCGCGCTCGTGCCGCTGGCGTCGACGAGCGTGTCGACGAAGTCGTCGTAGCCGCCGCCGTTCTCGATGACGACGTCGGCCTTCGAGACGGCGAGCTGCGTGCGGGCGTCGGCCTCGAACGAGTGCGGGTCCTGCGAGGCGTCGCTGATCACGCTGGTGACGTCGACGTCGTCGCCGCCCACGGTCTTCGCGATGTCGCCGTAGACGTTCGTCGAGGCGACGATCGAGATGCCGTCGTCGGCGGTCGGCGCGCCCGCGCCCTGGTCGCCGCCCGAGCAGCCGGCGAGCACGAGGGCCGCGGCGGCGGGCAGGGCGAGGAGGGGCAGGGCGCGTCGCGAGGTCATGACGGCCACGCTATTGCTACTGATAATGATTGTCAAAACGGGGAGGCGCGGGTCGCCTCCCCGGGCCCGCGCTCAGTCGAGCAGCAGCGCCGGCTCCTCGAGCACGCTCGCGACGTCGGCCACGAAGCGGCTGGCGACGTCGCCGTCGACCACGCGGTGGTCGAAGCTCGCGCCGATCGTCGTGACCATGCGCGAGCGCACCTCGCCGTCGACGACCCAGGCCTTGGGCTTGATCGTGCCGAGCGCGACGATGGCCACCTCGCCGGGGTTCAGGATGGGCGTGCCGGTGTCCATGCCGAAGACGCCGATGTTCGTGATGGTGATCGTGCCGTCGCGCATGTCGGCCGGGGTCGTCTTGCCGTCGCGGGCCGTCAGCGTCAGCTGCTCGAGCGCCTGGGCCAGCTCGAGCAGGCTCATCGACTGGGCCTCCTTGACGTTCGGCACGATCAGCCCGCGCGGCGTGGCCGCGGCGATGCCGAGGTTGACGAAGTGCCGCACGAGGATCTCGCGGTCGGTCCAGGCCGAGTTCACCATCGGGTTGCGGCGCACGGCCCAGATGATCGCCTTCGCCATGATGAGCAGCGGCGAGACCTTGACGCCGGCGAACTGCGGCGACGCCTTGAGGCGCTTGACGAACTCCATCGTGCGGGTGGCGTCGACGTCGACGAACAGGCTGACGTGCGGGGCCGTGTAGGCCGACGACGTCATCGCGGCGGCGATGGCCTTGCGGACGCCCTTGACCGGGATCCGCTCGACGCGCTCCTCGCCCCACTCGGGCGTCTCGATGTTGCGGAAGACGCTCGCCTGCTTGGCGTGGCGGATGACGTCGTCGCGGGTCACCTCGCCGGCGAGGCCGGTGGGCTGGACGAGCGTGAGGTCGACCTCGAGGTCCTTCGCGAGCTTGCGGATCGGCGGCTTGGCGATGATCGGCAGCGCCTGCGCGGCGGGCACCGAGGTCGCCGGGCGGCGGCGGCCCTGCTCGGCGATCCGCAGCTGGCGCGCGTCGACCTGCCCCTTGCTGGGCTGGCGACGACGCGTCTGGCCGTGGCCGCCGGCGGCGCCGTAGCCCACGAGCACCGCGCCGGATCCGCTGTCGTCGGCCACGGGGGCGGAGGCCGCGGGGGCGGCGGGGGCCGCCGGGGCGGCGACCGGGGCCGCGGGGGAGGGGGCGGCGGCGGAGGCGACCGGGGCCGGGGCCTGCACCGCGACTCCTGCAGGCGCGGCGGGAGCGGCAGCGGCCGGAGGCGCGCTGACGGCGACCGGGTCGACCGCGTTCTCGAGGTGGCGGGCCCGCTGCTCGGAGAGGGCCTCCTCCTCCTGCGCGATGATCTGCGCGGTGCGGGCCATGCCGCCCGACTCGAGCGACTCGGCCTGGGCGGCGCGGTCGCCGGGGGTGGTCGGTGCGGTGCCGTCGCCGATGGTGATGATCGGGGTGCCGACGTCGACGGTGTCGCCCGAGCTGACGAGGATGCTCTCGACCACGCCGGCGAACGGCGAGGGCAGCTCGACGAGCGACTTGGCGGTCTCGATCTCGACCAGCACCTGGTTGATCGCCACGGTGTCGCCGGCGGCGACCTTCCACTCGACGATCTCGGCCTCGGTGAGGCCCTCGCCGACGTCGGGGAGGGCGAACTCTGAACTCATGCGGGGTGACTCCTCGTGACGCGGTGGGGCCGGGGCCCGGGGTGCGGAGCGGCGCGCGGCGGGCGCGCCGGGGGGCGGACGCTCAGTACGCGAGCGCCCGGTCGACGGCCTCGAGGACCCGGTCGGCGTCGGGCAGGTACAGGGTCTCGAGCTTGGCGGGCGGGAAGGGCGTGTCGAAGCCGCTGACGCGCAGCACCGGCGCCTCGAGCGAGTAGAAGGCCTTCTCGGCGACGGTCGCGGCGATCTCGGAGCCGACGCTGACGAAGCCGGGGGCCTCCTGCGCGACGACGAGGCGGCCGGTCTTGCGCACCGACTCGAGGATCGGGCCGTAGTCGACGGGCGACAGCGAGCGCAGGTCGACGACCTCGACCGAGATGCCCTCGGCGGCGGCGATCTCGGCGGCCTGCAGCAGCACGCTCACCATGGCGCCGTGGCCGAGCAGGGTCACCTCGGTGCCGGTCCGCACGACGCGGCTGGCGTGCAGCGGCGCCTGCGGGTCGCTGAGGTCGACCTCGCCCTTGGGCCAGTAGCGGCTCTTCGGCTCGAAGAACATCACCGGGTCGTTCGAGGCGACGGCCTCCTGGATCATCCAGTAGGCGTCGTGCGGCGTGCTCGGGCTGACGACGCGGAGGCCCGCGGTGTGCGCGAAGTACGCCTCGGGGCTCTCCTGGTGGTGCTCGACGGCGCCGATGTGCCCGCCGTAGGGCACGCGGATGACGACGGGCATCTGCAGGTCGCCCTCGTGCCGGTTCGTCATCTTGGCGAGCTGCGAGGTGATCTGGTCGAAGCCCGGGTAGATGAAGCCGTCGAACTGGATCTCGCAGACGGGGCGGAACCCGCCCATCGCGAGGCCGATCGCGGTGCCGACGATGCCCGACTCGGCGAGCGGGGTGTCGATGACCCGGTTCGCCCCGAACTCGGCCTGCAGCCCCTCGGTGACGCGGAAGACGCCGCCGAGCGTGCCGATGTCCTCGCCCATGAGCAGCACGCGCGGGTCGTCGGCCATGGCCTTGCGGAGGCCGGCGGTGATCGCCTTGCCGAGCGGCATGGACACGCGGGAGTCGCGGGTCGGGTCGTCGACGCCGGCCGCGGTCGCGGTCTCGGTGCGGTCAGCGGTGTCGGTCATGAACGTGCTCCGTCGGTGGGTGCGTCGGCGGCCGGGCCGAACGACTGCTCGTAGCGGGCCAGCCACTCCTTCTGCTCGGCCATCAGCGGGTGAGGCTCGCTGTAGACGTGGTCGAACATCAGGCCGATCTCGGGCTTCGGCAGCGTGGTGGTGCGGCGGCGGATGTCGGCGCCCAGGTCGTCGCACTCGACGGCGAGCTCGGCGAGGAAGGCGTCGGTCTCGCCGAGGCCCTTCAGGTAGGTCTCGAAGCGGGCGATCGGGTCTCGGGCGATCCACCCCTGCAGCTCGTCGTCGGTGCGGTACTTCGTGGGGTCGTCGGAGGAGGTGTGCGCCCCGACCCGGTAGGTCATCGCCTCGATGAAGCGCGGGCCGCCGCCCGTGCGCGCGGCGTCGAGGTCGCGGCGGCTGACGGCGTACGAGGCGAGCACGTCGTTGCCGTCGATCTGGGTGCCGGGGATGCCGAAGCCGCCGGCGCGGTGCACGAGCGGGGTGCGCGACTGGCGCGAGACCGGCACGCTGATGGCCCACTGGTTGTTCTGCAGGAAGAACAGCTCGGGCGTCTGGAAGCTCGCCGCGAAGACCAGCGCCTCGCTGACGTCGCCCTGGCTGGTCGCGCCGTCGCCGAAGAACGTGACGACGGCCTGGTCGGTCTCGACGTCGCCGGTGCCGGCCTTGCCGTCGAGCGTGAGGCCCATCGCGTAGCCCGTGGCGTGCAGGGTCTGCGAGCCGATCACGAGCGTGTACACGTGGAAGTTGTGGTGCTCGGCGGGGTTCCAGCCGCCGTGCGTGTGGCCGCGCAGCAGGCGCAGGATGTCGACGGGGTCGACGCCGCGGCTGAGCGCGACGGCGTGCTCGCGGTACGACGGGAAGAGGTGGTCCTGCGGGCGGGTCGCGTGCGCGAGTCCGATCTGGGCGCCCTCCTGGCCGTGGCTCGGCACCCAGAGGGCGAGCTGGCCCTGGCGGGCGAGGGCGGCGGCCTCGACGTCGAAGCGCCGGGTCAGCACCATGTCGCGGTGGAACGCGCGCAGCTGGTCGTCGGTGAGCGCGTCGACGTAGGGCTGGAACTCGGCCGAGGCGTCGGAGTCGACCCGCTCGCCCGTGGGGCTCAGCAGCTGGATCGTCGTCACGTCGCGGCCCGCTTCGGTGGAGGACATGGGGTCCAATCTACTCAGGCCCACATGCCGTCAGGAGGATGTGTCGCCGCGCAGCTCGCGCGCCGCGCGCAGCAGCCCGTCGACCGACGCGGGCTCGCCGATCGTGATGCGGAGGCCCTCCGGGGCGAAGGCGCGCACGACGATGCCGTGCCGCTCGAACACCTCGGCGGCGCGGGCCGTGTCGTCGCCCGTGGCGAGCCAGACGAAGTTGCCCTGGGCGTCGGGCACCGACCAGCCCTGGTCGAGCAGGGCCTGTCGCACCTGGTCGCGCAGGGTCGCGAGGCGGGCGACCCGCTCGAGCAGCTCGCCCTCGAGCTCGAGCGAGGCGAGCGCGGCGGCCTGGCCCTGCTCGGTGACCGAGAGGGGGATGGCGGTCGCGCGGGCGGCGTCGAGCACCGAGGAGGCGCCGATCGCGTACCCGACGCGGAGGGCCGCCAGCCCGTACGCCTTCGAGAAGGTGCGCAGCACGACGAGGTTGGGGTGGCGCTCGGTGAGCGACCCGCCGCGGACGGCGTCGTCGGCCGTGACGAACTCGGCGTAGGCCTCGTCGAGCACGACGAGGAGGTCGTTCGGCACCGCGGCCATGAACGTCTCGAAGTCGTGGGTGCTCACGGTCGTGCCGGTCGGGTTGTTGGGCGAGCAGACGATGACGAGGCGGGTGCGGTCGGTGACGGCGGCGGCCATGGCGTCGAGGTCGTGGCTGCCGTCGGTCCGCAGCGGCACCGGCACGCTCGTCGCGCCCGAGACGGTGACGATGCCCGGGTAGGCCTCGAACGAGCGCCAGGCGTAGACGACCTCGTCGCCGGGCGCCGCGGCGGCGAGCACGAACTGGTTGAGCAGCGACACCGACCCGGCGCCGACGTGGACCTCGTCGGTGGTGACGCCCCATTTCTCGGCGAGGGCGGCCCGCAGGGCGGAGGCGCTGGCGTCGGGGTAGCGGTTGACGGCGACCGCGCCGCGCAGCGCCTCGACGACGCCGGGCAGCGGCTCGAACGGGTTCTCGTTCGACGACAGCTTGAACGCGTCGGCGGCGGCCTGCTTCCCCTGGCGGTAGGGCGGCAGCGCCGCGATCTCGGGGCGGAGGCGCACGGGACTGGTCACCCGGCCACCTTAGGGCGGGCGGAGGCGGTCGGCGACTACCGCGCGCGGGGCGGGGTCGGCATGATGGGGCCATGACCCGATTCGTCGTGCGGCTGCTGATCAACGCCCTCGCCCTCTGGGCGACCACGTCACTGGTCTCGGGGGTGAGCGTCGACGCGTACGGGTCGGAGGGCACGACCGAGACGGTGCTCACCTACCTCCTCGTCGCCCTGATCTTCGGCGTCGTCAACGGCGTCGTCGGCACCGTCATCCGCGTGGTCGCGTTCCCCCTCTACGTGCTCACGCTCGGCCTGCTCTCGCTGATCGTCAACGGGCTCCTGCTGGTGATCGTCGCCGCGGTCTCCGACGTCATCGGCTTCGGCCTGCAGGTCGACGGCTTCTGGTGGGGCGTGCTCGGGGCGCTCGTGCTCGCGATCGTCGCCTGGCTGATCGGCATCGTCGTGCGGCCCGTCGTCGAGCCGCGCGACCGCCGGCGGTGAACCGCTTCCGCGTCTGCTTCGTCTGCACCGGCAACATCTGCCGGTCGCCCATGGCGGAGATCGTGCTGCGCGAGGTCGCGCGCCGGGCCGGGCTGGGCGACGCCCTCGAGGTGACCTCGGCCGGCACGGGCGACTGGCACGTCGGGGAGGGGGCCGACCCGCGCACCGTGGGTGCCCTCGCGGCCCGCGGCTACGATGGTCAGCGGCACCGGGCGAGGCAGTTCGAGACCGCCGACTTCGCGCGCTACGACCTCGTGGTCGCGTTGGATCGCGGTCACGAGCGGGTGCTGCGGTCGTGGGCGACGAACGAGGCCGACCGGTCGAAGGTGCAGCTGCTGCTGTCGTTCGACCGGGCGAGCGGAGGCGAGCCCGTCGGCACCGACGTGCCGGACCCCTACTACTCCGACCCCGCGATGTTCGACAGCGTGCTCGCGACGGTCGAGCGTGCCTGCACCGCCCTCTTCCGCCAGATCGAACCCGCACTCCGCAAGGGACCCTCATGACGTTGCCCCCTCAGCCCCTCAGCCCCCTCGACGGCCGGTACCGCGCCTCCGTCGGCCTGCTCGGCGACCACCTCAGCGAGGCCGGCCTCAACCGGGCGCGGGTGCACGTCGAGGTCGAGTGGCTGATCGCCCAGACCGACCGCCGCGCGTTCGGGTCGTCTCCGCTCGACGAGGGGCAGAAGGCCGCGCTGCGCGCCGTCGTCACCGACTTCGGGCAGGAGGCCATCGACGAGCTCGCGGGCCTCGAGGCCACCACCCGTCACGACGTCAAGGCCGTCGAGTACTACGTGCGCGCCCGTCTCGCCGACCTCGGCCTCGAGGGCATCGCCGAGCTGACGCACTTCGCGTGCACCAGCGAGGACATCAACAACCTCTCGTACGCCCTCACCGTGAAGCAGGCGGTGACCGAGGTCTGGCTCCCCGCGTTCGACGCCGTGCAGGAGGCGCTCGCCGGCTGGGCGACGGAGGCCCGCGACGTGCCCATGCTGGCCCACACCCACGGCCAGCCCGCGACCCCGACGACCGTCGGCAAGGAGTTCGCGGTCTTCGTGCACCGCCTCCGGCGCCTCCGCGCGCAGATCGAGGGCACCGAGTACCTCGGCAAGTTCAGCGGCGCCACCGGCACCTTCTCCGCCCACGTCGTGGCCGACCCGTCGGCCGACTGGCCCGAGGTCTCGCGCGAGTTCGTCGAGGAGCGCCTCGGCCTCACCTGGAACCCGCTCACCACCCAGATCGAGTCGCACGACTGGCAGGCCGAGCTCTACTCGCGGGTCGCGCACGTCAACCGCGTCCTGCACAACCTCGCGACCGACGTGTGGACCTACATCTCGATGGGGTACTTCACGCAGATCCCGATCGCGGGCTCGACCGGCTCGTCGACGATGCCCCACAAGATCAACCCGATCCGCTTCGAGAACGCCGAGGCCAACCTCGAGCTCTCCTGCGCCCTGCTCGACTCGCTGGCCGCGACCCTCGTCACCTCACGCCAGCAGCGCGACCTCACCGACTCGTCGACGCAGCGCAACATCGGCGTCGCCTTCGGCCACTCGATGCTCGCCCTCGACAACCTGCGCCGCGGGCTCGGCGAGATCGCCGTCGGCACCGCCGCGCTCGAGGCCGACCTCGAGGGCAACTGGGAGGTGCTCGGCGAGGCGATCCAGACGGTCGTCCGTGCCGAGGTCGTCGCCGGCCGCTCGTCGATCGCCGACCCCTACGCGATGCTCAAGGAGCTCACCCGCGGCCGCCGGGTCGGCCAGGCCGAGCTCGTGGCCTTCGTCGAGGGGCTCGACATCGGCGCCGACGCGAAGGCGCGCCTCGTGGCGCTGACCCCCGCCGGCTACACCGGCATCGCGTCGCAGCTCGTCGACCGCCTGGCCTAGCCGCCGGGCCGCGGCCCCCGAGCTCGGGGGCCGCGGCGCGGCGCCGCGCTGCGTGGGCTCAGTGGCCTCGCGACCCGCCGCTCTCGTCGATCTCGTGCTGCTCGTCGTCGTTGGGCTTGGCCGCGAGGGCGAGCATCGCGATGACGACGAGCGCGACGATGAAGCCGATGCAGAGGAAGATCAGCGCGAGGTCGAGCTCGCGGGTCGTCATGAGCACGACGACCCCGACGAACACCGCGAAGACGGCGCTGAGGCCGAGGAACTCGGCGGGGCGGACGCGGTCGCGCCAGCTGGGCTGTGTCATGGGTGCTGTACTCCGTCTGCACTGGTCTGGGGGGCGGCGTCGGTCGCCGCGTCGGCGCCCGTCTGCCACTTGAGCGAGAGGCCGGCGATGACGAGGTAGACCCCGACCACCGCTCCCCACGCGCCGAGCAGGCCCACGAGCACGGTCGACGACGTGAGCACGCCCTCGATCTGCTCCACGCCGCCGAGCTGCTCGGCGTAGTCGGGCGGGACGACGAGGAAGGCGAGGGCCAGCAGGAGCGTCATCGCGCCGACGGTGGTCCAGTCGCGGGCCAGGGGGGTGCGTCGACGGCGACGCAGCCCGGTGACGAGCTCGAGCGCGCCCGTGACGAGCGCGAAGGTGGTGACGAGGGCGACGAGCACCGGCAGGCCGCCGCCCGAGAACGCGAGGGCCAGGGCACCCACGACGAGGCTGACGAGGCCCTGCACGAGGCCGAGGGTGCGGCTCGACGGGTCGTCGAGCCGGCGGAGCGACCCGAGGGCGAGCACGAGCCCGCCGACGACGCCCGCGACGCCGAGGGCGAGCAGGCCCACGCGCGGCGAGTGGTCGGGCGAGAACGTGATGGCGACGCCGAGGGCGATCGCCGGGACGGCTCGGAGGATCGGCACGGGCCAGTAGCGGGGCGCCGACCCGGCGAGGTCGACGCGGCCCGCGGGCCGGTCACGGCCGTGCGCACCAGCCTCGTGCGCGGTGGTCGCGGGGTCGCTCGGCCGGGGCTCGGTCGGCCCGGGGGAGGGCGCGGCAGCAGCAGGCACGGAAGACCTTCTTCGACGGGGGCGGGCCCGGCGACGCCGAGCAGACGGCCCGAGTTTACCGCCCCTCGCTGACAGCCCACCTCCGGGCGGCGCCCACGGCCGGAGCCGGGGCGGAGCGGACGCGGCCCGCCAGGTGGTCGGCCAGGCCCCCGACCCGGCCGGGCCGCCGCACCTGGAGCATCCCGGTCGAGACGAGGCTCAGCGAGACGAGCCGCCCGGCGAGCAGGCGCAGGCAGTCGTCGGCGCCGTCCGGCCCCGGTTCGTCGATCGCGACGCCCTGCGGCAGGGCGCTGAGGCGCACGGCGGCGACGGAGGCGGCCCGCCAGCCCCGGGACGGGTCGCGACGCAGGTCGCTGAGGAGCTCCAGCACGAGGGGCACGTCGGAGCGCCCGCGGACGAGGAGGCGGTGGTGGAGCTGCGGCGACCCCGCGCCTCCCGCAGTCCCCCGCCGGGCCTCGACAAGGGTGACGAGACCGTGCCGCACCGGCCCGTCGTGCTCGGCGGAGAGCCCGTCGACGCGGGCGCCGGGCGGCACGGCCACGGGGTGCGCGCCGGGGAGGCGCGGCGCCCACCCGTCGAGGCCCCACCCGCCGAGCCCCCGCACCTCGAGCGTCGTGGCCCCGTCGCACGGCCCGCCGCAGGGCGCCGCGACGAGCTCCCGGATGCCCGCCCCGACCCCCGCCGCGCCCGCCTCGTCGAGCCCGGGCAGGGCCAGGGGCGCGGGCGGGCAGCCGTGCACGAGGCCGACGAGCGGGGCGGGGGAGTCAGGGAGCGAGGCCGTCATCCGTCCATGGTGACATGCCGGATGTCAGTATCACCAGGGGCGAGGGCCCCGGGAGGCGAGGATCACCTGGGCGGTCGTGGCCAGGACCACCCGGAGGGGACAGGAGGACACGCGGCGATCTCCCTACCGATGCCCAGCCCCGGCCCCTACGGTCGTCACATCCGAGGGCGCATGCTCACCACCACTGGCTGGGAAGTCCACCATCGCGGGAGCTGCATGACCTCCATCGCCCCCTCGGCTCCGGCCGGGTTCCGTCCGACCGTGCCCGGATCGGCCAGCAAGCCGACCAGCACCTACTCGACGCTCCTGGCGTCGGTGCGCGAAGCAGGGCTGCTCCGCCGTCGGACCGGGTTCTACGTCACCGTCTTCGTCGTGCTCGTCGTCTGCCTGCTCGGCGCGGCGACCGGCTTCGTCCTGCTCGGCTCGAGCTGGTTCCAGCTGCTCATCGCGGCCGCGCTCGGCGTCATCCTCACCCAGTTCGCCTTCCTCACGCACGAGGCCGCGCACCGCCAGGTGTTCGACTCGGGCACGCGCAACGACAAGGTGGGCCGCGTGCTCGCCGCCGGCGTCGTCGGCATGAGCTACGCGTGGTGGATGTCGAAGCACACGCGCCACCACGCCAACCCGAACACCAAGGGCAAGGACCCGGACATCGCGTTCGACACGGTCTCCTTCCTCGAGGAGGACGCGGCGAAGCAGACCGGCCTGATGCGCCAGCTGACGCGTCGCCAGGGCTGGTTCTTCTTCCCCCTGCTGCTCGGCGAGGGCGTCAACCTCCACGTGCACTCGATCAAAGTGCTGCTGACGAAGGAGAAGGTCGAGGGCCGCGCCCTCGAGGTGTCGCTGATCGCCGGGCGCATGATCGCCTACTTCGCCGTCGTCTTCGCGTTCCTGCCCGTCGGAATGGCGTTCGCCTTCATCGGCGTGCAGATGGCCGTCTTCGGCCTCTACATGGGCTCGTCGTTCGCCCCGAACCACAAGGGCATGCCGATCATCCCCGAGGGCGCGAAGGTCGACTTCCTCAGCAAGCAGGTGCTCACCTCGCGCAACATCACCGGTCGCTTCTCGACCGCGTTCATGGGCGGCCTGAACTTCCAGATCGAGCACCACCTCTTCCCGAGCATGGCCAGGCCGCACCTGCGCGCCGCGAGCCTGCTCGTCAAGGAGCACTGCGCGAAGCACGACATCCCCTACGCCGAGACCACCGCGATCAAGTCGTACGGGATCGTCATCCGCTACCTCAACCGCGTCGGCCTCGCGGCCCGCGACCCGTTCGACTGCCCCGCCGCGGCGACGCTCCGCCCCCGCTGAGCCCGCCCGCACGCGACGACGGCGCCGTCACCTCGCAGGAGGCGGCGGCGCCGTCGTCGTGCTGCCCGGGGCAGGCCCCGGCAGGGCAGGAGGCGCGGGTCGGCCGGGTCAGGCCGCCGTCGCCGGCCAGGCGGCCAGCTGCCACCCCAGCCACGGGCTGAAGGCGAAGGGCGCCGCCTCGACGGCCCCGCGGAGCGCCTCGGGCTCGAGCCAGGCCCACTCGGCGACCTCGTCGGAGGAGGGGTCGGGCACGCCGACCGCGCGGGCGGTGAACACCGGGCAGATCTCGTTCTCGACGATGCCGGAGGCGTCGGTCGCGACGTACCGGAACTCCGGCAGGATCACGCTGACGTCGGCCACCTCGATGCCGAGCTCCTGCGACGCGCGGCGGTAGACGGCCTCCTCCGGGGTCTCGCCGGGCGCGGGGTGGCCGCAGAACGAGTTGGTCCAGACGCCGGGCCAGGTCTTCTTCGACAGGGCACGGCGGGTGACGAGCACGCGGCCCCGCTCATCGACGACGTGGCAGCTGAAGGCGAGGTGCAGCGGCGTCGTCGTCGTGTGCACGGTGGCCTTCGGCGTGCTGCCGACGGGCTCGCCGGCCTCGTCGAGCAGGACCACCATCTCCTGATCAGACCCTGCAGGAGGGCTGTCGAGAGGCTGAGCATGAGCGCGTTCGCCGAGTTCCATGGGAGGTAGTCTGCCCTCTGTGGACGCTCAACAGCTGCGCGGCGGCGCGCGCGCCCGACACGAGCGTGTCGAGGTCGTCCTCGACGACTTCTTCCGGCTGGCCGAGCGCCGGGCCGCGCTCGTGGGCCGTCGCTACGTGGAGCTCTGGTCGGTGCTCGAGCGCAACACGGTCGGCGGCAAGCGCTTCCGGCCCCGCATGGTCTTCACCGCCTACGACGCCCTCGGCGGCACCGACGACGAGGCCGTCGCCGGCGTCGCGGCCTCCTTCGAGCTGCTGCACACGGCCCTGATCGTCCACGACGACGTCATCGACCGCGACTTCTCGCGCCGCGGCATCCCCAACGTCTCCGGCAGCTACCGCGACACCGCCACGACGGCGGGCATCCCCACCCCCGCCGCCGAGCACCGCGGCATGTCGGCCGCCGTCATCGCGGGCGACCTCGCGCTCGCCGGGGCCAGCCGGCTGCTGCTCGACGTCCGGTGCGAGGGCGGCGTGCGGGCGCGCCTCCTCGACATCCTCGACGAGGCGATCTTCGTCAGCGCGGGCGGCGAGATGGTCGACGTCGAGCTGTCGCTCTCGCCCGAGGTGCCGACGGTCGCCGAGATCCTCGACATGGAGCGCGCCAAGACCGCGGTCTACTCCTTCGAGGCCCCGCTGCAGGCCGGCGCCGTGCTCGCCGGCGCCCCCGACGCCGTCGTCGACGCGGTCGGCGAGTTCGGTCGCGAGGTCGGCGTCGCCTACCAGGTGGTCGACGACCTGCTCGGCGTCTTCGGCCTCGAGGCCGACACCGGCAAGACGACCCTCGGCGACCTCCGCGAGGGCAAGCGCACCGTCATCGTCGCCCACGCGGCCACGACCGACGAGTGGTTCGCGATCCGTCCGTTCATCGGCAAGGCCGACCTCACCGAGGCCGAGGCGGAGCACGTGCGCTCCCGGCTCGAGGCGTGCGGCGCCCGCGCGTTCGCCGAGTCCCTCGTCGAGCAGCACGCCCGCCGCGCGCTCGCCGTGCTCGACGGCCCGGCCGTGGGCGACGCGCTCCGCGAGGCCCTGACCCCCGTCGTCGCGACCGTCCTGGAGCGCGTGCGGTGACCGGCCTCTCGCTCTACGACGCGGTGGCCGACCAGACCGCGGCCGGCGTGATCCGCCGGTACTCGACCTCCTTCGGGCTGGCCTCGCGCCTCCTCGGGTCCGACGTGCGGCAGCACGTCGAGAACGTCTACGCGCTCGTCCGCGTGGCCGACGAGATCGTCGACGGCCCCGCCGCCGAGGCCGGGCTCGACGTCGAGGCCGCGGGCCGGTGCCTCGACGACTACGAGGCCACGACCGAGCGGGCGCTCGCGGAGGGCTTCAGCTCCGACCTCGTCGTGCACGCCTTCGCGCGCACCGCCCGGGCCACGGGCTTCGGCACCGAGCTCACGCGGCCCTTCTTCGCCTCGATGCGGGCCGACCTCAGCGCCCGCGAGCACGACGACGAGTCGTTCCGTCGGTACATCTACGGCTCGGCCGAGGTCGTCGGCCTGATGTGCCTCCGCGCCTTCCTCGTCGGGCACGGCTACCCCGCCAGCACGCGCGCCGCCCTCGACGAGGGCGCCTGCCGTCTCGGTGCCGCCTTCCAGAAGGTCAACTTCCTCCGCGACCTCGCGGCGGACTTCGAGCACCTGGGCCGCAGCTACTTCCCCGGCGTCGACGTCGACACCTTCGACGAGGCGACCAAGCGGCGGCTCGTCGACGACATCGACGACGACCTGCGGGTCGCCGGCGAGATCATCCCCGTGCTGCCCGCGTCGTCGCGGCGCGCGGTGGCGCTGGCCCACGGCCTGTTCGCCGAGCTGAACCGACGGCTCGAGGCGACCCCCGCCTCCTCGCTGATCCGGGCGCGCGTCCGCGTGCCGAACCCGGTGAAGCTGCGCATCGCGGCCGGCGCCGCGGTCGGCCGCGTCGTGGCCGTGCCGCCCGCCCGCACCCCGAGCACCACCCCGACCGACGGAGCCCCTTCGTGAGCACACCCTGGCTGAAGTCCACCACCGGCGCGACGACGGTCGAGCGGCACGGCCGCCGGGTGGTCGTGATCGGCGGCGGCATCAGCGGCCTCGCCTCGGCGGCGCTGCTCGCCCGCGAGGGCCACGACGTCACGGTGCTCGAGAAGAACGACGCCGTCGGCGGCCGCGCGGGCAGCTGGGCGAGCGACGGCTTCCGCTTCGACCTCGGCCCGAGCTGGTACCTCATGCCCGAGGTCTTCGACCACTTCTTCAGGCTGATGGGCACGAGCGCCGACGAGCAGCTCGACCTCGTCGCGCTCGACCCCGGCTACCGCGTCTTCTTCGAGCCGGGCGCCGAGCCCGGCGACGACGACCCGGCCCCGATCGACGTGCCGCTCGGCCTCGAGCGCAACGTCGCGCTGTTCGAGAGCGTCGAGCCCGGCAGCGGCGAGCGGATGCGCCGCTACCTCCGCTCGGCCCGCGACACGTACGAGATGGCGAAGCAGCGGTTCCTCTACACGAGCTTCGAGAGCGTCTCGCCGCTGCTCCGCGGCGACGTCGTCGTGCGGCTGCCGAAGCTCGCGCGGCTCCTCCTGCAGGACCTGGACACCTTCGCGTCGAAGACGGTCAGCGAGCCGCGCCTCAAGCAGATCCTCGACTACCCCGCGGTCTTCCTCGGCTCGTCGCCGTTCCGCACGCCGAGCATGTACCACCTGATGAGCACCCTCGACCTCGACGACGGCGTGCTGTACCCGCAGGGCGGGCTGACGACGGTCATCGAGCGCATCGCCGCGGTCGCCCGCGACGCCGGCGTCACCATCGTCACCGGCGCCTCCGTCACGCGCATCACGACCGCCGTGGAGGCCGACCCCGCACCTCGCCGCGGTCGCCCGCGGGTGCCGACGGCGCGGGCCACGGGCGTCGAGTACACCGACGCGGGAGGCGCGGAGCACGCCCTCGAGGCCGACACCGTCGTCAGCGCGGCCGACCTGCACCACACCGAGACGCGCCTCCTGCCCCGCTCGCTGCGCACCTACGACGAGAAGTACTGGCACGGCCGCGACCCCGGCCCGAGCGCCCTGCTCGTCTACCTCGGCGTCGAGGGCGAGCTGCCCGAGCTCGAGCACCACTCGCTGTTCTTCGCCCGCGACTGGCACGAGAACTTCGAGCGGATCTTCGGCGACGACAAGCGGATCCCCGAGCCGCCGTCGCTCTACGTCTGCAAGCCGAGCACGATCGACCCGTCGACGGCGCCCGAGGGCCAGACCAACCTCTTCGTGCTCGTGCCGCTGCCCGCCGACCCCGCGCTCGGCCGCGGCGACGTCGACGGCGACGGCGACCCGATGGTCGAGCGCCTCGCCGACCAGGTGATCGACCAGATCAGCCGCTGGGCGGGCGTGCCCGACCTCGCGTCGCGCGTCGTGCTGCGGCGCACCCGCGGGCCGCGCGACTTCGTCGACGACGTCAACGCCTGGCAGGGCAGCATGCTCGGCCCGGCGCACACACTCGACCAGAGCGCGATGTTCCGCGCCGGCAACACCTCCGAGCACGTGCGGAACCTGTTCTACGTCGGCGGCTCGTCGCGCCCCGGCATCGGCCTGCCGATGTGCCTGATCAGCGCCGAGGTGCTGCTCAAGAACATGCGCGGCGACACGAGCACCGAGCCGCTGCCCGAGCCCGCCGCCGAGGCCGGGGCCCCCGCCGCGCCGGCCACCGCCGGAACGGCCTGATGGGCGCCGCCTACCTCGTCGCGCTGCTGATCTCGCTCGCCGGCATGGCGGCGCTCGACCGCCGCTTCACGCTGTTCTTCTGGCGCGACGGCTGGCGCGCGGCGGTGACGCTGCTCGTCGGCGTCGCCTTCTTCCTGGTCTGGGACGTCGTCGGCATCGACCTCGGCATCTTCTTCCGCGGCGAGACGTCGTTCATGACGGGCGTGCAGCTGGCGCCCGAGCTGCCGCTCGAGGAGGTCTTCTTCCTCGTGCTGCTCTGCTGGCTGACGATGAACCTGCACTCCGGGGCGCGCCTCGCGCTCGGGGTGCTCGCCGCCCGCCGCGAGGGGGCGCGCGCGTGACGTACTGGGCGGTGAACGCCGTCTTCCTCGGGCTCGTGGCCGTGACCGCGGCCGCGGCGCTGCTGCTGCACCGGCTCCGGGCACGGGGGCGCGCCTCCTCGGGGGCCCGCGACCGCGCCGAGGTCGTCCGCGCCGCCGGGCTCACCACCGTCGTGCTGCTCGTGATGACCGCCGTCTTCGACAACGTCATGATCGGCGTCGGCCTGGTCGGCTACGACGAGTCCCGCATCAGCGGCGCGAAGCTCGGCGTCGCCCCGCTCGAGGACTTCGCCTACTCCGTCGCGGCGCTCGTGCTGCTGCCGAGCGTCTGGACGCTGCTCGGCGGCCGCCGCCCGGCCCGCGAGCCGTCGCTCGAGCGACCGGCCCGACGGGCGCGGCCGGCCCGACCGGCCCGGCCCGTCGCAGGACCGGAGGAGTCGCGGTGATCGCCACCCTGCGCGCCCTGGCCTGGTCGTCGCGACCCCTCAGCTGGATCAACACCGCGTTCCCGTTCGCCGCGGCCTACCTGCTGAGCGCCGCGAGCGGCAGCACGCCCGACGGCGGCACGAGCTACGACGTCACCGCGGTGCCGTGGCTCGTCGCGATCGTCGGCACCGTCTACTTCCTCGTGCCGTACAACCTCGCGATGTACGGCATCAACGACGTCTTCGACTACGAGAGCGACCTGCGCAACCCCCGCAAGGGCGGCGTCGAGGGGGCGCTGCTCGACCCCAGCATGCACCGGCCCACGCTGGTCGCCGCGGTCGTCACGAACGTGCCCTTCCTCGTCTTCCTGGTCGCCGTCGGCAGTCCGCTGAGCTGGCTCGTGCTGGCGGTCAGCGTCTTCGCCGTCGTCGCCTACTCGGCCCCGCGCCTGCGCTTCAAGGAGCGCCCGGTCGTCGACTCGGTCACCTCGAGCACGCACTTCGTGAGCCCCGCCGTCTACGGCCTCGTGCTAGCCGGGGCCGACGTCACCCCCGCGCTGTGGGCGCTGCTCGGCGCGTTCTTCCTCTGGGGCACGGCCAGCCACGCCTTCGGGGCCGTGCAGGACGTCATCGCCGACCGCGAGGGCGGCATCGCCTCGATCGCGACGGTCTTCGGCGCCCGGACCACGGTGCGGCTCTCGGTCGTCGCGTACCTGCTCGCGGCGCTGCTGATGACCTTCACCGACACCCCGGGGCCGTTCGCCGCGCTCCTCCCGGTCGCCTACGCGATCAGCTGCGCGCCGTGGTGGAACGTCGCCGACGCCGACGCGGAGGGGGTCAACCGGGGGTGGAAGCGGTTCCTGACGCTCAACTTCGTGTCGGGGTTCGTGGTGACCATGCTGCTGATCTGGTGGGTCGCGCTCGGCTGACCCGCGACTCCCCGGGGCCTCGGCCGACCGGCCGCGTCGCCGACCCGCGGGGCCGGACGGCCGATCGGCGGAGGGCCGCTCCGTCGCGCGGATGAGATCGGCCCGATGTGGCCCCGAGTTCACCCGGGCGAAAGGTCCTGGCCGTATCTTCGGCCCGTGAGCACGCAGACCTCCCGCACCCCCGAGCGCCCGCGGCCCGCGCGCGCCCTCCGCGACCTGGCCGGCCGGCTGGCGTCCCGGCGGCGGTGGGTGCGTGAGCACCCGCACGGGCTGTGGTGGACGTTCGCGGCCCTGCACGCCGCGCTCTTCCTGGCCCTGACGCCCCTCATGCTCTCCGGCGGCGTGAGCGGCGACCTGCCGCTGTACCGCACCTGGGCCACCGACGCCCTGAGCTCGGGGTCGTGGCCGGTGCTCGACTTCACCTGGGTCTACCCGGCGGGGGCCCTGCTGCCCATCGTGCTGCCGAACGTGCTCGGCGAGTCGATGTACCAGTTCGTCTGGCTGGTGATGCTGACGCTGCTGAACGGCGTCTCGCTCTGGGTGCTGACCGACCGGGGCCGCCGTACCGTCGAGACCCCGGCCGCCTGGTGGTGGCTGCTCGTGCTCTTCCTGCTCAGCCCGGTGGCCTTCCTCCGCCTCGAGGGGTTCAGCGCGCCCATGGTGCTCATGGCCCTGGTGCTGCTCGCCCGGCGCCCCCGCGTCGCGGGCCTCCTGCTCGCCGGCGCGACGTGGATAAAGGTCTGGCCGGCGGCCGTGATCGCGGCGGTCATGGTCGCCTCGCGGCGCCGCTCGACGGTCGTGCGCTCCGCCCTCCTGGTGACGGCGGGCGTCGCCGCGGCCGTCGCGCTCGGCGGCGGCCTGAGCCGGATCGACACGTTCATCAGCACCCAGTCGAGCCGCGGCCTCCAGCTCGAGGCGCCGCTCTCGACCCCGTGGGTGTGGATGGCCATGCTCCGCGTGCCGGGGGCGTCCGTCTACCAGAACGTCGCCCTCGCGACCCGGGAGGTCATGGGGCCGGGCGACACCTGGGCGATCAACGGCAGCACCGAGCTCATGCTCGGGGTGGTGCTGGCGCTGCTCGCCCTGCTCGCCGTCGCCGCGTTCGGACTGCCGGGGGCCCGCCGCTCGACCTCGGGCGACGAGGTCCAGCTCGTGCTGCTCGGCGCCCTGACCCTGACGACGACCTTCGTCGTGTTCAACAAGGTCGGCTCGCCGCAGTACATGCTCTGGATCGCCCCGGTGGTGGCCGTCGGCCTCGCGCAGCGCCCCGACCTCTTCCGCGTGCCGGCCCGCCTGACCGCGTGGGCGGCCGGACTCACGACCCTCGTGTTCCCGGTGATGTACCGCGAGCTGATCGACCTGCAGCCCGCCGCCGTGCTGGCGCTCGCGGCGCGCAACGCCATCGTCGTCGCGCTGCTCGGCTGGTGCGTCGTCCGGCTGATGGAGGCGGCGCTCGCCGCGGCGGGGCTGCCGGGCTGGACCCTCCGGCGCGCCCTCGGCCTGCTCCCGCCCGACCGGGGCGTCGCCGCGGGCGTCGCGACCGAGGCCCGGGTGCTCGACCACGAGCGGTAGGAGTCGCGGATCTGGTCGGCCCGGGCGCGAACGTGCCAGCGTGGTCCCCAGACATCTCGACACCCGCCGTGAGCGGGTCTGACCCAAGGAGCACTCATGAAGGGCAAGATCCTCTTCGTCGCCGGAGCGGCAGTCGGCTACGTCCTCGGCGCCCGCGCGGGCCGTGGCGCGTACGTCAAGATCAAGTCGCAGGCCGAGAGCCTGTGGGAGAACCCGAACGTGCAGAAGACCGTCCAGCAGGCGGAGGGCTTCGTCAAGGAGAACGCCCCCGTGGTCGGCAAGAAGATCCAGGAGGTCGCGGGCGACGCGGCCGCCAAGGCCAAGTCGGTCGCCTCGAAGTCGGGCGACTCCGACGTCGCGGACAAGGTCGGCGCGCTGGCCGACAAGGCCGAGTCCAAGGCCTCGGACGCTGCCGACGCGGTCAAGGACGCCGGTCGTGGCGCCAAGGGCAAGGGCGAGCCCGGCTCGGGCCCGCTCCCGGGCGTGAACGCCGGTGAGTGACCTCAAGGCACCTGACCAGAGCACCAAGCGGTCGCTCGGGTCGCTCCTCGGCAGCCTGCCCGATCTCATCTCGCGGTTGATCCGCGGCGAGATCGCGCTGGCCAAGAAGGAGCTCGCCACCAAGCTCAAGGAGGCCGGCGTCGGCGCGGGCCTGCTGGTCGGGGCCGCGCTGTTCGGCTTCTTCCTGCTCGCCGTGCTCATCACCGCGGGCATCCTCGGCCTCGCGACGGTCGTCGCCCCATGGCTCGCCGCCCTGATCGTGGCCGGCGTGCTGCTGGTCGTCACGGCCGTCCTCGCGCTGCTCGGAGTCAAGGCGCTGAAGAAGGGCGTGCCGCCCGTGCCGGAGAAGACCGTCGAGAACGTCAAGGCGGACGTCGCCGCGCTCAAGGGCACCGGCTCGTGAGCCGGGACGACTCCGGCGACCGCCGCGACGGTCGCCTCGGCGACGGTGCGGGCTCCGACGAGTCCGCCCCGAGCATCCCCGAGCTCGAGCTCGACGTGGCGCGCACCCGCGAGGAGTTCGCCCGCACCCTCGACGCGATCGAGGACAAGCTGAGCGTGCCGGCGCACGCCCGCCGCCTCCGCGACAGCGTCTCCCGGCGCTGGCACGACGACCCGCGGCCCGTGGTGGCCGCGGGCGTCGCTGGGGTCGTCGGACTCGCCTCGGTCGTGGCCGGCGTCGTGCGGATCGCTCGACGNCCTCCAGCCCCCCGCCTGACGGCTGCCCCGTCGCGCTGGTGGGCACCCCTCACCCCAGGGCGTCCCCCAGAACGAAGGACAACACCATGGCGCAGAGCAGCACCGAGCGCGAGCAGCAGGCTCCCGACCCCGACGACGCGCGCAAGCCCGACAGCCCCAACGACCTGCACAAGCCCTCGTGGGGCTACGTGCTCAAGAAGACCCTCCGCGAGTTCACCTCCGACCAGTGCACCGACCTGGCGGCGGCCCTGACCTACTACGCCGTGCTCGCCCTCTTCCCGGCGCTGCTCGCGATCGTGTCGGTGCTCGGCCTCTTCGGCCAGGCTGAGCAGACCACGGACACCGTTCTCCAGCTGCTCACCCAGCTCGGCGGCGGCTCGGTCGCCGAGACGCTGCGCGACCCGATCCGCGAGGTGACCATGTCGCCCGCGGCGGGGATCACCTTCGTCGTCGGCGTGCTCGGTGCCCTCTGGTCGGCGTCCGGCTACGTCGGGGCCTTCGGCCGTGCCATGAACCGGGTGTACGAGATCGACGAGGGCCGACCGATCTGGAAGCTGCGCCCCACGAACCTCGCGATCACGGCCGTCACGGTCGTGCTCGTCGTCGTCGCGGGCCTCATCCTCGTGCTGAGCGGCGACGTGGCCCAGGCCGTGGGCGACGTGATCGGCCTCGGCTCGACGGCGGTCTTCGTCTGGGGCATCGTCAAGTGGCCGGTGCTGCTCGTCATCATCGTGGTGGTCGTCGCGGTGCTCTTCTACTTCTCGCCCAACGTGAAGCAGCCGAAGTTCCGCTGGATCAGCATGGGCTCGCTGCTCGCCATCGCCATCTGGATGATCGCCAGCGTCGGCTTCGGCTTCTACGTGAGCAACTTCTCGAACTACAACAAGACGTACGGCTCGCTCGGTGCCGTCATCGTCTTCCTGCTCTGGCTCTGGATCACGAACAACGCCCTGCTCTTCGGCGCCGAGTTCGACGCCGAGATCGAGCGCGGCCGTGAGCTGCAGGCCGGCATGGAGGCGGAGAAGGACATCCTGCTGCCGCCGCGCGACACGAAGCAGAGCGACAAGAAGAGGGCCCAGGAGGCGCAGGACGAGCTCGACGGGATGCGCCTGCGGCAGGCCGCGGCCGCGTCGATCGCCGAGCAGGAGGCGCGCGAGCGTCGCGAGGGCCGCGAGCGCCCCGCGGACGACGACCGGCCCGACGCCGACGCCGACGCCCTGCCCGACGGGAAGGAGCGCCGCGAGCGGCGCGACCGGAGCTGAGGCGTCCGGGCCGGCGTGACCGGTGCCCGATCTCTCTCGACCGAGGGCCTCTGAGCGACAGTTGTCGTGCAGGGGCCCTCGGTCGTCGTCCGTCCCGGGCGCCTCCCGGGCGGGTCGACCTAGCATCGACGTGACCTGGACCGACCAGACCTGACCTGACCTGACCGCGTCACCCGAGGGGGCACCGTGCTCGAGCGCCTGGCCGGCCTGCCGTTCGGCGGGCTCGTGGCGGCGCTGTTCGCGATCGTCGTCTGCCGGGCCCAGGCGACCTACTGGCTGGCGCGGGGCGCGCGACGGGGAGCCGCCTCGACGAGGTGGGGCCGCTGGGTCGACGGGCCGGGCGTCGCGCGGGCGTCGCGGGTGCTGGCCCGCTGGGGGCCTCCCGCGGTCACGCTGAGCTTCCTGACCGTGGGGCTGCAGACCGTGATGAACGCGGCCGCGGGGGCGTCGAGGATGCGGTGGCCCGTGTACCTCGTCGCGATGCTGCCCGGGTGCGCGGCGTGGGCGCTGATCTACGCCACCGTCGGGTTCGCGGTGCTCTGGGCGGTCGTCGGCTCGGTGGCGGGGTCGCCGGCCGGTGTGGTCGTGCTGGTGCTGCTCGGGGGCGTGGCCGCGGTCGGGGTCGCGGTGCTCGCGGTGCGACGGCGTCGGGCCCGGGAGGGCTGATCCACTCCGGAGTGGATCAGCCCTCCCGGGCGTCACCCGGTCTGGGCGCGGCTCAGAACGAGAAGCCGAGCTCCGCCGGGTACTCCTCGCGGGCGGTGAGGCGGGTCGCCGCGTCGCGGAGGTGCGACAGCGTCAGGCCCATCGACATCGGCCCGAAGCTCACGCGCGAGACGCCGAGCTCGGCGAGGCGGGCGAGCGGCACCGACGTCGGCCCCGAGATCACGCTGATCTTCCCGTGGATCTCGTCGAGGGCGCGCTTCACGAGGTCTTCCGTGCCGAGGCCGAGCACGAAGGCGCAGTCGGCTCCCGCGTCGAGGTAGGCGTTGGCGCGCGTGACCGCGTCGTCGAAGCTGTCCGGGTCGCCGGCCAGGGCGTCGACCCGGGCGTTGACGACGATCGGCACGCCCGCGCGGTCACCGGCGCGGCGGGCCGCGGCGACCTTCGAGACCTGGGTGTCGATGTCGTAGAGCGGGGCCTTGGCCTGGCCGATGCTGTCTTCGAGGTTGAGGCCGGCGGCGCCCTCCTCGATGAGGCGGAACACGTTGTCGAAGGTGCCCGAGGCGTCGGTCGCGTAGGCCTTCTCGAAGTCGACCGAGACGGGCAGGTCGACCGAGCGGACGATGATGCGGGCGGCGGCGAGCATCTCGTCGACGTCGAGCCCCTCGCCGTCCTCGACGCCGTGCGCCTCGGAGATCGAGTGGGAGGCGGTGGCCAGGGCCTTCACGCCCGGTGCGCCGGCCACGACGCGGGCGGTGATGCTGTCCCAGACGTTCGTGACGATCAGCGGGTCGCCCGGCACGTGCAGCGAGCGGAGGAGGTCGGCCTTCTCGGCCGTGGTGGAGATGGACATGCCCCCCAGCCAAGCAGCCCCGGCTGGGCGGCACCAGCCCCCGGCCGGGCGGTCAGGAGGCGCCCAGCAGCTCCGCGCACGCCCCGACGAGTCGGAGTCAGCCCCTGCGGCCCTTGCCGACGCGCGACGACGTGCTGCGGAGGTTCGCCGCCGCTGCGCTCGTGGACTGTGAGGTCGTGCCGGTGCGGGCACCCGCGATGCTGCTGACCGTTCCCCACCGAACGGAGGGGCCGGACTTCTGCGGCTGGGGCGTGCGAGCGTCAGCGGTCGACATGTCGTTCTCCCTCGGGGGTGCGTTCGTGGTCAGGGACAGGGTACCTCGCGACCGCTCGTGCACGCCGAGCGGAGGCAGAGACCGCACCGTACGACAGCACGAGCGCGACGACCGACGAGACGGCCGCCATCGCCCACCAGAGCAGGTCGATCCACGGGGACGTGAGGCCACCGACGATGCTGCCCGCCATCGCGAAGAGCCCGAGCGCGAAGCCGATCGTCACCGACCGCAGCGGGCTCAGCAACCACGACGACAGCGAGCTCTCCCGGCGTGCGGCCGCGAGCCCGATGAGGAGTGCAGGAGCCGCCAGCATGAGCGCCGACCCCCCGTTGCCGCTGTCACGGAGGACCTCGGCCGCGCCGGGCAGCGCCACGGCGAGGACGGAGACGATCGCGGTCACGACGGCGGCCCCCCACGTGGCACGCCAGGCTCCGCGCCGTCGCACCAGCAGCTCGACCTCCGCGGTGGCCGCGTGTCCGGTCTCGAACCGACCGTGTGCGTGGGCGATCGCCTGACCCGAGGTGTCCGTGGCGGTCTCGGACGACGACCCGGCGAGCGAGAGGGAGATGCAGTCCAGCTCGGGAGGTGTCCGGAACTCCAGGTGGTAGGACTCCGTGTCCGAGGCGTTCATCATGGGCACGGCGAGGGTCGTCGTCCTGAGCCCGAACGCCGCCAGGGGGCGGGCGAGACGGGCGCCCACCGAGGCGTCGGCGGGGAGCTGGACGCTCCAGTGGAAGGAGAACTTCACGACCTGGCGTCGGCCCAGCTGCGTGGCCGGCACGAGTGCGACCAGCAGGAAGTTGCTGCCGAGGTCGCGGATGAGGTCACTGAGCTCGAGGCTGACGGCGCCGTCGCCCCAGAGCCTGTCGGCGCCCCAGCGGCCCCCGGTGACGAGGGCGTCGATCTGGGCCGTGAGCAGCGGCCCTCGGGGGCCGACGATCGCTCTCAGCGCCCTGTCGATCGAGGGGCCGGGCAGGATCCCCTCACGACCGAGAGCCCACCGGAGCACGTGGAGAGCGATCTCGCGGCCGTCGCTCATCGTCAGCAGCGGCAGGGCCGCACCGTCGCTCCCGACGGCGTCGAACTACCGCATCGGCCCCTTCGCCACCATCGCCAGGGGCACCAGGGCGTCACCCTCGACGCGGCTCAGCCGTCGCCGCCGGTCGCCTGGGTCGTACGCGAGACGAGGGTCAGGGGGTGGCGTGCAGTCGATGGAGTGGCGGATGCGCCCTCGGTCCCCCTCGAGCGGCTGGACGCTCTCGACGCGCCGGTGCACCCACTCTGGCCACCTCATGACCGCGTCGAGCACCACCTCGCCGGTGCGGTCGTCGAACCGGCGCCCCACGTTCTCCCCGTCAGCCATCTCGTCCTCCGTCTCGCTGTCACCAGCCTGGCGGAGGCCTCCGACATCGCCGCGCACGGAGGCGACACCCGTCGTTCACCCGCCCGTCGATCGGCCTCCCTAGGGTCATGGCGCACTGCCAGTCGATCCAGGGGAACTCCACAGATGCGTCGTCGCCTCGCCACACTGTCCGCTGCCGCCCTCGCCGCGGCCCTCGTCGCCGGGGGCGCGGTGCCGGCCCAGGCCGCGCCTCCCGTCGGCGACGTGCTCGTCACCGAGATCGCCCCCGACGGCGTCGGGGCCGACGACTTCGAGTACGTCGAGGTCGTCAACACGACCGCGTCCGACGTGGTGCTCGGCGACGGCGGCGTCTCGCTCGCCTACACGTACGTCGACTCCGACGACCGTGCCCGCGACGTGCCCCTCGTCGCCCCGGCGGGGACGGTGCTGCCCCCCGGCGTGCCGGTCGTGCTGTGGCTGAGCTACGCCTCGGGAGCCGTCGACAGCACGGCGCGCACCGTCGACGAGTTCCGGGCCGCGTGGGCAGGCACGGGAGGCGCGCCCACGTCGTACCCCGTGGTGCGCGTCACCGGGCAGGCCGGCATGGCGAACGGCGGCGGCCGCGGCGTCCGGGTCGTGGACGCCGGCGGCACGGCCGTCTCGTGGTCGTTCTACCCGACCGGCTCCGTCTCGGCGGGGACCGTCGCACAGTTCGCGCGCCCCGCCGACGCCGGTCAGCCCGGCGCTCTGCTCGTCGGCTCGAAGGCCGCCCCGACGCCCGGCACGGTCGACCCCGCGCAGCTCGGCGGCCCGGCCACGCCGGTCCCCGAGCCGACGCCCACGCCCGCTCCCGAGCCGTCGCCCGAGCCCCCGGCCCCTGAGCCCACGCCCGAGCCGACCACCCCGGCTCCCGCACCGACCCCGCAGCCCGACCCGAGAATCCGCGCGGCCGCCCTGCAGGTGACCGAGCTGCTGCCCGACTCCACGAACGTCGGCAGCGCCGACGGCTACGAGTACGTCGAGCTCTACAACGGCACCGACCGCCCGATCGACTGGTCTGACTACTCGCTGCGCTACCTGTACCCGATCGACGAGGCGCAGAACTCGTCGACCGTGCTCTGGCCCTCGACGCCCCGCGCCGCGACGATCGCCCCCGGCGACACCCTCGTGCTGTGGGTCCGCAACGGGCAGAACGCCGCCCTCACGCGCGCCGATTTCAACTCCCACTTCGGCTCGTCGCTGCGCGACGGCCAGCTGCTCGACGTCGCCTCGGCCGGCATGGCCAACGGCTCGGCCCGCGGCATGGAGGTCGTCACGAACAGCGGCGTCGCCCTCAACCGCGCGCACTACGGGCTCGTGGCGGGGCGCGACGACGTCGACCCCGACCAGGGGATCCAGTACGGGCCCGACGCCGCCGACCCGACGAAGCAGGTGCTGCTGCGCAAGGCCCCCGCGAGCCCCGGCACGGTCACCGCCGACCAGGTGCCCGCCGGCCTCGTCGTGACGCCCGTCGACACGGTCGCGCCGGTCGTCGTCGACGGCACCGCCGCCTCCGTCGACGACCCGACGCAGCCGTTCGACGTGACCTTCACCGTCACCGACGACTCCGGCGTGCTCTCGGCCCGCCTCACCGCCGAGAACGACGTCGACGCCGAGCCCGTCGTCGTCGACCTGGTCGGCACCCGGGCCGACCCCGCCGCCACCGCGGGGCCCCGTGACACCTACACCTGGTCGGTGCCGGGCGTCGACCTGTACGGCAAGAGCTGGCTGCGGTACTCGCTCGAGGTCACCGACGGCTCGAACACCACCACGACGACCGTCCGCACCGTGACGATCGGCGGTCGTGACGACGCACCGGTGCGGCTGAACGTCGCCGAGGGCCAGGGCCTCCGGGGCACCGTGCCGATCGCCGCCGCCGGCACGGCGACGCCGCCCGACGTGGCCCTCCAGATCGACGGCGCTCCGGTCGTCGACGTCGAGCGCGCGCTCGAGCGTGAGGCGTACTTCGCCTTCGAGGCGGGCGGGGTCAACACCTACTTCCGCAACGGGGTGCTGCTCGGCAGCGAGGTGCTGACGATCTTCGACGACGGCATCTTCGAGGGCACCGAGACCATCACCACGAAGGTGCCCCTCGACGCCGTGCGCCCCGGCGAGCCCCTGACACTGAGCGTCTGGGCCGGTACCAAGGCCGCGCCCGAGATCAGCCCCGAGAACAACGACGACTTCACGATCCAGGGCCTCCGGCTCGTGCTGCCCGACGGCAGGACGCTCCGCCCCGCCGGCTACGACGACCCCGCCCGCGTGCTGCAGATGGGCGACAGCGCCGGCAAGCTCGACTCGTTCGACGCGGTCTTCACCGTGCCCGACGACGCGTTCGGCGCCCTCTCGCACGACTGGGACACCACGGGCGTCGCCGACGGCGCCCACGTCGTCACGGCCACGACGGCGGGAGGCGGCGGCTCGCTCTCGAGGACGGTCCTCGTCGACAACACCGCGCCCGCGGTCGCGACCGACGTGCAGCAGGGCGTCGAGTACCGCGGCGAGTTCCTCCTCACCGGCACGGCGACCGACACCGGCTCGGGCGTGGCGACGTTCGTGACCACGCTGGACGGGGAGGCGGTGCAGCTGCCGTTCCGCGCCTCCTCGGTCGACCTCCCCGGCGGCGAGCACCTGCTCTCGCTGACGGCGACCGACGCCGTCGGCAACGTCACCCGCACCGACGTGCCGTTCACGACGCCGGTCGAGCAGCCGTCGGGCCAGCCCGTGCTGCCGGTCGACGGCGCGGAGGTGACCGAGGGCGAGGTGGAGCTGCGAGCCCGGGTCGACGACCCGAGCGGCGACGCCCTGCGCGTCGACTTCTCGCGCGGCTGGGAGCTCGACGCGGCGAACGGCGGCGTCACGAGCCGCGTCGGCACGACCGACGTCGCGACGCAGGTCGACGGCGAGACCCCGGCCGCCGCGGCGGGCGCCCGTGCCCTCAGCACGGCCGAGGTCGAGGCCATCGGCGGGGTGGACGGCGTCGACACCGAGATCAGCTCCGACACGGCTCTGCCGTACCAGGTCTTCGACGTGGCGGTGCCGGCCGAGGCCGGCCCGGAGCACCAGACGAGGCTGACCTGGACGGGCTCGGCCGACACCGGCGCCAAGGTGCTGATGTACGTGCGCGACGTCACGACCGGCGCCTGGGAGGAGGTCGACCGCGTGGTCACCACCGACCCCGACGACGTCGAGTTCGCCCTCACCGCCACGGTCGTTTCGGCCGGCCACGTGGCCGCGGACGGATCGATGACGGTGCTCGTGCAGCACTCGGAGGGCTTCGCCGGGGCGCCGCGCTCGACGCGCGAGACGCCGGTCACGCCCCGCAACGCGGCCGACACCCCCCGCTCGGCCTACGACTTCACGCTCGCGTGGGAGTCGGACACGCAGTACTACAACGCCGACCCGGCGAACTACAAGCACCAGGTGGCGATCCACGACTACCTGCTCGAGGAGCGCGACGACCTCAACCTGCAGTACCTCTTCCACACCGGCGACATCGTCGACGACGGCACCGTGCCCGAGCAGTGGCAGCGGGCCGACGCCCAGTACGACCGGCTCGACGCCGCCGGCCTGCCCTACGGCGTGCTGGCCGGCAACCACGACGTCGACCAGAAGAACGACGACTACACGTACTACTCGCAGTGGTTCGGCGAGCAGCGGTACGCGGCGAACCCCTGGTACGGCGGCGGCCACCTCGACAACCGCGGGCACTACGACCTCGTCAGCACGGGCGGCGTCGACCTGCTGGTGCTGTCGATGGGCTGGGCGCCGGGCGACGCCCAGATCGCCTGGATGAACGAGGTGCTCGCGCAGTACCCCGAGCGCAAGGCGATCATCAACCTGCACGAGTACATGCTCACGACCGGCGGTCTCGGCCCCGTGCCGCAGCGCATCTACGACGAGGTCGTCGCGACGAACCCCAACGTCATGATGGTGATGTCGGGGCACTACCACGACGCCTTCACGCGCTACGACCAGTTCGACGACGACGGCGACGGAGTGGCCGAGCGCACCGTGACGCAGATGCTCTTCGACTACCAGGGCCTGCCCGAGGGCGGCCTCGGCTACCTGCGCCTGATGCACTTCGACAACGTCGGTGAGCAGATCACGGTGCGCACGTACTCGCCGTCGCTCGACGACTACGACAGCGACGACCCCTCGCTCGAGCCCGTGCACCAGGAGTTCGTGGTGCCCTACGCCACGGCCGGCATCGACCCGCGCACCAAGACGCTGCGCACGAACTCCTTCACGGCCGAGGTGCAGACGCCTCAGCTGATCGGGAGCGTCGCCGACGTCGCGAGCGGCACCGAGGCCTCTCTCGCCTGGCCCGACGCACCGCTCGGCAGCCTCGGCTGGTTCGTCACGGTCACCGACCCGTACGGTGCCCAGTCTCGATCGGGCGTGAGCACCCTCACGGTCGTCGCCGCGGCGGTCGACCCGGGCACGCCGACCGACCCGGGCACCCCCGGGGCCCCGGGCGATCCGGGTACGCCGGGCGCGCCCGAGCTGCCCACGGTTCCGGGTGCGGGAGGCGCGGTGCCGGTCGCTCCCGGCGCCGGTCCCACCTCGGGCACGGCACCGCGCCCCGGCACGGCGGCACCCGCCGCGACGACGCCGCGCGACCGTGCGGACGACCCGCTGGCGTTCACGGGAGCCGACCCGCGACTCCTCGCGGCCGGGGGCCTCGGCGTGCTGCTGCTCGCCGCCGGAGGGCTGCTGCTCGCGCTCAGGCGCCGCCGCTCGGCCTGACGCCGAGACGGGCACAGCCGGGCGGGCTCGCCGCCCGGCCGCGCCCACGAACCACGTCGTCGCAGGCGAACCACGCCGCGGCGTGGTTCGCGTGCGACTTCGTGGTTCGCGACGACGGCGGCCGCGGCCGGGCGGTCAGGAGGCGCGCAGCACCTCCGCGCGGACGGCCGCGACGCGGTCGGGCACCGTCGAGTCCTGCAGGCTCGTCGTGTCGCCGAGCGGCCGCCCGTCGACGATGTCGCCGAGCAGCCGGCGCATGATCTTGCCCGAGCGGGTCTTGGGCAGGTCCGGCACGACGACGACGGTCGCGGGCTTCGCGATCGGGCCGATCTGCTCGGCGACGTGGGCCCGCAGCGCGGCGGAGAGCGACCCCGAGAGCGGGGCCCAGACCTGCGGTTCGTCGGCGGAGCCGGCGTCGCGCACCGCGCCTCCCTCGGGCCGTGCCGCGGGCACGACGAACGCGGCGATCGCCTGGCCGGTGCGCTCGTCGGCGACCCCGACGACGGCGGCCTCCGCGACGAGGGGGTGGGCGACGAGCGACGACTCGACCTCGATCGTCGACAGCCGGTGGCCCGACACGTTGATGACGTCGTCGACGCGGCCGAGCACCCAGATGTCGCCGTCGGCGTCGTACTTGGCCCCGTCGCCGCTCGCGAACCAGCCCTGCTCGCGGAACTGCGTCCAGTAGCTGTCGCGGTACCGCTCGGGGTCGCCCCAGACCGTGCGGGCCAGCGACGGCGGCGCCTGCTGCACGACGAGGTAGCCGCCCGAGCCGTTCGGCACGCGCTGTCCGTGCTCGTCGACGACCGCGGTCGCGACGCCCGGCAGGGCCCGCAGCGACGACCCCGGCTTGAGCGTGTCGACGCCCGGCAGCGGGGCCATCACGGCCGCGCCGGTCTCGGACTGCCACCAGGTGTCGACGATCGGGCACTCGCCCCGGCCGAGCTGCTCGTGGAACCAGACCCACGCCTCCGGGTTGATGGCCTCGCCGACGGTGCCGAGGAGGCGCAGGGTGCTGAGGTCCCACGTGTCGGGCAGGCCGTCGGGGAACCACGACGACAGCGTCCGCACGAGCGTCGGGGCCGTGTAGTAGGTGGTGACGCCGTAGCGCTCGATGATCTCGAGGTGCCGGCCGGGGTGCGGGGTGTCGGGGGTGCCCTCGTAGATCACCTGCGTGAGCCCGTTCGACAGCGGGCCGTAGATCTCGTAGGTGTGCGCGGTGACCCAGGCGAGGTCGGCGGTGCACCAGTGCACGTCGTCGGGCTTCGCGTCGAAGACGGCCCAGTGGGTCCAGCTCGCGGCGGTGAGGTAGCCGCCGCTCGTGTGCACGAGGCCCTTCGGCTTCCCCGTCGTGCCGCTCGTGTACATGATGAAGAGCGGGGTCTCGGCGTCGAACGCCTCCGGCTCGTCGGTGTCGGGCTGCGCGTCGACGAGGTCGTGCCACCACAGGTCGCGGCCCTCCGTCCACGGCACGTCGGGGGTCTGGTCGCCCGTGCGCCGCACGACGAGCACGTGCTCGACCTGGTTCTCGCCGCTCACCGCGTGGTCGGCGGCGGCCTTGACCGGCACCGCGCCTCCCCGACGGAACTGCCCGTCGGTGGTCACGAGCAGCTTCGCCCCCGTGTCCTCGACGCGGAACTTCAGCGCCTCGCCCGAGAAGCCGCCGAAGACGAGCGAGTGGATCGCCCCGATCCGGGCGATCGCGAGCGTGACGACGATCGTCTCGGCGATCACGGGGAGGTAGACGACGACGCGGTCGCCCTTCCCGACGCCGAGGCTGCGGAGCCCGTTCGCGGCCTTCACGACCTCGCGCTGCAGCTGCGCGTAGGTGACGTCGCGGCGGTCGCCGGGCTCGCCCTCGACGTGCAGGGCGACCTTCTCGCCGCGGCCGGCCGCGACGTGCCGGTCGACGCAGTTGACGGCGACGTTGAGGCGGCCGCCGGCGAACCAGGTCGCCTCGGGCACGGTGAGGCCGCCGTCGGGCAGCTCCTCGACCGGGCGCCAGGTGTGGGCGGTGTGCCAGGGGGTCTCCCAGTCGAGGCGGTGCGCCTGCTCCTCCCAGAAGGCGACCGGGTCGGCCGCGGCTCGCGCGTGCTCGGCGCTCGTGACGTTCGCCGTCGCCGCGAGGGCCGCCGGGGCGGGGAAGGTGCGTCGCTCGTCGAGCAGGTTCGAGATCGTGTCGCCGGTGGCCATGCGACGAGCGTACGGAGGCGCGGTGACCGCCACCGGGGAGCCCGTCACGTCGCGTAACGGGCCGGGCCGGCACCGTCGTCGGGGCGGACGCCCAGCGACCTCGGAGGGTCGCGGGGCGATCCCCGGGGAGGCGCGGATCGGCCTGTGGAGAACCGCCCGCGCCCCCGGGGCAGACCGCCCCGTCGGAGTTGGACCCCGTCGCGGGCGTGGCTACCGTGGGCGACCGTCCCGCTCAGGGGCACGTGGTGCGTCGGCCCGATCGGGGCGGCGCAGGCCACACGGCGCCGCTCGTCACCCCCGCTGCCCTGCGAGCGGACGCCGCCGACGGACCTGATCTGACCAGAGGCGGGCAGCGGCGGCCGTGTTCGCGCGGCCGTGCCGGGGTGACCTCGACCGGAGCAACGACATGACACGCACGACCCGCAGCACCCGCGCCTCCCGCACCACCTCGACCTCGCCCGGCGACCCCGCCGCCGTGGCGGGCCCCGCCGCCCGCGCGCCGCGTCGCGTCGGCCGGGCCCGCGCCCTGCTCGGCGGGGCGGCCCTCGTCGCCCTGACCGGGGGCGGGGTCGGCCTCGCCGCCGCGCCCGCCAGCGCCGCCGACGTCTCCACCTGGGACGCGATCGCCGCCTGCGAGAGCGGGGGCGACTGGTCGATCGACACCGGCAACGGCTACTCGGGCGGGCTGCAGTTCAGCCCGAGCACCTGGTCCGCCTACGGCGGCTCGGGCAGCGCCGCCTCCGCCAGCAAGGGCGAGCAGATCGCTGTCGCCGAGCGTGTGCTCGCCTCCCAGGGGTGGGGCGCCTGGCCCTCCTGCTCGGCGAAGCTCGGGCTGAGCGGCACGAGCGGCGCCGCCCCGCAGGCCGCGGCGCCCGCGCCCGCACCCGCACCGAGGGCCGCGGCGGCTGCGCCGTCGTCGGGCTCGGCGTCGGGCAGCGGCTCGTCGCGCGCCGCCGCCCCCGCGGCGCCCGCGGCGCCGCCCGCCCCGACGATCGCGGCCGTGCCGACGAGCGGCGAGACCTACACGGTGGCGGCGGGCCAGAGCCTCGACTCCATCGCGACCGAGCGGGCGATCCCCGGCGGCTGGGTGACCCTCGCCGGAGCCAACCTCGACACGGTGCCCGACCCCGACCGCATCGAGGTGGGGCAGGTGCTGCAGCTCCCCGCCGTCTGACGCCGCGCCTCCCGCCCGGGCCCGACGAGACGACGCGTCCCGGGGCCGGGCGGCGGGGCAGGCCCCGGGAGGCGTCGCCTCGCCGAGCGAGGGAGCGAGGGAGCGAGCGAGCGAGCAGGGCGGGCGGAGGCGGGCGGAGGCGCGGGCCCGGCCCCGGAGCCGGCCCCCGACCTAGGATGGTCCGGTGCCCGCCACCGTCGGAAGGACTCCGTGACCAAGGCCCCGACCGTCTACGACGTGGCCGCCCACGCGGGCGTGTCGATCGCGACGGTCTCGCGGGTGCTGCGGCGGCCGGACGACGTCCGCCCCGAGACCCGCACCCGCGTGCTGGAGTCCGTCCGCAGCCTCGGCTACGTGCCGAGCGGCGCCGCCCGCGGCCTCGCCGGGCGTCGGCACGGCGTGCTGGGCCTCTTCCTGCCCGGGCACGACGGCATCGACGAGCCCGAGCCCGACTGGGCTCGCGTGGTCGACCCCGGCCGGATCCCGCTCGTCGACGACTCGGCGGGCCGGGGCGCCCTCCGCGTCGACGCCCCGACGTCGTCCACCCCCAGCCCGGCGACCCTCTACTTCGACGAGGTGCTGCGCGGGGCCGAGGTCGAGTCGTGGCGCCGCGGCTTCGCCCTCATGGTCGCCGCCGGCCGCGGCTCGAGCCGCGAGGTGATGCTGAACGACATCGCCGGCCGGGTCGACGGCCTCGCCGTCCTGGCGCAGACCGTGCCCGACGACCTCCTCGCGCACGTCTCGCGGCGGATCCCCGTGGTCGTGCTCGCCGACTCCCGCCCGGGCGACCAGCTCGACCACGTCAGCGTCGACAACGTCGCGGGCATGCGGGCGCTCACCGCGTTCGTGCTCGAGGCGCACCGGGCGCGTGACGTCGCCTACGTCACCGGGCCCACCGACTCGCCCGACGAGGCCGACCGCCACCGCGGCTTCGACGAGGCCGTCGCGGCCGCGCCGGAGCCCGTGGCCGTCCGGGTCGAGCGGGGCGACTTCTCGCGCGACGGGGGGCGGCGGGCGGGGGAGTCGCTGCTCGCGTCGGGCGCACCGCTCCCGCGCGCGGTCGTCTGCGCCAACGACCAGACCGCGCTCGGCCTGCTCGACGTGCTCGCTGAGCACGGGGTGGCGGTGCCCGGGCAGGTGCTCGTCACCGGCTTCGACGGCATCGAGGCCGGGCGCTTCTCGACGCCGCGGCTGACGACGGTGCGCCAGCCGATGGGCGACCTCGGCCGTGTGGCGGTGCGGAGCATCGTGACCCGGCTGACCGACCCCGGCGCACCTCCGCAGCGCGTCACGCTGCCCGTCGAGGTGCTGCTCCGCGAGAGCTGCCCCGCGGTCTGAGCGCCCCGCGCCGCTGCTGCCCCGCGCCGCGCCGCTGCCGCGCGCCGCTGCCGCGCCGCCCCCGCACCCCGCGCTGCCCCGCCCTGCCCCGCCCCGCCCCGCCCCGCGCAGGCTGCACCCCGAACCACCGACTGATCAATGAACCACGTCGTGACGTGGTTCATTGATCAGTCGGTTATTCGGTGGGACGGTCGGGGCGGAGAACGCCGCCGCCGAGCCGCGCCGCTGCGGCGCAGCGCCGCTACCGCCCCCGCGCCCCGCGCTGCCCGGTGTCGACGCCGGTCACGCTCCCGTCGTCGGGCCCGAAGACGAAGTGGTGCACCCGCGAGGCCGGCACCCCGTGCGCGATGAGGGCGTTCCGCGCGATCGCCATGAACGGCACCGGCCCGCAGAGGAACACGCGGTGCTGCGGGGTCAGGTCGACGGTGTCGAGGTCGATCGGGTCGAGGTAGACGCCCGGCCCGTCGAGCGACGCCTCAGCGAGCGCGGTGACGGCGCTGAGGCTGCCCTGGGTGTAGCTGACGCGGAGGCGACCGGCCGGCATGGCCGCGACCAGCGCCTCCAGCTCGGCGCGGTGCGCGTGCCGCTCGGGAGTGCGCTCGAAGTGCAGCACCGTCACCTGGCGCCGGGGGTCGGTGCGCACGAGGTGGTCGAGCATGCCGAGCACGGGGGTGCAGCCGATGCCGGCCGAGACGAAGACCAGGGGGGAGTCGTCGAGCTCGTCGATCGTCAGCGACCCGATCGGCGGCGAGACCGAGACGACGTCGCCGACCGCGACGTGCCGGAGCAGGTGGTTCGAGACCTCGCCGGGCGGCAGGCCGAGCTCGGGCACCCCGCCGAGCACGCGGGCGCTGACCCGCCACTGCTCGTCGGAGCCGCCGCGCAGGCTGTACTGCCGGATCTGTCGCGCCCCGTCGGGCAGCGTCACCTGGATCGACGCGAACTGACCGGCGCGGTAGGTCGGCAGCGCCTCGCTGTCGGCCGAGACGAGGGTGAGGGCGACGACGTCCTCCGCCTCGACGCGGCGCTCGGTCACGAGGGCCTCGCGCCAGTCCTCCCCGGGCTCGAGGTCGGCGGCGCGGTAGGTGCGCTCGACCGCGGCGACGAGCTCGTCGCGGGTCTGCCGCCAGAGCGCGAGCCAGGCGTCGACCACGACGCCCGACCAGTCGTCGCCGAGGGCGGCCGCGAAGGCGTCGCGGAGGTGCCGCTCGAAGACGTCGTGCTCGTCGCGGGTGACGCCGATGGCCGCGTGCCGCTGGGCGAGGCGCGACAGGGTCTCGCGGGCGGCGACCCGCACGGCCCAGGGGCTCGGCGCCGGCGAGGCCCACGGCGCGACGGGCACGGCCGGGCCGGTCGCCGAGCCCGCCGGCCCGCTGCCCACCTGCGTTCCCACCACGTCGCGGGCGACGGTGACGATCGTCAGGGCGAGCTCGCGCTGCTGCCGCCCCTGGGCCTGGTCGCCGCGGTTGAACTGGTCGCGGAGCAGGTCGGGCCGGTCGGCGAAGAGCCGGGCGTAGAAGTCGTCGGCGATCGCGGCGGCGCGGGCCTCGACGAGCGGCAGCGTGGAGCGCAGGGCGGTCAGGTGCGACGACGTGATCACGGGGGCTCCCACGGGCGATCGGCACGCCCGGTGCCCCGGCGGCCAGGAGGCGACGACCGCGGGAGGCGCGGTGCGCGTCATCCGCGCACCCACCGATCATGGCGTGGCCGGCCGGCCGCGCGCCTCCCCCTCTCTCGACCTCGAACCACCTCGTCCCGTCCCGCCTCCCGCCCCTCCCGCCCCGCCGAGTGGTCGCGAACTGCTGCCCCGCCCGCCCGGGAGCAGCAGATCGCGACCACTCGGCACCGCGGGTCCGGTCCGCGACCGACCGGTCCCGTTGCGTCCGGCAGATGTATGCGCTTACAATGGCGGAGCTCACCTCGACGACGAATGAGAGACCCGTGGCGATGAAGCTCACGTCAAGACCCCGCACGCTCGTGCGCACCGCGGTCGCCGCCCTCGCGGCCACCGCGCTGCTGGCCGGCTGCAGCATCCAGATCCGCAGCCAGCCCGACCCGACGATCGGCGCCGACACGATGCTGATCAACGCCGACAAGGGCAACCCGCAGTTCGAGCGGAACTTCAACCCGTTCCTCACGAACAAGCGCACCGCCTCCACCTGGATCTACGAGCCGCTGCTCGAGATCAACCCGCTCGACGGCGAGATCACGCCGTGGCTCGCCAGCGAGACCACGCTGCCCGACGCGCGCACCGTCGACATGACGATCCGCAGCGGCGTCGAGTGGTCCGACGGCACGCCGATGACGCCGGCCGACGTGGTCTACACGTTCGACCTGATCAAGGCGGCCCCGTCGCTCGACATCAAGGGCGCCTGGCAGCACATCGAGTCGATCGAGACCGAGGGCGACCACGTCGTCTTCCACCTGCAGACCGACGACGTGCCCGCGATGGAGATCATCGGCCAGACGACGATCGTGCCCGAGCACCTCTGGTCGCAGGTCGACGACCCGGCGACCTTCCGCAACCCCGACCCGGTCGGCACCGGCCCCTTCACGCTCGGCAACTACTCGCCGCAGCAGTACTCGATGGACAAGAACGAGACCTACTGGCAGGCGGAGAAGATCGAGATCGGGCACCTGATCCTGCCCGCGACGAACAACCAGCTCGACACCGTGACGCGCGGCTACGACTGGTCGTACTCGTTCATCAGCGACGTCGAGGGCACCTGGGGCGCGGCCAGCCCCGACAACACCTTCTGGTTCCCGCCGGGCGGCGTGATCGGCCTCGTGCCGAACCTCACCAAGGCGCCGTTCGACGACGTCAATGTGCGCCGCGGCATCGCCCTGGCGCTCGACCGAGCCCGCATCGCCGAGACCGCCACCGAGGGCTACCTCGAGCCGGCCGGCCAGACCGGGCTCATCCTGCCGAACCAGCAGGACGACCTCGACCCGAGCATCCCCAACGGCGGCGTGATCGAGCAGGACCGCGACGCGGCCCTCGCGGCCTTCGCCGCCTCCGGCTACGCGCTGCAGGGCGACCAGCTGGTCGGCCCCGACGGGCAGCAGCTGCGCATCACGATCACCACCGCCAACGGCTACACCGACTGGCTCAGGGCCGTGCAGGAGGTGCGGCGCCAGCTGGGGCTGATCGGCATCGACGTGCAGGTGCAGGCTCCCCAGCCCGCCGGCTACCAGTCGGCCATCGCCAACGGCGAGTTCGACATGGCGATGGGCGGCATGGGCAACGGCAACGTGTACCAGGCGTTCAACAACCTGCTGAACAGCGACTTCGCGACGCCGGTCGGCGAGACCACGGCCAACAACTTCGAGCGGTTCAGCGACCCCGCGGTCGACGAGCTGCTCGCCGAGTGGCGCGCCTCGACCGACCCCGCCGACCAGCAGCGGCTCAGCCACCAGCTGCAGAACGTCGTCTACGACCAGATGCCCGTGATCGGCCTGTACTACGGCGGTCTCTGGGGCCTCTTCAACGACGCCAAGTTCACCGGCTGGCCGAGTGCCGACGACCCGTACATGGCCCCCCAGAACTACGACCAGGCACCGCTGCTGATCTTCACGAAGCTGAAGCGCGTCGACCAGGAAGGCAGCGACCAGTGAGGTACGTCGCCCAGAAGCTCGGACTCTTCGTGCTCACGCTGTGGGCCGCGGTCACGCTCAACTTCATCCTGCCGAGGCTCATGCCCGGCAGCCCCACCGACGCCGCGATCGCGAAGCTCTCGCAGAACGGCCCCGTCTCCGACGCTACCCGCGCCGCCATCGAGGCCCAGCTCGGCGTCCCGACCGGCAACGTCCTGCAGCAGTACGTCGCGTACCTCGGGCAGGTCGTGCGTCTCGACTTCGGCACGAGCTACACGTTCTTCCCCGAGACGGTCGGCCACCTCGTCGGCCAGGCGCTGCCGTTCACGCTGATCCTCGTCGGGGTCTGCACGGTCATCGCCTTCGTGCTCGGCACCCTGATCGGTGTCGCGGCGGCGTGGAAGCGCGGCACCTGGCTCGACTCGCTGCCCACCCTGTCGGGCAGCTTCATGAGCACCTTCCCGTACTTCTGGACGGCCCTGCTGCTGCTCTTCTTCCTCGGCTACGTGCTGCACTGGTTCCCGACCACGGGCGCCTACGGCGCGACGACGACGCCCGGGTTCACGCCGGCCTTCGTCGGCGACGCGCTGCTGCACGCCGTGCTGCCGGCGATCACGATCCTGCTGACGAGCCTCGGCGGCTGGATCCTCGGCATGCGCAACGCGATGATCTCGACGCTCGGCGACGACTACGTCACCTTCGCCGAGGCGAACGGCCTCAAGGGCCGCACCGTGGCCGTGCGCTACGCCGCCCGCAACGCGATCCTGCCCAACCTGACCGGCTTCGGCCTCGCCCTCGGCGGCGTCGTCGGCGGGTCGATCCTGGTCGAGCAGGTCTTCGGCTACCCCGGCATCGGCTACCTGCTGTTCAACGCCGTCATCGGCCAGGACTACCCGCTGATGCAGGCCCTCTTCCTGATGATCACGGTCAGCGTGCTCGTCGCCAACTTCCTCGTCGACATCTTGTACGGCGTGCTCGACCCAAGGACCCGCCGATGACCTCCACCGTGTCCGTCCACCTGCCCGAGGGCGCGCCTCCCACCGGCCCCGCCGAGCAGAAGGCGCCCAGTCGCTGGCTCACCGTCGGCCGCATGGCCGCGACCATCTGGTCGAACCCCAAGGCGAAGATCGGCGTCGTCATCTTCGGCGTGTTCGTGCTCGTCGCGGTCTTCGCCCCGCTGCTCGCCCCCTACGGCGGCAGCGAGAACGGCTTCGAGCGCAACGCCGACGCCAGCTGGGCCCACTGGATGGGCACCACGGCGGCCGGCGAGGACGTCCTCAGCCAGCTGATCCACGGCGCCCGCATCAGCGTGTTCGTCGGCGTCGTCGCCGGGGTGCTGTCGACGCTGGTCGCCGTCGCGATCGGGCTGAGCTGGGGCTACATGAAGGGCTTCGGCGGCGACGTCGTCGGGTTCATCGTGAACCTGTTCCTCGTGATCCCGGGCCTGCCCCTCATGATCGTCATCGCGGCGTACCTGCAGAACGGCGGCATCGCGGTGATCCTCGCGGTGATCGTCATCACCGGCTGGGCCTGGGGCGCGCGCGTGCTGCGCAGCCAGACGCAGTCGCTGCGCTCGCGCGACTTCGTCACGGCGGCGCGGTTCTCGGGCGAGAGCTCGGGGCGCATCGTGTTCCGCGAGATCCTGCCCAACATGACGTCGCTGATCACGGGCTCGTTCTTCGGCGCCGCGACCAGCGCGATCCTCGCCGAGGCCGGCCTCGAGTTCCTCGGGCTCGGCGACTCGTCGATCGTCAGCTGGGGAACGATCCTCTACTGGGCGCAGAACTCGAACGCCCTGCTCACCGGGCAGTGGATCCTGCTGTTCGCCCCGGGCCTGTGCATCGCCCTGCTGGCGATGAGCCTGACCCTGATCAACTTCGGCGTCGACGCCGTCGGCAACCCCCGGCTCCGCGAAGGCGCGAAGCAGGAGAAGAAGGAGGCGCGCGCATGACCGTCAGGGAGCTCACCGACCAGCCCACCGCCTCCGGACCGTCCTCGGGCTCGTCCGCCTCGGGCGACGTGCTCCTCGACGTCCGCGACCTGAGCGTCGTCTACGAGAGCGCCGGCGCCGAGCCGGTGCAGGCGGTCGACCACGTGTCGTTCCAGCTGCGCCGCGGCGAGTTCGTCGGCCTGGTCGGCGAGTCGGGCTCGGGCAAGTCGACGCTCGGCTACGCGCTGACGCGGCTGCAGAAGCCGCCGGCCCGCACGAACGGCGGCAGCATCTGGTTCGACGGCGCCGACGTGCGCGACCTCGGCACCGAGGCCCTGAGGCAGCAGCGGCAGGGCGGCTTCGCGATGGTGCTGCAGTCGGGCATGAACGCACTGAACCCGGTGCGGACGATCCGCAACCACTTCGTCGACGTCTTCAAGGCCCACGGCCACGTGCCGCGCGACCGCTGGCACAGCAGGGCCGCCGAGCTGGTCGCCAAGGTCGAGCTCGACCCCGGCGTGCTGGCGCGCTTCCCCGGCGAGCTGTCGGGCGGCATGCGCCAGCGCGTCTCGATCGCCCTGGCCCTCTCGCTCGAGCCGCAGCTGATGGTGTTCGACGAGCCGACGACGGCGCTCGACGTGCTCGTGCAGCACGCTGTGATGGACACGATCATCTCGCTGCAGCAGAGCGAGGGCTTCACGGCCGTGCTGATCAGCCACGACCTCGGCATCGTGCTCGAGGCGACCGAGCGCGTGCTCGTCATGCACGAGGGCCGCATCGTCGAGGACGGCACGAGCGCCGACGTGCTCGCCGCCCCGCAGCACGAGTACACGCGGATGCTGCTCTCGCACTACGCCGACCCGCGCGCCGAGACCGTCTCGCTGCCCGGCTTCGACGACCGCTCGCTGCGCCGGGCCCGGGGCGAGCGCCGCGTCGACACGACCACGAGCGTGCCCAGCGTCAGCACACGGAGCACGAAGGTCGCCCAGAGCGCGATCGTCGTGAGCGGCGTCAGCAAGACCTACGCGCCTCCCCGCCGTGGCGACGAGCCCGTGCGGGCCGTCCGCGACGTGTCGTTCACGCTCGAGCCGGGGCAGTCGCTGGCCCTGGTCGGGCAGAGCGGCTCGGGCAAGAGCACGATCGCGAAGCTCGTCACCGGCGTCGAGTCGCCCACCAGCGGCAGCGTCACGTTCGGCGACACCGACGTGACGTCGCTGCGCGGCCGTGCCCTGCGCAGCTTCCGCAGCGACGTGCAGATGGTCTTCCAGGACCCGTACGCCGCCCTGAACCCGCTGCACACCGTCGAGTACACGCTGACGCGCCCCGTCGTGAACTTCACCGGGCTGAGGGGGCAGGAGGCGCGGAGCCGGGTCCTCGAACTGCTCGAGACGGTCGGCCTGACGCCGGTCGAGCAGTTCGCGGCGAAGCTGCCGCACCAGCTCTCCGGCGGGCAGCGGCAGCGCGTCGTCATCGCCCGGGCGCTCGCGAGCGACCCGCAGGTGATCATCGCCGACGAGCCGGTCTCGATGCTCGACGTCTCGCTGCGGGCCGGCATGCTCGCGCTGCTCGAGGACCTCCGTGAGCAGTGGGGCGTCTCGCTGCTCTACATCACCCACGACCTGCTCAGCGCGCGGCTGATCACCGACCACGTGATGGTGCTGCACGACGGCGCCGTCGTCGAGCGCGGGGCCACGGCGGAGGTGCTCCAGCGACCTACCGATCCGTACACGATCCAGCTGCTCGACGCGGTGCCGAACCCGCGGCGGACCCACGCGGCGGCCGCGGCGGCGCGCGCGTCCTCGGGTCGCGCGTCCTCGGGCCGCGCGTCCTCGGGTCGCTGACCCGCGCCTCCTGACCTCCCCTCGAAAGGAACCACCCTGTGCTGACCTTCCCCGACGGCTTCCTCTGGGGCGCCGCGACCGCCGCCCACCAGATCGAGGGCGGCAACGTCGCCTCGAACTGGTGGCAGCACGAGCACACGCCCGGCACGACGATCGTCGAGCCGAGCGGCGACGCCGCCGACAGCTACCACCGGTTCCGCGACGACATCCGGCTGCTCGCCGAGCTCGGGCTGAACAGCTACCGGTTCAGCATCGAGTGGGCGCGCATCGAGCCCGAGCGCGGGTTCGTCAGCAAGGCCCAGATCGCGCACTACCGCCGCATGGTCGAGACGTGCCACGAGTTCGGCGTCGAGCCGATCGTCACGCTGATGCACTTCACGGTGCCGCGCTGGTTCGAGCGCGACGGCTTCTGGCGGGCTCCCGACGCCGCCGACCTCTTCGCCCGCTACACGGAGCTCGCCCTGCCCGTCGTCAGCGAGGGCGTGCGCTACGTCTGCACGATCAACGAGCCGAACATCGCCGCCATGCTCGCCGGCGGCGAGGACGCCGCGAACCTCGTGGCCTACGGCCTGCCGAATCCTGACCTGCAGGTGGCCGACGCGCTGCTCGCCTCGCACAAGCGCAGTCGCGAGGTGCTGTCGCAGGTCGACGGCCTCAAGTCGGGCTGGACGGTCGCGACGCAGGCGTTCAAGGCCGTCGACGAGCCCGGCGCCGCCGAGGCCACCCGCGAGTACGGCTACGTGCGCGACGACTGGTACAGCGAGATGGCGGCGGGCGACGACTTCGTCGGCGTGCAGGCCTACACGCAGACCTTCGTCGGCCCCGAGGGGCCGCGCCCGGTCGCCGAGGGGCTCGAGACGACGCTGACCGGCTGGGAGTTCTGGCCGCCGGCCGCCGCCGAGGGCATCCGCAGCGCGTGGGAGCTCAGCGGCCACGTGCCCGTCATGGTCACCGAGAACGGCATCGCGACCGCCGACGACACCCGGCGCATCGCGTACACGCAGGGCGCCCTCGAGCACGTCCACGACACGATCGAGGAGGGCGTCGAGGTGCTCGGCTACCAGCACTGGAGCGCCCTCGACAACTACGAGTGGGCCAGCGGCTTCCGCCCCACCTTCGGCCTGATCGCCTGGGACCGCGACACCTTCGAGCGCACCTCCAAGCCGAGCGCCCGCTGGTACGGCGGCGTCGCGCGGGCCAACGGCCTCGAGCGGAGCTCGGCCGACTGAGACCGCGGCGGCGCCTCGTGCCGGGGCGTCGCCGTGCAGCACGGAGCGCGGGAGGCGCGGGTCGGCTGGCCCGTGCCTCCCGCGTCGTCGTCGGCGCACGCGGTGCTCCCGTGCCGCTGGTCGCCTGCGGGGTGCTGCCGTGCAAGGTGCTGCCGTGCGGGGTGCTGACGTACGAGGTGCTGCCGTGGTGGTTGCTGACGTGAACCATGTGAAATACGATGTGAGGATCGATCCGCTCCTGGAAGGCCCTCATGCCCGGCGAGAACCCGCACCCCGACCCTCTTCCCGACGTCCGACCCGACCCTCGGAAGGTCCCGCAGCCCGACCGCGCTGCCGGCACCGCGACTCCCCGGGGCCCGAGCGCCCGACGAGGCAGCCACGCCGCCCGGCGCGAGGCGCTGCGGGCCAAGGCGCGCGAGGTGCGCCTCCGCGAGCAGCGTCGTGAGCGGGGCGGGACGCTGCTCGTGCGCGCCGGCGTCCTCGCCGGCGGGGTCGCGCTCGTCACCGCCGCGGCCCTGGCCCTCGTGACCGCGGTCGGCCCGGCCCCCGCGACGGCCGTGCCGGCGAACGTCGCGGACGACGGGGTGCGCGTGGGCGCCGGCATGCTCGTCGAGCGGAGCGCGCCGCGCCCGGCGGGGGAGGCCCCCTCGGTCGAGCCGGCCCCGGCGGCCCGCGACGTCGCCGACGTCGTGGTCTGGGTCGACTACCACTGCCCCGCCTGCAAGGAGTTCGAGCTCGAGAACGCCGCCTACCTCGAGCAGCTCGTCACGACCGGGGCCGCGACCGTCCGCGTGCACCCCGTCGCGATCACCGACGGCTCGTCGCGCGGGGCCCGCTACGCGTCGCGCGCGGCGGGGGCGGCCCTGTGCGTGGCCGACCTGTCGCCCGACCAGTTCTGGCGCGCCTCCGACACGCTCTTCCTCGCCCAGCCGGCCCCCGGCGACCGCGGCCTGACCGACGAGCAGCTCGCCGCCCTCGTCACGGGCCTCGACGGGGTCGACGACGCCGCCGCGCTCGCCGAGTGCGTCGACGAGCGGCGCTTCGTGCCCTGGGTCGGCGCCGCCACGGCCCGGGCCTTCGCGGGGCCGCTGCCGACCGACGACCTCGAGTCGCTCCGCGGCACGCCGACCGTGCTCGTCAACGGCGAGCTGTTCGACGCGTCGCAGCAGACCTTCCCCAAGTTCGTCACCACCGTGCTGGGCGACGCCTACGCGGCCGAGCAGGTGACCCGGTGAGCGGGTCGCGCCGGGCGGCCCGGGCGCCCCGCGCGCCCCGGGTGCCGCGCACCGGTCGGGCTCCGCGTCCGCCGCGCCGCCCCTGGGCCACCGCGCTCGCCGCGGCCGCGGCCGTGCTGGTCGGCGTGCCGACCGTCGTCGCCCTCGTGGTCGCGGGGTTCGCCGCGCACCTGGTCTCGACCTTCGACGACCGGGCGACGACCATCGACCGGGCGTTCCCCTCCGAGCTCGGGCGGCCGCCGGTCGACGAGAGCGGCGCCCTGACCGTCCTGCTGCTCGGCACCGACTCGGCCGGCACGTCGCCGACCGACGCCGCTCCGGGCGTCGCGACCCCCGCCTCCCGCACCGACACCGTGATGCTCGTGCGCGTACCGGCCGACCGCAGCGAGGTGGTGGTGCTGTCCGTGCTGCGCGACTCGTGGGTCGACGTGCCCGGCCACGGCTCCGCCAAGATCAACGCCGCCCACGCCTGGGGCGGGGTGCCGCTGGTCGTCGAGACGGTCGAGGCCCTGCTCGGGGTGCGGGTCGACCACGTCGCGACGGTCGGCTTCGAGGGCTTCGCGGGCATGAGCGAGGCGCTCGGCGGGGTCGACGTCGTCTCCGAGCGCTCGTTCTCAGCCGGCGGCCACGACTTCGACGCGGGCGTGAACCACCTCGCCGGCGACCGGGCGCTCGACTTCGTGCGGGCCCGGGCGCCCTTCGCCGACGCCGACCACCAGCGGGCGCGCAACCAGCAGGCCTTCGTCCGCGGGCTCGTGAGCGGGCTGCTCGACCGGGGCACGCTCAGCGACCCGGTGGCGGTGAGCGGCTTCGTCGGCGTGGCCACCGAGCACCTCGCCGTCGACCCGGGCCTGACGCCGCGGCGGCTCGTCGAGATCGGCTGGGGGCTCCGCGACCTGTCGCCGTCCGGCATCCGCACCGCGACGGTGCCGACCGCGGGCGGAGGAGTCTCCGACGACGGCCAGTCCTACGTCTCGCTCGACCCGGACGGGGTGCGGTCGCTGGGCGACGCGCTCCGGGCCGACGAGGTCGGTGCGTGGCTCGACGGGCGGGCTGTGTCGGCGCCCTGACGTCCGGGGCCCGACCGGTGCGGGAGGACGGGCGAGGCCCCCTGCAGCTGGTGCTGCGGGGGGCCTCGTCGTGGTG
>NZ_JACYVL010000014.1:0-53215 GCF_014842245.1 Frigoribacterium sp. CFBP 13707
GCGAGTGCCTGCACGAGCGCGGCCGCGGTGAGCGGGACGACGATCAGGAGCAGGAACGCCCGGGCGAAGGGGCCGACCTCGACCACGGCGACGCCCTCGGGGCCGATGAACAGCAGCAGGTACAGCGGCAGGAGAAGGATCTGCGCCAGCATCAGCAGCGGTGCCGCAGCGAGGAGCCGTTCTGACGCGCCGCCGGCAAGGCCGGCGAACACGATGACGTAGTCGATGCACGGGGTCAACAGCACCAGCAGCACCCCGAACAGCAGTGCCGGCTCGTCCGCGACGAACCGGGACAGCCCGTACGCGACGAGGGGGACGACGATGAAGTTCAGCACCCCGACCGCGGCGAGGAACCGCCCGTCTCGGAGGGACCTCCCGATCGCCGCGAACGGCACCCCGAGGAACGTCGCGAACAGCAGCAGCGCGAGCACAGGCTCGATCGCTCCCTCTAGGTGATGTGCCCCTGGCACGGTGAGGCCGACCAGGCCGGCAGCCAGGATAGCGACCAGGTAGAGGCCGATCTGCCGGTGTTCGAGCCAGGAGACGACCGCGTTCACGGCTGGACCGGTGTGGAGAAGAAGGGCACGTCAGCGACCGTAGAGGTTCAAGCCGCTTGAAGGTCAAGCGGCAGCGGCGGCTCTAGGGTCGCGGTGTGCGAATCTCCGAGGTCAGTAAACGCAGCGGCGTCTCCGCCACGGCGCTCCGGTACTACGAGTCCATCGGGCTCCTGACCCCTGCCAGGACCTCGAACGGGTACCGGGACTACACCCCGGACGTTCTCAGCCGGCTCGACCTGATTGAAGCCAGCAAGGAACTCGGGTTACCTCTTGATCAGGTCGGCGCGCACCTCAGCGCCATGGAGTCGACGTCCTGCACCGATGTCCGGGAGGCCTTGCGGCCGCTCTTGGCAGAGCAGGTGCGTCAGATCGAGGAGAAGCAGGCCCGGCTCGACCGGCTCCGGTCGCGCCTTGGTCGTGCCGAGCACGACCTGGCCGAGTGTCCTGACGGGTCTGAGCGGTGTTCGACCGAGTGCGTCTTCCGTCGCAGCGCCTAGGTGGCTGCCTGCGCCCGGAGAAGGATCGTTTACTGGCCACCTCAGGCCTTGGGTCGAATTCGTCTGCTCACACGCGCGAGCATGTTCGTCAGCTACGCAGGGGGAAGTAGCTAGCGCAACGCGAACGGCAGCATCCCTCGACCAGTTCAGGCCGCCGCTGTCTCGATAGCCCATCGGCCTCCGGAACGGTACGGACCACTCAGGACCACGGAGCAGGCGGGCCCGTCATCAATTCCGAGCTGGATGGCGACGTCGTTGTGCATGGCGAGTAACTCCGCCATGGGCACGGCCCGCTTGCTGGCGCTGCCGACGTCCTTGCCCTCTGCCGTGAACGGATGAGGGTAGAGCGACAAGCCCCGCCTCGGTTGCAGAGTGGCGATGTCGTCCTGCCACCCCGGCCACCGGAGGGATTCGTAGAAGCTCGCGGTCGCACCAGCGAGCATCCTGGTCACGAAGGCGGCGTGGCCCAGCTCTAGGTCCTCCCAACACAGGGAGTCGACCGAGAAATGGTGGACGGAGCCGTCGCCTGTGCCGAGGGCACCTCCGTCCAGGGCGAAGACGCCGCCCAGTACGTCGTACGCGATGACGAGCAACCCGGTGGTGCCAGAACTGGCCTGGTCGAGACCAGGCAGGCCTTCGGGGGTGGAGCTACCACCGAGGAGGCGCAGCCACCCGTCGTCCATGATGACGCCGGAGGTGTTGCGCGCGACCGCGCCGAGGTACGAACCCGTGCCGAGTCCCAGCGTCGCCGCGGTGGATGAGTCTTCGTGTGGTGGGCACGCCACGACATTCAGAGACGAGGCTGCGATGAGTTCCGTCAACTCTGACCATGCGTCACGTTGAGCGTCGACCATGCGTTGATTCTGGCCCACAGTCGTGTCTAGCTGCGAACGAAGAGCAAGCGCCTGTCCGATGGGGGCTCGGCTAGCGGCTCCGGGGCTGCCTGGCTAGGAAGTAGCGAGGTCGAGGCGTCGGCCCTCGCCCATGTCGCCGTCAGGTGTGTTCAGCGTTACGTAGACCCCCGAAGGGACCCCGGGAAGGTGCGAGACATGACGTGCCACTGAGATGAGGTCCTGCTCCGAGGTGTTGCTGAGGAAGAAGAGGTATTCGGGCTGGCCTTCTTTAGTGTGCCATTCCTCGCTGTCGTCGAGTGCTTCGGCGGGGCCGGCCAGGCTCGCGAGGTGATCGTCCACAGTGTCGATCCACGACAGGTCCTCCGGATCGTCCTGCGGTGACGCCGAGAGGGGAACATGGATCTCCAAGATGATGTCGCTCACGACGGCAACTCTGTCGTGTGCGCTGTCCTCGAGCAAGCCTCCCGCTCGAGAGCCTATTCACGCCCGACAGGGGAGCCTGGCACGGGCTTTGGCTAGTCGGCCGCCTTCGTGCGGTACGGCTCGTACTGCCTCGTGCATCCCCACGTCGTCCAGCCGGGAAGCGGGATGAGGATAGTCAGGCAGCCGTCGTACCCGGCCTCGGTGACGATGGTCCCGTCCGTCAACGTCACGTCGACCTTGGACCTCCCCAGTGCCGTGGTCTCCGTGACGCGGCCGGCGACAGCAGCGCCGAGGAGTGCCTTGGCGCGGCCCAGGTCGCCGCTGTCGTAGCCCAGTTCCCATCGACCGCCGATCCGGCCCAGCTCGATGACGATCCATTGTTCGCATGTGACGTCCATGGGCAGGGCTGCTGCGTTGTGGGTCCTGATGTAGACGGAGCGGATGGACGGCGGCTCGTCGTAGTCCACGCTGCCGTCGCGCTCGGATGACCAGTAGTCCTCGGTCGTGATCTCTGCGGTACCGCCGACGAGGTCGTACAGGTACGGCAGGAGTTCCTGCATGGCTCGTGTCTGTTCCGAGGGGTCCGGGGCGAAGGCCTCTTCCTCAGAGCTCATGCATCACCTTCTCACTGCTGCGTTCGGGGTTGTGGCGCGGCCGACGGCACCTCGGTGCAGAAGGGTGTGATCAGGAGCCTCAGTAGGAGATCGACTACCGGCCCCAGCCTCACGGGGCACTAGGGGCGGGCCGCTCCTCGCGGAACTGCGTGATCCGGCCGCTGGCGTCGTCGCGACGGAACGTGCTGACGAGCGTGATGGGCCCCACGAGATTGGCGTTGAGTTCGTCGAGGCGTTCCGCTGGGATCCAGTACTCCAGGATGCTCCGACCACCCACCTGTTGGACATCGAAGCGCTCGAGGAAGCTCCGCCGCACCGAGAACCGGGTGACATGGCCAACGCCCGATGCCTTCACGTTCCAGTCGCGGGCGATGCGCACGGCGTAGTCCTCGTTCAGTACCGGGTAGAAGATCGGCTGGTCCGGCAGTCTCGGCGGCCATGCTGACCAGCCACTCGCCTCTACGAGCTCGAGCTCCTCCGGGCCGGTGGGCCGCCAGAGCACGACGCTGCTGTCAGCGTCCGGTGTTGTGGTCATGGGACCAGGATGCTGGGTGCAGCGCTCGTTTCCAATCTTTTCCATCCGTCGAAAAAGGCGAGCGTCGACCAGGTCCCTCCGGGGCGTCCGGTAGCCGCTCGACCAGCGGGCATCGGCCACTGTTCCCCCTGGTCTGAGACGCTGGAAGCATGACCGAAGATGGCGCCGGAGACAGGCGAGTCCCGAAGCGATTCCAGAAGCTGAAGTTCAACCCGCTGCGAGACGTCCTGCCCATCGTCGCTGTCATCGTCGGGGTGTTCCTGGCCGTACGTGCCGTCGCGGGGCTCGCGGGTGGTGGCGATCCCCTGCTCATCTACGTTGGTTCGGGTCTTGCTGTTCTCGGGGTGGCCGTGTTCTTCATCAATCGCTGGCAGCGCAGACGCGGTCTCTAGGTCTCGACGAGCAACGCCCCGGGGGGTGATCGCTTCCCGACCGAGGAGGCACCGCGCGACGACAGGCGCTACTGGATGTCCATGCAAGACGGGCAATGCACATCTGCGCGCCGCTACCGCATTTCATCGGCGACATTAACGCCTGCCTCTGCACATGTGTGCATACGTGCACTGACTGCAGTTCAGCGCTATCGCTGTGCTTACGCTCTTAGATCGACCGCAGTAACTGGGCTTGCGTTCTCACGAAGGAGTGAAGATGAAACCGACACTGATCAGGCGCAATGGCTTCTGGCTAGCTTTGTCGCTCGTACTGATGGCGATGTCGTCGATCGTGTCGTCTGCGGTGCAGACGTCCGGCTACGCCGTGTCCGTCAAGGACATGAACTGGGAGACGGCGTCCGGCCAATCGATGAGCGCCCTGTTGTACAAGCCGAACGGCGTCTCCGCGGACGACCAGGCGCCGGCCATCGTCGTCTCCCACGGCTGGTGGAACAACAAGGAGATGCAGGACGCCAACTACGTCGAACTGGCCCGTCGCGGCTACGTCGTTGTGTCGATCGACATGTACGGTCACGGCGACTCCGACTACCTGCCGGCTACGAACCTCGAGCTCGGCGGCACCGGCATGTACGACGCCGTGAAGCTCGTCGCCGACCTGCCCTACGTCGACCCCGACAAGATCGGCGTCTCGGGCCACTCCAACGGTGCACGCGCGGCCAACTTCTCGGTCGCCCTCGACAACGAGGCCGACGAGCAGCTCATCGACGCCGTCTTCCTCGTCGACAACGACCCCGTCTACGCCGACGCGGACGGCGCGTACACGAACATCTACGGCGACCGCGACACCGGCCTCGTGGCCGACCAGTACGACGAGTTCTTCTTCCGCAGCTACGACGCGGACGGTGTCGCCCTGACGGCGCCTCGCGACTACATCGGCACGCCCAACGCTCAGTCGTTCCTCAACCACGGGGTCGACCCCGCCGAGGACGGCGACGTGCGGGAGGCGAACACCCTCTACGACGACGACTCCCTCCGCGTGGTCTACACCCCCGCGCAGACCCACCCGTGGGGCACGATCTCGAAGCAGACGGTGTCTGACCAGCTCGAGTTCTGGGAGGCGTCGTTCGGTGCTCCTGAGCCCACCGACTCCGGCTCGCAGATCTGGCAGGTCAAGGAGGCCTTCACCGCTCTCGGCCTGATCGGGTTCATGATCTTCCTGCTCGCGTTCGCGCGAGCACTGCTCACCACGCGGGCGTTCGCGGAGCTGCGCACCGACGCCGTGCCCGTCGCCGCGAACACCCGCAGGGGCCTCGGATGGTTCTGGGGCGGCATGATCGTCTCCGCCGTCGTCTCGGGCGTCAGCTACGTCGCCCTCAGCCAGGCGCCGTGGATCAACAGCATCGCGTTCAACGCCGCACCCACCCCGTTCACGCAAGGCGCCACCTTCTTCATCGCCTTCTGGGCGGCGGTCAACGGTGTCGCGGCGATCGTGATCATGGTGATCTCCTACCTGCTCTTCGGTCGGAAGAACGGGGTGAAGGTGCGCGAGCTCGGGCTGCTCCCCGGCGGGAAGAAGCTCCTGAAGAGCGTCGGCCTCGCCCCGGTCACTGTCGCCGCGGCGTTCGGGCTGGTCTTCCTGTCCGACTGGCTGCTGCACACCGACTACCGCTTCTGGGTGGTCGCGGTGAAGGACTTCGAGCCCGACAAGCTGTGGGTGGCTCTGCTCTACCTGCCCTTCTTCCTGGTGTACTTCGTCGCGAACTCGGTGGCGATCAACGTCTTCAACCGGTTCACGTTCCGAGGTCGGGAGTGGGTCAACACGGCGGTGCTGGCACTCGTGAACGCGTCGGCACCGATCGTGCTGGTCGTGGCTCAGTACACGACGTTCTTCATCACGGGCGAGACGATCCCCGGTTTCGGCGGCATCTTCAGCATCTGGCTGTTCCCGGTCATCGTCATCCTCGCGGCCACGGCCGTCCTGTCGCGCAAGCTCTACCGCGTGACGGGGAACCCGTACGTCGGCGGCTTCATCAGCGCCGCGGTGGTGACGCTCGTGTCCGTGACCAACACCCTCACCGTCACCTACTGACGCGGACGCCGTCGTCACAGCCGGAGCCCCGGGCCGATCGGTCCGGGGCTCCGGCCGTCTCCGCGCTGACGGCGAACTGCGTCCGCGGACGACGGCGCGCGCGCGTCTGCCTATCCTTGGCCGATGAGCGAACACGCCGATCTCATCGAGGCCGCCCGAGCTGTCGTCAACCCGCACCGCGTGGGCGATCGTCTCTTCGGTGACGTCGGCGCTGCTCTCGAGACGACCACCGGAACGATCCACACGGGTGTCTGCATCGACACCGGTTCCGGGACCGGTTTCTGCGCCGAGCACGCTGCCATCGCCTCCATGGTGACCAGCGGCCAGTACGAGATCGCACGCATCGTGGCTGTCTGGCTGGACGACGACGACCGCGTGACCGTCCTCCCACCGTGCGGTCGCTGCCGCGAGTTCATCAGGCAGATCGACGACTCCAACCTCGGGGCGACCGTCGTGCTCGGCCACGGCCGGGCCGCGCCGCTCCGCGATCTGCTGCCGGAGTGGGGATGGCCCCGACCGGAAGAGCCGACCTCGCCCCGGGGCATGATGGGTCGGTGAACCGGACCGATCGTCTCTACGGTCTCGTGGAGGAGCTGCGAGCTGCGTCACCGCGTCCACGGAGCGCGCGCCGCCTCGCCGCGCGCTTCGAGGTGTCGATGCGGACCATCGAGCGGGATCTCGCAGCGCTGCAGCAGTCGGGGCTGCCGATCTGGGCGGAGCCCGGCCGGGCCGGCGGGTACGTCATCGACGCGTCGGCGACGCTCGGCCCGGCGGGGTTCACCCTCGACGAGGCCCTCGCGGTGCTGATCGGGCTCGGCGGGCTCCGCCGCAGCCCGTTCCGGCAGCCAGCCCAGACCGCCGAGCGGAAGCTGCTCGCGGTCATGCCCGAGCGGGACGCCGCCCGGGCCAGCGCCTTCGCGTCCCGCGTGCACTTCCTCGAGAGCGACGAGAGCGAGGGAGGCGCGAAGGGCGACGAGAGCACCGCTCGCGTGCCCGCCCCGGTCGACTTCGCCGAGGCCCTGCGGGCGGACCGCGTCGTGCAGCTGCGCTACCAGGACGCCGGCGGCGCGGAGTCCGTGCGGGACGTCGAGCCGCTGGGGTCGATCGAGAACGGAGGCCAGTGGTACCTGATCGCGTGGTGCCGCCTCCGACAGGGGGTGCGGGCGTTCCGCGCCGACCGGATGCTCGCGGTCAGGGTCACCGACGAACGGCCCCCGCGACGCGTGCTCCGCGCCGAGGACCTCGCGATCCCGTACGGGCGACTCCGGTCCGTCGTCGATGACTGATCGGCGGCGACGTCTTCGTCGAACACCGACAGGACGTCGTCGCGACGACCAGCGACGCTGGTGCTCCAGCCTCACCAGCGCCCCTGAAGGAGCCCCATGTCGTTCGCATCCGTCCGCATCGTCACCGACGACCTCGAAGGCCTCGTCGCGTTCTACGAGCAGGTCACCGGCCAGCAGGCCGAGCGCCCCGCCCCGGTCTTCGCGCAGTTCACCGGCCCCGGCGCGACCCTCGCGATCGCCAGCACCGCGACCGTCGCGATGCTCGGCGGCGCCCTCGCCCCCGCGACGAACCGCTCCGTGGTGATCGAGTTCGAGGTCGCCGACGTCGACCACGAGTTCGCCGAGCTCGTGCGCACGCTCGCGCTCCGCGGCGAGGACGTCGTCCTCGAGCCGACCACGATGCCCTGGGGCAACCGCTCCGCACTCGTCCGTGACCCCGACGGCAACGTCGTCAACCTCTTCAGCACACCGATCACCGACTAGCCGTCAGGGCGTGGAGCCGAGGAGGCGCCCGGTCCAGTCCCGCAGGGCGGTGACGGCCCGCCGCGACAGCGTCGCCCCCGGCACCATGCTCGTCGACCCGTGGAACGCCCCCGGCCACACGTGCAGCTCCGCCTGCACGCCCGCCGCCCAGAGCGCGCTCGCGTAGGCGACGGTCTCGTCGCGGAACACCTCGGTGCTGCCACAGTCGACGTAGGCCGGCGGCAGGCCGGTCAGGTCGGTCGCCCGGCCGGGGGCCGCGTAGATCGACACGTCGTCGCCGCCGCGACGGTCGCCGAGGTAGGCGTCCCAGCCGAACCGGGTCATCTCGCGGTCGGCGACGCCCACCCCGTCGAACTGCCGCGCGGAGTGCGTCGCGTCACGGTCGTCGAGCATGGGGCTGACGAGCACCTGCCCGATGACGGCCGGCCCCTGCCGGTCCCGGGCGAGGAGCGCCGTGCCCGCCGCGAGCCCGGCCCCGGCGCTCTGGCCGACGAGCACGATGCGCCCGGGGTCGACGCCGAGCTCGTCGGCGTGCTCCGCGACCCAGGCCAGGCCGGCCCAGCAGTCCTCGACCGGGTACGGGTCGGGGTGCTCGGGGGCGAGACGGTAGTCGGGGCTGACCAGGACGACGTCGTGCACGAGCAGCCAGTCGTCGTACGCGTCGAGGTTGCCGAGGTGGTGGCCGAACATCATCCCGCCGCCGTGGATCGCGTACGCGCAGGCCGCCGTCCCGGTGCGGCCGACGCGCTGCACGACCGCGAGCGTGATCGGGTCGCCGAGGTGCCCGGGGACGGTGATGCTGCGCCTCTCGAGGCCGCGGGCGCGCAGCCCTTCGTCGAGCCGCGCCTCCGTCGTGTCCAGCTGTCGCATCTGCGGCAGCATCGCGGTCTCGAGGCGGAAGCGGCCGCGGGCGTCCATCGCCTCCAGGAAGGGCACGAACTCGGGGTCGAACGGGGGGCGGGGCAGGGCGGTGGTGTCAGGCACGGGAAGACTCCTGGGTCGAGACGGTGATGGTGGTCGAAGCGGTGAGGGTGGTCGAGGGGGCGGGAGTGGTGACATCGGGGGCCGGGTCGGCGGCTCGTGCCCGGAGCATCCCGACCACGACGAGCGCGGCGGCGACGGTGGCGAGGCCGAGCCCGGCGACGGTGAGGGCGTCCTCGAAGCCCGCGAGCCGCGGGGGCGTCCACGGGGTGGTGGTGATGCTGCCGGTGACGAAGGCCGCGACGATCGTGCCCGCGGCGGCGACCGCGGCTCCTCCCGCGAGCTCGCTCGACGTGTCGACGAGGGCCGCGCCGACCGAGGTGCGGTCGGCCGGGAGGCCCGTCAGCACGGAGGCTCCGGCGACGACGCCGACGACGCGCATGCCGGCGGCCACGAGCACGAGGGCGACGAGCACCCAGACGTACCCGTGACGGCTCAGGGCTCCGAAGACCGCGAGGCCCGACACGACCGCGGCCGCGCTGACCCACGCCGCCCGGCCCAGGCCGACCCGCTGCACGAACGGCCCCACGAGGCGGCCCCCGGCCAGGAGCACGACGACCTGCGGCAGCGTGCCCACGGCGGCGAGGGCCGGCGGCCAGCCCCAGGCGAACTGCAGCTGCAGCGTCACGAGGTACGACAGTCCGGCGACGGCCAGGCCCGACGCGGCCTTGAACGCCAGGCCGCTCGACACCAGGGGGCGGGCGAGCAGGTGCAGGTCGACCACCGGGTGCCGCGCCGTCCGCAGGCGCACGACGAACCCGGTGCCGCACGCGACGGTCAGGGCGACGGCGGCCCACCCCCACGAGGAGGCGGTGGCCGGCCCGACGAGGACGGTCGGCGTCACGAGCAGCCCCGCCACGGTCGCGGTGCCGAGCAGCGCTCCGCCCACGTCGACCGGGTCGCGTCGCAGCCCCGCCGCGTCGTCGCGGCCGACGCCGACGAGGACACCGACGAACGCCAGCGCCGCGATCGGCACGTCGGCCAGCAGCAGCACCTGCCACGGGGCGACGGCGAGCACGAACCCGCCGACGGTCGGGCCGACGGCCAGGCCGACGAGCCCCGCGGTCGAGATGACCGTGAGGGCCCGGACGCGCAGGCCCTCGTCGTCGAACAGCCGGAACGCCAGCGCCATCGACCCGGGCGTGGTCATCGCCGCGGCGACGCCCGTCAGCACCCGGACGGCGATGAGCTGCTCGGTCGTCGTGACCGCCACGGTGGCGAGGCTCGCCACGGCCAGCAGCACGAGGCCCGCGAGCATGACGCGCCGACGACCCACGCGGTCGGCGACGGCGCCGAAGAGCAGCATGAGCCCGCCGAAGGCGACCGCGTAGGCGCCGGACACCCACGGCAGCCCCGTCGTCGACGAGCCCAGCTCGCGACCGATCGTCGGCAGGGCGACGTTCAGCACCGAGGTGTCGAGCATCTCGAACAGGAAGACCGCGGAGAGCCCGGCCAGGGCGATCCCCGCGTCGGACAGCCGGGGAGGCGCGTCGCTGGCACGCAGCCGACCGCGGGTGAGAGAGGGACTGGGTAGCACGAGGGGCGCACTCCTTCTGGGAAGAAGTGGCGACTCGTTCGATGCCGCGTGCGGGTGCGTCGCAGAGCGCGACGCCTTTTACCTCAGTGGACGACACCGTACACGGATCGCCGCCCCGGACGGAAGCCCGGGAGCGCTGCCGCCGCGGCGGTCGTCCGGTCGGGGACGAACTACCCCGGGCTCGTGCCCGGGGACCGGCCGGGGGCGAGCGCACCGGAGACGAGGGCCTGCACCAGCCGCTCGGCGTCGTAGCCCGGGTCGCTCGCGGCGCCGATGCAGAGGTTGCCGACGCCCTTCAGGAGGCTGTACCCGTCCAGGGCCGCCTCCTCGCCCGCGGGGCCGAGATCGGCGCGGGCCGCGGCGAGGAGCGACCCGCAGACCGGCACGAGCCGGCCCACGAAGTACGCGTGGAGTGCGTCCGAGCCGGCGGCGTCACCCTGGAGGGCGGTGGCGAGGCCGTGCTTCGTCACGAGGAAGTCCACGAACAGCGCCACCCACGCGCGGAGGGCTCCTTCCGGGGTCGCGCTCTCGGCGAGGAGTCGCGGCCCGGCCTCGGCGCAGGCCTCGACCTGGTGGCGGTAGACGGCGACGACCAGCTCGGGCCGCGTCGGGAAGTGCCGGTAGACGGTCCCGACTCCCACGCCCGCCCTCGCCGCGATCTCGCGCACGGGGGCGTCGACGCCGGACTCCACGAACACCTCCGCCGCCGCGTCCAGGAGAGCCTGCTGGCTGCGGCGGGGGCGGCCCACCGGCCGTGACGGCGCGGCTGGGGCGTCGCCTCCCTGCGTGTCGGGCATGGCGCCTCCTCGATCGGGTCGAACCGGTGCTTGCTTAACGGAACAACGTTCCGTAACGTTGCGGAGCGGCGCTCCGATAACCAGTATCGCAGAGCGCGACTCCTCACGGAAGGAACCCTCCATGCCCTCATCACTCGTCATCGCCCTGGACGACATCGTCGGCGACGGCGACCCGGTCGTCTCCGTCGCGCCGGTGACCCTGTCGGCCCCGGGGCGGGCCGTCCCGCTCGAGGTCCGCGTGTCGGCACCCGCCACGGGAGGCGACCTGCCTGTCGTCGTGTTCTCGCACGGCAACGGCTGGAACCTCGACGGGTACGCGCCCCTGGCGGCGTTCTGGGCCTCGCGCGGCTTCGTCGTCGTCCAGCCCACGCACCTCGACTCGAGGCGGAACGGGTTCGGGTTCGACCACCCGGTCTTCCCCTCGATCTGGACCGAGCGCATCGCCGACCTCACCCGCGTGCTCGACCAGCTCGACACCGTCGAGGCGGCCGTCCCCGGTCTCGCCGGCCGGGTCGACCGCGACCGGATCGCCGCGACGGGCCACTCCTGGGGCGGCCAGACGGCGCAGGCGCTGCTCGGCGCGCGCATCGTCGACGAGGAGGGCCACGTCGGAGACGACATGTCCGACGGCCGCGTCACCGCGGGCGTCCTCCTCGCCGCCACCGGCCTCGGCGGAGACGACCTGCACCCCTTCGCGCAGGCGAACTTCCCCTTCATGCGCCCCTCGTTCGGCGAGCTCGCCACCCCGACGCTCGTCGTCGCGGGCGACCACGACCAGTCGCGGATGTCCAGCCGCGGACCGGACTGGTTCACCGACGCCTACGCGCACGGCCCCGGCGCCAGCGACCTCCTCACCCTGCACGGCGCGGAGCACTCCCTGGGCGGGATCGTCGGCTACGAGGTCGCCGAGACGACCGACGAGGACCCGGAGCGGGTCGCCGTCGTCCAGCGCCTGAGCACCGCCTACCTCCGCACCGCCCTCCGCGTCGACGGGGGCGCCTGGCCCGCGGCCCGGGACGCCCTCCGCCGAGCCGCCGACCCGATCGGGCACGTCGACAGCAAGTGACGCCGCCGTCCTCGCGATCGTGGTCGTCGGCGATCTCCGATCCGGTCAGCGCACGGTGAGCGGCGGCAGGCTGCGGTCGGTCTCGGCGACCGCGGTGAGCTTCGCCGTCAGGGGCCGGAACGCTCGCGACGTCATCACTCTGTCGACGACCCTGCGGAGGGCGAGGCCGGCACGGGTCTGGGGGTAGGCGAACGCCGTGAGGCCGCGGGGCAGGTCCTGGACGTCGTCGACGAGCGGGCGCATCCAGGCGTCGTACGCGGCGAGGGCCGCGTCGTGGTCGTCGGTGCTCGCGAGCTCGGCGGCGAGGACGCGCCCGGCGAGGAGGGCGAGGGAGGCGCCCCCTCCTCCCATGGGCGTGACGCACCACGCCGCGTCGCCCGCCATCACCACGTGGCCTCGGTGCCAGGTCGTCATGCGGACCTGCTGGAGCTGGTCGACGTAGACGTCGGGCGACGTCGCGAGGGCGTCCAGGATCCGCGGGGCCTCCCACCCGGCGTCGGCGTAGCGCGCCCGCACCAGCTCCAGCGTCTCGTCGCGGGTCGTGCCGAGGACGTCGTCGCCCGGCGAGTAGGCCAGGATCGCCCGGATGGTGCCGTAGGGGTCGGGGCGGAGGTGGATCTGGCGGCCTCGGACGGCGGTGTGCCACCGCCACCGGTCGTCGTCCCGGTCGAGGCGCGGGATGGTGCCGAACACCATCGTCACGCCGAGGTCCCGCTCCTCGACCTCGCTCTCGTCGAAGACCAGGGCCCTCGTCCTCGACCGGACCCCTTCCGCCACCACCAGCAGGTCGGCGTGGAGGCGCCGGCCGCCCGCGGTGGTGATCGTGACGCCGTCGACCTCGTCGTCGACGCGGGCGATCGTGTCGCCGTAGACGAACTCGACGTCGTCGGGGAGGTGGTCGAGGAGGGTGCGCGCGAGGTCGCCGCGGAGGATCTCGAGCTCGGCGGTCGCTCCGCCGCTCCCGTCGGAGGGCAGCTCGGCGGTGACGACGCCGCAGGCGTCGACGAGGACGGTGCCGGTCTCCGTGGTGTTCCGTGCCGCCACGGCGTCGAACAGGTGCATCTCCCGGAGGACGTCGCGGGCCGCTCCTCGGACGTCGACGTTCTGGCCGCCGTCGCGGAAGGCGGGGGCCCGCTCGATCACGGTGACGTCCCACCCCGTCCGCCGCAGCCACCACGCCGTGGACAAGCCTGCGATGCTGGCTCCTGAGATGACGGCAGTGCGGTTCTTCATAGTTCTCCTCGGTCCGGATGAGCTTTACAGTAAAGCTACTGCACAGTGAAGGAGAATGATGACCGACGTGTTCGAGGGCGCCTGGCGGGCTCCCGAGATCGAGGTGATGGAGGCGCTGCGCGGCTGGGCCGTGGCCTTCGCCGAGCTGAACCAGCACATGGCGACCTGGATGGACCTGCCGACGACGGATGCGCAAGCCCTCGGGCAGGTGCTGTGGGCCGCGTCCGACGGTGACCCGCTGTCGCCGGCCCGCCTCGGTCAGCGCATCGGGATGACGTCGGGGTCGGTGACCGTGCTCGTCAACAGGCTCGAGGCAGCCGGCCTGATCGAGCGCAGCCGCGAGCACGCCGACCGCCGACGCGTCACGCTCCGCCCGACGCCCGCGGCGCAGGAGCGGGCGCGGGCCTTCACGGAGGCGTCGGTCACGGAGATCGCCGGAGCCCTCCACGAGACGGACCTCCCGGACCTCGCCACGTCGGCCGTCTTCCTCGGGCGGATGGTCGAGGCCGCGACCGCCGCCACCGACAGGCTCCGGACAGGACCAGCCCCTCACCGCCCCTGACCGGCCGCGGCGAGTGCGCGGCCGCGCCGCGACAGGGAGAGACTCGAGGTCATGACCACCACCGTCCTCCTCGCCGGCGCCACCGGCGACCTCGGCCAGCGCATCCTCCGTGAACTCCTGACGCACGACGCCCGCGTGCGGGTGCTGACCCGCCCGGGCAGCCGGAGCGCTGCGGCGCTCGGCACCGACGACCGGGTCGACGTCGTCGTCGCGGCGTACGGCGACCACGCCGCCCTCACCGAGGCGGCCCGCGGCGTCGACGTCGTCGTCTCGGCGGTGAGCGGCACCCGGTCGGTGATCGTCGACGCGCAGCGTGCCCTGCTCGCCGCGACCGTGGCGGCCGGCGTGCCGCGCTTCGTGCCCTCGGACTGGTCGGCCGACTACCGCTCGATCGACGTGGGCAGCAACCGCAACTTCGAGCTCCGCCGCGAGTTCGCCGCCGACGTCGACGCGGCGCCCGTGCGGGCGACGTCGGTGCTGAACGGCATGTTCACCGAGCTGCTCACCGGTGACGCGCCGCTCATCCTGTTCGGGCGCCACAAGGTCCTGTACTGGTCGAGCCCCGACCAGGTCCTCGACTTCACCACGAAGGACGACGTCGCCCGCGTCGCCGCCCTCGTGGCGCTCGACCCCGACGCCCCGCGGGTGGTCGAGGTCGCGGGGTCGCGCATGACGGCCCGCGAGATCGCGAGCACGATGACCGAGCTGACCGGTGAGCCCTTCGGCCTGCAGTGGGCCGGCACGACGGCGACCCTGTCGGCGATGAGCAAGGTCGGCCGACGCCTCTCGAGGGACCCGGACGAGGCCTTCCCCGCGTGGCAGGGCATGCAGTACTTCGTCAACATGTTCAGCGGCCAGGCGCAGCTGCGGCACGTCGACAACGACCGCTTCGGGGCCCACGAGTGGACCACCGTGCGCGACGTGCTCGCCGCTCACCTCGGCACGGCGGCTCGCACGGAGGGCTAGCGGGCGGCCTCGGTCGTCCGCCCGCCTGACCCACGGCGCCGCCCGGGCCACGGCGAGCATGCCCACAGGTCCGCGGCGGCGTAGCGTCGCGCTGGTCGGCCTGACGGCCGGTGGCGACACCGTCGCCCGTCGAGGGAGCACTGCATGAAGGTCGTCATCACCGGGTCACGCGGCAAGGTCGGCCGCGCCGCCGTACGTCGCTTCGTCGACGCGGGGCACGACGTGCTCGGCGTCGACCTCGTGCGGCCCGTCTTCGACGCCGGCTCCGTCGCGCCCGGCCGGTACATGATGGCCGACCTCACCGACGCGGGGTCCGCGTACGCCGCGGTGGCCGGGGCCGACGCCGTGGTGCACGTCGCGGCCATCCCGCAGCCGACCGCGAACCCCGCGCACGTCGTCTTCCAGACGAACCTGATGTCGACGTTCAACCTGGTGGAGGCGGCGGTCCGGTTCGGCGTGCCCCGCTTCGTCAACGTGTCGAGCGAGAGCATCGTCGGCAACTTCTTCCCCGAACGACCCTTCCTGCCCGACTACGTGCCCGTCGACGAGGAGCACCCGCTGCACCCGCAGGACCCGTACGCCCTCTCGAAGGCCTTCGGCGAGCAGCTGATGGACGCGGCCGTCCGCCGCTCCGACCTGCGGGCGATCTCGATCCGGCCGAGCACGGTGCACGACGAGAGCAACTACGAGGAGAACCTCGGGCCGCAGGTGCGCGAGGCGTCGCCGACGAGCGCGAACTTCGGCAGCTACATCGACTCCGACGACCTCGCCGACGCGCTCCTGCTCGCCGCCGAGAGCGACCTGCCCGGCCACGAGGTGTTCTACATCGCCGCCGCCGACAACGCCGGCGGCCACGACTTCGCGGCGACGCTGCGCGAGCACCACGGCGACCAGGTCGAGCTGCGGGCGATCGACCGCGTCGACGCCTCCGGCATCTCGACCGAGAAGGCCCGGCGCCTGCTGGGCTGGACGGCCACGCGCTCGTGGCGCGACCACCTCGACACTGAGGGGCACCGGCTGCGCTGAGCCGCGCCTCCCGGGCTCTCCGCGCCGGTCGGCGGGTCAGCTCGGCAGTGGGTCAGCCCGGCGGTGCGTCAGCGGGGCACGGGTCAGTCGCGCTCGGCGAGCAGCGGCGCCATGTCGACCTTCTCGGTCGCGGGCAGCGGGAGGCGCGTCTCGGGATGGATCGGAGCGGTCAGGGCGACGTTCGGGTCGTGCAGGGCCATGCGGGTGCCTCTCGGGTGGCGGTCGTGCGGTGCGGGTGACGTCGACGGTAGGCGCGTCGGGTCACGTCGTGCCCGGGGTTGCCCCGAGATGGGGTACGAGCTACTCGGCGCCCCCGGGGTGCGGGGCCGGTGCGGGCGACCCGGCCCGCGCCTCCCGCGCCTCTCGCGCCTCTCTCGCTCGCGCCTTGATGGCCTCGACGACGGCGGTCTTGGCGTCGGCGTAGTCGTTCATGTCGCTCCAGTCGCGGTCGAGCAGCTCGCGCTTCGTGCTCTCGTAGAGGGCGCGGTCGGCGTCGTCGGACCGGAGCCGGTCGCGCAGCAGCAGGTAGTCGTCGACCGCGGGGTGGCCGCGCTCGTAGAGGTGCACGTGCACGTCGCGCTCGGGCGTGCGCACCAGCCGGTGTCCGGGCTCGCGGACGCGCAGCTCGTAGCCGGCGGCGATCAGGCGCTCGACGTGGTCCTCCTCGGCGGTGATGTCGTCGACCGCGACGACGACGTCGACGATCGGCTTCGCCGCGAGCCCGGGCACCGAGGTCGAGCCGATGTGCTCGACGTCGACGGACGGGGTGGTGCCGTCGTTCTCGTCGTCGCCGTCGTCGTCGGAGCCGGCAGCCGGGGAGGCGCGGATCGCGTCGAGGATGCGCGCCCGGTGCTCGAGGTAGGTCGCCGCCCAGGCCTCGTCGGGCTCGTGCAGCGTGACGGTGACGCGCTCGGGGCCGCCGATCAGCTCGAGGGCGGTCACGTCGGGGCGGCGGGGGGTGCGGGGGCGAGGGCTGGGGGCGTCGGGCGAGGTGGGGTCGGGCACGGCGCGAGCCTACCGAGGGGCGCCGGGCCGGACGTCGACCGGCCGGGAAGAGCACGCCGTCATCGCTGATCCACTCCGGAGTGGATCAGCGATCCTGGACCGCGCCTCCCGCGCTGCACCCGCCGAGCCTCCGGTGGTGCGCTCTCCGCGCCTCCCGCGCCTCCCGCGCCTCCCGCGCTCGTCCGCTGCGGGGCGTCGACGGTCGGCGCGGCGGCTCAGGCGCCGAGCGCCCGGATGAAGTGCCCGCCCTCGCGGGCCCGCCCCGACGCGGCGACCGTGAAGCGCACGATGTCGCTGCGGTAGCGGTCGTCGGAGGCCTCGAAGGTGCGCCCGTCGGCCCCGCGCGTCACGCGGTGCAGGCGCAGGATCGGGGTGCCGGGCTCGACGTCGAGCAGCTCGGCGTCGAGGTCGTCGGCGGCGACGGCGTCGATCTCGTGGTCGACGTCGGCGTAGCCGAAGCCGCGCGAGTCGAGGTACTCCGTGATCGACACGGTGTCGAGGTCGACGTCGAAGAGCACGCGGCCGACCTCCTCGATGAAGGTGAGCCGCTCGAGCATCGTCGGGCGCCCGTCGACCAGGCGCAGCCGCACGACGTCGACCACGAGGTCGCCGGGCTCGATGCCGAGCGACCGCGCCTTCTCCTCGCCGGCCCGTCGCAGCGAGACCTCCTGCGTGCGGGCACCGGGCTCGCCGCCGACGTCGTGCACCCACTTCGTGAACGGGATCGACACGTCGACCGGGTGGTGCGCCTTGCGCGCCACGACGCGGGCGGGCCGGCCGCGCCGCGTCTCGACGAGGCCCTCCGACCGGAGGGCGGCGAGGGCGTTGCGGACGGGGCCCCGCGAGGTGCGCCACTGCTCGGCGAGCTCGCCCTCGCTCGGCACGTCGTCGCCCACCGAGAGCTCGCCGCCGAGGATCCGCCGGCGCAGGTCGTCGGCGATCTGCTCGTAGAGGGAGGTGGGCACGGCGCGATCCTACCCAGCGGGCGTGTCGCGCTCGGGGCCGCGCGGCGCGAACGGGCCGTCGAGGGCCGCCCACTGCAGCAGCATGATCGTCTTGCCGTCGACGACGCGACCGTCACGGATCATCTGGCGCGCCTCCTCGTGGTCGACCTCGAGCACCTCGATGTCCTCGCCCTCCTCCTCGAGGCCGCCGCCCGGGCCGACACGGTCGTCGACCGTGTACGGCGCGGCGAAGAAGTGCACCCGCTCGGTCACCGAGCCGGGGCTCATGTAGACGGCGAAGACGGGGGTGACCTCGCCGACGCGGACGCCGAGCTCCTCCTCGGCCTCGCGACGGATCGCCGCCGTCGCGTCGCCCGCGTCGTCGGGGTCGAGCAGGCCGCCGCCCGTCTCGACGAGCATGCCGTCGGGGTGCCCGTTGACGTAGGCGGGGAAGCGGAACTGCCGCGTCAGCAGCACGGTGCCGCGCTCGGCGTCGTAGAGCAGGATCGTCGCGCCGTCGCCGCGGTCGTAGGTCTCGCGCTGCTGGGTCGTCCAGCGCCCGTCGCGGCCCCGCAGGTCGAAGGTCGTGCGGCGCAGCACGTGCCAGCCGGTGCTCGTGAGCTCGACGTCGCGCACGACGACGTCCGGGTTGCGCGCCAGGTCGCGGCCGACCTGGTCGAGGTCGGTGCGGCCCCGGTGATCCGGGACGTCGACGCCGGGCTGGGAGGGGCGGTCGGGGTCGGCGGGGCGCTCAGGTCGGGCGGGAGTCGCGGGCGAGGAGGTCATGCCCTCCACGCTAGGGGGGCGGTGCGGTCGGTCACAGGCCCTCGGGGCCAGGATCGGGGCATGGCACACATCCTCGTCACCGGCTCGACCGACGGCCTCGGCCGCGGCGCCGCCGAAGCCCTGCTCGAGCAGGGGCACCACGTCGTCGTCCACGCCCGCAGCGACTCGCGCGGGGAGGTGCTGCAGCCGCTCGTCGACCGCGGTGCCCGGCTCGTCGTCGCCGACCTCGGCGACCGCGACGCGGTGACGGCGCTCGCCGACGAGCTGAACGGGCTCGACGCCCCGCTCGACGCGGTGATCCACAACGCGGGCCTGATCCGCGGCGCGGCGATGATGCCCGTCAACGTCGTCGCCCCGTACCTGCTCACCGCCCTCGTGACGGCGCCGACGCGGCACGTGTACCTCAGCAGCGGCATGCACAAGAGCGGCACGGCCTCGGTGCTGGGCGACGTCGACTGGTCGGGGTCGCGGGAGACCGGGTCGTACTCCGACAGCAAGCTGTTCGTGACGGCGTTCTCGGCGGCCGTCGCGCGACTCCGGCCCGACCTGCGGAGCAACGCGGTCGACCCGGGCTGGGTCGCCACGAAGATGGGAGGCGCGGGCGCGCCCGACGACTTCGAGCTCGGCCACCGCACGCAGCGGCTGCTCGCCCTCGGCGAGCTCGGCGACGTCAGCGGGGCCTACTGGTTCCACGAGGAGCAGCAGCAGCCGCACGCCTCCGTCGCCGACGAGGGCTTCCAGGGCGAGGTGCTCGCGGCGCTCGAGCGCGAGACGGGAGTGGGGCTGCCGCGCGGCTGAGGGTCGCTGGCGCGGCGCGGCGCGGCGCTCGCGGTCGCGCTCGCCGCGGGGCTGGTCGCTCGCCGCGGGGCTGCTCGCTCGTCGTCGCCGGGGAGACGGTCGCTGAGGAGCTCGATCCACTCCGGAGTGGATCAGCGGTCCGCGACCGTCTTCCTCCGCTGCCTCCTCCGTCGGCCGACCGAGTCGTCGAGCCCGGGGCGGGCAGGAGTCGCGGTGCGGGCCCGCGAGGGAGGTCGCGCCCGCGCTCAGTCGCCGGTGAGGGCCGCCGCGTAGGCGCGGACCGAGCGGTGGTACCGCGGCAGCGTCGGCTCGACGGCCTCGATCGCGACGCGCAGCGCCTCGTCGACACGGCTGGCGCTGTGGAGTGCGAGCGCGAGGAACACCCTCGGTGCCGCACCGGTCGCGGGGTGCGGAGGGGCGTCGTGGAGCATCGTGATCGCCTCGTCGATGCGGCCGAGGTTGCGGAGGGTCGAGGCGTGCTGCACGACCATGCGGGCCGCCCGGTCGGGGTCGACCGCGGCGAGCCCGGCGGCGGTCGCGGCCGCGTACGAGACGTCGGCGTCGGCCTCCCGGCCGCCGGAGTCGTGCGCCCCGCCGAGCTCGAACGCTCCGAGGGCGGGGTGCGGCGCGTCGGCGGCGAGGTCGCGCATCAGCGCGATCCGCCGCTCGTCGTCGACGGTCTCGTCGGCCCAGAGGGCGGCGACGCGGTCTTCCCACTCGTCGGTGCTCATCCGGGCAGGCTAGCGGCCGGGACGGCGACCGTGCCACCCGCGACGCTCACGGCAGGCGTCGGGCTCGCGTGCCGGGGGCGGTGCCGGTGCCGGTGCCGGTGCCGGCTCGCGCGGATCGGGGACTCAGCGGTCCCGACGGCGGGCGAGCTCGCGGCGGAGCACCGAGATGAAGAAGACGAGCATGCCGACGCCGATGAGGGCGACGCCTCCGCCGATGAGCCGGTCGGAGAGGACGTCCGGTCCGGTCACGGTGTAGACGACCGCGCCGACCACGATGGCGGTGCAGACGGCGACGTTGAACCACGCCCCGAGGAGGCCGCCGGGTGCTCCGCGCTTCGTCGTGTCTCGGGCGTCCATGTCGTGCTCCTCGTGTCGGGTCAGGTCAGGTCATGTCAGGTCGGGTCAGGTCGGTCGCGACGTGAGCCCGCGGCGGGCGGCTCCGGGAGTGCGCCCCCGCATCGCTCCTCCACTCTGGAGTGGATCAGCGTCCGTGGACCGTACCCCCCGCGAGTCCAGTGCTCCGCACGATCCCGGTCAGGTCTGCTCGTCGGGCCCGCGCCTCCGTCGGTCCCGGCGCACGAGCCAGAGGCCGATGCCAGCTCGGATCACGAAGACAGCCCCGAGACCGCCGATGATGCGTGCGGCGGACGACATGTCGCCCAGCACGGGCAGCTCGTCCTGGGGCTGCAACAGCAGCACGATCGCGACGACCACGCACACGGCCCCGGCGACCATCAGCCGACGGGCCTCCCGCACCTGGCCGCTCGCCGGATCGCGACCTCCGTCGGTGCCGGTCACGAGGAGGAGCCGGTCACGAGGAGGCGCGGGTCGGCTGCAGCCGCCCGCGCAGGTCGTCGACCTGGTGGGCCTGCACCCCGAGCTCCAGCGTGCCCTGGTCGGTCTCGACGTCGACGAGGTGGAGGGCCGGGTTCACGGTCAGGCTCTGCGTCGGAGACGGGCGACGGCCCGTGTCGGCCCCCACCTCGCGCACCTCGAAGTCGAGCGGATCACCGGAGACTAACCGCATCTGCCAGCGGTAGGGCGTGAACGTCAGGCGGCCGGGCGCCAGCTCGAGCCGTCCGTGCCGCCACTTCCGCTCACCTGCTCGTCGGAGCGCCACCTCGACGCGGTCACCGAACACCGAGCGGGCGATGAGCAGCCCGACGACGGTGGCCGCCAGGCCGATGACGAGGACGACGGCGATGATGGCCACGAGGATCCCGACCGGCAGTGGGTCGTCGTCGACGGCCCAGAGGAGCAGGACGACGCCCACTCCAACGAACATGCCGACCCCGACGCTGACGAACCGGACCCCCTGGCCCTTGATGAACGGCGTTCTCTTCCCCATCGCGCTTCCCCCCTCGGGCACGGCAGTGAGCTTGCCCCCGCCGCGAGCCTACGCAGCGCCGCGGTCGGGGGTCGGGGGGCTCGCCTCGGTGCGGCAGGGACGGGAGTCATGGTGCAGCATCGCTGATCCACTCCGGAGTGGATCAGCGCTGCTCGACCGTACTTGCCGCCGGGGGCGGACCTCGCTCGTGACCAGCTGACTACAGTTCGGGCATGGGTCCAGCCAGCATCGTCCTGCTCATCATCGGAACGCTGCTCCTGGCTGCGGGCGTACTCGCCGCCCTGGCTGTACGCCGGCGAGGCGGCGCAGCTGTCCTGAGTCGAGAGTGGTGGTCGGTCACCGTCCTGGCCGGGCTCGGTGCCGGCATCATCTCGGCCACGATCATCGTGCCGATCGTGGCCGCCGCCGCCTGAGCTGATCGGGCTCCAGGCCTCCGCCAACGTCCGCACCGCACCGCTCTCGACCAGGATGGGCACATGGCCGCAGCCCTCGACCCTCCCGCCTCTCCCTCCGAGCGAGCGCTGCGCTCACGGGCGTGGTGGGGTGCCGCGCCGCCGGTCGTCCTCGGCGGCGTCGTCGCCCTGCAGCTCCTCGATCACGACCGGGACCGGGGGTGGTTCTGGGTCATGACCCTGATCGCCGGAGTCGTGATCGGGCTGCTGGCGCTGGTCGCCGTCGTCATCGACCTGCGGGCCCCGGGGGCGTGGCGTCGCCTCCCGGTCGATGCGGGTGAGCGCCTGGTCTGGGGCACCACGGCCCAGATCGTCCGGCCGACCGGCGGTGCCGGGCTGACCGGCGTGCTCGCACTCTCGACCACGCGCCTGCGGTGGGTGCCCCGCGCCTCCGCCCGGTGGCGGGGCTCCCGCCCCGAGGAGTGGCCGCTCGACGCCGTCGGCACCGTCAGCGTGCAGCCGGTCGACCACCGTCGGCGGCTCCGAGGCGGTCGGTGGGTCGTGCTCGAGATCGTGGGGCGCGAGCCCCTGCCCGTCGTCAGCACCGAGGCGCACCTCGTCGCCGACGACCTCTGGAAGGCCCTGGCCGCGGCGCGCAGGGCCGACTCCGGCACGTCACCCGCGCGCTAGCGTGGCGCGATGGACCTCCCCGTGACCTACGACGCGTCCGCCGACTGCGCCTACATCCAGCTCGTGCCGCGCGTCGGCCGCGGCGCCGCCGTCGCCCAGGAGGTCGTCGAGGCCCCCGGTGACCGCGCCACCGTCGTGCTCGACTTCGACGCCGAGGGGCGCCTGCTCGGGATCGAGGTCGTCGGAGCCCGCGCCGCGCTCGCCGAGTCGGTGCTGGAGCACGCCACCCGCATCGGGTGACGAGCCCGGAGGCTCACGCCCCTGCGGCGGCCTCTGCCCCGCCCGACGCCCTGCCCTCCACCACGCCCTTCCGCAGCAGGAAGCACCCGTACGGCCCCCAGTCGCTGGTCCGCACGACCGCGAACGCCCCGCGGGCCGCGGCGTAGAAGTCGAACCGCTCCAGCGCCTCCACCGGCACGGCCCCGCCGACGGCGGCGTCGACCGCGGCCTGCACGGCGTGGTGCACCGGCACGAGCCGGTCGGGGTCGCCCACCACCGCCATCCGCGTCACGGGTGCCTCGACGAACGTGTCGAGCGGCATCAGCGACAGGACGGCGCCCACGGCCCGCGGCAGGTCGCAGCCCGCGAGGTCGACGACGGTGCCGTGGGTGGTGTGGGCCGCGATCGACGCGGCCGGGTGGTTCACGTCGCAGAGCAGCAGCTGGTCGCCGTGCCCCATCGACATGAGCACCGACAGCAGCTCGGCGGTGAGGACGGGGTCGATGCCCTTGAGCACGAGGGGCTCCTTCAGGAAGGGAGGGGACGGGGGGAGTCGCGGTGCACGACGACCGGGCCGGCCACCTCCCGCAGGAGGCACCGGCCCGGCCGTCGCCGTGCCTCACTCCCGGGCGGCGGCCCGGGTGTTCAGCTGGTCGAACGCGACGGCCACGAGGATCAGCAGGCCGATCGCGATCTGGAGGTAGAACGAGTTCACGGCCAGCAGGTTGCCGCCGTTGTTCAGCACGCCGATCAGCAGCGCCCCGCAGGCCGCGCCGATCGCGCTGCCCCGTGCTCCGGAGAGGCTCGCGCCGCCGATCACGCACGCCGCGATCGCCTGCAGCTCGAAGCCGGTGCCCGCCGTGGGCACGCCGGCCCCGAGCCGCGAGGTCAGCAGCACGCCGCCGACCGCCGACAGCAGCCCCGCGATGCCGTAGACCGTGATGGTCACCAGCCGTACCGGCACTCCGGCCAGGCGCGCCGCCTCCGGGTTCGAGCCGACGGCGTAGACGTACCGGCCGAAGACGGTGCGCTTCAGCACGAAGGCCGCGATCGCCGCGATGACGACGAACAGGATCAGCAGGTTCGGCACGCCGACCACCGAGCCGTTGGCGATCGTCTGGAAGCCCTCGGGCAGGCCCTGGATCGTGTTCGCGTCGGTGATCACGAGCACCACGCCCCGGGCGATGCCGAGCATGCCGAGGGTCGCGATGAACGGGGGGAGCTTGAACCTCGTCACCAGCAGCCCCGTGATGATGCCCAGCACCGCCCCGACGAGCGCGCCCAGGATCAGCGCGAGCGGGATCGGCACGCCCGCGACGAGCAGCTGCGCGGTGACCGCCCCGGCGAGGCCGAGGATCGACCCGACCGAGAGGTCGATGCCCCCGGTGAGGATGACCATCAGCTGCCCGATGGCGAGGATCCCGAAGATCGACACCTGGCGGGCCAGGTTCGCGAGGTTGTTGCCGGTCAGGAAGTCGTCGCTCGCGAGCGTCAGCGCTCCGAACACGACGAGCAGGACGATCAGCACCCCGCTCTCGCGGCCGGCGATGCTGCCGAGGGTCGTGACCCGCGGCTTCGTGGACGCCCGGGCGGCCGCGGCCGCGGCGTCGTCGCCGTTCCGCACCACCCGGATGGTCGTCGTCTCGATGGGTTCGCGCCACATCAACTTAGGCATGGGGGACTTCCTCGATGTTCTGTCGGGTGACCGGGTCGGTGCGGGGGTCGTGCCTGAGCGGCGGGACGCCGTGCAGGTGGTCGGCGGGGTCGTCGACCCCGCCGCTGGCGAGGCGGAGCACGTCCTCCTCGGAGGCGCCGCCCGGCAGCTCGCCCGCGACGGCGCCCTCGCGGAGCACCACCACGCGATCGGCGAGGCCGAGCAGCTCGGGCAGGTACGACGAGACGACGACGACCGCGAGGCCGCGGCGGGCCAGGTCGTTGATCACGTCGTAGAGCTCGCCCTTGGCGCCGACGTCGATGCCCTTCGTCGGCTCGTCGAACATGATGACCCCGGGCTTCGTCAGCAGCCAGCGGGCGAGCAGCACCTTCTGCTGGTTGCCCCCGGAGAGCGTCGAGACCGGCTGGTCGTACGAGCCGGCGCGGATGCGGAGGCTGTCGAGCAGGGCGTCGGCCTCGTCGGACTGTGCCCGGCCGGGCAGCAGCCCCCGTCGGGAGCCGACGCGCAGGCTCGCGATCGTCACGTTCTCGCGGATGGACAGCTCCGGCAGCAGGCCGAGCACCTTGCGGTCCTCGGTGAGCAGGGCCACGCCCGCGTCCATCATCGTGCGCGGCCCGTCGGGCCGGACCACGACGCCGTCGACGAGGATCTCGCCCTCCGCGACCGGCTCCGAGCCGAAGACGCTGAGCAGCAGCTCGCTGCGCCCCGAGCCGAGCAGGCCCCCGATGCCGAGGATCTCGCCGCCCCGGGCCTCGAGGTCGATGGTCGGGCTGTCCGGCGTGCGCCGCAGGCCCCGGAGGCTGAGGCGCGCCGGGTGGACCTCGCGCGCCTCGTCCGGGTACAGGCTCGACACCTCACGGCCGACCATGGCGTTGATCAGCGTGTCCTCCGTGTAGTCGCTCATCGGCCCGCTCTGTGACAGCTCGCCGTCGCGGAGCACCGTGACCCAGTCGCCGACGGCGAACATCTCCTCCAGGCGGTGGGTCACGTAGAGGATCGCGACGCCCTCCGCCTTGAACTTCCGGATCTGGTCGAGCAGTCGGTCGGACTCGGCCTCGGTCAGCGCCGTCGTCGGCTCGTCGAAGACGATCACCTTGACGGAGTCGGCGGTGACGACCTTCGCGACCTCGACGAGCTGCTTCGTCGCGGCGGGCAGCCGCTCGACGACGACGTCGGGGTCGACGTCGGCGAGGCCGAGCGAGTCGAGCACGAACCGGCAGCGGTCGTGCAGGTCTCGGGAGCGGATCACGCCCGAGCGCGCCGGCAGGCGGCCCATGAACATGTTCTCGCCCACCGAGAGGTGCGGCAGGAGGCTGAGCTCCTGGTAGACGGCCTGCACGCCCGCGCCGCGGAGGGCGGCCGGGGTGGCCGTCGTGACCGTGCGGCCGTCGATGTCGTAGTCGCCCGAGTCGCGGGGCAGCGCCCCCGTGAGCACCTTGATCAGCGTCGACTTGCCGGCGCCGTTCTCGCCGGCGAGGCAGTGCACCTGCCCCGCCACGAGCTTGAGCGAGACGCCGCTGAGGGCCTGGACGGCGCCGAACGCCTTCGAGACGTCGGTGAGCTGCAGCACGGCAGCGCCCTCGGGCTCGCGGACGGTCATCCGTTGGTCTCGGCAGTCTGCGGCTCGAGGAGCGACTTGATCTCGGGGCTCTCCATGTTGTCGCGGTCGGCAACCGCGACGCCGGGGTCGAGGCTCGCGGGCGGGATGCGCCCCTGCGTCGCCATCGCGGCCTCGACGACGCCCTGGTAGCCGAGGAACCAGGGGTTCTGCACGACCAGTGCGTCGATGCTGCCGTCGGCCAGGGCGGCGTTCTCCGCCGGGTCGGAGTCGAAGGCGACGACGACGATGTCGTCGGACGCGTCGTTGTCCTTGATGGCGGTGGCCGCGCCGACGCCGGAGCTGTTGTTGTCGGCGAAGACGCCCACGAGGTCGGAGTTCGCCGAGATGGCGTCGTTCACCTGCGAGGCCGCCGTGCCGATGTCGTTGTTGTTGTAGCTCTGCAGGCTGGAGTCGATGTCGGGGCAGCCGGCCGCGAGCCCGGCACGGAAGCCCGCGTCGCGGTCCTGGTTGGCCTCGATGCCCGCGATCGGGGCCTCGACGAGCACCTTGCCGGTGGTCGTGCCCGCGTCGGTGAGCAGCTGGCACATGCGCTCGCCGGCGGCCGTGCCGGCGAGGACGTTGTTCGTGCCGATGTGGCCCTCGATGTCGGCGGTGACCTTCGTGTCGGCCGTGATGACCTTGATGCCGGCCGCCCGCGCCTGGTCGATGGAGGCGTTCAGGGCCTCGCTCGAGCTGGGCGCGATGAGGATGGCGTCGGCGCCGCGCGAGACGGAGTTCTCGACGAGCTGCACCTGCCCGGCGATGTCGGTCTCGGAGGTCGGTCCGAAGGTCGCGACCTCGATGCCGTAGTCGGCCGCGGCGGCCTCGGAGCCGGCGAGCAGGGTCTGCCAGTAGGCGGAGTCGCTGGCCCGGATGATGACGTCGACCTTGACTCCGGACGCCGCGCCTCCCTCACCCCCTCCGCTCGATGCCGCCTCGGAGACCGTGGCCCTGCCGCCGACGACGCCGCCGACGAGGGCGACGAGGGCGATGGTCGCCACGAGGGAGAGGGAGAAGACTGTTCTAGATCGCGCCATTGCGTGTCCACCTGTGTGTGAGAAGGGGTCGGGGGGTGTTCGTCGTGCGGGGTGGTGCGGGTCGGTCGGGTCGTGCGGGGTCGGGCGGGGGCCCGGGGGAGTCGCGGGCCGGGTGCCTCCGCACGCGCGGGTCGCGGGGAGGCACCGGCCGGGGTCCGAGGAGTCTCGGGACGCCCTCGACGAGGGGTCAGGCGCCGGGAGCCGGGACGGCGACGCTCATCAGCTCGTTGCGGAGGCGCTGCGAGGCGATGCCGTCGGCCTGGTCGATGACCGAGGTGATGTGGTCGACGCCGACCGCCTCGATCTTCGCGATGAGCAGCTCGACGGTGGCCCGGTTGGTCTCCGCCTCCTCCTGTGCGTCCTCCCGGATGGGGAACGTGTCGAAGTAGATGACGCCGTCGTAGTCGTGGCGGAGCAGGTAGTAGAGGAACTCGATCGTCTCGAAGGGGTGGATCGAGCCGATCATGAGCCCGTCGTCGTGGTCGTTGTTGCCGTCGTTGAGGTGGACGCCCCACAGCTTGCCCTCGGCGAGCAGCAGCGCGGCGCCGAAGCCGGGTGCGTCGCCGGCCATCAGCATGTGCGCGAAGTCGAGCGTCGCGCCGACGTTGGGCCGGTCGATCAGCTGGAGGACGTGCAGGGTCTGCCCGACGCTGCGGATGACCGAGTGCACGCGCTCCTCGTAGGGCTTGTACTCGATGCTGATGCGGACGTCGGGGCGGTGGTCGGCGAGCTCCTGGAAGGCCTCGACGATGCGGCCGAGGTCACGCGCGTAGTCCTTCTGGAACGTGTAGTCGAAGCCGTCGTAGCCGAGCCAGACCGTCACGAGGTCGCTGCCGCCGAGGGCCGCGGCGTCGATGCCGGCCTTCGTCAGCTCGATCGCCTCGCGGCGGACCGCCTCGTCGCGGTTGCTGTACTCGCCGTGGACGAAGTCCTTGCGGAAGCGCATGGCGACGCTGTTGAGCGAGAGCCCGAGCTCGTCGAGGAGGGGCTTCATGTCGGCGGGCTCGATGCCGACGAAGTGCTCGGGGTAGTTGAGGTCGACGTGGTCGATGCCCTTCGTCGCGCTGATGCGGCGGAGGGCTGCGGCGGTGTCTCCACCGGCGATGAACGAGTTGAGGCGCGTGGCGAACTTCATGGTGGCGACCGTACGGAGCATGACCGGGATTGTCAAGCAGTGTCATTCTTAGTCACGCTCAGCGGCCGGATGAGCGCGTTCGCCGCACCAGAATGCTGATCGTCTTTGACAACCGTCGTCATCGCCGCCTACTGTCGGGCCTGGCGGCGGCACGTCGTCGACACGACGAAGTGGAGGACCGCATGACGGCGCACGCCATCCTGGTGGTCGGCAGCATCAACTACGACCTGATCGTCAGCCAGGAGCGGCTGCCGCGGCGGGGCGAGACGCTCGTCTCCACCGGGTTCCGCGCCGACCCCGGCGGCAAGGGCGCGAACCAGGCCGTCCAGGCAGCCCGCCTCGGCGCCTCCGTCCGCTTCGTCGGCGCCGCGGGGGCGGACCAGCACGGCGAGATCTGCCGCGCCGCCCTCGAGCGCGAGGGCATCGAGTGCCGGCTGCGGCCCACCGGCGCGGCGGCCGGCCTCGGCATCGTGCACGTCGTCGGCGACGGCGAGGTGCACGCGACGATCGTCGAGGGGGCGAACGCCGTCGTGACCGGCGAGTGGGTCGACGAGAACGCCGACCTCGTCGCGTCGTCGGCGGTCGTCGTGCTGCAGAACGAGGTGCCCGCGTCGGCGAACGAGCGGGCGGTGGCGCTCGCCGCGGCCGCGGGCGTCCCGGTCGTCTACAACGCCGCGCCCGCCCGGCCCGTGCCGCTCGAGGTGACTCGCGCCTGCGCCTGGTTCGTCGTCAACGAGGACGAGGCGGCCGAGTACCTCGGGCGCCCCCTCGGCGACGTCGCCGACGACGCGGCGATGCGGGCCGCGGTCGCCGAGCTGGCGGCGTTCTGCGACTCCGTCGTCCTGACCCTCGGCAGTCGCGGCTGCTATGTTCTCGAGGGCCGACGGGTGGAGTTCGTGGGGGCGGTGCCCGCCCGCGCGGTCGACACGACCGGCGCCGGCGACTCGTTCATCGGGGCCTTCGCCGTCGCGCTGGCCGACGGGGTCGACCCGTTCTCGGCCGCCCGCACCGCCGCGCTCGTCGCCTCGATCACCGTCGCGGGGATGGGGGCACAGTCCAGCATGCCGACCCGGGAGGACCTCGAGGCGTGAGATCGTTCGCCAGGCACCAGCTGATCCTCGACCGTGTCGCCTCGGGCGACTCGATCCTGATCGACGACCTCGTCACGGCCACGGGGGCGTCGCCCTCGACCGTGCGCCGCGACATCCGCGAGCTGGAGCAGTCCGGGCACGTCGTGAGCCTGCGCGGAGGGGCGATCCGTGCCGAGGAGCGCTCGGCCGAGCTGCCGGCGGCGATGAAGTCGCAGATCAACCGCGACGAGAAGGTCGCGATCGCCCGCGCCGCCGCCGCCATGGTGGTCGAGGGCGAGACGATCTACGTCGACTCGGGCACGTCGCTGACCGAGTTCATGGTGGCTCTGCCGAACATCGACGTGCACGTCATCACCTCGAACACGCAGGTGCTCGGCATGGTGCCCCGGCCCCGGGTGACCGTGACGGCGCTCGGCGGCGACTACCTGCCCGACATCGGCTCCGTCGCCGGCACGATGACCGACCGGCAGCTCGAGGACCTCTACTTCGACCGGGCCTTCATCGGCGTCACCGGCATCGACGCCGAGGCCGGGGTCACCACCTTCGACATCCGCGAGGCCAACAAGAAGCGCCTCGTGCAGGCGCACAGCCGCGAGACCGTCGTGCTCGCCGACAGCAGCAAGTTCGGCGTCGTCTCGCTCTGCCGCTCGTTCGGCCTCGGCGTCTGCACGGTCGTGAGCGACCGCGCCGACCCGGTGCTCGACGCCGCGGCGGCCTTCGTCGTCGCGCCTCGCCAGCGCTGAGCCGCGCGAGCGCTGAGCCGCGCCGGCGGTGAGACACGCCAAGGCGCTGGCCGTGCTCGGGGGTGCGCTCCCGCGCGAACGGAGATAGTCTCCTCTTCGCGATGCGGAGAGGTCCTCCGCATCGCGACGAGGAGGACGCCGTGCCCGGTACGACCACCCGCGGAGCTCGGGCTCCCCGCGCCGACGCGCTCCGCAACCGCGAGCACCTCCTCGCCACCGCCGAGCAGCACTTCGCCGAGCACGGCGTCGGCGGCTCCCTCGACGCGATCGCGAAGCGGGCGGGCGTCGGCGCCGGCACCCTGTACCGCCACTTCCCGACGCGTGAGGCCCTGCTCGCGGCCCTGCTGACGGCCCGCGACGACGCGCTCGTCGCACGCCGCGACTCCCTCAGGGCCGGCCGCGACGACGGCACCGTCGACGCGGGCGACGCCCTGCACGGCTGGCTCGACGCGGTGATCGACTGGGCGGGGGCGTTCGACGGCCTGCCCGGGCCCCTGCGCGCCGCCACGCTCACGAGCGACTCGCCCCTCGCGACGACCTGCCAGGGATTCGTCACCGTGACCGAGGAGTTCCTCGACGCCGCCCGCCGCGACGGCGCCGCCCGGAGCGACGTGCGCGCCCGCGACCTCTTCCTCGCCGCCCTGGCCACGAGCTGGGTCCGGGGCGCCGCGCTCGCCGACGACGACTCGGCCGACGGGCTCGCGGCGCTCGCCCGCCGGGGGTGGCAGGCACGTCCGGCCGCCGCGGGCGACGACGCCTGACGGCGGCCGCCGGCCCCCAAGACCAAGACCAAGACCACGACCAGGAGGCACCATGACCGACACCACCACCCCCACCCCCACCACCACACCCCTCACCCGCATCGGCGTCATCGGCAGCGGTGACATCGGCAGCGGTCTCGCCCGCCTCGCCGTGGCGGCCGGCCTCGACGTCGTCGTCGCGAACTCGCGCGGGCCGGAGTCGCTCGCAGGCCTCGTCGCGGAGCTCGGCCCCCGCGCCCGCGCCGCCGCTCCCCGCGAGGCGGCGGAGGCCGGCGACCTCGTCGTGCTCGCCGTCCCGCTCGGCGCCTACCCGGCGCTGCCCGTCGACGCCCTCGCCGACCGCGTCGTGCTCTCCACCGGCAACTACTACCCGCACCGCGACGGGCGCATCCCCGAGCTCGACAGCCTCGAGCTCGCCACCGCCGAGCTCGAGCAGCGGCTGCTGCCCGGCGCGCTCGTCGTGAAGGCGTTCAACGGGATCCTCGCCCACCACATCCCGGCGCTCACCGGCTCGACCCCGCGCACGGCGCTCGCCGTCCAGGGCGACGACGCGACGGCCAAGGCCCGGGTCTCGGAGCTCGTCGACCTGCTCGGCTTCGAGCCGGTCGACGCGGGCTCGCTCGCCGAGTCGTGGCGCACGGAGCCCGAGTCGGGCGCGTACACCCCGATCTACGCGGCCGACGCCGCGGCCCTCGCCGTCGACCACCTCGCCGACCCGGGCGCGCCCGTGACGGCGGAGCGCCTCCGCGAGCTGGTCGCCGCGTCGCACCGCGCGGACGTCGCCGCCCGCCAGTTCTGAGGGCCCGGGGAGGCGCGGGTCGGCCCGCCGGGGGAGGTCACGCCGGTGCGGCGGGTCCGTGTCCTCCTGGGCGGGCCCGCGCCGACCCGCCCAGGAGGACGGGAACCCGCCGCACCCGCCGGGCGCCCGCGGCCCCGCGCCTCCCGCTAGCGTGGTGCGAGGCCCACCCGCATCTCGACGACGAGGACACGCACGCATGGCTCTCCGACCCCTCCACGACGACTGGACCCTCGAGGCCGTGAGCGGCCCGGTGCCCGCCGAGGTCGCGGGCCGGCTCGTCCCGGCCACCGTGCCCGGCGTCGCCCACACCGACCTGCTCGCCGCGGGGATGGTCACCGACCCGTTCGACGGCGACGCCGAGGCCGCTCAGCAGTGGATCGGCGACACCGTCTGGCGCTGGCGGACGACGTTCGAGTGGCACGACGACGGCTCCGACCGCCACGACCTCGTCGCCGAGGGGCTCGACACCGTCGCCCGCGTCGAGCTGAACGGCGTCGTCGTCGCCGAGACCGAGAACCAGCACCGCTCGTACCGCGTCGACGTGCGCCACGCGCTGACCGACGGCGACAACCACCTGGTCGTGACGTTCGCCGCGCCCGTGCCCGAGGTGGAGTCGCGGGTCGAGCGCCACGGAGCGCTCCCGCACGTCAACCACCACCCCTTCACGATGCTGCGGAAGTCGGCCAGCAACTTCGGCTGGGACTGGGGCGTCGACGTCGCCACGAGCGGCATCTGGCGACCGATCGGGCTCGACAGCTGGTCGGGCGTGCGCATCGCGTCCGTCCGGCCGCTCGTCGACGTCACCGACGAGGGCGGGGTGCTCGACGCCCACGTCGAGCTCGAGTGGGCGACCCCCGTCGCCCCGGCCGACGGCGGCGCCGACACCACCACCGCCGCCGAGACCGAGGTGACCGTCCTCGTCGACGGGCACCGCGCCTCCTCGGCGGTCGCCCCCGGCACGACGCAGGTGCGGCTCACGGTCGTCGTTCCCGACGCCGAGCTCTGGTGGCCCCGCGGCCACGGCGCCCAGCCGCTCTACCCCGTCACCGTCACGGTCGGCAGCAGCAGCGAGACCGAGCCGTGGGAGGCGCGGGTCGGCTTCCGCACCGTCGCCCTCGACACCGCCCCCGACGAGCACGGAGCGCCCTTCGTGCTGAGCGTCAACGGCCAGCCGGTGCAGGTGCGGGGCGCGAACTGGATCCCCGACCACGCCTTCCTCACCGAGATGACGCCCGAGCGCTACCGCCTCCGCGTCGCCGACGCGACCGACGCGAACATGAACCTGCTGCGCGTGTGGGGCGGCGGCGTCTACGAGTCGCACGACCTCTACGACGCGTGCGACGAGGCCGGCGTGCTCGTCTGGCAGGACTTCCTCTTCGCCTGCGGCGCCTACGCCGAGGAGCCCTGGCTCGCCGACGAGGTCGAGGCCGAGGCCCGGGAGGCCGTCACCCGCCTCAGCCGCCACGCGAGCCTCGTGATCTGGAACGGGAACAACGAGGCCATCTGGGGCTACGTCGACTGGGACTGGCGTCGCCAGCTCGCCGGCCGCACCTGGGGCGAGGGCTACTACTTCGACCTGCTGCCGCGCGTCGTCGCCGAGCTGGACGGCACCCGGCCGTACTCGCCGGGCAGCCCGTGGTCGTTCGGCGAGTACCTGCACCCGAACGACGCCGCGAACGGCACCATGCACATCTGGGACGTCTGGAACCGCCTCGACTACACGGCCTACCGCGACCACGAGCCGCGCTTCGTCCCCGAGTTCGGCTTCCAGGGGCCGCCCGCCTGGTCGACGCTGACCTCGGTCGTGCACGACGAGCCGCTCGACCCGTACGGCCACGAGATGCTCGTGCACCAGAAGGCCGAGGACGGCAACCTCAAGCTCGAGCGGGGCCTCGACGGCCACCTGCCCGCGCCCTCGACGATCGAGGACTGGCACTGGGCGACCCAGCTCAACCAGGCCGCGGCGATCCGCTTCGGCGTCGAGCACTTCCGCTCGCTGGCGCCGCGGAACACCGGCGTCGTCGTCTGGCAGCTGAACGACGACTGGCCCGTCGTGTCGTGGGCGGCGGTCGACTTCGCGGGGCACCGCAAGCCGCTCTGGCACGTGCTCCGGGCCGTCTACGAGGCGCGGCTGGCGACGATCCAGCCCCGCGCCTCCGGCCTGGCCCTGGTGCTGCTCAACGACACCGACGACGCGTGGAGCGGCACCGCCACGGTCGCGGCCGCCGCGTTCGACGGCGGGCGCCGCGACGAGGTCGCGCTGCCGGTCACGGTGGAGGCGCGGGGCAGCACCACGGTCGCGCTGCCGGCCGCGCTCGTCGACGGCCTCGACCCCGCCGCCGAGCTGCTCGTCGCCGACCTGCCCGGCTTCGGCGCCGGCCGCGCCCGGTGGGACGCCGCCGAGGTCGTCGACCAGCAGCTCGACCCCGGTGCGGTGGAGGCGGTGGTCGCCCTCGCCGAGACCGCTCCCGGCGTCGCGCTGGTCACCGTCACCGCCCGCAGCTACGCCCGCGACGTGACCCTGCTCGTCGACCGTGTCGACCCCGGGGCCGTGGTCGACACGGGCATGGTGACGCTGCTCGCGGGGGAGTCGGCGACGTTCCGGGTGACCGGGGTCGCCGAGTCGGACGCCGAACGGCTCACCGCCGACGACGTCGTGCGGCACGCGGGCGACCTGCAGGGCTGACGCCCGGGCTCGTGGCGCGCGCTACGGGCGACGCAGGACGAAGTTCGTCATCACCTGTGACATGACGAGCCGCTCGTCGGCATCGACCAGCTCGATGCGCGTGCGGAGGATGCCCCGGTCGGGCCGCGAGGCCGACGGCCGCGCCTCGAGCACCGTGAACCGGGCGGTCAGCTGGTCGCCGGGGCGCACCGGGCGGTGCCAGCGCAGCTCGTCGACGCCGGGCGACGACAGGCTCGTCTCGCCGTTCAGCCAGTGGTCGACGAGCAGCCGCATCATGATCGCGGTCGTGTGCCAGCCGCTGGCGATGAGCCCGCCGAACGGGCCGGCGGCGGCCCACTCGGCGTCGACGTGCATCGGCTGCGGGTCGAAGGCGGTCGCGAAGGCGACGATCTCGTCGGCCGTGACCGTGGTGGGGCCGTACTCGGCGTGGAGGCCGGGCGGGTAGTCCTCGAAGTGCCGGTCGGGCAGGGGCGTGGTGAAGGGGTCGAGCACGGAGCCAGTCCACCACGCGCGCGCCTCCCGCGCGCAGTGGTCGAGTGGTCACGAACTGCTGCTCCCGAGGCGGGGGACGAACAGTTCGTGACCACTCGGCCCGCCGCGCCTACCGTCGCGCGACGACCGCCCAGCCGTGGGCGCCGACGACGAGCTCGTCGCCGTCGAGCCCCGCGTCGCGCCCGGCGAGGAACTCGCCCGGCGCCGGGTCGGCCACCCGCAGCGGCTCGTCGCCGAGCGAGAGGGCGACGACCAGCGCGACGTCGCCCGCGCCCGCACCCGAGCCCGCACCCGCGTCCCCGCCCGCGCCGGGCCGCAGCTCGAGCACGAGCGACTCGTTCGTCACCGACACCGTCCGCGACCGGGCCGTGTGCAGCCACGGGTGACGGCGACGGAGCCCGATCATCTGCTGGTGCAGCGCCAGGGCGACGGGGTCGGCGTCGGGCACGAGCGACACGACGTCGTCGCCCGACCAGCGGGGGAAGGCCGGGCGCACCGCGTCGTCGCCGCCGACCCGCTCCTCCTTCACGGCCCGCAGCCCGAGCTCGTCGCCGTAGTAGACCGACGGCACCCCGCCGAGGGTGAACAGCAGCACGGTCGCGTGCGCGTGGTGGCGCTCGTCGTCGACCTGGCTGGCGATGCGGGTGACGTCGTGGTTGCCGACGAAGGTCAGCGGCACGAACGCGTCGAGGAACTCGTCGTGCCGGGTGAGGGCCCACGCCAGCTCGTGCAGGTTGACGCTCTGCAGCGCGTGCCAGACGCCCTGCCAGAGCTCGTACTGGGTGACCGCGTCGAGGCCGGCCTCGCGCACGATCGCGGCGTAGTCGCCGTGCAGCACCTCGCCGACCACCCACACGTCGGGGTGGCGCTCGCGGACGGCGGGCAGCACCGTCGCCCAGAACGAGGTCGGCACCGAGTAGGCGGCGTCGAGGCGCCAGGCGTCGGCGCCGCGGTCGCTCCAGTGCGTCATCACGTCGGTGACGAGCCGTGCCACCTCGGGCGACGAGTGGTCGAGGGCGATCAGCCCGCCGTGGCCCTCGAAGGTCGCCAGGTCGCCCGACCCGTCACGGCGGAACAGCGCGGCCGCCGGCGACGACGGGTCGGCGCGGGCCTCGACCAGCGGCGGGAACTCGGGGCCGACGTGGTTGAAGACGCCGTCGAGCATCACGCGGACGCCCTTCCCGTGCGCCGCGTCGATCAGCGTGACGAGGTCGTCGTCGCTGCCGAGCCGCGGGTCGACGTGCATCCAGTCGATGGTGTCGTAGCCGTGCGTCGACGACGCGAACACGGGCCCGAGCGCGAGCCCGTTGGCGCCGAGCGCGACGAGGTGGTCGAGCCAGGGCACGAGGTCGAGGAGGCGCGGTGCCGGCGAGCGGTCCGCCCCGGTCGTGTCGGCCCCCACGAACCCGAGGGGGTACACGTGCCACCACACGACGTGCTCCGTCCAGGCCGGGGCGCCGCTCGACGGGGGGGCCACGCCCGGGCTCGGGGCGTCGGACGGGGCGGGGGCGTCGGGCTGCTGCATGCCCGCCACGGTACCGACGCGGGCGCTGCCGACGCCCAGGCACGCGCCTCCCCGGGGCCCTGGCCGATGCGCGAGCCCCCCTCCCTCGGGGGTCGCCCGCGACCTTGCTGAGGAGGGCTCACAGGTTTATCTTGGTGACCGTAACAACCGGACGACGTCGGGCCCTCACCACGCCCGTGCGGTCGGCGCACCGCGGTCTCACCAGCCGCCTCCCGCGCCCCTCCGTGGCACTCCGTCGACCGGACATGCTGCACCCAAGGATCAGGACACCCCGTCATGCGCACCGCCACGCCCCGTGCTGCCCGCCTCGCCGCCGTCATCGGCGTCCCGCTCGCCCTCGTCGCCTCCGGGCTCGTCGTCTCGAACGCGTCGTACTCGGCGTTCAGCGCGCAGACGAGCAACCCCACGAGCAACTGGACCACCGGCTCGGTGAAGCTCACCGACAACGACGCCGACGTCGCCCTGTTCAGCGCCGTCAACCTCAAGCCCGGCTCGACCGGCACGAACTGCATCACCGTCACCTCGACCGGCAGCCTGCCCTCGACCGTGAAGCTCTACGGCACCGGTGCCGTCAACGTCAGCAGCGACCTCGGCCTCAAGACCACGCTCAAGATCGAGCAGGGCACCGGCACCTGCCAGGCGTTCGTCGCCGCGGGCACGGGCGGCACCGTCTACGACGGCACGCTCGCCGCGTTCCAGACGGCGCGCTCCAGCTACGCGAACGGCGCCGACGCGTGGGTGACGACGGGCAACCCGACGGGGGCCGACTCCACCGCCGAGAACCGCCTGTACAAGTTCACCTACACCGTCGCGCCGGACCTGCTGAACGCGTCGCAGGGCCTGAACGTCAAGCAGGGCTTCACCTGGGAAGCCCAGAACAACTAGCCAGTCCCCGGGCGGCTGCGCGGCTCGTCCCGCGCCGCCGCCCGCCCCGCGTCACGGACCCCACGTCGAGAGGGGAGGCCGCCATGTCGGCGACGGCACAGCACGTCGCGAGCCCGCTGCAGGGCTCGACCCGCGCCTCCTCGCCGACCCTGTCGACCCTGCCGACGGCGCGGACCGGCGTCGAGGACTGGTCGCGGATCGTCGTCGCCACGGTCGCCCGCGGCGTGATCGTCGCGCTGCTGGGGCTCGCCTTCTGGGCCGCGGCGCCCGCGGTGCTCGGCTGGCACCCGACGACGGTCGTGACCGGATCGATGGAGCCGCGCATCCGCGTCGGCGACGTCGTCGTCTCGCGCCCCGTGCCGATGGACCTCGTCCAGACCGGGCACGTGCTGCTCGCCGACGACCCCGACCAGCCGGGGCACCTGCGCCTGCACCGCTACGCGGAGGCGCTGGCCGGCGGCCTGATGGTGACCAAGGGCGACGCCAACGCCGCCGCCGACTCGACGCCGATCGGGGCGTCGGCGGTGCACGGGGTCGGGTTCCTCCGCGTGCCGTCGATCGGCATGCCCGTCGTCTGGGCCCGCGAGGGCAGGTGGGTGCCGCTCGCGATGGTCGCCCTCGGGGTGCTCGTGCTGCTGGCGCTGACGACGGTCGACCGCGAGCAGCGGCGGATCTGCGCCCAGGTGGAGGCCGAGGCCGCGGCCGCGGCCGGCACCGGGGAGTCGCGGGACGGCCCGGGTCTGCCCGCGCTCGTCGCCTGGCCGAGCCGGCGGTCGATCCGCCACCGGGCGCGGAGGCTGCGGCGCCTGCGCACCGCGTCGTCCGCCCTCGCGCTCGCGATGCTCGTCACGGCCCCGCTCGCGACGCTGCCCACCGAGGCGGCGGCGGCGCCGTTCTTCGCCCGGACGGCGACGTCGGCGTCGTTGACGGCGGGGACGGTGGACGCGGCCTCCGCCTTCACCTGCGCCCCGATCGCCGGGGGCGTCCGCATCGGCTGGAGCTACGCGGGCGAGACCCCGTCCACGCTGCGCTTCAGCGTGTCGTCGGGGACGACGACCGCGACGACCACGGCGTCGACGGACCGCGCCGTCGACTTCAAGCCGGGCGGCGTGCTCGTGCTCGGGTCGCAGCAGCTCACGGTCACGACCCAGCTCGTGGGGCAGTGGACGAAGCCCGTCCCGAACGCGGTGCGCATCAGCGTGGTCTCCGTCGTGGGGCTCGGGCTGGTCGTCACCTGCGGCTGACCCGGGGCTCCGGTCTCGGGCTGAGGCCTGGTGCGGCGGGTCGGTGTCCTCCTGGGCGGGTCGGCGCCGACCCCCCCAGGAGGACGGGGACCCGCCGCACCCCGGGCCCGCCCGCGCACCACTTGGCGGCCCTCACGCGGAGCCGCCGCGCAGCCGCGCCGCCGCGACCTCGGCCGCCGACCGCAGCTCCGGCGGGCCCACCACCGTGAACGGTGCGTCGAAGCGCAGCGCCGCGGCGAGCACCCCCGCCCACGACCACGAGCCGATCGTGAGGCGGCTGCGGTGCTCGCCCCGCGCCTCCAGCAGGCCGTCCGCGACCCAGGGGGCGACCTCGCCGGGCGGCAGCTCGAGGTCGACGACGCCCTCGCAGGGCCAGCGGTCGGCGTCGGCCGAGCCCTTGGCGCGCGCGGCGACGACCGCGGCCGCGTCGGGGCCCGGCAGCGGTCTGCGGGCGAAGGGGGCGCCTCCCGGGCTCCGGGGGTGCACGCGGTCGAGGCGGAAGACGCGCCAGTCGTCGCGGTCGAGGTCCCAGGCGAGCAGGTACCAGCGCCCGCCGCGCAGCACGACGCCGTGCGGCTCGACCCGGCGGGGCAGGGCGGGCAGGTCGCCGGCTGACGGGACGGCCGTCGTGCCGGCCGTCTCGTCGCCCGGCGCCGGGTCGGCCCCGGGCACCGCGACCCGGTCGTAGCGGAAGCGCAGCACCCGAGCGTCACGCGTCGCGGCGCTGACGGCCTCGAGCACGGCCGGGTCGACCGGGTCGACGGGGGGAGGCGCGGTGAAGCGGATCCCGTCGACCCGGTGCCGCAGACGCGACGGCATCACCTGCCGCACCGTCGCGAGCGCGCGCGACGCGGCCTCGTCGAGGTCGACGCCGCTCGCCGTCACGCCCTGCAGGGCGACCGCGATCGCGACCGCCTGCTCGTCGTCGAAGAGGAGCGGCGGCAGGTCGGTGCCGGGGGCGAGGCGGTAGCCGCCCTCGGGCCCGCGCGTGGCGACGACGGAGTAGCCGAGCTCGCGGAGCCGGTCGACGTCGCGCCGGACGGTGCGCGCGGTGACCCCCAGCCGGTCGGCGAGCAGCGGCCCCGGCCAGTCGCGCCGCGTCTGCAGCAGCGAGAGGAGCGACAGCATCCGCGACGAGTTCCCGACCATGTGCCGAGTCTGCCGTGAGGAGCGGACCGCCGCTGTCCGCATCGGGCGGGACGGTGAGCGTGCGGCAGGTCGCCGCGCACCACCACGACCGGAGGACCCTTCCATGACCGTCACCACGACCACCCACCTGAACTTCCCCGGCACGGCCCGGGCCGCCCTCGACTTCTACGCCTCGGTCTTCGACGGCGAGGTGACCGCGGCCGCCACCTACGGCGACGTCGGCATGCCCCGCGACCTGCCGGGCGCCGACAAGGTCGTCTTCGGCCGGGTCGACGCGGCCGACGGCTTCCGGCTGCTCGCCTACGACGTGCCGGGGCTGGACACGACCAACCCCGCCGCCGTCGCGGGCACCACCCGCCGCGTCGACGGCGCGACCGTCACCGACCGCACCTTCTTCCAGTCGCTCCAGGGCGAGACGCTGGAGGAGGTCGAGGCCCTCTGGCAGCGTCTCGCCGAGGGCGCCGACGTGGTCGAGCCCCTCGCCGCGTCGGCCTGGAGCCCCGGCTTCGGCATGCTCACCGACCGCTTCGGGGTGACCTGGGTCGTCGACGTGCAGGCCGCGCACCGCTAGCGTCTGGCGAGCGGCAGGTCGCCGCGCGAGCTGAGGAGGCGCCGTGTCGCTGGACGAGACCGACCACGAGCTGATGAGGGCCGTCGCCCGTTACCTGCGCCGGGTCGAGGAGCTCTCCAGCTCCGAGCACGCGAGGCGGCGCACCCCGCTCGGCGACCTGATGACCGACCACCTCGAGGTCGACGCGACCACGCTCGCGACGATCACCGAGGAGGTCGCGCCGCACCGGCTGGTCGACGCCGACATCGCGCTCGACGTGCTCGCGGGCCTCGACGCTCCCGCCGCCGGCCGCGTTGTCGGCGTCAGCGGCGGCGAGCAGCGCTTCCACTCGTCGGTCAGCGAGCTGATGGCGAACCCGCACACCCCCTTCGCGGCCGGGCCGGTCTCGTACGCGAGCCGGGCCACGGGGCCCGACACGAGTCGTCGGGTCGTCGCGTTCGGGGTGCGCCTCCTGCAGGTCGACGGGGTGCCCTTCGTCGTCCTGCAGCGCGACGCCGCGCCGCAGTTCGGGCGCTCGTCGGCGAGCCTCGACGTGCTCGCCGCCGACGAGTCGGCCGTGCCCGCCTTCCTCGATCGCCTCAGGGCCCTCATGGTCGAGCACAGCGTGCTGCGCGGCCACGTGCTCTCGTTCACCGCGACCGAGTACGGGCAGGAGGCGGGTGCCGCCTTCCTGCCCCGCCCCTCCGTCTCCGCCGACGACGTGGTGCTCGAGGAGGGCGTGCTCGAGGCCGTCGTCGACCACGTGGTCGGCATCGGCGAGCACCGCGACGAGCTGCTCGCGGCCGGGCAGCACCTCAAGCGCGGGCTGCTGCTCTACGGCCCTCCCGGCACGGGCAAGACGCTGACCGTGCGGCACCTGCTCTCGCGGACGCCGGGCGTGACGACGGTGCTGCTGACCGGGTCGAGCATCCAGTTCGTCCGGGCCGCGGCGGAGGTCGCGCGCACCTTCCAGCCCTCGCTCGTCGTGCTCGAGGACATCGACCTGGTCGCGATGGAGCGCAGCTACAGCCCCCAGCCGCTGCTCTTCGAGGTGCTCGACGCCCTCGACGGGCTCGACGGCGACGCCGACGTGGCGTTCGTCATGACGACCAACCGGGTGCAGGTGCTCGAGCGGGCCCTCGCCGCGCGGCCCGGCCGGGTCGACCTCGGGGTCGAGATCCCGCTGCCGGGACTCGAGGCGCGCCGCCGTCTCTTCCGGCGCTACGCGGCCGCGCTGCCCTTCAGCGACGAGGCGCTCGACGCGGCCGCCGACCAGGCCGAGGGCACCACGGGCTCCTTCGCCAAGGAGCTGATGCGCCGCAGCGTGCTCGGTGCCGCCCTCCGCGGCACGGCCCCCGACGACGACGACCTCGCGGCGGCCCTGGAGACGCTGCTCTCGTCGGGCGAGGCGCTGACCCGCCTGCTGCTCGGCGGTCGCGGTGCCGGAGGCGCGGGCGAGGAGGGCGAGGACGGCGACGGCTTCGACGGAGGCGGCTTCGGCGACGACGGCGACGGCGGCTTCGACGGCGACGGGACCGGCGGGTTCGGCGACGGCGGCTTCGACGAGCACCACGAGCACGACCACGGCGGGGACGTCGTCATGACGAAGGGGATGTGGTCGACGAGCGGCTCGGCCGCGATGGGCAGCTCGCTCAGCGTCACCTGGGACGAGGAGCCCGACGAGCCCGACGACGCCGAGCCCGGGCAGGCCGGCCCCCGCCGCGGCGTCTGAGCGGCCCGGCGCCGTCGCCGGACGGGAGCCCGCAGGGTGCGGCGGGTCGGTGTCCTCCTGGGTGGGTCGGCGCCGACCCGCCCAGGAGGATGAGGACCCGCCGCACCCCGGGCCCCGGGCAGCCCGCGAGGACACGGACCCGCCGGGTCCGGCGCCGCCCTGCCCGGGCCGGACCCGGCCCGCACCCGCCTCAGCTCGCGGGGCTGATCTGCGCGTAGAGCAGCGCAGGGTCGTGGGCGAGCGATGCCTTGACCATCGCGCTCCAGTCGTCGACGACGACCTCGATCGCTCCGGCGGCGAGGCCGTCGAAGGAGGCGCGGGGAACGTCCGCCGGGTCGATCATCGGGCCGTCGTAGCCGGCCATGATGTCGGTGTCGGCGGCGCCGAGGTGGACGCCCTGCACGAGGGTGCCCTGCGCGGCGAGGTCCTGGCGGACGCCGTTCGTCATGTTCCACTCGGCCGCCTTCGCGGCCCCGTAGCCGCCGTTGCCGGGGTACGCGAACCACGACAGCGCGCTGAGCACGTTGACGATCGCCCCGCCGCCGTTCGCGGCGAGGGCGGGCGCGAACTCGCGGATCACGTCGAGCGTGCCCCAGTAGTGCGTGTCCATCTCGCGGCGCAGCTCGGCGAGGTCGCCCGTGACGAGCGGCGTCGAGGTCGCGATGCCGGCGTTGTTGACCAGCAGGGTGACGTCGGTGGCGACGCCGGCCGCGGCGACGACCGACGCGTGGTCGGTGATGTCGACGGCCAGCACCTCGACGCGGTCGAGGGCGGCCAGCTCGAGGGCCTCGGGGGAGTCGACGCGTCGGGCGGTCGCGTAGACCTTCCGGGCCCCGCGGGCGAGCAGCTCGTCGACGAAGCGGCGGCCGATGCCGCGGTTGGCGCCGGTGACGAGGGCGACCTGGTCGGTGATGTCCATGGTGTTCGTTCTTCCTTCTCGGGGCGGCCGGGCGGTGCGTCCGGGCCTGCGCGGCTACGCTAGGACCTCACGTCGACGTCAAGGGCAAGTCCTGCCCGAGATCGACCACCAGACCCGCGCCGTGCACCCGCCCGACGCCCCACCGGGAGGAGCGCTCGTGCGCATCGGAGACGTCGCTGCCCGCGCCGGGGTCAGCCCCCGCGCCCTGCGCTACTACGAGGAGCAGGGCCTGCTGCCCGCCGCCCGCACCGGCAGCGGCCAGCGCGTCTACGACGAGGCCGCGGTCGAGCGGGTCCAGCTCATCCAGCAGCTCTTCGCCGCCGGCCTGGCGAGCCGCACCATCGTCGAGCTGCTGCCCTGCGTCGACGCGGGCGTCGCCACCCACGAGTCGCTCGCGCTGCTGCGCCGCGAGCGCGACCGCATCACGGCGAGCATCGCCGAGCTCACCGCCGCCCGCGCCGAGCTCGACCGCGTCATCGACGTCTCGCTGCACCCGACGCCCGAGCACTGCCCCGCACTCCGTGACGGCGGCCCCGCGTCCGTCGCCTCGGCGGCGTGACCACCGCCTCCGCGGAGCCCGGCGAGCTGCGGGAGGCGGCCGTGACGGCCGTCGACGGCACCCGGGTCGCGTACGCGGTGCGGGAGGGCGCCGAACCGACCGTCGTGCTCCTGCACGGCCTCGCCGGCAGCGGCCGCGAGCTGCTGCCGACCGCCCGGGCGCTCGTCGGGCGCCGCGTGGTGCTCGTCGACCAGCGCGGGCACGGCCGCAGCACGCGGCGCCCCGTCGACCTCTCCCGGCGGGCCTTCGTGGCCGACGTCGTCAGCGTCGTCGAGGCGGAGGCCACCGGCCCGGTCGACCTCGTGGGCCAGTCGATGGGCGCCCACACGGCGATGCTCGTCGCGGCGGCACGCCCCGACCTCGTGCGCCGGCTGGTGCTGCTCGAGGGCGACCAGGGCGGAGGGACGCCGGAGTCGCACCGGGCGCTCGGCGACTTCTTCCGGTCGTGGGCGGTCCCGTTCGCCGACCGGGCGGCCGCGCTCGCCGCGCTCGGCGACGGGCCGCTCGAGCGGGCCTGGGTCGACGACCTCGAGGAGGGGCGCGACGGGCTGCGCCCCCGCTTCGACGCCGACGTGCTCCAGGCCACGATCGAGGCGGTCGGGGTGCCGCGCTGGGCGGAGTGGGAGAGCGTCACGGCGCCCACGCTCGTCGTGTGGGCGGAGGGCGGCATGTTCACCGCCGAGCAGCAGGGCGCCTTCGTCGCCCACGGCCGGGCCGTGACCAGGGTCGATCTCGTCGGGGGCTCGCACGACGCGCACCTCGACGCTCACGACGCCTGGATCGCGGCGCTCGCCCCCTTCGTCGCACCCTGAGCCGGGGCGCGTCGCGCCCCGCGCCTCCTCGGCGTCCCTGCTGTGCGCGCCGAGGTGACTCCATCTGGGGCCTGCCGAGCCGGGAGGGCCCAGGACGGGGCACCTCGATGACGAGGCGACGAGGGCGGCTCAGCCCACGGCCTCGCTCGCGACGGCGTCGAGCGCCTCGGTGATGCCGTCGAGCTGGGGCAGCGCCCCCGCGATGGTCTCGTCGGTGCCGGTGGTCGACAGCACGTACCAGTAGGCCTCGTCGAGCGCGGAGGCGATCTGGGTGCCCTGCTCGGTGAGCTGCAGGTGGAGGCTGCGCCGGTCGCCCGGGTGGGCCACCCGGGCCACACGGCCGGACGCCTCGAGGCGGTCGACGACGGCGGTCACCGTGCCGGTGCTGAGCACGAGCTCCTTCGCGAGGGCGCCGGGGGTGATGCCGGGGTTCTCGCTCACGACGAGCAGGGCGGAGAGGTCGGTCGGGGCCATGCCGACCACCTTCGCGGCGTGCACCCGGTAGCGCCGGTGCGCCTCGTCGAGCCGTCGCAGCGTGGCGGCGAGCTTCTTGATCGAGTCGGGGTGGTTGGCGGGGGTCGGCGGCAGGAGGTCGTCGGTCACGGTCGTCTCCCCTGCTCGCGCCCTCCGTCGGCGCGTCGGCCCCCAGTGGACCACAGACCGGCCGTCGGGGCGAGTCGCCCTGCCGAGGGTGCGCCGAGAGGACAGCTCGTTCCGTGGCACCCGAGCGGGGGATGCCCGTTGTGGGGCATGTGGGGGACCCCTCCCTGTCAATAACCTGAGCCCGACCGCAGGGCGCCCGACACCCCTGCGACGCCGAGCGCGCAGCCCGACCCCCCCCGACAGCACCACCTGCGCGACTGGACCGGCTCCCTCCCGCCCGCTCCGCGCCTCCTGACCCGCGCCCACCCCACCCGAAGGCCCCCACCATGCCCTCCTCCCTGTCTGCCCGCTCGCTCGGGCGCCGCACCGTCGCCGTCGGGCTCACCGCCCTGCTCGCGGCGGGCCTGCTCACCACCGTCACGCCTGCGGCCCCCGCGCTCGCCGCCAGCCCGCTCGCCTGCGACCAGAACACCGTGTACTCGATCACGAACACCGGCCAGGTCCGCTCGGTCGACCTGGCCACGGGCACCGTCGCCTCGGTCGCGACGCTCACCGGCGCGACGAACGGCCTCGGCATCGGCGCGGGCGGGCTCCGCGCCTACGCCACGGGCGTCTCGAACGGCGTGCCGCAGATCATCACCTACGACCGCGAGGGCGAGACCTCGACGCCGACCACCCGGCCGGAGGCGGCGAACCTCAACATCATCCGCGGCGGCGTGAACCCGCAGAGCGGCAGCTACTACTACGCGGCCGCCCAGGCGCAGCCGCAGCTCAGCGCCTACGTGCCGCCGAAGCCCCCCGAGCCCGGCGTCGCCCTCGGCCGCGTCGGCACCATCGGCATCACGGGCAACACCACCGTGGGCAACGGCGACCTCGCCTTCAGCCGCAGCGGCACGATGTTCGTCGTCTCCAACGCGCTCGTGCAGCGCGCCGACGTGCCCGTGCCGACGACCTCGGGCGACACCCCCATCCCGACCACGAACATCGCGACCCTCGGCGGCACCAACGCGGCCTACAACGGCATCGCGTTCTCGCACGACGGCACGCTGTTCCTCTCCCGCAGCACCGGCACGGCCCAGGCCCCGCAGACGACGCTGACCGAGGTCGACCCGGCCTCCGGCGCGACGATCAAGGAGACGGTGCTGCCCGGCTTCGCGACCGTCGACCTCGCGACCTGCAACTACCCCAACACCACCTCGGCCAGCACGACCATCGTCGACCGCGCCAAGCCCTCCGACCAGTTCGGCGTCACGCTCACCGGCGGCGGCATCCCCGCCGGCAGCCCCAGCGCGACCGCGACGACGGCGCCCGGCTCCGACACCGCCACGGCGGGCCCGATCCTCGCGGTCGGCGGCACGCAGTACACGGTCGAGCAGAAGCCCGGCAACTCGACGACGCTCCCCGCCGACTACGCCACGAGCTACACCTGCGCCGACGGCAGCACGGTCGTCTCGGAGGGCACGGGCACCAAGGCCACGTACACCCAGCCGACGTCGAAGAGCGAGGCCTCCTCCGAGGTCACCTGCTCCTTCGTCAACGTGCTCGCGGCCGCGGCGAAGGACGACGCCGAGGAGGCCGTCTCCGGAGTCGCCACCACCTTCACCGACCTGCGCGCGAACGACGCGGGCACCGGCCTGAAGATCACCGGCGTCACCCAGGGCAGCGCCCGCGGCGTCGTCGAGCTGCGCGCCGACGGCACCGTCGGCTACACCGCCGACCGCGGCTTCTCGGGCACCGAGACCTTCACCTACACGGTCACCGACGCGAGCGGCGCCTCCTCCACGGCGACCGTCACCGTCACCGTGGCCCCGCACGCCGTCGACGACGACGCCACCGTGCCCGCGCAGCCGAGCGGCAGCTCGACGACGATCCCGGCCACCACCCTGCTCGGCAACGACGCCGGCTCGGGCCTCACGATCGTCGACGCCACGGTCGTCTCCGGCGGCGGCAGCGTCACCGTCGCCCCGGGCGGCGACCTCGTCTACTCGCCCGAGCCCGGCACCTCCGGCCCCGCGAGCATCACCTACACGGTCGCCGACGCCGCCGGCGTGCGCTCGACCGCCACGGTCTCGCTGACGGTCGCCCCGACCCCCGGCGACGACGCCCGCAGTGCCCCGGCCGGCCAGACCACCACCTTCACCGACCTGCTCAGCAACGACCTCGGCACGGGCCTCACGGTCGTCGGCGCGAAGGTCGTCTCCGGCGGCGGGAAGGTCTCCGTCGACCGCGACGGGGGCGTCGTGCTCGACCCGGCCACCGCCTCCTCGGGGGGCACGATCGTGGTGACGTACACCGTCCGCGACGCCTCGGGCACGGAGCGCACCGCGACGCTGACCGTCACGGTCGACCCGGCCGCCGCCGCCGACGCGAAGACCGTCGTCGCGGGCACGCCGACCACCTTCACCGACCTCGCCGGCAACGACGTGGGCACCGACGTGACCGTCACCGGCGTGAGCCAGGGCTCGGCCGGGGGGAAGGTCGAGCTGGGCCGCGACGGCTCGGTCACCTACACGAGCCGCGACGACTTCTCGGGCACCGAGACCTTCACCTACACGGCGAAGGACGCCTCGGGCCGCACCTCGACCGCGACCGTCACGGTCACCGTCACGCCCCAGGCCCGCGACGACCGGGCGACGGCGACGCCGGGCGAGTCGACCACGCTGCGCGACCTCCGGGCGAACGACCTCGGTCGCGGCCTCGCCGTCACCGCCGTCACGGCGGGCAGTGCAGGAGGCGCGGTGCGCCTCGAGCAGGACGGCACCGTCACGTACACCCCCACCGCCCGCTTCAGCGGGGCCGAGACCTTCGGCTACACGGTCACCGACGCCGCGGGGCGCACGAGCTCCGCGACCGTCACGATGACCGTCGCGCCGACCGCCGTCGACGACGCCCGCAGCGTCCCGACCGGGGCCGCCACGACGCTCGCCGACCTGCTCGCGAACGACCGCGGCAGCGACCTGACCGTCACCGCCGTCACCGCCAGCACGGGCGGCCGGGTCGACGTGGCCCTCGACGCCTCGGGCGCCGTCGTCGTGACCCCCGCCGTCGGCTTCTCGGGCACCGAGCAGTTCGACTACACCGTCACCGACGTCGACGGGCAGGAGAGCACCGCGACCGTCACCCTCACGGTCACGCCCCGCGCCGCGCCCGACGCCTACGAGGTGCCGGCCGAGACCGCGACGACCCTCGTCGACGTCACGGCCAACGACCGCGGCCAGCGCCTCGTCGTGACCTCCGTCACCGCGGGCGACCAGGGCGGCACGACCTCCGTCGACCAGCGCGGCCGCGTCACCCACACCGGTGCGCCCGGCTTCTCGGGGACCGAGACCTTCGGGTACACGGCGACCGACGCCTCCGGCCAGGTCGTCTCGTCGGTCGTCACCATGACGATCCGCCCGACCGCCGCCGACGACGCCCGCAGCACGCCGGCCGACACGGCGCTGTCGCTCACCGACCTCGTCGCCGACGACCACGGGACGGCCCTCGTCGTCACCGCCGTCGGGTCGACCACCGCGGGAGGCGCGGCGTCGGTCGACCGGGCCGGCCAGGTCACGTACGTGCCCGCCACCGGATTCTCGGGCACCGACTCCTTCGGGTACACCGCGACCGACGCGGCCGGCCGCACGGCCGACGCCGTCGTCACCGTCACCGTCGTGCCGACCGCCGTCGCCGACGTGCGGAGCACCCCCGCCGACACGGCCCTGACCATCGCCGACCTCCTGGCGAACGACCACGGGAAGGCCCTGCGGATCCAGTCCGTCACCGCCGGCGACCAGGGCGGAACCACGCGCCTCGGCACCGACGGCCGGGTCGTCTACACGCCGGCCGACGGCTTCTCGGGCGTCGAGACCTTCGGCTACACGGTCGTCGACGCGGCCGGGCAGACCAGCAGCACGACCGTCTCGGTCACCGTCACGCCGACCGCGTCGCCCGACGCGCGCCGCACCGTCTCGGGCCAGCAGACCGTGTTCAGCCTGATGGCCGACGTCCGCGGCCGTGGCCTGCGACTGCTCTCGGTCTCGGCCCCGGCGCACGGCACCGCCACGTCGACGACCGACGGCTGGGTCACCTACGTGCCCGACGCCGGGTTCTCGGGCGTCGACACGTTCAGCTACCGCGTGGCCGACGACTCGGGCCAGGAGCGTGAGTCGACCGTCACCGTCACCGTCTCGCCCGTCGCGACGGTCGACTCCGCCAGCACCCCCGCCGGCACCCCGCTCGTGCTGCGCGCCGCCCAGCTGACCGGCAACGACCGGGGCTCGCGCCTCGCCGTGACCCGGGTCGGCACGCCCTCGTCGGGCACGGCGACGCTGCTGCCCGACGGCTCGGTGCGCTTCGTGCCGGCCCCCGGCACCTCGGGCGCCGCGACCTTCGACTACACGGTGACCGACGAGGACGGCCTGACCGCCGACTCCGTCGTGACCGTGCTCGTCGGCCCCACCGCGACGCCCGACGCCGCGACGGTCGCCGCCGGCGGACGCCTCGAGGTCGCCGCCGCCCAGGGCGTGCTCGCGAACGACGCCGGCACGGGCCTCACCGCCCGCGTCGACGTCGAGCCGGGCCACGGCACCGTGGCGCTCGCCGCCGACGGGTCGTACACGTACGAGCCCGCCGACGGCTTCTCCGGCACCGACACGTTCACCTACACGGCCATCGACGACCGCGGCAGCGTCACCACCGGGCTCGTGACCGTCACCGTCACGCCGACCGCGGCGGCCGACCGGGCGCACGTCGCCGCGGGCACGACGCTCGCGGTCGCCGCGCCCGCGGTGCTCGGCAACGACCTCGGCCGCGACCTGGTCGTCGTCGGCCACGGCGCCGCAGCACACGGCACCCTGTCGATCGGCTCGGACGGCGCCGTCGTCTACACGCCGGCCCCGGGCTGGTCGGGCAGCGACGAGGTGACCTACGACGTCGTCGACGCCGAGGGCCTGCCGGCGAGCAGCACGCTGACGATCGTGACCGACCCGGTCGCCGTCGACGACGCGGCGAGCACCGTCGCGGGCCGCGCCCTGCGCGTCCCGGCCGACGCGGGCCTGCTGGCGAACGACCTCGGCACCGGCCTGGTCGCGTCGATCGCGACGCAGCCGGCGCACGGCACCGCCACGGTCGCGGCCGACGGCTCGTGGACCTACAAGCCCGCCGAGGGCTTCACCGGCACCGACTCGTTCACCTACCTCGTGACCTCGGTCGACGGAGCCACGAGCACGGCGACGGTCACCATCGCCGTGCGCAGCGCCGCGGTCGCCGCCGACGACACGCAGCTCGCGACGCCGGGCCGCCCGGTCACGATCGACCCGCTCGCCAACGACGTCGCGAGCGGCGGCCAGACCCTCGACCGCGGCACGCTCGTGCTCGTCGACCCGGCCACCGGCGTCGCGGCCAGCACGGTCACCGTGCCCGGCCAGGGCACCTGGACGGTCGGCGCCGACGGCGTCCGCTTCACCCCCGTCGACGGCTTCACCGGCGTCGCGTCGATCGCGTACCGGGTCGCCGACACCTCGGCCGAGACCCTCGAGGGCCTGATCACACTGCGCTTCCCGGCGATCCTCGGCCTGGCGTTCACCGGGGCGGGCCACGTGGCCGCCGACCTCGGCGTCGCGCTGCTCGTGATGCTCGCCGGGCTCGGGCTGGTGCTGTTCGGCCGTCGTCGCCGGCCGGTGACGGGGCCGGTGCGCGGGCTCCGGTAGGCGGGGTTCGCCGCTGCGGGAGGCGCGGTGCAGGGAGGCGCGGTGTGCGGTCGACGCGCACCGCGCCTCCGTCGTCCGGCCTGTCGCGCGGCTCCCTCCGTCGTGCGACGGGCGCGGCCCGTCGGTCGCCGCCTGTATCTTCATGTCGAGAGACCTGCGCGAGTAGCGTGGGGCCCACGAACGCAGAGCCACACGAGGGAGTACCAGCGGCATGGCCAAGATCATCTACACGCTCACCGACGAGGCGCCGATGCTGGCGACCTACTCGTTCCTTCCCGTCATCGAGGCGTACGCGAGCACCGCGGGGGTCGACGTCGAGACCCGCGACATCTCGCTCGCCGGCCGCATCATCAGCCAGTTCCCGGAGCGGCTCACCGAGGCGCAGCGCGTCGACGACGCCCTCGCCGAGCTCGGCGCCCTGGCGACGACGCCCGAGGCGAACATCATCAAGCTGCCGAACATCTCGGCCTCGATCCCGCAGATCAAGGCCGCCGTGCGCGAGCTGCAGTCGCAGGGCTACGACCTGCCCGACTACCCCGACGACCCCTCGACCGACGCCGAGAAGGAGGCGCGGGCCCGCTACGACAAGGTCAAGGGCAGCGCCGTCAACCCCGTGCTGCGCCAGGGCAACTCCGACCGCCGCGCGCCGGCGAGCGTCAAGCAGTACGCGCGCAACCACCCGCACCGCATGGGCGAGTGGAGCAGCGACTCGGCGACCAACGTCGCCACGATGGGCGTCGACGACTTCCGCAGCAACGAGAAGTCGGTCGTCATGCCCGCCGACGACACCCTCACCATCGAGTTCGTCGGCGCCGACGGCAGCACGCGGGTGCTCCGTCAGTCGATCCCCGTGCTCGCGGGCGAGGTCGTCGACGGCACGGTGCTGCACGTCGCGGCGCTCCGCGAGTTCCTCGCGGCGCAGATCGCCCGGGCCGAGGCCGAGGGCGTCCTGTTCTCGGTGCACCTCAAGGCGACGATGATGAAGGTCTCCGACCCGCTGATCTTCGGCCACGTCATCCGCGCCTTCTTCCCCGACGTCTTCGAGCAGCACGGCGAGGCGCTGGCCGCCGCCGGGCTCGACCCCGCCGACGGGCTGAACGCGATCCTGCAGGGTCTCGACCGCCTCCCCCAGGGCGCCGAGATCAGGGCGGCGTTCGAGGCCGGCATCGCCTCCGGCCCCGACCTGGCCATGGTCGACTCCGACAAGGGCATCACGAACCTGCACGTGCCGAGCGACGTCATCGTCGACGCCTCGATGCCGGCGATGATCCGCAGCTCGGGCCACATGTGGGGGCCCGACGGCGCCGAGCACGACACCCTCGCGGTGATCCCCGACTCGAGCTACGCGGGCATCTACCAGGCCGTGCTCGACGACTGCCGCGCCCACGGCGCTTTCGACCCGGCGACCATGGGCACCGTGCCGAACGTCGGCCTGATGGCCATGGCGGCGGAGGAGTACGGCTCGCACGACAAGACCTTCCAGGCCCCGGCCGAGGGCACGATCCGCGTGGTGAACGCTGCCGGTGAGTCGCTGATCGAGCACGCGGTCGCCGAGGGCGACATCTGGCGGGCCTGCCAGACGAAGGACGTCGCGATCCGCGACTGGGTCAAGCTCGCCGTGACCCGTGCCCGCGCCAGCGCGACGCCCGCCGTGTTCTGGCTCGACGAGAGCCGCGCCCACGACGCCACGCTGATCGGCCTCGTGCGCTCGTACCTGGCGGAGCTCGACACCGACGGGCTGCAGATCGAGGTGCTGTCGCCGGTCGAGGCCATGGCGTTCTCGCTCGAGCGCATCCGTCGCGGTGCCGACACCATCTCGGTGACCGGCAACGTGCTGCGTGACTACCTCACCGACCTCTTCCCGATCATGGAGCTCGGCACCTCGGCCAAGATGCTGTCGGTCGTGCCCCTGATCAACGGCGGCGGCCTGTTCGAGACGGGCGCCGGGGGCTCGGCGCCGAAGCACGTGCAGCAGCTCGTCGACCAGGACTACCTCCGCTGGGACAGCCTCGGCGAGTTCCTCGCCCTCGCGGTCAGCTTCGAGCACCTCGCGACGGCGACCGACAACCCGCGCGCGCAGATCCTCGCCGACACCCTCGACCGTGCGACCGGCACCTTCCTCGCCGAGAACAAGTCGCCCGGCCGCAAGCTCGGCTCGATCGACAACCGGGGCAGCCACTTCTACCTGGCCAAGTACTGGGCCGACGAGCTGGCCGCGCAGACCGTCGACGCGGAGCTGGCGGAGGCGTTCGCCGCCCTCGCCGCCTCGCTCGGCGAGCAGGAGCAGACGATCGTCGACGAGCTGATCGCGCCCCAGGGCACGGCGGTCGACATCGGCGGCTACTTCCACCCCGACCCCGAGAAGACGGCGGCCGTGATGCGCCCGTCGGCGACGTTCAACGCGGCGCTCGCGACGCTGTAGCTGTAGCTGCGCCGCGCTGCACGAGCCGCGCCCCGCACGCGGGCCCCGCTTCGGCGGGGTCCGTGTGCGGGGCGTCGTTCGTCGTCGTCGCCGCGGGCGTGCTCGCCGAGGCGACTCGTTGTGGGCCCTGCGGGCGGGCTGGGGCCCGGGTCGGGTCACCTCGATCGGGGCCCGCTCGTGAGTTGCCAATTTGAGGGGTTGAGCGGCCCTGTGGGGCCCCCAAAATGGCAACTGACCGAGGCAGCTGGCTCGTGGGGGGAGTGGTCGGCGCGCAGCGCCGGGCCCTCGTCGAGAC
>NZ_JACYVL010000015.1:0-47962 GCF_014842245.1 Frigoribacterium sp. CFBP 13707
CGAGGCCGAGGGCGGTCTTGGTGATGGTCTTGCGCGTGATGGTCACGATGGGACTCCTTGTCTGTTCTTCCCGGTGGGGAGGTGACAGGGGTTCGCCGCCACCTCGGGAAGGGGTGGGTGTTCCCAGGTCCTGCTCAGCTTCGCCCACGCCGGGCCCCCCGAACAGGGCACGCCCCGTGCTGGCACGCGGCGGGCCCGCCTGCTCTACTGGTCGTCAGGCACCACCGCTCCGACCGCCTCCTCGGCACCACCAGGTCGGGGCCGCCGGATCAGGGAGAGACATGGACGACCGAGCGGGAACCGATACGGACACCGACACCGCCGCCGCCGACCCGGGCGGCGCCGCCGCCGGCTCGCAGGACGACGGCTGGCACGCCGTCGACGGCACCGCGCCCCTCGACGCCGCCGAGCGCGAGCGCCTGGCCGCCGTCGAGGCCTCGGCCCTGCTCGGCACCCCGCCGGAGGAGCGCTTCGACCGCATCACGCGCTTCGCCCGCGAGCTCTTCGACGTGCCGATGTCGTACCTCAACCTCGTCGACGACGCCTCGCTCGTGGTCAAGTCGCCCCAGGAGCCGGGGGAGGCGGCGCCCCGCTTCCCGTACGGGGCCGCGTTCTGCGAGTACACCGTCCACGGGACGGGCCTCTTCGAGGTGACCGACGCCTCCCTCGACCCCCGCTTCGCCGAGAGCCCGGCCGTCACGGCCTTCGGGGTGCGCTCGTACGCGGGCGTGCCGCTGCGCGCCGACGGCGGGCAGGCCATCGGGACGCTGTGCATCCTGCACCCCGAGCCGCGCCGGCTCACCGGCGAGGAGCGCGGCCGGCTGGTCGACCTGGGGCGGTGGGCCGAGGCGGAGATCCGCCAGGGGCAGGGGCAGGGCCCGGCGTCGGACGTCACCGTCGCCGTGGACCCGACGGCCGCGGGGCAGCGCCCCGCCCTGCACCACGGCGACCTCACGGCCACCGCCCTCGACCGGCCCCACGGCGCGGTGAGCGGCGACCTCCACGCCTGGGCCGAGGGCGGCGACGTCGTCACGGCGACGCTCGCCGACGTGATGGGCAAGGGCGCGGCGGCCGGCGCCCTCGCCGAGGCCCTCCGCCGGAGCCTCTACGAGGGGCCCGACGGCACCGACGCGCCCCCCGCGACGGCGCTCGCCACGGCGGCGCGGGCCCTCGGCCCGCAGCTCGCCGAGGCCGGGTCGTTCGTGACCCTCTTCCACGCCCGCGTCGACACGCGCTCGGGCGACGTCGAGTACGTCGACGCCGGCCACGGCCTCACGCTCCACCTCCGCGCCTCGGGGACGGTCGAGCGGCTCTCGTCGCACGACCTGCCGCTGGGGCTCCAGGACGCGGCCGAGGGCTGGACGACCGGGACGCTGCGCCTCGAGCCCGGCGACGCGCTCGTCTCCGTCTCGGACGGCGTGCTCGACGTCTACGACTCGACGCTCGCGAGCCTCGACCGCGTCGTCGCCGACCTGCGGGCCGAGCGCGACGTCGAGGCCTTCCTCGACGCGTTCTCGGTCAAGGTCGGCGTGGCCCAGGTCGACGACGACGTCACGGTGCTGGTCGTCACGAGGAGCTGAGCGGCCGGCCGGCCGGTCGGCCGGGCGCCGGTGCCGGCGGGGGTCGGTGCGGCCCGGGCGTCAGGGCGCCGTCGGGGCGGCGACGGCCACGGGAGCGAGCACGTCGCCCGCGACCGGCGCCGCGACGGGCTCGCGCCGCAGGGCGACCACGGTCACGTCGTCGTCGTGGCCCAGCTCGCGGGCGAGGTCGGCCAGGGCGTCGACGACCGCCGACGGCCGCGGGTCGCGGCGCGCGAGGGCCGCGACGTGCTCGACGCTGTCGAGCCCGCCGCCGAAGAGGTCGAGCACCCCGTCGCTGAAGCAGACCACGAGGTCGCCGGGGCAGAGGGCGGTGGTCCGCGTCTCCCACGCGTCGTGCAGGCCGAGGCCGAGGCCGATCGGGAGGTCGGGCGTCGACAGGCGCTCGGCCCCGCCGTCCTCCCGCACGACGACGGTCAGGCCGTGGCCGGCGTCGGCCCAGTGCAGCACGTCGCCGCGGAGGCGCGCGTGGAAGAGGGTGGTGAACACGACGGAGTCGGGCCCGTCGGCGAGGTCGGTGGCGAGCCCCTCCGAGGCGCGGACGATGGCGGCCCCGGGGTCGGGGTCGCGGCGTGAGCTGCGCACCGTCGCCCGCACGGCCGCCGCGATGAGACCGGCGCCGACGCCCTTGCCCATGACGTCGCCGAGGGTCATCGCGACCCCGTCGTCGGTGCGGTACCAGTCGAAGAAGTCGCCGCCGACGGTCGTCGAGGGCAGGCAGGTGCCCGCGAGGGCGTAGCCGGGCGTGTCGGCCAGGGCTCCGGGGAGGAGCGAGCGCTGCACCTCGGCGGCGCGGGTGATCTCGGTCCGGACCACCGCCTCCCGCTCCTCCGACAGGCGCAGCTGGGCCGCGTACTGCCGGCTCAGCTCGTTCACGACGAGGGCCAGCGCGGTGTAGACGAGGACGCCGACGAGCAGGCGGGCGAGCTCGGTGACCCGGTCGCCGGCGCTGATGCCGGCGATGAAGGGCGTGAGGATGACGACCATCGAGCCGAGCACCGCCCAGAGCACCGACCGGCGTGGCTCGCGGGCGGCGAACCACACGAGCGGCATCACCAGCAGGGCCGTGAAGACCGACGAGGAGGAGCCGGTCGACCAGCGCAGGACCCCCAGCGCGACGAAGTCGAGGGCGGGCACCAGGAGGGCCCACCCGCCGATCACGGCCGGGCGGGCGGTGGCGGCGGCCGCCCAGAGCGTGGCGACCGCGGTGACGCCCAGGGCGACGAGGAGGCCCGCGCCGCTGGTGACCACCAGCTGCGGGACGGTGAGCGAGAGGACGACGGCCAGGACGACGAGCAGCGCCGACGGCGCCTGCTTCACCAGGGGGGTCACGCCGTACCGCAGGAGGAACGTGTCGAGCGTGGAGCTCCGGCGTGCCCGCGACGGAGAGCGGTCAGAGGTCACCCCCCGACGATAGGTGTCGGCCGCCCCTCTCCGGTACCCCCCGCACTGGAGCGCCGCGGCGGGCTGTGCCGGGGGTCGGCCGCAGCTATGGTGTCGCGGAGGACCGCGCCGACCCGTGCGCCGGGACGACGAGCCGAGGAGGCTGGCTGGATGGATCTCGCTGTCGAGGGAGCGGGCGCCGACGTCGCCGTCGTGCGCTGCACCGGGAGGCTCAACATGGTCTCGGCCCCGGCCCTGCGGGAGGCCGTGACCGGTGCGATCAGCGACGGCCGGCCCCGCGTCGTCGTCGACCTCGCCGGCGTCGACTTCATGGACTCCTCCGGCCTGGGCGCCCTCGTCGGCTGCCTCAAGTCCGCCCGCTCGGCGGGCGGCGACCTGCGCATCGCCTCGCCGTCGGCCCAGGTGCTGATGGTGCTGAAGCTGTCGAACATCGACCGCATCCTCCGCCCGCACGACGACGCGGCGACGGCGTTCGATGAGTGAGCACCAGCTCGTCTTCGCCACGCCGCCGGACGACGTCAACACGGTGCACGACTTCCTCGAGTCGGTCTGGGGCGACGACACGACCCTCACCGACGAGGAGCGCATGGCCTTCGAGCTCGCCCTCGTCGAGCTGACCAGCAACGTCATCGAGCACGCCGCGGCGGGCGAGGGCGTCGCCTGCCGGCTCTCCGTCGCCATCACCGACGGCGAGCTGACGGCCACCCTCAGCGACACGGCCGAGCCCGGCAGCGTCTCGCTCGTCGGCCGCGTCATGCCCGACGAGATGGCCGAGGGCGGCCGCGGCCTCGCCCTGGTCCAGCTGCTCGTCGACGACCTCGGCTACGAGCGGGTGGGCGACTCCAACGTGTGGTCGATCCGCAAGGCGCGCCCGACGGCCTAGCCGAGGGGCGCCGCACGACCGGCCACCTCGGGGGAGGCGACGTCAGTGGAGGCGACGTCGGTGGAGGCGACGTCGGTGGTCTGGCCTAGGTTCTCTCCGGGAGGCACCGTGAGCGAGACGACAGGCGAGGCAGCGCGTGGGGCGTGCCCTGCGCGGCCGACCCGACCCGCGACTCCTGAGCTGCCGCCCGTCGTGCTCGGGCCCGTCGGGGGCGAGGAGCGCGCCGACGCCGACCTGCCGCGAGCCGCGCTCGAGGCTGTCCACGCCGGCTTCCCGTCGCCCGCCCAGGGCTACTGGTCGGGGCCGGTCGACCTCAACCGGCACCTGATGCGCGACCCGACGGCGACCTTCCTGGTGCGGGTGAGCGGCGACAGCATGACGGGCGCGGGCATCTTCGACGGCGACGAGCTCGTCGTCGACCGGGGGCTCGACGCCCACGACGGAGCCGTCGTCGTGGCCGTCGTCAACGCCGAGCTGACGGTCAAGCGCCTCTCGTGGCGGCAGGGGCTCATGGTGCTCAGCCCGGAGAACCCCGCCTACCCCGAGATCGTGCTCTCCGAGCTCGACGAGGCGACCGTCTGGGGCGTCGTCACGAGGTGCCTGCACCGTGTCTGAGCGCCACGTCGCCATCGTCGACGCCAACAACTTCTACGTGTCGTGCGAACGTGTCTTCAACCCCGCGCTCGAGGGCAGGCCGGTGGTCGTCCTCTCGAACAACGACGGCTGCGTCATCGCCCGCTCGCAGGAGGCCAAGGCGCTGAACGTCGACATGGCCGCGCCCTGGCACACGATCGCGCCGATCGCCGCGATGCAGGGCGTCGTCGCGGTGTCGAGCAACTACGAGCTCTACGGCGACATGTCGGCGCGCTCGGCCGAGATCCTCAGCCGGTTCACGAGCCACCAGGAGGTCTACTCGATCGACGAGTCGTTCATCGAGCTGAGCGGCACCGTCGACGAGACCGCCGCGCAGGCCCGCGAGATCCGCCGCGTGGTGCGCAAGCTGATCGGCCTGCCCGTCAGCATCGGCATCGCGCCGACGAAGACCCTCGCGAAGCTCGCGAACCGGGGCTCGAAGCAGGCCGCCGCACTGGCGGGCGTCTGCCACCTGGGCAGCTACTCGTCGGCGCAGCAGACCGCCATCCTCGCCAGCGTCGACGCGGGCGACGTGTGGGGCATCGGTCGACGCACGGCGAAGAAGCTCGTGCCGCTCGGCGTGCACACGGCCGCCGACCTGCGCGACGCCGACGCCGCCCGCATCCGGAAGCGCTTCGGCGTGGTGCAGGCGCGCGTCGTGCAGGAGCTGCGCGGGGTCGACTGCCTGCCGATCGAGGAGGTCCAGCCCGAGCGCGACCAGATCTACCACTCCCGGTCGTTCGCGGTGCCCGTGACGACGGTCGCCGAGCTCGAGGAGGTGCTGTCGGTCTACACGCAACGTGCCGCCGCACGACTCCGGGGGCAGGGCTCGCTGACCCGGATGATGCGCTGCTTCGCCGCCACGTCGCCGTTCGCGACGGAGGCCGGCCACACCAACCACGTCGTGTCGGTCGCCTTCCCCGAGCCGACCGACGACGCGACCACGCTCTACCGGGCCGCGATCGCAGCGCTCGGCCCCCAGCTCGAGCCCGGCAAGCGCTACGTGCGCGCCGGCGTCACGCTGATGGAGCTCACGCCGCGCGCCGAGCACGCGAGCCTCGACGTCTTCGGCGAGGTCGCCGCGGCACCGCCCGCGTACGGCGACGTGCTCGACCGGATCGCCGGCAAGTTCGGCGACGAGAGCCTCGGCCTCGGGGTCGCCGGTCTGCGGCACCGCCGCGGCTGGGCGATGAAGCGCGACATGGTCTCGCCGCGCGCGACGACCCACTGGGACGAGCTCGCGACGGTGACGGCGCGGTAGCTCCTCCGTGATCGAGGTGCCCCTTCCTGGGCTCTCCGGCGAGGACGGAGCCCCAGACGGGGCGTCTCGACGACTCGCCGAGCATCTCGGTGCACGGTGCGCATCATTGCCCGGAACGCGCCGGGAGCCGTCACGATGGAGGCATGGCAACGACCGAACCGCCCTCCTCCGGGGCCCCCGAAGCCCGACCCTCGACCCTGGGGGAGGCCGTCACGACGACCCCCCAGCTCCGCCGCTGGGTGTTCTGGCCCGCCGCGATCGTCGTCCTCGGCTTCGTGGCCTTCACGCTGATCGCGCCCGCCTCGGCCGAGGCGCTCTTCCTCGGGCTGCAGAGCGGCATCGTCCGCAACTTCAGCTGGTACTACGTGCTGATCGTGGCCTTCTTCGTCGGCTTCTCGATCTTCGTCGGGTTCAGCCGCTTCGGCACCATCAAGCTCGGCAAGGACAAGGACGAGCCGGAGTTCTCCACCGGGTCGTGGTTCGCCCTGCTCTTCGCCGCCGGGATGGGCATCGGCCTCGTCTTCTACGGCGTCTCCGAGCCCCTCAGCCACTTCGCCTCGCCGCGCCCCGGCGTCACCGGCACGGAGGACCAGCTCGCGCAGCAGGCCCTCACGCAGACCTTCCTGCACTGGGGCCTGCACGCGTGGGCGATCTACGTCGTGCTCGGCCTCGCGCTCGCCTACGCGATCCACCGTCGGGGCCGTCCGGTCTCCATCCGCTGGGCGCTCGAGCCCCTGCTCGGCGACCGCGTGCGCGGCGGCTGGGGCAACCTGATCGACGTCATCGCCCTGGTCGGCACGCTGTTCGGCGTCGCCACCTCGCTCGGCCTCGGCGTGATCCAGATCGGCGCGGGCCTCGAGGCCGCCGGCATCGCCGACAGCAGCATCGTCAGCCAGATCGCGATCATCGCGGTGATCACCGCGGTGACGATCGTCTCGCTCGTGACGGGCGTGACGAAGGGCATGAAGATCCTCTCGAACTTCAACCTGATCCTGGCCGCCGCGCTCCTCCTCTTCGTGCTGATCGTCGGCCCGACGCAGTTCCTGCTGCGCGACTTCGTGCAGTCGATCGGCGCCTACCTGCAGAACGTCGTCGGCCTCTCGTTCAACGTCACCGCCCAGCAGGGCGCGGCCGGCGAGGAGTGGCAGGGTGCCTGGACGACCTTCTACTGGGGCTGGTGGATGTCGTGGGCTCCTTTCGTGGGCATCTTCATCGCGCGCATCTCGAGGGGCCGGACCGTCCGCCAGTTCGTCTTCGGCGTGCTGCTCGTGCCGACCGCCCTGACCTTCCTCTGGTTCGCCGTGCTCGGCGGCGCGGCCATCCACCGCCAGACCGACGGCGCCGGGGGGCTCATCGGTGCCGACGGCTCGGTCGACGTCGAGGGCTCGCTGTTCGCTCTCCTCGGCGACCTCCCCGCGGGCGCCGTGCTGACCTTCGGCGCCATCCTCCTGATCGGTGTCTTCTTCGTCACGTCGTCCGACTCGGGCTCCCTCGTGATGGCGATGATCGCCTCCGGCGGCGACATCGAGCCGAAGAACTGGCTTCGCGTCTTCTTCGCGCTCGTCGCCGCCCTGCTCGCCGTCGCCCTGCTGCTCACGGGCGGCCTCGACGCCCTCAAGACCGCGGCGATCACGACGGCGCTGCCGTTCAGCGTGGTGCTGCTGCTCACCTGCTGGTCGACGATCATCGCCTTCACGCGTGAGCGGCGGGCCTATGACAAGGCTGAGCGCGACGTGCTGCTCGAGCACGTCGGGGCCTACTACGGCCTCGAGGTCGAGGCGCCGACGGAGGCCGGGGCCCGCGGGCTGGCCCGCCCGTGGGAGGCGGTCAAGGGTCGCCTGCGCGGCTCCCGTCGTGCGACGGGCGACGGCTCGCCCGCCTCGTCGGCCTCGCCGTCCTCCGTGGCTGCCGAGCCGCCCCTCCGCGTGAGCGACGTCTCGGTCGACCCCGCGGTCGACCCGAGCCTCGACCAGCGCCCCACCGACGACGACCGCGGCGAGGGGACGCACGGCCCCGGCCCGCGCTGACGTCGGCCCGGGCGAAAGGCACGCCGGGCGGCGGACATGTGAGGGTGTGGACGTGACCCTGCTGCCCGCCCGAGCCCGCTTCGAGGCCCTCGTGCCCGAGGTCGTCGAGCCCGTGCGCCGGTACCTCGCGCGCCGCGTCGACGCGGCGACGGCCGACGAGGTGCTCGGCGACGTGCTGCTCGTGCTCTGGCGGCGCCTCGACGACGTGCCCGCGGGCGACGAGGTGCCCTGGGCCGTCGGCGTCGCCCGGCTGCAGCTGAGCAACGCCCTGCGGTCGATGCGTCGCCGCGACCGGCTCGTCGCGCGCATCGTCACGGTCGACCCGCCGACCGAGTCGGTGCCCGAGGCCGACGAGGTCGACCCCCGGGTCGCGCTCGTCGCCCCCGCCCTCGCGCGCCTGCGGGAGGTCGACGCCGAGGTGCTGCGCCTGCACGTGTGGGACGAGCTCACCGTCGCCCAGACGGCCGCGGTGCTGGGCACGACGCCGAACGCCGTGTCGATCCGCCTGCACCGGGCCCGTCGACGCCTCGCCGACGAGATCCGGAAGGCGGAGGCGCGTGACGGACATGCACCGGTGACGGGAGGAGACGGACGATGACCACGCACGACGAGCACGAGCACGACGAGCACGCCGAGCACGGCGCCGACGACCTGCTGATGCGGTCCGCCGACCCGGCCTCCTCCCTCGCCCCGCTGCCGGCCCGGCAGCTCGCGCACCTGACGGAGACGACCATGAGCACCGCACCCCGCACCCCCGCCCGCACGGCCCCCGGCCGCTCCGCCGCCGCTCCGGCCCGTCGACGCTCCCGCCGCCTCCTGGCCGGGGTCGCCGGCGGGGTGCTCGTCGCCGCGGCGGTGGTCGGGGTGCTCGTCGCGACCGGCCCGGGGTCGGGCGGGAGGGTGACGACCCTCACCGCGCCTCCGGCGGGCGGACCGGGCGCGATGTGCGCCGTGCCGACCGCGGAGGTGCTGGCGACCTCGACCACGGCCTTCCGCGGCACCGTCGTGGCCGTCGACGGGGGCACCGCCACGCTGCGGGTCGACGACGTCTTCGCCGGCGACCCGGGCGACGCCGTCGAGGTGCCGCAGGGCGACCCCGACGACCAGGTCGACGGGGCGGCGCCCGTCTTCACCGAGGGAGGCGCGTGGCTCGTCGCCGCCTCGGCCGGCGTCGTGAGCTCGTGCGGCCTGACCGGCCCCGACTCGCCGGAGCTCGCGGCGCTCTACGACCAGGCGTTCTGACGCCGGCAGCCGCGAAGGTCGGAGCTGGCTCGGCGCCTAGCGGCCGATGAGGGAGTCGCGGAGCGCCGACGCGTGCTCGTCGAGCAGCCCGGCGCGCGACGGCGGCGCCACCTCGTCGAGACGGGCGATCAGCCGCAGCGCCGCCTCCTGCACCGCCGGCTGCCCGTCGGCGTAGGTGCGCACGGTGTCGAGGACGGACAGGGTGAGCTCCTCCACCGTCGGCCAGCGGACGAGCACGCGGTCGCGGCCCTGGTCGTCCCGGTGGGCGACCACGGCGTCGCTCCGTCGCCAGAGCGGCACGAGCACGCCGGCCGACATGTCGAGCGCGCTCACTGCCGTGTAGGGGTCGTTGCTGCCCGAGGCCAGGCCGCGGACGGCGATCTCGACGAGCTGCTGCAGGGCGAACTCGACGTCCTGGTGCGGCGTCCGCGCGGCGCCGACCGTGATCGCGCGGCGCAGCTCCTGCACCGCCCCGGAGCCGAGGGAGGCGCGGGCCACGACGAGCGCGTCGCCCGCGATCACGTAGCGCCCCGGCATGGCCACGACCTCGACGACGACGTCCTCGCGGGCGGCGACGCGGCACAGCTGCGGCCACGCGAGCTCCTGCACGTAGCCGTCGGCCGAGGCGCGCACGACGGCGCCGCCCACGCCCTCGTCGTCGGGTCGGGGCGGTGCTGCCGACGCCGAGGCCGACGCCGAGGCGGCCTCCCGGCCCCGCGACTCCGTCCGCACGTCGTCGCCCGGCTCGTCGGGCCACACCGTCGCCGCGACCGCGCGGAGGTCGCTGAGCACCCGGGCCTGGAGCGACGTGATCTGCACCGACGCGGCGATGTGGTGGATGAAGAAGACCAGCACCCCCACGTCGACGACGCCGAGGAGCACCGCGACGTGGACGGCGATGACGGGCACGAAGGCGGAGGCGTCGTCCACCTCGGTGTGGACGGTGCGCATGACGACGATGCAGTAGAGGAAGGTCGACGTGAAGGCGGCCAGCACGAGCTGGTTCGACCGGTCGGCCATGAAGTTGCGCACGAGGCGCGGCCCGTAGGTCGACGACGTCGTCGCCAGCACGGAGATGGTGATGGAGAACGACGTGCCCGCCACCGTGAGCATCGACGAGCCGATGCCGGAGAGGAGCGACCTGCCGCCCGAGGCGCTGAGGGCCCCGAGCAGGGGCAGGCCCGCGGTCGTCGACGAGGGGATCGAGCGGTCGACGGTGACCAGCACCTCGGCGAGCACGAGGGCCGCGAGGGCGAACACGGCGGGGAGGAACCAGAACGACTCCCGCACGCGGGTGAGGGACATCATGTCGCCGAGAGTAGGCGTGCCCGTGCCCCCGCGGTCGGGCGAGCCGGGGCCGGCACCTGCGAGGATCGGGCCATGCCCGTCGACGGAACACCCCTGCGGCGCCTCGGCGTCCTCACCATCGGCTCGTTCGACCCCGCCTCGCCGGCCGCGGGCCACGAGGACGTCCTGCGCGTCATCGAGCGCGCCGAGGAGCTCGGCCTCGACAGCGCGTGGCTGCGCCACCGGCACCTGCAGCCGGGCATCTCGTCGCCGGTCGCGATCATGGCGGCGGCGTCGCAGCGCACGAGCCGGATCGAGCTGGGCACGGCGGTGACGCCGATCGGGGCCGAGAACCCCTTCCGGCTCGCGGAGGACCTCGCCACGGTCGATGTGCTGCTGGGGGGCCGCCTCAACCCGGGCTTCTCGTCGGGCACCCCGATGAACTTCGACCTCTACCGCGACGCGATCTACCCCGACACCGCCGACCACGAGGAGCTCGGGCCCGAGCGCCTGCTGCGCCTCCGCGACCTCGTGCGCGGCGACGTCGTCTCGGCCTCGCCGGGCCGTCGCGGCATCGAGGAGTTCAGCGACGTCGTCCAGCCGCACAGCCCGGGGCTCGTCGACCGGCTGTGGTGCGGCGTCGGCAGCACGCGGTCCGCCGTCTGGGCCGGCGAGAACGGGTTCCACCTGCTCGCGTCGAGCGTCACGAAGGCCGAGCGGGGCACGGACTTCGCCGAGAACCAGCGCGCCCAGATCGACGCGTACCGCGACGCTCACCCGGCGGGCGCCTCCGCCCGGGTGTCGCAGGGGCTCGTCGTCGTGCCGACCGACTCGGCCACGCCCGAGCAGCGGGCCCGCTACGCGGCGTACGCCGAGGCGCGCGCCGGCCGCGTGGGCGTGCCGCAGGGACCGGGGCAGCTGCTCTTCGCCGCCGACCTCGTCGGCACCTCGGCCGAGATCGCGGACACCCTGCACGCCGACCCCGCCTACCAGGCGGTCGACGAGGTCGCCTTCGCGCTGCCGTTCGCCTTCGAGCCCGGCGACTACGCGCAGATGCTCACCGACATCGGCGAGCGCCTCGGGCCCGAGCTCGGCTGGAGCCCCGCCGGCGCCTGACGGCGAGCCCTCCGGGGGCCCGACGCCGAGCCCCGCCAGGTCGTCGGTCAGGCGTGGTCGCCGCCGCGCACCACGCGTTCGAGCAGCTCGAGGTCGATGCCGACGTGACGTCGTGCCAGCGCGGCGGCGCGCGCGGCCTCCCCGGCGCAGATGGCCTCGACGATCTGCTCGTGCTCGGCGAGGGCGCGCAGCTCCATCTCGCGCATGCCGTCCGGGCCGCCCCAGAGGTGGGCCGGCGCGGCGATGCTGACCCGCGACTCCAGCTCGAGCAGCACGGCCCGGAGCGTGGCGCTGTGCGCCGCGTCCGCGATCGCGACGTGCAGGCGCTCGTCGGCCTTCTGCGAGGCCAGGCCCGAGGCGGCGGCGCGGTAGCCCTCGAGGCGGTCGCGCAGCACGGCGACGTCGTCGTCGGTGCGGTTCTCGGCGGCGGCCTCGGCGACCGTGCCGTGCAGGCGGCCGATCGCGTCGCTGGTGTCGCGGAGGTCCGACCAGCGGGCGGCGAGCGTCCGCTGCGCGACGGCCGCGGCCCGGTCGGTCGAGCGCTCCTGCACGAACGAGCCGCCGCCGCGGCCGCGCTGGGTCTCGATGAGCCCCTGGTCGACGAGCCGGGCGAGGGCGGCCCGCACGGTCATCCGGCCCACGCGCAGCGAGGCGGCGAGCTCACGCTCCGGGGGGAGGCGCTGGCCGGGCAGGTACTCGCCGGTCGCGATGGCCGTGACGAGGCGGTCGGAGATGTCGTCGACCCGGGTCGACGACTCGAGCGGGGCCTCGAGGACGCCGGGGGAGTCGGAGCCGGGGGAGCCGGGAGAGGCGGTGGCGGCGTCGGTCGTGGCGGTCACCGGGGACCCGGCGCGCGCCTCCGCGGCGTCCACAGACCCGTCCTCCGTCATGCCGCGTCACCCCTCCCCAGCTCGTCGTCGTGTTACGCCCAGGTTAAGTCACGCAGAAAGGTCTTGGCGTGAGACCTTTCGCGGGTGCATGCTGACGCGCATGTCGACGAGCACCGCTGCCACCCTCCCGTTCCGTGACGGCCACACCTGGTACCAGGTCACCACGCCCGACGAGCCCCGCCCCGGCGCCCTGCCCCTCGTCGTGCTCCACGGCGGCCCCGGCATGGCCCACGACTACCTGCGCAACCTGGCGGCGCTCGCCGACGAGACCGGCCGCACCGTGGTGCACTACGACCAGTTCGGCTGCGGCCGCAGCAGCCACCGCCCCGACGCCCCCGTCGAGACCTGGGTGCCCCAGCTCTTCGTCGACGAGTTCGAGGCCGTCGTCGTGCACCTCGGGCTCGAGCGCTTCCACGTGCTCGGCCAGTCGTGGGGCGGCATGCTCGGCGCCGAGATCGCGGTGCGCGAGCCCGCCGGCCTCGCCAGCCTGGCCATCTGCAACTCGCCCGCCTCGATGCAGCTCTGGGTCGACGGTGCCGCCGAGCTCCGGGCCCAGCTGCCCGCCGACGTGCAGGAGGCGCTGCTCCGGCACGAGGGCGCGGGCACGACCGGCGACCCCGAGTACCTCGCCGCGACCCAGGTCTTCTACGAGCGCCACGTCTGCCGCGTGGTGCCGATGCCCCGGGACTTCGTCGACAGCGAGGAGCAGATGGAGGCCGAGCCGACGGTCTACCACACCATGAACGGCCCGAACGAGTTCCACGTCATCGGCACGATGCGCGACTGGACGATCGTCGGCCGCCTGCCGAGCGTCACCGCGCCCACCCTCGTGGTCGCGGGCGAGCACGACGAGGCGACGCCGGCCACCTGGCAGCCCTTCGTCGACGGCATCGACGGCGCCGTCTCCCACGTCTTCCCCGGCGCCAGCCACTGCACGCACCTCGAGCAGCCGGAGGAGTTCCGCCGCGTCGTCGCCGGCTTCTTCGCCGACCACGACGCCTGACCACCACCACCCCCTCCCCGCACCGTTCCTCCCTCACCCCGAAGAGAGACACCATGTCCGAGCGCACCGAGTCCCCCGAGCTGAGCGCGCAGGCGCAGCTCGAGCAGTACGGCTACAAGCAGGAGCTGAAGCGGTCGGTCTCGACCGGCGACCTGCTCGTCTACGGCCTGATCTTCATGGTGCCGATCGCGCCCTGGACGATCTTCGGCACCGTCTACAACGCGTCGTCGGGCCTCGTGCCCCTGGTCTACCTCGTGGGCCTCGTCGCGATGATCTTCACCGCCCTCGCCTACGCGCAGATGGCCAAGTCGATCCCCCTCGCGGGGTCGGTGTTCTCGTACGTGGGCCGCGGCATCCACCCCACGGTCGGCTTCTTCGCCGGCTGGGCGATCCTGCTCGACTACCTGCTCGTGCCGACGCTGCTCTACGTGTTCGCCGCCGAGTCGATGGTCGGCATCTTCCCCGGCACCGCCCGCTGGATGTGGGCGCTGATCTTCGTCGCGATCAACACGGCCGTGAACCTGCTCGGCATCACCTCGCTCAAGCTGATGAACCGCGTCTTCCTCGCCATCGAGGTCGTCTTCATCGTCATCTTCGTGATCATCGCCGTGACCGCCCTCAACGGCGGCACCATCCCCGGCGCCGAGTTCAGCGTCAGCCAGGTGTGGGACCCGTCGAAGGTCACCGGCCCGCTGATCGCGTCGGCGCTCTCGATCGCCGTGCTGTCGTTCCTCGGCTTCGACGGCATCTCGACCCTCGCCGAGGAGTCGACCGGCAAGCGAGGAGGCGCGGGTCGAGCCATGATCATCGCCCTCGTCATCGTCGCCTTCCTGTTCGTGCTGCAGACCTGGCTGGCGAGCGCGCTCGCCGCGGGCCGCGACTCCTTCCCCGAGGGGGAGGCCGGCAACGCCTTCTTCGACCTCGTCGCCCAGGCGTCGTCGAGCGGCTGGATGACCGCCTTCTTCGTCGTGAACGTGCTCGCCGTCGGCATCGCGAACGCCATGGCGGCGCAGGCCGCGACCTCGCGCCTGCTGTTCTCGATGAGCCGTGACCGGCAGCTGCCCGCGGTGCTCTCGCGCCTCAACTCGCGCCAGGTGCCGCAGGCCGCCATCCTCGTCGTCTCGGTGCTCTCGGCGATCCTCGTGCTGTTCTTCGTCGGCCAGATCGACGTCATCTCGTCGCTGGTCAACTTCGGCGCCCTCTTCGGCTTCATGCTGCTGCACCTCTCGGTGATCTGGCACTACGTCGTGAAGGGGAAGTCGCGCAACTACCTGCTGCACCTCGTCGTGCCCGTGGTCGGCTTCCTGATCATCGGCTACGTGCTCGTCAACGCGGCCCCCGCGGCGAAGATCGGCGGCCTCGTCTGGCTCGTCGTCGGCGCGGGAGTCTTCCTCTTCTACAAGATCCGGGGAGGCGCGGCGCCGACCCTGGGGCAGGTCGACGAGGGCGACGGGTCGGGAGCGGCCGCCACGGCGACCCCGGCGGCGGACACCCTCGAGAAGGAGGCCGGGCGGTGAGCGACGCGCACCGCGACTCCTCGGGGTCCGGGCCGGCGTCGGCCTCGTCCGGCGCCTCGGGCGTCCACCACGTCCTCGGCAACGAGCTCGGCCGGCCCGGCTTCAGCGCCGCCGTCGAGCCCGTGCTGCGCATCACCCCGGGCACGGGCGAGACGATCGGCTTCGAGACCAGCGACGCCGTCTACGCCGAGCTGCACGACCACCACGACCTGACGCAGCTGTCGGTGCCGATCAACCCCGTCACCGGCCCGGTCTTCGTCGAGGGCGCGATGCCCGGCGACGCGCTCGCCGTGACGGTGCACGACATCCGGCTCGTCGACCACGGCTGGTCGGTCAGCCTGCCCGGCTCGGGCGCCCTGCAGCACGTGATGGGCGACGAGATGTTCACCCGTCGCGTGCCGATCGACGCGGAGGGCGTGCACGTCACCGACCGCCACGTCTTCGCGCCGCGGCCGATGATCGGCTGCATGGGCACCGCGCCCGCCGAGGGCGAGAACTCGACGATCATGCCCGCCTACCCGCAGGGCGGCAACATGGACGTGACCGAGAACACCGTCGGCTCGACCGTCTACCTGCCCGTGATGGTCGAGGGCGCGTACCTCTCGATCGGCGACGTGCACGCGATCATGGCCGAGGGCGAGTCGTCGTTCGTGGCGATCGAGGCGCAGGGCACGGCCGTCGTGTCGATCGACCTCGTGAAGGGCGCCCGGCTGCGGGCGCCGCGCATCGAGACCGCCGACGACTGGATCTTCGTCGGCCTCGGCGACCCCGTGCAGGAGAGCGTCCGGCGCGGCTACGAGGACGCCTTCTCCTTCCTGGTCGACGACCACGGCTGGTCTCGCGGCGACGCCTACGCGGTGCTCAGCGCCGTCGGGCACTCCCGGCTCGGCGGGCCGACCGGCTCGGTCGCGCCCGACCCGCTGCACCCGTTCGCGGCCGTCGGCGCGGTGACGCTCCACCGCGTGCCGAAGTCGGTCCTGTAGGAGGCGCGGCGCGGGCCCGGAGTTCCTCTGGCCCGGGCAGTGATGTGAATCCTCCTGGGTCTGGTCGCAACTTTTTGACGGTTCCGGCCGTGTCTTGCTATTGGACAAGGGACAGACATGGCCTGTGCCTCTAGTCTCGACGTCGAACGCTTTTATCGTCGTTACAAGGGGGAGTTATGGTCGATATGCACGGGCTCGAAGAGGCTTTACGAACCGGTGACTGGCTGGAACCACAAGGCCAAGACGATAATCTTGACGCGAAGCTAATCAGATCTACTCTACTTAAATTTCAAGGATCAGGTGACCCTCGAGGATTGCGTATAAAAGATATGCATATTCGCGGCAAACTTGACCTCGCTGGTATGCAGCTCCCGCATAACCTCGAAATGGTTTCGTGCCATTTCGACACTGAAATAGAATTGTCAGGGGCCTCGTTGAAGGGGCTCAACCTTAGTGGCTCACACCTGATGGGCTTACGACTTTTTGCGATTCGCGCCGAAGGGAGCATTCTCCTCATCGAGGCGGTGTCACAAGGCCCTGTAATGGCCAGCCAATCCAGAATACAAGGTCAATTGTGTCTTGATTTGCTTGTCATTAACAGCGACATAGAATGTGTAGTCCTCGATGGCGCAAAAATTGCCCACGGGCTAACTCTCAATGGAGCGAAGATTGATGGCGAAGTACGAGCCGTAGGGGCTGAAGTCAACGGCATCATATCCATGGACGATGCTGTGATCGAGAACTTCGATGGAGATGCGCTCTGCCTGGACAGGGCCCGTATACTGGGCTCAGTCCGAGGATACAATGTGACAATGACCGGAGCTCTTCGGGCCGTTAGCATGGATATAACTGGATCTTTAGAACTTGATGGCGCAGTCATAACTAACCGCGACTGTTCCATTGTGTTGCGTCAAAGCAAAATAGGCCAAGATTTGGACTTAACCGGTGTGAGCCTGTTTGGGCCACTTCTCCTCGATGCTATTCAACTCGGGTCTGCTCTTATCTTCGAAACAAGTGTCGTAGACAGTCCCGCAGGCATCTCCCTTTCCCTTGCCCGCGCTGAACTCGGGGGAGGACTAAGTGTTTCAAGTTCTGCTTTTAAGGGGCAGATATTCGCCTCAAGCCTTGAGGTTGGTGCGGGAATTTCGCTTCGCAACGTTATGGTTCGAAGCCAAGATCCGTTGGCAATGATCCTTGATTCAGCGACAGTACGCGAGGGGTTTCTGTCGCGTGATTGTGTCCTTTTAGGTGGTATTCAAGCAATTGGTGCCTCGTTTGCTCGACGAGTCGAACTGAAGGACCTGAAGATATCCTCGCAGTTTTCGCTTGTCTTCGATGACTGCGACTTTGGGGGCGACTTCACGATTCGGAACGCAACCTTGACGGGTGAAGTAAGGGCTCTCAATGCACGTGTGAGAGGTCAACTGCGTGTTCTAGAGTCGTCCGTGGAAGCGCCTGATGGTGACGCAGTCAGCTTCAATACAGCAGTACTTACTGATTTGGCCGTCTTTCAAGACCTTGAACTCACGGGGACTTTGCAATTGACGAGTTCTCGCTCCGAGAATGGTCTGATACTGAACGATATAAAGGTGACAACGGCTTCGCCAGTTGCGATCGCGTTGCAGGACGCCACAACTAGCACTTTGCGACTCGGCCAACTTATATTGGGCCAAGCGGGGTTGGATCTGGGTGGTGCTAGAATAAGCCACCTAAAAGTCGAAGACGCCTCCACGTTGGTCTTGCCGCGGATTGCTGACGCTCAGGGTCTCTCCATCGCGAGTTGGAGTGGTTTCGTCGCGGGTGACCGAAAGGCAGCTCGGGCCTGGCTTGATACTATATCGAGCTTAAGTGGCAGGTCGGGGCAGCAGTTTCAGGGACAGCCTTGGCGTGAGTTTGCACGGCTGTACCGGGATGCGGGTCGCCCTGAGGATGCTCGCTGGTTACAGTTTTGCGCGGCGCTTAGAATTACTGCGTCTTCACCCGTGAGATCTAAACTAATACGCATTCCCTACGGACTGCTAGTCGGGTTTGGTTATTACCCTCTTCTTGTCATTCCCTGGTTAGTAATTGCATGGCTCGTCGTCTTCGGAGTCGTTTCGAGTAATCAAGCTTCTTTTACTCCTACCGCATCGAATGCATCGACAATGTCGGTTGTCGTAGACGGCAGGGTAGACAACGTTTACGTCACAGGGGCGACGAATGTTCCTAAGGGCTATCCAAAATTGCGTCCCAGCATCATCGCCTTGGAGACTGCGCTTCCTGCTATTTCGGCCGGTCAGACAAACGCTTGGCGAGTCACAGGGAGTTCGTGGCTGCCCCTCGTGCTCGCGGCCGTGAGGGCCTTTGGCTGGCTGCTAACGGCTCTTTTGCTGGCGGGGCTCACCGGTATCCTAAGGAAGGAGTGAGGAACGCGACATGAACCCTAAGGGAACCTATGCAACCCTAAGGGAACCTATGCCACGCAGGTAGCCTTAAGTGTTGATCAACACACACTCGCCTCAGCTCGAGAGGTGCGTCAGGATCGACCCGAGCAGGTCGTCGGTCGGGTAGTTCGACTGCCCGACGGCGATGAAGAGGTCGCCTCGCACGAAGTAGGTGTCGGTGCTGTCGGTGCCGTACATCGCGTCGACGGTGGTCTGCTGGCAGAGCCGACCGTCGTGGGCCTCGGAGCAGCTGGCCCCGCGCGCCTCCGCCTGCTGCAGCAGGGCGGCGCTGGTGGCCTCGTCGAGACGGCCCAGCTGCACCGACAGGCCGGTGACGTCCGCCGCCGGGTCGCGCCAGAGGCAGTCGAGCTCCGCCGCAGTGTCGGCGATGACGAAGGGGGCGTCGGCGGCCGCGGGGACGCCGGGCGTGCGGGCGCCACGGGCGCTGCCGTCGCGCCGCGGGTACGCCTCCGGGTTCAGCGGCGTGGAGCCCATGGTCGCCTGGTACGTCGCCGTGTCGACGATCTGCGTGCAGTCGGTCGGGATGGTGACGACCGGCGACGCGTCGGGAGCCGCGGTCGCCGTGGGGGCCGGGGTCGTGTCGGGCTCGGCGGTCGGCGTCGGGGCCGGCGTGGGAGCGGCGTCGCCGGTGGCCGTGGCCGTCGGGGTCGGCGACGCCGTGGCGTCGCCCCCGGGCGTCCCCGAGCAGCCGACCAGGGCGAGCACGACGAGGGCGGCGGCCGCGACGGTGGTGAGCGGGCGGACGTGCGACATGGTGGTTCTCCTCGACGGGCAGGTGCCGTGCGCACCCCTGGCGCTCGCGGCGGGCCCTCGGTCGGGCCCGGTGCTCACGCTAGTGAGCGGGGGAGAAGTCGCCCGTCAACCTCGGGGATGATCCCTGCCCGTGCCGGTCACGATCTGGTCACGCCGACCCGGTGTCGGACGACGGCCCGCTACGGTCTCCCCGTCGGCCTGCAGCGGCCCGACGCCGGCCCTGAGGAGGACCATGCTCTCGCTCCGCTCCGCACCCGTCGGTGCGACCCGTCGGCGACCGTCGTCCCGTGCCCTCGGCGGCCTCGTGCTCGTCGTCGGCATCGCCCTCTCGGCGGCCGGTTGCGCCTCTGCCGACGGCGCCGCCTCCGCCTCCCACCGTCAGGTGTCGGTGGCGGGCCACGGCTCCGGCGAGGCCGAGGCGACCCAGGCGGCCACGGTGAGCCCGACGCCCAGCTCGGAGGGCGAAGGGGCGGCGGTCGCCGCTCCGGCCTCCCTCCCGACGTCGTGCGACGACGTGCTGCCCCCCGCCGAGGCCGTGGCCGCGGTGGGCGACCGTCCGGTCGTCGAGCTCGAGCCCCGCGCGGAGGCGGACGCCGTCATGAAGAGCGAGCGGCCCGTGCTGGCCGCCGAGGCCCTCGCGTGCCTCTGGTCGTCACCCGGCTCCGACCTCGGCACGAGCGTCGAGTACAGCGTCGTGGCCCCCGAGGTCTCCGACCAGTACCTGTACGACCTCAGCCTCGAGGGCTTCGCCTGCACCGAGTCGCTCGGCGGGCAGCGCTGCGCGTACTCGCACCCCGGCACGGCGGGATCGTCGGCGAACGCCGGGCTGCTGACGATCTTCGAGCGCGACGGCGTCGTGATCACGCTGACGGAGTTCGGCGACGTGTCGGGCTCGCTGCTCCAGGCCGTCGTGCACCGCTTCTGGCCCTGAGCCCGTGGCGGCTCGGCTCCTCGGGGCGAGCCAGCTCAGTGGGCGTGACCGTGCCCCGGCCGCCCCGTCGCGTCGTCCCAGGTCGGGAAGGGGTCGACCAGGTCGCGCCACGAGGCCGGGTCGGCGAGCAGCTCGGCGTCCGTGAGGAGGCACTCGTCGAGCGCGCGACGGACGAGTCCGGCGTCGAGGTCGAGCCCGAAGAACGCGATCTGCTGGCCGTGCGGCGACTCCGGGTGCCACGACGGCCGTGACGTCGGGTCGAGGCTGAGCATCTGGCCGACGCTCGACCAGGAGCCGACCCGGTCGGCCCGGGTCGCGAACTGGGTGAAGCCCCGTGACCGGAGCACGGTGCCGGCCGGCCCGGGGGTGAACGTCTGCTCCAGGGCGACGGCCAGGCGCTCGGGGTGGAAGGGCCGCTCGTCGCGGTAGACCACCGTCGACACGGGGTCGCCCTCGACGACGTCGGGGGCGTCGTCGGCGAGGGCCCGCATCCAGCCCGCGGAGCCGGAGAGGGCCGAGGCGCGGCCCGGCGTGGGCAGGCAGCCCGCCGTCAGCGACGTGATCGGCAGCACCGTCGCGGTCGGGGCCAGCACCCCGAGCAGGGCCGCGAGGAGGCGGTGCTCGCGCTCCGTCACCGCGCCCACGTCGGTGAGCACGACGAGGGTCGCGTGCTCCACGAGCTCCACGACGTGCTCGGCCGCCGCGAAACGGTCGTCCGTGCCGCGCAGCACGAGGTCGGCGAGGTCGTCGGCGCTGACCACGCACGCCACGTGCTGCAGCAGCGACGCCCCGTCGGGGCGGCCGAGGTCGTGGTCGAGCAGCGAGCCGAGCAGCAGCGCCGTCGAGCGGGTCGGGGTGCCGGGGCGCAGCTGGACGGCGACGTCCACGGGCTCGCCGCTCCGGGCGAGGTCGAGCACGGCACGGTGGACCTCGTCGACGGCGTCGTGCACGTCGGGCCCCGGGGCCAGCCGGTGGCTGTCGGGGCGGGCGAGCGTGTCGGCGACGTGCTGCAGGGCCGCCTCCTCCTGCCCGGCCACGAGGGTGACCCCCCGGTGTCGTGGGAGGCGCGGGCTCGGCAGGTCGTGTCTCATGCGGCTACCCTAGATGAAAAGCATTCTCAACAACACGGAGGTAGCCCATGAAGGTCCGCAACTCGCTCAAGGCGCTGAAGCTCGTCCCCGGCTCGCAGGTGGTGCGCCGGCGCGGTCGCGTCTACGTCATCAACAAGGCGAACCCGCGCTGGAACACGCGCCAGGGCTGACCTCTGACGCCCGGTGCGGGCGCCCGGCCGCGCTACGCCAGCTCGGCGAGCAGCGCCACGACGAACTCGCTGCGCTCCACCATGCCGTCGAGGCTGATCCACTCGTGGCGCGCGTGGGCGCCGCCGCCCACGCCGCCGACCCCGTCGAGCACGGCGGCGCCGAGCGCGGCCGCGAAGTTGCCGTCGCTCGCCCCGCCGACCGACACCTCGCGCAGCTCGAAGCCCAGCTGCCCGGCGACCGCGGCGGCCCGTTCGTAGAGCGCGCCCGTCGCCGCCGACCGCTCCATCACGGGGCGGTTCCAGCCGCCGGTGACCTCGACCCGGGCGAGCGGGTCGTGCGGGGCCAGCGACGCGAACAGCCGCTCGACGCGGGCGGCCTCGTCGGCCCGGGTGACCCGCACGTCGACCATGGCGCGGGCGTGCCCGGCCCGGACGTTCGTCCGCGTGCCGCCCTGCACGATGCCGACGTTCAGCGACGTGCCGGCCTCGACGTCGGCCTCGCCGTGCAGCTGCAGCACGAGACGGGCCATCTCGTCGATGGCGCTCGCTCCGCCGCGCGGGTGGAGCCCGGCGTGCACCTCGACGCCGAACGTCTCGACCTCGTAGATGCCGACGCCCTTGCGGGCGGTCTTGACCGCGCCCTCGGCGGCGGACTCGAAGACGAGCACCGCGCCTCCCCGGCTCACCTCGGCCTCGATCACGGGGCGCGACGCGATGCTGCCGACCTCCTCGTCGCCGGTCAGCACGATGCGCACGCCGGGCCGCGGCAGGCCCAGCGCGTCGGAGACGGCCAGGGAGTGCCCGAGCTGCACGAGCCCGGACTTCATGTCGAAGACGCCGGGGCCGGTCATGCGGTCGCCGTCGATCTGCACGGGCCACTCGGCGAGCGTGCCCTCGGCCCAGACCGTGTCGTAGTGGCAGAGCGCGGTGACCCACTCGGCCGAGCCGGTCGGCGACGGGTGCTCGAGCGTGACGGCGTCGCCGTAGCCCTCGACGACGTTCACCCGGCGGGCGGCGGCGGGGCCGGCCGTCCGCTCGAGCCACGCCTCGATCCAGGCGAGCCCGGCGGCGAGCAGGTCGACGTCGTCGGAGGGGGTCTCGAGCGACGCGTAGGCCACGAGGTCGGCGATCATCGCCTCGCGGCGGGCGGCGACCGCCTCGCGCAGGGCGGTCGTGTCGGTCTCGGTGAGGGTCACGGGGGTCTCCGGGGGCGTCTCGGTCGGTGCGGGCGGCGCGGGCTCCGACCATGTTCCTCCCTCCCGGGGCCGACGGGCGACGAGGAGGCGCGGTGCCGGCCCCGCAGGCAGGGCCACGCCGCACCTCGGGTGTCGGTCGGCGTCGATACAGTGACGACCGTCCGGCAGCACAGCCGGCGCCACGACCACCGCGAGCGAGAGGGGCCCCGTGCGCATCCTGCACACGAGCGACTGGCACCTGGGGCGGACCCTGCACGGCGTCGACCTCCTCGAGCACCAGGCCGCCTTCGTCGACCACCTGGTCGACCTCGTGGCCGCGCGCGCGGTCGACGTGGTCGTGGTGGCGGGCGACGTGTACGACCGGGCCGTGCCCTCGGTGCCCAGCGTGCGCCTCCTCGGCTCGGCCCTGCGACGGCTGAGCGAGCTCGCCGTCGTCGTCGTGACGCCGGGCAACCACGACTCCGCCGCGCGGCTGGGCTTCGCCGCCGAGCTGATGCGGCCGGGCCTGCACGTGCTGGCCGGGGTCGACCGGCTCGACGAGCCGGTCGTCGTCGACGACGCGCACGGGCCCGTGGCCTTCTACGGGCTGCCCTACCTCGACCCCGACACCGTGCGGCACGCGCTCGCGCCCGACGGCGCCGACGGGCCCCTCGCCCGGTCGCACGAGGCCGTCGTCGGCGCGGCGCTCGACCGGGTCAGGGCCGACCTGGCGACGCGGCCCGGCACCCGCTCGGTCGTCGTCGCGCACGCCTTCGTCGCGGGCGGCGCCGTCGTCGAGCGGAGCGAGAGCGAGCGCGACATCCGCGTCGGCGGGGTCGACGTGGTGCCCTCGGCGGTCTTCGACGGCGTCGACTACGTCGCCCTCGGCCACCTGCACGGCGCCCAGCGCGTGGGCGCCGCCGCCGGGTCACACCCGGTGCTGCGCTACTCGGGCTCGCCCCTGGCCTTCTCGTTCGGCGAGGTCGGGCACGTGAAGTCGACGGCCGTCGTCGACCTCGCCGCCGACGGCACGGTGGAGGTCGAGCTCGTCGCCGCACCCGTGCCGCGCCGTCTGGCCGAGGTGACCGACACCCTCGAGCATCTGCTCGACGGCCGGCACGACGACCTCGTGGACGCCTGGCTGCGGGTCAGCGTGACCGACCCCGTGCACCCCGACCACCTGTGGGCGCGCGTCCGGGAGAGGTTCCCGCACGCGCTCGCCGTGCTGCACACGCCCGTCGGCGCCGTCGACTCTCCCCGGCTGCGCGTGGTGACGGCCGAGACCGACCCCGTCGAGGTCGCGGCCGACTTCGTCGCCTTCGCCTCGGGGGCCCCGGCCAGCGACGCCGAGCTCGCCGTCGTGCGCGCGGCGTACGAGGCCGCGAGGGCGAGCGAGGGCAGCGAGTGATCCTGCACCGGCTGACCCTGCGTGCCCTCGGCCCCTACGCCGGCGAGCACTCCATCGACTTCGCGGCGCTGGGCGCCTCGGGCACCTTCCTGCTCGAGGGGCCGACCGGGGCCGGCAAGTCGACCGTCATCGACGCGATCGTCTTCGCCCTCTACGGGCAGCTCGCCGGCGAGGGCGCCAGCCGCGACCGCCTCCGCAGCCACCACGCCGCGGCGCACGTCGAGCCGTTCGCCGAGCTCGTGTTCGAGACGGCGGCCGGGGTGCACCGCATCCGCCGGAGCCCGGCGTGGCAGCGGCCGAAGAGCCGGGGCACGGGCACGACGCCGGCGAACGCGACGGCCACGCTCGTCCGCCTGACCTCGCCCGACGCGGTCGACGGCGAGGTGGTGTCAACCAGCACACAGGAGGTCGGGCACGAGATCGGCCGGGTGCTCGGCCTGACCCGTCAGCAGTTCGTGCAGACGGTCGTGCTGCCCCAGGGCGAGTTCGCGGCGTTCCTCCGCTCGTCGGGGGAAGACCGCCGGCGCATGCTGCAGTCCCTCTTCGGCACCGAGATCTACGAGCTGACGACGGCCCGCCTGGCCGAGGGGCGGCGCGCGGCCCACGCGGCCGTCGCCGAGGCCGACCGGGGCGTCGAGCTCGCGGTCGCCCGGCTGCGCGAGGCGGTCGGGGCCGACGACGACCCGGTCGTCGGAGCGGCGCTGGAGGCGGCCCTCGCCGGGCAGGCCGCCCCGGTCGGGGCGGGTGCCGGGGGCGACTCGGGCGACTCGGGGGCTCAGCCCGCCGAGGGCGCCGAGGGTCTCCCGGCCACCGTCGACGGCGTCCTCGCAGCGCTCGTCCGCGACTCCGACGCGGCCGCCGAGCGGCGGGGCGCGGCTCGACGGGTGCACGACGACGCGCGGCGTCGCCTCGACGAGCAGCGCCGTCTGCGGGCGTCCCTCGACCTCCGCGCCGACCTGCAGGCCCGGAGCGCCCGCCTGACGGAGGCGGCGGTCGCGGTCGACGAGGCCCGGTCGCGCCTCGAGGCCGCTGGCCGGGCCGACACGGTGACCGGAGCGGCCCGGGGCCTCCGGGCGGCGCAGGCCGTGCGCGCGGAGGCGGGCACGACGCTGGTCGACGCGCGGGAGGCGGCGACGGACGCCGACCCCGAGCTGGAGTCCGTGCCCGGGCTGGTGCTCGTCACCGGGGCGTGGTCGTCGGCCGAGCGCGCGGACAGCACCGACGGCACCGCTGGCTTCGACAGCTTCGACAGCCACGGGGGAGAGGCCCCCACGCTGCCCGAGGTGGCCGCCGCCGTCGCGGCCCACCGCGACGACCTGCGCTCCGACCTCGCCGTGCTCGGCCGGGTCGCCGCCGTCGAGCGGGGGCTGCCCGGCCGTCGTGCCGAGCTGCTCGACGCGGGCCGAGCGCTCGAGCAGGTCGACGTCGACCTCGCGGCGCTCGACGCCGAGCTCGCCGAGAACCCCGTCGCGAGGGCCGCCCTGGTCACCGCTCGTGATGCCGCCCGGCGGTCGGCCGACGACGAGCCCGCCGTCGCCCGCCGGGTCGCCGACGCCCGTGCGCAGCTCGCCGCCGTGCTCGCGACGGACGCCCTGAGGCAGGAGGCGACGCGGCTCGACGAGCTCCTCGCCGACCGGTCGACGGAGGCGCTGGCCGCCGCCGACCTCGAGGCCGGGCTCCGTCGTCGGCAGATCACCGGCACGGCCGGCCAGCTCGCGCTCTCGCTCGAGGCCGGAGAGCCGTGCCCGGTCTGCGGGTCGATCGAGCACCCGGCCCCGGCCGCCCCGACCGACGACCACCCGACCGACGACGACGTGGAGGCCGCCGCCCTCTCCGCCCGCGCCGCGGGGCAGCGGCAGCGCGACGCGGCCGCCGCCGCGGCCGCGGCCCGTGCCCGTCTCGACGTCGCCGTGGCGGGGCTCGGCGACCTCGACGAGGCCGGGGCCCGGGAGGCCGTCACCGAGGCGGAGCAGGCGCTCGACCGCGCCCGTGCCGCCGTGGCCTCCGCCCGGGCCGCGGAGCGGGCGCTGGACGACCACGACCGCGAGGCGGACGCGCTGCGCACCCGGGCCGAGACGACCCGCACGCTCCGAGCCACCCGCGCCGAGCGGCTCGAGGGCGATCGACGCCGACTCGCCGACGACGAGGCGCTCGTCGCCGAGGCCGTGGCCGGGGCCGAGGGGAGCGCCGACGGGCGTGCCGACGGTGACGCCGAGCGCGCGCCCGGCACCGTCGCCGACCGCGTCGGCCTCCTCACCCGTCGCGCCGACCTCGCCGATCGTCTCGTCTCTGCCCTCCGCGCGGCCGAGGTCGCCCGGGTCGCGCACGACCAGCGCCGCGTCGAGCTCGCCGACGCGCTGGCCGCCTCGGGCTTCGCGACGGCCGACGCCGCCGCCGCGGCGGTCCTGCCCGGCCCGGAGCGCGACTCCCTCGGTCGTCGGGTCGCGGGGCACGACACCGAGCTGGCCGTCGTCGGCGCGGGCCTGGCCGACCCGGCGATCGCCGCCCTCACCGGTGAGGAGGAGGTCGGCGTCCCGGCCGCGGAGGGGGCTCTCGGCGTCGCCGAGGTGGACCTCGCGGCGACCACCGACGCGGCCGGGCGGTCCGCCGACCGGGCCCGACGCGCGACCGAGGCACTCGCCGCGCTCCGACGTGCCGAGGCCGCGGGCGAGTCCGTCGCCGAGGAGGCGCGGGCCGTCGTGCGGATGGCCGACCTCACGGGCGCCACCGGCACCGTCAACGTCCGCGGGGTGACGCTCGGCACCTACGTGCTCCTCCGTCGGTTCGACGACGTCGTCGCGGCCGCGAACGCCCGGCTGCGGGTGATGTCGAGCGGTCGATACGTGCTCGAGGCCTCCGAGGAGCGCGAGCAGGGCTCCCGCTCCCGGCGCACGGGCCTCGCGCTCGCGATCCGCGACGCGTCGACCGACACGACCCGCGACCCCGCGAGCTTCTCGGGCGGCGAGACCTTCTACGCCTCGCTGAGCCTCGCGCTCGGGCTCGCTGACGTGGTCCAGGCGGAGGCGGGCGGCCTCGAGCTCGGCACGCTCTTCGTCGACGAGGGGTTCGGCTCGCTCGACCCCGAGACGCTCGACGCCGTGATGACCGAGCTCGGCCGCCTCTCCGACTCCGGCCGGGTGATCGGCATCGTGAGCCACGTCGACGAGCTCAAGCAGCGCATCGCCGACCGCATCGAGGTGCGACGCCTGCCCGACGGCTCGTCGACGCTGCGCTCCACGGTCGGCTGACCGGCGCTACCCGCCCCGCGCCTCCCGCCTGTCTCCTCCCGCCTGTCTCCGCCCGGCGCACGACCTCGCCCGGCGAGTGGTCGCGAACTGCTGCTCCCGGCCGCTGCGGAGCGCAGTTCGTGACCACTCGGCGCCCGCCCGCGCCTCCCCCCACGAGCGACGGGCCGCGACCCCGCCACGACCACGAGGGTCGGGAGGGGACGCGGCCCGTCGAGGGGTCGTGCGGGGTCGATCAGACGATCGGGCCGCCGTCGTCGCGCGTCGAGCGACGCGTGACCTGCTCGCCGCTGACCGGGTCGACCGCGCTGCGCGAGGTCGAGGTCACCTGGCGACGACGCGTCGCGAAGACGAGCCCGAGGATCGTGACGATGATGCCCGCCGCGATCAGGATGTAGCCGATCAGCTGGATGTCGATGCCCGCGACCTGGAAGTCGAGAGCGAACGCGAGGATCGCGCCGATCACGATCAAGGCGATTCCGCCGCCGATGCTCATGGGTTCTCCTTCGTGAGCCGGAGCCTCTGCTCCGGGTGCCTGAAGGGTACTGACCCCGCGCCTCCTCCGTCACGATCTCGTCGAGCGCTCCTCACCCCTCCGGGGCCTGTGGGCAGCCCTCGGGCGGGCCGAGCCCCGGCTGAGCGTCACCCGGGTGGACGGGGGACGACGGGCCGAGACAGGTCGGGCGGCGAGGTAACCTCGGGTCACTCCGGCGGATCCTCGGCCTCGAGACTCCTGTTGAGCGACGCCCGTCGCTCGTTTCCCGGTGGTGGAGCCGAGGTCGGGTCCGCCGGAGGCCTCGCCTCTCCCGACGCGGCGGCAGACCACGCGGTCGACCCTCGATCTGGGGGAGGCGCGGGGCAGGTCGGTCCGATCACCTCGACCAGCAGCGCCCCCGGTCGCCCCGCCCCGGTCAGGCCCCGTGCAGCAGGTCGAGCGCGGCGCCGAGGGCCCGTGCGTCGAGCTGCCCCGGCGCACTCGTCGCCCCGACCGCGCCGAACGTCAGGCACGAGCCGACCGTCTCGCCGGCGAGACGCGAGACGGCGCCGAGCGGCCCCATCGACATCGTCACCGCGGGCACCAGGCCGGGCCCCGACCGGAAGTCGTCGGTGGCCGCCAAGAGGGTCAGCACGTCGGCGGGCGACGTCGGCATCGCGGCGAGCTTGACCACGTCGGCGCCGTTCTCCTGCTGCTCGACGAGGCGCGAGACGATCTCGGCGCGGGGCGGCGTCGCCGTGAAGTCGTGCGACGACATGACGACCCGGAGCCCCGCGCCGTGCGCGGCGTCGACGAGGTGCTCGCGCACGTCGGGCTGCGTGTACATCTCGACGTCGACCGCGTCGGGGCGCTCGGCCGGGTCGAGGGCGACGACCGCGTCGAGCAGCGCACCGTAGGCGTCGGGCGTGATGTCGCGCTCGCCGCCCTCCTGCTTCGTGCGGAAGGTCGCGAGCAGCGGGACGTCGTCGCGCAGCGACCGCCGCACCGCGGCCACGGCCTCCCGCACGCGGTCGTGGTCGGCGACGGCGGTGAGGTAGTCGAGGCGGAGCTCGACGACGTCGACCACGCCCCGGGGCAGGGCCGCGAGCTCGACGGCGGTGGCCTCCAGCGCGGCGGCCGTGCGCCCGACCAGCGGCACGCAGACGGCGGGGCGTCCGTCGCCCAGGGTCACCGAGCGCAGGGCGACGGGCTGCGGGGTGGGACGCACGTCAGACCACCGCCCGGTCGCCGCGGCCGCCGAGGTCGTGGCGGTCGCCGTGCTCGTGGTGGTCGCCGCGGTCGGCGGCGCCCGACGGCTCCGCCTCGAGCCCGGCCGCCGCACGGACGGCCGCCCGCACGGCGCCCTCGTCGGGGAGGGGCTCGTCGGCCGCGCCCCCCGTGAACAACCGCACCTGCCCGATCGCCTGCTCGACGAGCATGTCGAGCCCGCTGAGCACGACGCCGCCCTGCGCCGCCCAGGCGCTCGCGGCGCGCGTCGGCCACGGGTCGTAGGCGACGTCGAACAGCACCGACGTCGAGCTCCGCGGCCGCAGCGGCAGGTCGTCGGCCGCGCCGGCGGGCAGGGTGCTGACGACGAAGTCGAGGGGGCCGATGGAGGGCAGCTCGCTGAGCGGGGCCACGACGACGTCGCCGCCGAGCTCCGCGGCGAGGGCGGTCAGCTCGCCGGCGCGGCCGGGGCTGCGGAGGTGGACGGAGAACGACCGGGCTCCCAGCTGCCAGGCCGCGTGCATCGCGGAGGCCGCCGTCGCGCCGCCGCCGAGGATGACGGCCGACTCGGGCCGCACGTCGTGCCGGCGCTCGACGGCCCGGACGATGCCGTCGACGTCGGTGTTGTGCCCGTGCCGGCGGCCCTCGTCGTCGATGACGACGGTGTTGGCGACGCCGAGCAGGGCCGCGAGCGGCGAGACGGTGTCGAGCAGCGGCAGCACCTCGCGCTTGAGCGGCATCGTGAGGCTGAGCCCCCGCCAGCTCGCGTCGAGGCCGTCGACGAAGCCCTGCAGCTCGCCCGAGGCGACCTCGGCACGGCCGTAGTCGTAGTCGAGCCCGAGCACCTCGTAAGCCGCGGCGTGCAGGCTCGGTGACAGCGAGTGGGCGATCGGCGAGCCGAGCACGGCCAGGCGGCGGCGGGGGTCGGCTCGGGTCACACGGGCTCCTCGGGGTCGGCGGGGCAGACGGCCCATCCTACGACCGGGCCTCCGGGCGGGCCTCGACCCGCGACTCCTGCCTGCTCCGCCGAGGCCCCGGGCCGCCGGGCCGCCGGGCCGCTCGCGGTCTGGCAGGCTCGACCGATGGAGATCCGCGCCTTCGCCCCCGCCGACACCGAGACCGTCGTCGCCCTGTGGGAGGAGTGCGGCCTGACCCGCCCGTGGAACGACCCGCGCCGCGACATCGAGCGCAAGCTCCAGGTGCAGCCCGAGCTCTTCCTCGTCGGCACCGAGCGGGTCGAGACGGCCGACGGGGGAGTGCAGGAGGCGGTGGTCGCCACCGCCATGGCCGGTCACGAGGGCCACCGCGGCTGGCTCTACTACGTCGCCGTCGCCCCGGCCCTCCGCGGCGGCGGCCGGGCCCGCGCGCTCGTGGCCGAGGCCGAGCGGCTGCTCACCGAGGCGGGCTGCCCCAAGCTGCAGCTGATGGTGCGGTCGGGCAACGACGACGCGCTCGCCGCGTGGAGCGCGCTCGGCTACGAGCGGCAGGACGTCGTCGTGCTCGGCAAGCGGCTCATCGAGGACTGAGCGGGCGGGCCGTCGACGTCGACGGGGGCCGTTCTCAGTCGAGCGCGAGAAGCACGGCCGCCGCGAGGGCGAGCACGAGGCCGACGACCTGCGACCGGGTGAGCCGCTCCCGCAGCACGACGGCGGCCAGCACCACCGTCACGGCGGAGTAGAGCGCGGTCAGCACGCTCATCACGGTGAGGTCGCCGAGCCGGAGCCCGAGGAGGATGAGCACGTTCGCCCCGGCGTCGGCCACGCCGCAGAGCAGGGCGAGGCGGAGAGCGGGGGCGAGGCCCCGGGCCACCGACGGCACGCCTGCCGGCCCGGCCGTGCCGGAGGCGTGAGCCGTCGGCAGCGCGTGACCCGCGCCTCCTGCTCGACCCGCGCCTCCCACGCCCGGCGACCGCCGCCTCGAGATCGCCACCAGGGCGAGCACCGCCACCGCGCCTCCGGTCAGCACCACGTTCGTGACCCGGTTCGCGACCAGCGGCACGAGGCCGGAGTCGGCGGGCGTCTGGTCGAGGAAGACGAGGACGACGCCGATGCCGACGCCCGCCGCGAGGGCCATCAGCAGGCCGGCGGCGGTCGGCTTCGGGGCGGAGGCGTCGGGCACGAACCCGACGAGCACCACCGCGACGAGGGCGAGCGCGATGCCCGCCCAGCCGGCCGGCCCGAGCCGCGAGCCCTGCAGCAGGCCCACGCCCACCGGCACGATCGCGGAGACCACGGCGGTCAGCGGCGACAGGATGCTCATCGGCCCGATCGCGAGGCAGGCGTAGAGCAGGGCGATGGCGGCGGCGCCGGCCACGCCGCTCGCGACGCCCCAGCCGACCGCGGCGCCGGAGGGGGTGCCGGGCACCACGACGAGCAGCACGAGCAGCAGCGCGAGGCCGCTCGCCGCCGAGATCGCCGTGACGCGGAGCGGCGGCAGGCGACGCGCCGCGAGACCGCCGAGGAAGTCGCCCGAGCCGTAGGCGACGGCGGCGGCGAGGCCGAGGAGCACGGACAGCAACGGGACCTCCGGAGGCGCGGTGGGGGTGGACGACGACCGTCGCGTTAACAGCACGTGACGAACGTGTGCGGAGCCTTGTGCGGCTCCCAGCCAGATCTTATGTTCGTCGGGTCTGTCCCTCGTCCGAGGGGCGGGCCGCCCCGGGCACCTCCCGCGGGCCTGAGATCACGCACGGACACCAGGAGACACACCGCACATGCGCCCCCGTCACCCCATCGCACCTCCGGCCGAGACGGGAGCGCCGCGTCGTCGCCGTCGCGCCGCCCTCTCGCTCGTCGCCGTCGCCACCCTCGGCGCCGGTCTCGTGGCCGCCGTCCCGGCCCAGGCAGCCCCGACAACCATCGACATCCTCGGCATCAACGACTTCCACGGCCGCATCGCGCAGGAGGCCTCGCCGGTCGCCGGCGCCGCCGTCATGGCCGGGTTCGTCGACCAGTTCCGCACGACCCACCCGAACACGTCGTTCGTGTCGTCGGGCGACAACATCGGTGCCTCGACCTTCACCTCCTTCATCCAGGAGGACAAGCCGGCCCTCGACGCGCTCAACGCGATGGACCTCGACGTCAGCGCGCTCGGCAACCACGAGTTCGACCGCGGCCAGGACGACCTCAACGGCCGCGTCGACGACGCCAGCGACTTCCCCTACCTCGGGGCCAACATCTTCCGGGCCGACGGCTCGCACGCCTACGACCCCTACTTCGTCAAGGACGTCGGCGGCGTCAGGGTCGGCTACATCGGCGCGATCACCGAGCTGATGCCCGAGCTGGTCAGCCCGTCCGGCATCGCCGGCCTCACCTTCGGCGACATCGTCGACAGCGTCAACGACGTGGCCGACGACCTCAGCGACGGCGCCGCCGCGAACGGCGAGGCCGACGTGCTCGTGCTGCTCGTGCACGAGGGCAACTCGTCGGGCACGGCGCTCGACGCGGGCGGCGACTTCGCGCGCATCGCGACCGACGTCTCGCCGAAGGTCGACGCGATCCTGTCGGGCCACACGCACCAGTCGTACAACTTCTCGGTCGTGCCGACCGGCGGCACCACGCCTCGCCCGGTCGTGCAGACCGGCAGCTACGGCGCGAACCTGAGCCACCTCGCGATCACGTTCGACGCCGACACGAAGGCCACGACGGTCACGAGCGAGCTCCTGCCGCTCTACCAGAAGGCGACGCCCGACCCCGAGGTCGCGAAGATCGTCAGCGACGCCGTCGCGGTCGCCGCGGTCGAGGGCGCGAAGAAGGTCGGCGAGATCACCGCCGACTTCCCCCGCGCCGTGCAGTCCGACGGCACCGAGAACCGCGGAGGCGAGTCGACCCTCGGCAACTTCGTCGCCGACGTGCAGCTCGAGGCCACGGTCGGCAACGGGTCGCAGATGGCCTTCATGAACCCGGGCGGCCTCCGTGCCGACCTGCGCTACGCCTCCGCGGGCGCCAGCGACCCCGCCGGCAACCTGACCTTCGCCGAGGCCGCCGCCGTGCAGCCCTTCGCCAACACGCTCATCGTCGTCGACATGACGGGGGCGCAGATCGAGCAGGCCCTCGAGCAGCAGTGGCAGCCCGCCGGGTCGTCGCGGCCGTTCCTCAAGCTGGGCGTCTCGAAGGGCCTCAGCTACACGTACGACCCGGCCGCCGCCTCCGGTGAGCGCATCCGCACGATCACGCTGAACGGCGCGGAGCTCGACCGCGCGGCCTCGTACAAGGTCACGGTCAACTCGTTCCTGTCGTCGGGCGGCGACAACTTCACCGCCTTCAACACCGGCTCGGCGGCCGACAGCGGCAAGGTCGACCTGCAGGCCCAGGTGGACTACTTCACCGTGCCCGCCGGCTCGCCCGCCCGCGTCGCCACGCCGGACTTCACCCAGCGCTCGGTCGGCGTCACGGCGACCCCGTCGCCCGAGGCCGGCTTCGCGGCCGGCGACACGGTGACGCTGTCGCTCTCGTCGCTGCTCTTCAGCTCGCAGGTCGGGCCGGAGACGGGCACCGTCTCGGTCAGCCTCGACGGCGTCGAGCTCGCCTCGCAGCCGATCGACCGCACCGTGGTCGACAAGGGCGACGAGACCGGGCGCGCGACGCTGTCGTTCGCGGTGCCCGCCGGCGTCACGGCCCCCACGGCCGGCCCGGTCGTGCGTCAGCTGCGCGTCACGGTGGCGGGGACGGGGACGGTCGTCGACGTGCCCGTCGTCCTCGCCGCCGCCGCCGAGCCGGTCGTCGTCGACCCGACCCCGGCCCCGACCGACCCCGCCGTCCCCGCCCCCGGGGCCGGAGCGGGCACCGGTGCGGGCACCGGGACGGGTGCGGGCACCGGCACGTCGACCCGCCCCACGCGCGTCACGGCCTCGGGTGACCTCGCCTACACGGGCTCCGACGCCGCGATGACCGGGCTGGCGCTCGCGCTGACCCTGATGCTGGCCGGCGCCGGCGTGGTCACGGCCACGCGCCTCCGTCGCCGTCGCACCGCCTCCGTCGGCACCACCGACTGACGCCCCCCCGCACAGCTCGACCCGGACGGCCCGGTCGCACCCCACGGTGCGGCCGGGCCGTCCGGCGTCGCAGCTGTCCCGGCTAGCCTCGACCCCGTGACCGTCGCCTACCACCGCCTGTTCCGCACCCTGCCGACGTACCGCTGGTACCGGCCGCTGCTGGCGCTCCTGCTCGGCACGGTCTTCTACGTCGTCGCGTCGAACGTCGTCGTGCTCGCCCTCTACGCCGTGGTCGCCGCGGCCGGGGGAGCGGACGCCGCCTCCCGCCTGGCCGAGGGCCTCCAGGGCGACCCGCTCGACGCCTCCCAGCCCCTCGTCATGCTCGCGACGCTGGGCTCGATCGCGACCATGCTGCCCTCCGTGCTGCTCGCGACGAAGCTCGCCGGGCTCGGCGGCTGGGGTCAGCTCTCGAGCGTCGCCGGCCGCCTCCGCTGGCGCTGGCTGCTCCGCTGCGTGGGCCCGGCCGCCGCCTTCATGGCGCTCACCGTCCTGCTCAGCTACCTCGTCGTGCCGCTGGTCACGGGCGACGAGCTGGGCTCCGGCCCCGTCACGACGCCGCCCGCCGCCCTCGTCTGGTCGGTCGTCGTGATCCTCCTGCTCGTTCCCCTGCAGGCCAGCGCGGAGGAGTACGTCTTCCGCGGCTTCGCGATGCAGTCGCTGGGGTCGTGGATCGCCCGGCCGCTCGTCGCGATCGTCGTGCCCACCGTCGCCTTCGGCCTCTCGCACGCCTACAACGTCTGGGGCGTGCTCGACGTCGCCGTCTTCGGCGTGACCGCCGCCTGGCTGACCTGGCGCACCGGCGGGCTCGAGGCCGCCATCGTCGCGCACGTGCTCAACAACACGGTCCTCTTCCTCCTCCTGGCGCCCTACGCGGGCACCCCGTCGAGCGACGGCAGCCCCCTCGCGCTCGCCGTGACGGTCGTCTGCACGCCGTTCTGGGCCTGGCTCGTGCTGCGCTCGTTCCACAGGTCGGGCGAGCTCGCGTCCTCCCCCGCGAGCGAGCTCACGGGGCGTCACCCGGTGGAGTCGCGGGTCGGCTGACCGCGTCGGTGGCGCCTCCTAGACTCGCCTGGTGACCGACGCTCCCCCCTCCTCCGCAGCCCCCGCCACCGGCAGCCCGACCGACGCCTCCGGCAGCGCGACCGACGCCTCCGCGCGGGCCGGCTCGCCCGTCGAGGTGCTGCAGCGGGTCTTCGGCTACGACGCCTTCCGCGGCGACCAAGCGGCGATCATCGACCAGGTCGTCGGCGGCGGCGACGCCCTCGTGCTGATGCCGACCGGCGGCGGCAAGTCGCTCTGCTACCAGGTGCCCGCGCTCGTGCGCCCCGGCACCGGGGTCGTCGTCTCGCCGCTGATCGCGCTGATGCAAGACCAGGTCGACGCCCTCGAGGCCGTGGGCGTGCGGGCGTCGTTCCTGAACAGCACGCAAGACCCCGACCAGCGCCGTGCCGTCGAGCAGGCCTTCGTCACGGGCGAGCTCGACATGCTCTACCTCGCGCCCGAGCGGCTGAAGCTCGACAGCACCAAGTCGCTCCTCGACCGCGGCCGGGTCTCGCTCTTCGCGATCGACGAGGCGCACTGCGTCGCGCAGTGGGGCCACGACTTCCGCCCCGACTACCTCGAGCTGTCGGTGCTCCACGAGCGCTGGCCCGACGTGCCGCGCATCGCCCTCACCGCGACCGCCACCGAGACCACCCACCGCGAGATCTCGCGGCGGCTCGAGCTCGACGACGCCGCGCACTTCGTGGCCGACTTCGACCGCCCCAACATCCAGTACCGCATCGAGGCGAAAGACGGTCCGCAGCAGCAGCTGCTCCGCTTCATCCGCGCCGAGCACGACGGCGACGCCGGCATCGTCTACTGCCTCTCGCGCAAGTCGGTCGAGAGCACGGCCGAGTTCCTGGTGAAGCAGGGCATCGCCGCGCTGCCCTACCACGCGGGCCTCGACGCGGGCACGCGCGCCCGCAACCAGTCGCGCTTCCTCCGTGAAGACGGCATCGTGATGGTCGCCACGATCGCCTTCGGCATGGGCATCGACAAGCCCGACGTCCGCTTCGTCGCCCACCTCGACCTGCCCAAGTCGGTCGAGGGCTACTACCAGGAGACCGGGCGGGCCGGGCGAGACGGCCTGCCCTCCACCGCGTGGCTGGCCTACGGCCTGCAGGACGTCATGCAGCAGCGCCGCATGATCGACCAGTCGGAGGGCGACGCCGAGCACCGCCGCAAGCTCAGCGCGCACCTCGACGCGATGCTCGCGCTCTGCGAGACGGTCGAGTGCCGCCGCGTGCAGCTGCTCGGCTACTTCGGCCAGGCGAGCACCCCGTGCCACAACTGCGACACCTGCCTGAACCCGCCGCAGTCGCTCGACGGCACCGTGCCGGCGCAGAAGCTCCTGTCGACGATCGTGCGCCTCAAGCGCGAGCGCGACCAGCAGTTCGGCGCGGGCCAGATCATCGACATCCTGCTCGGCAAGACGACGCCGCGCATCACGCAGAACCGCCACGAGCAGCTCAGCACGTTCGGCATCGGCACCGAGCTGAGCGAGATCGAGTGGCGGGGCGTCGTGCGCCAGCTGCTCGCCCAGGGCGTGCTGGCCGTCTCGCCCGACGGCTACGGCACCCTGCTCATCACCGACGCCGCGGCCGAGGTGCTCTCGGGCTCGCGGCCCGTCCGTCTCCGCAAGGAGCCCGAGCGGGCCCCCCGATCGCGCTCGGCCCGCGGGGCGGGCGGCTCGTCGCGCGGCTCGCGCACCGGTGCCGGCGCCGCCGACCTCGACGCCGCCGACGTGCCGCTGTTCGAGACGCTGCGCCAGTGGCGGGCCGGGGTCGCGAAGGCCCAGGGCGTGCCCGCCTACGTCGTCTTCGGCGACGTCACCCTGCGCGGCGTCGCCGCGGCCCGGCCCTCGTCGATGACCGAGCTCGCCGGCATCAGCGGCGTCGGGCAGAAGAAGCTCGACACCTACGGCCAGCAGGTGCTCGACGTCGTGGCCGGCGTCTCGCCCGAGGAGGCCGCCGCCGCGGCGGCCGAGCGCGGCCCGGCGAGCTCCGGCCCGAGCTTCGGCGGGGGAGGGGGCGGGGTCGACGACGAGGCTCGGCCCGCCACAGCGCCCGGGTCGGCCCGCCGGGCCGCGCCCGCCCGGTCACGACCGGCGACGCGCCCCACGACGACGGTCCCGGCCAGCGGGGGCGCCCCCGACCTCGAGCCGTACCCGTACGACGACGAGCCGCCCTTCGACCCCTACGTCGACGACGTCCCGCCCGACGACTGGCGCTGACGACCGGCACCGACGACCGGCACTGACGACCGGCGCTGGCGACGCGCTGCGCCAGGGCGGGCCCGGGTCGATCCGATGGCCCTCGGTGCCGCGCGGCGGCTGGAGCCGTGAGGCGTCGGCGTCGGCGTCAGTGCTGGGCGGAGCGGGCGTCGACGACGACGCGGTCGTCGACCTGCCCGACTTGCCCGACCCGTGCGGTCCGTTCGGCCCGCGGCGTCGGCCGTGCGGGCACCCGTATCGGCCCCGAGACCGGGCCGGCGGAGCCGAGCTGGAGCTCGGAGACGCGTCGGGCGAGCAGCACGAGCGCGAGGGTCGTCCCGACCATCGCCTCGAAGCCCCCGGCGAACCCGCCGCCGTGGAGGCGGGAGACGTACGCGGCCGAGAGCAGGAAGGCGCAGCCCAGGGGAGCGCTCAGGTACAGGGCCTGCACCGGCTGCAGGAGCAGCGGCAGGCCGAGCCGGACCCGCACGCGGATCACGGTCATCGTGACGAGCAGCGCGACGGCGACCGCCGCGGCGAGGCCGTAGAGGACGACGGCGACGTCAGCCGCGACGAAGTCCGCCCGGGCCGCCCCCGCGGCCCCGGCGGACGCCACCACGGCGTAGTAGAGGTAGACCGCCGGCGCGACGGCGTAGGCCGCCCGCCGGAGACGCCCGGCCGGCAGCGCGATGATCGCGTCGGCCCCCTGACCGTCGCGAGTCGTCGGCTCCTGCATGTCGTGCGTCATCGTCGTCCCCCCGGTGCGCCCCCACGGCGCACCTGCATCCCCGCGACGAGCCTAGACAGGTCCGTCGGAGGCGCGCAATCAGTCAGAAGGAGGACACCCGCCGTACCCGCCGCGGGTGGTCCGCCGGCCCCGCGTCTCCCGCCCGCCCCTCGCCCGCCGCGCCCCCGGCCGTCACCCGCCGTCGGCGCACGGCCCGTCGACGCCCGGGGAGCATGCCCGGCGGGGCATGCGGCGTCGGGCACCCTGGAGCGTGCTCACCTTCGTCAGCCGGGCTGTCCTCGCGCCCCTCGTGCGCCTCCTCTGGCGACCCCGCGTCGTCGGACGCCGCAATGTGCCCAAGCGGGGCGCGGTCATCCTCGCCAGCAACCACCTGTCGTTCATGGACAGCGTCGTCATCACGCTGATGGCCCCGCGGGAGGTGTCGTTCCTCGCGAAGAACGCCTACTTCACGGGCACGGGCCTCCGGGGCCGGCTTCGCCGCTCCTTCTTCACCGGCATCGGGGCCATCGGCGTCGAGCGCGGCGCCGGCTCCGCCGCGCAGCACGCCCTCGACCTCGGGCTCGAGCGCCTGACGCAGGAGGCCGCCTTCGCGATCTACCCCGAGGGCACCCGATCGCTCGACGGACGTCTCTACAAGGGCCGCACGGGCGTCGCCTGGCTCGCCCTCACGAGCGGCGCCCCCGTCGTGCCCGTCGCCCTGACCGGCACGCAGGAGCTGCAGCCGGTCGGCTCCACCCTTCCGCGCCTCACCCGCTTCACCGTCGAGTTCGGCGAGCCGATCGACCTGTCGCACCACGGCGAGGCGAAGTCGGGCCGCGCCCGGCGCCAGGCGACCGACGAGGTGATGGCGGCCATCGCGCGCCTCAGCGGCCAGGAGCTCGCCGGCACGTACAACGAGCCGCCGAACCCCTCCGTCGTCGAGCGCGTGCGGCGGGCGATCCGCCGCGACCCGGTGGGCGAGGACGCGGTCGACTGAGCCGCCCTGCCGGGGCGGCTCCCCGCGGCGGCCGACCCGCGCCTCCCCCCGGCCCCGGGCGCGCCCCGAGCCGCCCGGCGTACGGTGCACCTCGGCGGTGCACCAGCCCGCCCCCGCACATCGGCGCGGCTGCACGACGGCCGCCGGCAAGGAGCACCAGGGCATGCACGTCGCAGTCATCGGCACCGGGATCATGGGCGGCGGCGTCGCCAGGACGCTGCTCCGCGAGGGCTTCGACGTGACGGTCTGGAACCGCACCCGGGCCAAGGCCGAGCCACTCGCCGACGACGGGGCCCGCGTGGCCGACACGGTCGCCGAGGCCGTCGCCGACGCGGACGTCGTCGTGACGGTGCTGTTCGACGGCCCCGCGGTGCTCGACGTGCTCCGCGAGGGCGGCCGGGCCCGGCACTCCGCCGACGCGCCCCTCTGGGTCCAGGCGAGCACGATCGGCACCGCCGCCACCGCCCAGGTCGTCGACCTCGCCCGCGAGCTCGACGTGCCGCTCGTCGAGGCGATGATGCTCGGCACGAAGAAGCCCGCCGAGACCGGCGCGCTCGTCATGCTCGCCGCCGGCGACCCCGACCTCGTCGCCCGGGCGACCCCCGTGCTCGACGCCATGGGCGCGAAGACGGTCGTGGCCGGCACCGAGGTGGGCCAGGGCACGGCGCTCAAGCTCGCCGCCAACGCCTGGATCGCGTCGATCACGGCGGCGACCGCGCAGTCGCTCGCCCTGACGCAGGCCCTCGGGCTCGACCCCCGGCTCTTCCTCGACGCCATCGCCGGCGGGCAGTCCGACAGCCAGTACGCGCACGTCAAGGGCGCGACGATGATCGCCGGCGAGTACCCCGCGCAGTTCGCCCTCGACGGCATCCGGAAGGACATCGACCTCATGCGCGAGGCGGCCGACGGCACGCCCGTCGACACCGGACTGCTGGAGGCGCTGGCCGGCCTCTACGGGCGTGCGTCCGATCGCGGCCACGGCAGTGACGACATCGCCGCGGTGCGCACCGGCTTCGACGCGTGACGCCCCTCCGACGCGCCTCCGCCTGACGCCCCTCCGCCTGACGCGCCTCCGCTCCTGCCGCTGACTGCAGGCGGCCGAACCTGCGCTCCTCCTGGGAGTCCCGCCGCCGCGCCGTCGCGGCGGAATGCCCTCCCCGCACCTCCGGTTGCCCTCGCGGGCGCCGCTGCCTCCGTGCGCCGCACCCGCGGTCGCGCCCCGTCCTCATCCCCGACGAAAGGACCCTCCGTGGACCTCTTCTCCTCCGCCTCGTTCGGCGACCTCACCCTCGCGAACCGCGTCACCATGGCGCCCCTCACCCGCATGCGCGCCGACGCCGGCGACGTGCCCGGCGACCTGATCGTCGAGCACTACCGCCAGCGCGCGACCGTGGGCCTGATCGTGACCGAGGGCACCTACCCGACCGTGGAGGGCAAGGGCTACACCGGCCAGCCCGGCATCGTCACCGACGAGCAGGTCGCCGGCTGGAAGCGCGTCGCCGACGAGGTGCACGCCGCCGGCGGCACGATCGTCATGCAGGTGATGCACGCGGGCCGCGTCTCGCACACCGAGGTCACCGGCACCGAGCGCATCGTCGGCCCGAGCGCCATCGCGATCGACGGCGAGATCCACACGCCGAGCGGCAAGTCGGCCTACCCGGTGCCGCACGAGCTGACCACCGAGGAGGTCCGCCAGGTCGTGCAGGACATCGTCACCGCGTCGAAGCGCGCCGTGCTCGAGGCCGGCCTCGACGGCGTCGAGCTGCACAGCGCCAACGGCTACCTGCTGCACGAGTTCCTCTCGCCCGTGTCGAACGTGCGCACCGACGAGTACGGCGGAAGCCCCGCCGCCCGCGCCCGCATCGGCGTCGAGACGGCCACGGCCGTCGCCGCGGCGATCGGCGCCGGCCGTGTCGGCATGCGCATCTCGCCCATGCACAACATCCAGGACGTCGCCGAGACCGACCTCGCCGACGTGACCGCGACCTACGAGGCCCTGCTCGACGGCGTCGCGCCGCTCGGCCTGGCCTACCTGAGCGTGCTGCACGCGGAGCCCCGCGGCGAGCTCGTGCAGCACCTCCGGGCCCGCTTCGGCGGCCCCGTCGTGCTCAACAGCGGCTTCGGCGTCGTCACCGACAAGGCCGAGGCCGAGGAGCTCGTCGGCGGCGGCCACGCCGACGCCGTCGCGGTCGGCCGCATGGTCATCGCGAACCCCGACCTCGTCGCGCGCTGGCAGGGCGACACCGAGCTGAACGAGCCGAACCCGGCCACGTTCTACGCCGAGGGCGCCACCGGCTACACCGACTACCCGACGCTGGAGACGGTCTCGAACTGACCCGCGCCTCCTCGCTCGGCCCGACGCCCGGCCTCGCCGCGACCCCTGGTCGCNCTCAGGCGGTCGACCCCGACGACGCCGCCGAAGGGGACCACCGTGGCCGATGCCGACCTGCCGCCGACGCACCAGCGCGTCGCGGCGCTCCTCCGCCACGAGTTCTCCGGGCTCGAGCTCACCGACGTCGCGAGCGAGTACCCGGGCACCCGCGCGCCGGGTGCGGCCCTCCGCCTGCGCCTCGGCCACCGTCTCTGGCTCGACCTCGCCGACGACGGCCGGGAGTGGTTCGTCGCCGGCCTCTACGCCGACGCCTCGGGCGTCACCCCGCCCGACCAGCGGTCGCGCGAGTCGCTGGCCGTGCCCCTGGACGCGGAGGCGCGGGTCGTCGCCGACGCAGCCGTCGCGTCGGTCTGGCGCTGGGTCGACGCGGTGGGCCCGGCCGAGGCCGACGCTCCGTTCGCCCGGGAGCGCCCCGCCGCCCCTCCCGCGATCCCCAGCCCCGCCGTCTTCGGGGCGCCGGCGCCCGCTCCGTACGTCCCCCAGCCGGCGCAGACGCTGACGCCCCCGCCCGGGGCGTGGGCCGGGCAGGGCGCGGGCCAGGCCGCGCCGAACGCGTACGTGCCGCAGGCCGCCCCCGGGGCGGCGCCCTACGGCGCGCCCGGCGGCTACGGCGCCGCGCCCGCCTACGGCGCCTGGGCACCCGCCGCCCCCGCGAAGCCGCGGAACCGCGGCCTGCTCATCGGCGGCATCATCGCCGCGTCGGTGCTCGTGCTCGGGGGCGTCTCCGCCGCCGTCCTCAGCGGCATCGACACCCTGTCGAGCGAGGTCGCGGCCGGGTCGGACCCGGGCATCGACCCCGACGCCGTGCCCGACACCGGCATCGAGGAGCTCACGGTCGGCGACTGCTTCTCGTTCGGCGGCGCCGACGCGACGGCGGAGGAGGTCTCGATGGTCGACCTCCGCTCGTGCGACGAGGAGCACCAGAACGAGGTCTACCTGCAGGACGAGCTCACCGACGCCGACGCGTACCCCGGCGACGAGGCGACCGCGGCCGAGGCGGACGACCTCTGCTACGGCGCCTTCGAGGGCTTCATCGGGCTGCCGTGGGAGGAGTCGGAGGTCGAGTACCTCTACCTGACGCCGACCGAGCAGAGCTGGGGCCAGGGCGACCGGAGCGTGCTCTGCTACGCGTACCTCTACGGCGACACGTCGCCCGGCAGCCTCCAGGACTACGGGTACTGAGCCGCCGCTGGTGGGGCAGTGCGGCGGGTCCGTGTCCTCGCCGGCGGGTCGGCGCCGGCCCGCCGGGGAGGACGGCGACCGGCCGCCTTCGCTGAGCGGTGGGCGGGGCGCTGGGGGAGGCTGTTCCACTCCGGAGTGGAGGAGCGATCCTGGAGCACGCCCTGCTGGCCGCCGCGCTCCTCGCGGACCGGGCTCGCGCCTCCCGCGCTCGCCCGCCCACCCGCCGCGGCGCGCCCCGTAGGATCGGAGCGCCCCGGCAGCCCGTCGGGAGCGTGACCCGAGAGGACGTCGTGCAGCTCGTCGACCGTCTGTTCCGCACCGACGAGTGGCGGACCGTGCCCAACGCGATCACGGCCGTGCGCCTCCTGCTGCTGCCCGTCTTCGTCGTGCTCGTCGTCGGCGCGCACTACTGGTCGTCGCTGCTCGTGATCGCCGTGGTGTTCTTCACCGACTTCCTCGACGGGTTCGTCGCGCGGCGCACCGGCGCGACGTCCGAGCTCGGCCGGTGGCTCGACCCCGTGGCCGACCGGCTGACGGTGATCGTCGTGATGGTCTCGCTCGCGCTGGGCGACCTGCTCAACTGGCCCGTCGTCGTGCTGATCCTGCTGCCCGACGTGCTGCTCAGCCTGTACGCGCTGGTGCGCTTCGGCGGCGCGCCCTTCCCGGTCACGCGCGTCGGCAAGGTGCGCACCGCCCTGATCTTCGTCGGGCTGCTGATGCTGCTCGTCGGCCACGCGGCCGTCGACCAGTGGCGAGGAGTCGCGGGCTCGGAGGGCCTGGACGTCGCGGGCCAGGTGATGATCCTGGTCAGTGCGTTCGTGCTGCTGCTCGGGCTGATCGGGCACTACGTCGCGGCGGTGATCTACGGGCGAGCCCTCGTCGCTCGCCACCGCGAGGACCGCCGGGCCGGCTGAGATCGCCGGATGACGACTCCCGACAACGGCACGGACGCCGCAGCGCTCGACCCCGCAGGGCTCGACCCCGGAGCGCTCGACCCCGCAGTGCTCGACCCCGCCGCGATCGAGCTCGCCGAGGTCGACCCCGACGACCCGAGGGCCGTCTGGTGCCTCGGGCAGTACCTCGCCGAGATCGACGCCCGCTTCGACGTCGGCTACGACCCCGCCGCGGCCGTGCCGACCACGGCGGCGTCGATGCGCCCGCCGAAGGGCCTCTTCGTGCTCGCGACGCGGAGCGGCGAGCCCGTCGGCTGCGGCGCCCTCAAGCTGCACGACGACGGCTCCGCCGAGGTCAAGCGGGTGTGGGTCTCGGGGGCGGTGCGGGGAGCGGGGCTCGGCCGCCGCCTCCTGCGCGACCTCGAGCGCCGGGCCGTCGAGCGCGGCACCACGCTGCTGCGGCTCGACACGAACGCGACGCTCGTCGAGGCGATCCGCCTCTACCGCGCCGAGGGCTGGGTCGAGGTGCCGCCGTTCAACGACGAGCGCTACGCCGACCACTGGTTCGAGAAGCCCGTGGCACCCGCCGGGGCCTGAGCGAGCCGACGGACCGAGCCCGGCGCTCGCGCCTGCCAGGATGACTGGCATGGGAGAGAGCATGGTCATGCCCCTGCACGATCCGCGGCGCGCGGAGCTCGAGGCGGGCGGGTGGCACGTCACGGCCCGGTCGTTCGGGGCACAGCTGGACTCCGCGCGCGTCGACCGGGAGCGGCTGCGGCGGTTCGTGGCCGGAGTCGTCGGCTCCCTGCGCGAGCTGAGCGAGGGCGACCTCCACGACGTGCTGACGCTCGACGCGGCGACCGCCGGCGACTACCCCGGGGGCGTGGCGACGCGTCACGAACCGCTCGACGCAGCCCGGGCGACGCCCTCCGCCTCGCGCCGCGCGTTCGGAGCCTTCCTGCCCACCGGAGAGCTGGTAGCCATGACCTTCGTCGACGTCGAGGGCGTCCGCGCCGAGACGGACTTCACGGTCGTCCGTCGTGACCAGCGAGGACGGGGCCTCGGTGTCGCCGTGAAGGCGGGCTCAGTCCTCGAGCTCACGTCGGACGGCGTCGAACGGTTCCGCACAGGAGGGTCCGCCGACAACGAGGCCGTCCTCCGGGCGAACGACGCCGTGGGCTACCTCCGCGACGAGGAGTGGGTCACGCTCGAGCCCGGCACCGCCTGAGGGGGGCCCGGCGGCGACGAGATGGTCGACCTGCCCGTGCCTCGCGGCCGTGGATCCGGTCACAGCCAGGCGGGAGGCCCGTTCACGGTCCAGTCGACGGCCTCGACGAGGGTAACGACGACGTACAGCGCCACGACGCCGACGAAGCCCGAGAGGGCGGACCCGATGGCCCAGTCGCTTCGGTCTTCCCGGTCCAGGCGACGGTCGAGGAGTGCGGCGACGCTGCCCAGCAGGCCCAGCGCCGGCGGTGCTCCGAGGAGCAGTCCGGCCGGGACCGACTGGGCGAGGAACCCCAGGGCGACGAGCGCGCCGAGGGTCGCGCCGAGTCAGACGAGCGTGACGATCGGGAGGCGCCGTCGGGCGCGACCGCCCCGCCCCTCCGTCCGCACCATCAGCCCATCCTCGCTGACCGTGCCGGTCGTGCGCAGCACCCGCCGCCTCCTAGGCTCGCCCCGTGACCTCGACCACCGCCTCCACCGGCCTCGACGCCGCGTCGCCGGTCGCCCTCGTGCTCCCCGGTGCCGGCTACACCGCGCAGGCGCCGGTGCTCGCCTGGTCCGTCGCGCTGCTCGCCGAGCGGGGCTGGCACGTGCAGGTCGTCTCGTGGACGATCGATGACGCCGCCGAGGGCGACCCGGAGGCGTTCGTCACGGCCGAGGCGCGCTCCGCGCTCGACGCAGCCCGCGCCTCCGGCGCCACCGGGCCCGCCCACGTCGTCGCGAAGTCGCTCGGCACCTGGTGCCTGCCGTGGGCGCTCCGGGAAGGGCTGCCGGGCGCGTGGCTCACCCCGCTGACGACCGAGCCGGCCGTACGGGCCGCGCTCGACGCCGCCGGCCCCGAGCACCTGGCGGTCGGGGGCGACGTCGACGCGTGGTGGCGGCCGGAGGGCCTGGGCGGCTCCGGCCTCGAGCTCGTCACCGTGCCCGGCGCCGACCACGGACTCCGGCGCCCGGGCGACTGGCGTGCCTCGCTCGACCTCCAGCGCGGCGTCCTCGAGCGGGTCGACGCCTGGGCCGGCCGCTCCGCCTGACCCCCGGGCGTCGAGGGGCCGAGCACGGACCGGCCACGGACGCCAGCCGCAGACCTCAACCACAGACCCCGGGGCTACCGTTCACCGCATGACACGTCTCACCACCCCGTTCTCCGCCGCCACGACCGCCGCCGAGGTGGTCGACGGCATCGACCTCACGGGCCGCCGCATCGTCGTCACGGGCGGCGCCTCGGGCCTCGGCCTCGAGACGGCGCGCGCCCTCGCCGGGGCCGGCGCCGAGGTGACCCTCGCCGTCCGACGCCCGGAGCAGGGCGAGGAGGCGGCGGCCGACATCCGCCGCAGCACCGGCAGCGAGACGGTGCGGCACGCCGTCCTCGACCTGCAGCGCCGCGACTCCCTCACCGCCTTCGCCGACGCCTGGCAGGGCCCGCTGCACGCCCTCGTGAACAACGCCGGCGTCATGGCCACGCCCGAGACCCGCACGCCCGAGGGCTGGGAGCTCCAGTTCTCGAACAACCACCTCGGCCACATGGCCCTGTCGCTCGCCCTCAAGTCGGCCCTCGTCGCCGGCGCGGACGACGCCGGAGCCCCGTCACGCATCGTCTCGCTGAGCTCGACCGGCCACCACTACTCGCCCGTCGTCTTCGACGACGTGATGTTCGAGCGCCGCCCCTACGACCCGTGGTCGGCCTACGGCCAGTCGAAGACCGCCAACTCGCTCTTCGCGGTCGGCGTCACCCAGCGCTGGGCCGACGAGGGCGTGCTCGCCAACGCCGTGCACCCGGGCGGCATCATGACGGCCCTGCAGCGGCACATGCCCGAGCAGGAGATCCTCGACCGCGGCTGGCGCGACGCCGACGGCACCCCGAACCCGGCGTTCAAGACGCCGGAGCAGGGCGCCGCGACCTCGGTGCTGGTCGCCGCGTCGCCGCTCGTCGAGGGCGTCGGGGGCCGCTACTTCGAGGACGTCGAGGAGGCGCTGCCCTTCTCCGAGGACCGCCCGCGCGTCGGCGTCAAGGCGTACGCACTCGACCCCGAGGCCGCCGACATGCTCTGGCAGTACAGCGCCGGCCTGCTCGACTGACGCCAGGGGAGCTCCGAGCTTCCTGGCCTCAGCCTGCTCTTCGTCTCCGTTGCTCAGCCGCAGAGATGCGCTCGGAGTCGTCCCGACACGTGTCGTGTCGAAGTAACGGTCGGGTAACAAGTGGTGGGTAGACATACCCCTTTGTCGGGGCGCCTTCGGTCCTTGTCCTCAGGACTTCGCTCAGTGTCCAGAGTTCATCTGAACCCCGCCTTCTTCGTCGGCGAGATCAAGTGCAAATTTGATGGAATTCCAGGCCTCTTCTGTCCCTATTCTCAGCTTTGTCTCGGGTCGTGTGGCCCGACTGAATTGGGGCTGGCATGTTTGCTGCTTGGGGGCGCCGCGGCGCTGTTGTGGGTTCGGTGGCGGCGTTCGCGCTGCTGGGGGAGCTGTTGGTGGCGGTTCCGGCTGTCGCAGCGGAGCCCGTCCCGGACTACGGGTCAGTGCCTGCGATCTCGTCGGACGCTGTGGACCCCGCGGTGCCGACGGTGCCCACGGGTGACCTCGAGCCCAGTCTCGGTGGGGACCTCGACTTGGCCCCTGAGGGCAAGGACACGGACAAGCTGACGAACCTTTCCCCGGAGGTCGAGGGCTCTTTCGATCCTGCCGATTCGGTGCTGGTCGATCAGAGCGAGTTCCAGGACGTGTACCTGAACGACGACGGGACCAAGACCGCTGTCATCGGTGTCGAGCCCCTGAACGTCGAGGCCTCGGACGGGTCCTTCGACGCTGTCGACACTGACCTCGTCGAACAGCGCGGTGGCACCCTCGAGCCTGAGGCGCACCCCCTCGCCCCTGTCTTCGCAGCCTCCGCCGGCGACGGTGATGTGTTCACCGCGACCCGTGACGGGTACACGCTGGGCATGGAACTCGTCGGTGCTGCGGACTCCGAAGCCGTGCACCAGGTCCCCACGAGGTCACGAGGCGCCCTGGACACGGTGCGGTACCCGGACGTGTTCCCCGACACGGACCTCACCTACGAGGTCACCGACGGCGCGGTCAAGGAAGAGCTCGTCCTGGCGAAGCTGCCCTCGACCAAGCACGACTCCTGGACGTGGAACGTGACCGCCCCGGGGCTCACCGCGTCGGTGGATGACGACGACTCCGTGGTCTTCACCGACGATGCCGGGACCGTTGTCTTCGGGATTCCTGCACCGGTGATGTACGACTCGTCCGGCGTCGAGGGGAAGCGGACGGACGCGGAGGCGATGGTGCCTCTGACCGTCGCGCCCGACGGCGACGAGTGGACCCTGACGCTCACGCCGGCCAGGTCGTGGCTGACGGACCCGGACCGGGTCTACCCGATCCATGTCGACCCCACGACGGCAGGCGGGTACATGGAGGACATGCACGCGTACCGCAGCGACGGTGTGAATCGTGTCGACGGCGTCTCGCGTGTGGGTAACTCCCGGGACGGTGGCGACAAGTTCTGGCGCACCGTGCAGCACTACAACTACGAGCA
>NZ_JACYVL010000016.1:0-37044 GCF_014842245.1 Frigoribacterium sp. CFBP 13707
GACGACTGTAGCGTTTAGACCCCCGTCACCGGGCATTTTTGCGGGACAGGTATACGCGAATCCACAGGCCAGGCGCCACTTGACCCCAGTCGGCCAAACACGGACGCGGATAGTGTCCCGATGAACGACCGTCTAACGGGCGCCCGGTCTACAAGCTTCATAGAAACCCGCACCAGTTCACAACCTCGTTTTAAACCGGTCGCCGGACATCCGGACTACCAGCAAACGCCCCTCCACGGGTTCTAGCTCGAGCGTGAGCCTAGGGGCCGAATTTGCGGACACGGATAGCAACCGGAGCTACGCCTTGTTCTCGCGGTCTCGAAAAGCTAGGCGTGTCACGAAAGCGGGTGAGGAGAGAAACCACCCTTAAGCAGGGGGACCTGTCGATTGATTTATTCGCCTATTCCCGAATATGTTGATCCCGCTCAGATTCACACCGAACTCTGAGGTAGTCCATTTGAGCTAGGGGAACCGCATGTCATTCAAGAAGAAGCTGGGGGCCGTTGCCCTCCTGTCAGCCATCATGACGGGTGTCGCCGTGTCCCCGGCTCTGGCAGCGGAAGGGTCCTTCAGCTCTTCCGTGACCCAGGTGCGAGCCGGCTTCACGAGCCGCGAGTGGAGCGACCGCAACGCGACTGCTGACGCCACGATCGTAACCCTGGGTGCCTGCAAGACGAACTCCGGAGGCGGTACCCCGTCAGCCAACAACCTGAGCAGTGTCGAGGTCGCGCTCATCAAGAACGGCAGCATCATCGGGTCCAAGAAGCAGGCCTGTGGTTCCTACTCCTTCGCCCGTCCGGGCGCTGGAACCTACAAGTTCGCCATCGTCGCCGTCAACGGCTCCGGCGGCACGCAGTCTCGTGAGTTCCTGAACGCCAACGTGTTCGTCTCGTACTGATCGTCAGTTCGGCGAGAAGGGCGTCTCCTATTGGGAGGCGCCCTTTTGCACGCGCACAAGGATGGGCCGGTGGTCTGAGCCTTGGCCCTCGTAGCCGGTCACAACTGAGAACGACGCCGTATGCCAGTCGCTGCCGGTCATTACCCGATCAATTTGAGCCCCGAGGAAAGTGGGCAGCGAGGCCGGCCAGGTGCCCGTCTGCGTTTGTCCTAGAGACGAGGCGCCGTCGCTGCAGGCCCCCAGCATGCCTCCACTGAGGTTTTCCTTCGTCGCGTTGAAGTCACCAATAGCGACCACGTTCGGATCTGAACATTGCGATGCGACCCAGTTCAAGTGTTCGTTCCAGAGTCCCGCGCTCCACAGACGAGCGTGTTCAGCGTGCGTGACAACGAGCTTGGGGCTGTGCGTGTCCTGCGGGACAGCAACAAATCCCACCCACGGAGGGGCATCCTCGGTGCTTACGGAATACGCGCCCAAGCGGTTGCTGATGAGGACGCTCGATGTCGAGGCCTCGCGCGAAAGAATCTGGAATCCGTTGTCCGACGCCCACTCACCGAGTTGCGCATTCGCGACCGTGCCAAAGTACTCGGGCAGAACAACAATATCGGCCTCTGAGTCCACAGCCAGATTCTGAATGGCTGTTGAGGCGACATCGTCTTGACCCGTGTTCCAGGACAGCACCGTGATCCCATCCGACGATGTTTCGGCGGCGTTGGCCACGACCTCCCCTGCCCTCATGCCTCCGACAAATGGAACGGTCAGGAACAGGGCCGCGGCCGCCGCACTGACAGGGACCAGCAGCCGACGCCCACTCTTCCGACGTCGAGCCAGCCCAATGATTGCGAGAACGAGAAGGCCCACCACAGATAGCAGCAGCAGCAGCCGATTCATTGCGACGGCGTGCATGAGAGGCGCAGATCGAATGCCGGTGAAAAGAGTCGAAATAGCCGACAGCACCCCAATCACCGTGAAGAGAATTGCGGCAGCGGGATAGAGCCATCTGGTGTCTTTGAGCACACTCGAGGATATGAGAGAGGCCGCAATCGCGACGGTAGCCCTCGCGGAGCAGCTTCTACGCCGAGCACCACGAGAAGGCTTCGCCGAAGGAGCTGCCGCTGCCTGGGGCCGTTAAGAACGCTAGCTGAAGCCTCACCGGATCGGCTACCGAGACGGTCAACGGGCGACACCCCTCCCCCGAATTCCCGGGGCAGCAGGTGTCCCGTTTGACCAGTCCGAAATAGAGTCCGGTGACGGTGGCTCATGTGAGACTGCTCGCATGGCCTCCGCGACCCTCATTGGTTACGCCCGCGTCTCGACCAACGCCCAAGACCTCGCCGCGCAACGAGACGCCCTGACGGCGCTGGGGGTGCCAACGGAGCGCGTCTACAGCGACAGGGGTCACACCGGGACCACCCGGGAGCGCCCGGGCCTCAGGGAGGCGCTGGCAGCGTGCCGCGAGGGCGACACCCTCGTCGTGACGAAGCTCGACCGACTCGCCCGCTCGTTGCGAGACGCGACTGACATTGCTGCGGAGCTCACGCGCTGCGGTGTGCGACTGAATCTCGGCGGGTCGGTCTACGACCCGACCGACCCTGTCGGCCGGCTGCTGTTCAACGTGCTGGGGATGGTGGCGGAGTTCGAGTCTGACCTCATTCGGGCCCGGACTCGAGAAGGCATGGCCACGGCGAAGGTCCGAGGCAAGCTGACCGGACGGAAGCCCAAGCTCTCGCCCGCGCAGGAGCGTCACATGGTGGCGCTGCATCGCGCCGGCGACCACACGGTAGCCGAGCTCGTCGAGCTCTTCGGTGTTGGCCGCGCAACTGTCTACCGGGCCCTAGGCCGGCACCCCGCCACCGAGGGCGCCGCCATCACGCTCCCCCGGGTCAACGCGTGAGCGAGGAGCGCCCCCACAGGAGGCGCGACCGCGGCACGGACCTAAGCGACGGGCAGTTGATCGCGATGGGCGAGGTAGCTTTCTGGGCCGCCCGAGCAGAGCGAACGCTGGCACTCGTGGTCTCCGCCCTCGTTAACGAAGACTCGGAGGCCGGCGCGGTTGTCACCAACGGCATGAATTTCGGCCGCCTCCTCGACCTCGGAACACAGCTGGTGAGCCTGCGCCCGGTCAACGATCAGGTGCGCGACTTATTCACGCGCTACTCCGGGCCCTTGAAGGTCGCTATGGAAAGCCGGAACCACCTAATGCACGGCGAGTGGACGACGCCTCGTGAGGGCCCACCGGTCGCTACCCGCACCCGAGGGAAAAGGACTTTTGAGAGAGAGTTCCCCCTTGAAGCCGTCGAGAGCGTCGCGAACGATCTGGCGCTCATGTCGAACCGTTTCTCTGTCCTGTGGCTCGTCATCATCAAGGTGACGGATTACGAGGAGTGGTCTCCCCCAGAGTTCATAGACAACGGCACTAACTGAGCCAACGTATCCGTTGGATCAGTTAGTGCCGTTTATGCCCCTTACGCGCCCGCTTGGTCTGCCTCGGCATCCTCATGGTCGCTGCGCACTCTGACGCCCGGGATACTGCCCCACCCAACGCGAATGCACAGGCTCAGAGAAGCCAGAGAAGCTGCCGTGCCTGCATCGAGAAACCATGGGTCGCTCTTCACGGCCTCCAAGTCCGGCTGCACTTTTGAATCCGCAATGAAGATGATGGGTGCCTTGGCAACCGGGATCAGTGGGCCATGGAGAGGGTGCGATAGTCCCGTGAGGAACGTCACCGCGTCTGACCGCTCCTTGCTCGGGTCGGGCACGGTGCTCCGCGCCGCGGCTGGAGCGACCAGCTCGACTAGCTCACCCGCGGCCGGCCCTGCGGTCTCGGCGGCGCGCAGCATGAGGGCGGCGGCGGCAAGCACTCTTTGATCGGGGCTCACTGCTGGCGCGGCGCCGGCGCCATAGCTCTCCGCGAACCACTCAGATACGAGCGCCCATGAGTAGAGCGCCCAGCCGTCGCCAGACAAGGGTCCAGGGAAACCTCCCGGTCCACGCTTGCCGGTGGCAAGGAGTCTCACGCTCTCGTAGGAACGACCGGTGCGCTGGGCGACGGTCTTCAGGGAGACAAGGTCATCGTCCACAACGTCGACGACCCGGAAGCCGGCGCTGGCAGCGTCGCGCGCAACACTGACGATTGCGGCGCTCATCGACGCCGCTTCGCGGGCGACATTGAGAACGCCGCGACCGTCGCGGGTCTCCGGGGTGGTGTCGTCGAGTCCGGCGTCGAACAGGCGGTCGAAGTCGTCATCGGCGGGGGCACGGTCGAGAGCGACCGTGAACTCGAAAGTAGGCATCTGGCCCTCTCCTCTCTAGTGCTTTTCGGTGTGGGTCTTGGCGAACCTGGCGATCGCCGCGGCGTTGTTCTCGGGGACCTTCGGGGTCGACCAAACCGATACCGTGTCGCCGCAGACGTTGCACGTCACGACGCCCCAGCGATGGCCCTTGTGGACTTCCTCAGTGGTAAAAAGGTCGGCGTCTAGAGCCTTGATCGCCGCAGCGATGGGCTTCTTCGGGTGCCGTCCACTGCTGACCATGTAGCAATTCTACGGCCAATGTTGTGAGTTCACAACACTTGCGAATAAACGGCTCTAACTGATCTAACGGAGCAGTTAGATCCGTTGGCTCAGTTGCCGCCGGGAGGCCGGCCGGTGCGAATGTCACCGGCCGCGACGTAGGGCCAGGGCTCCCCGCCGTTGTGCTTGGCTTCGAGCTCTGCGACCAGCTTCATGACGGCGAACCGCTCGAACTGGGCCAGGGAGTTGTGGCCGTCCTCGGTAGCAAGGGTGTGGCGCCAGGCTGCTCGAATGCGGCCGGCCTCGTCCTCGGACGCGGCGAAAAAGCCCATTTTGGGGCGCTTACCCGACGGCTTGACCGGGGGAGCGGCGGGCGCCGGCGTCGGCTCGGGAACAGGGACAGGAGTCACCTCGGGCGCAGTGGCAGGGGCGATCGGGCTGCGGGCGCTGAGGCCGCTCTTCCGGCGCTGCGGGGCGGTCATCGCTTCGCCCCTGCGAGCGTCTGCATGTAGCCGTCAAAGATCGTTCCGAGGGCGCGTGAGTCGGCGTCTCCCTGGTCGAGGCCGCGGCTGAGCTCGGGGGCATCACCGATCACGGTGCGCTTGGGCACCAAGGGTCGGAGGACAGGGAACCCGCGTGCCTCTGCTGCTGACTCAATCTCGGGGAGCCAGTGCCGGCCTGTCCGGGTGCCCTCCTCGTGCTTGTTGACGATGACGCCTGCGATCGTCAAGGCGGGGTTGTAGAACTGCTGCACCTGGCCGATGGTGTCGAGCAGCTTGGCGAGGCCGCTGGCTGAGGCCATGCGGGACTCGGAGATGACGACGACGCTGTCGGCTGCGGTGAGGCCGTTCCCAGTCAGCTGGTCGAGGCTCGGCGGGCAGTCGATCAGTACGACGTCGTAGTCGTCGAGCACGTCAGCGAGGGCGAGTTTCAGGCGGCTCTCTCGGCCGGCGCCGGCGATGGTGAGTTCTTCGCGGACGCTGCCGAGAGCTTCACCCACGGTCGGGGCCATGTCGACGCCCTCCCAGATCGTCGGCAGGATGACGTCTCGGAGCTCGGTGTCGACAGTCCGACTGAGGACGTCAGCGAGGCCGGCGGTGTCCTCGGGCAGGGGCTCGCCGTCGTCAGTGGCGCTTAGGAAGCTCGTGAGGTTGCCTTGGGGGTCCAGGTCGACGACCAGCACTCGGAGGCCGGCCCGGGAGCCGGCTCGAGCGAGGTGGTACGTGCAGGTGGTCTTGCCGACACCGCCTTTTTGGTTAGTCAGCGCGTACGTCGTGGCTGTCATCGGTCCTCCTAGATGGAAACGGCTCTAACGGATCAGTTACTAACGTATTCAACGGAGCCGTTAGAGTCAACGGCACCAACGGATCAGTTAGCGTCAACGACTCCAACTGCTCCGTTTCCCACTGCACACCTGCGCACTCACACCCACTTTCGTCCCGACCAGGCCCTCACTCGTCGACGTCCCAGCCGTTCCCGCTCGGATTCGAGAACGGCCAGCGATGTGCTCGGCGCTACCCATGGGGCATGGATCACGTCGGCTGACCCATCACGTGTTCTCCGGGTAGGGGTCGCGCAGCGACCTCTACCCGTGCTCCGAACGCCGCCTCCCGACGCCGACGCCCGGCCACTCGACGCGGTCACGCCCTGAGCGGATGCCAGAGCGCATAAGCGGTGGCGATCTTCATGCGGACGACCAGGTATGCCTCTGGGTCAGTGACGTCACCGGCGTCCTTGGGCGTCTGGTCGAGGCCCGCGTCGACGGCCTGCCAGATGTGTAGAAGGTCGGCGTAGCTGTACCGGTCGGCGTTGAAGCCGGATCGGTGCACGATCCGCTGCACGCGGAGCGTGGAGAGCTCGTTCGGTAGCCACGGAAGACTGCTCGCCAGCCGGGCGGCGAGGCGTTGCAGGGGGAGTGGTCGAGGCTGGTCGGCCCCGGGGACGAGTTTCGCCCGCTTCTGTCGTTGCTGTGCCCGCGGAGCGGGCTCCGAGTGCGGCTTGCCGCGGCTTGGATTGGAGTTAAGAGGGTGGGTGGTGGGGTTAAACCGTGAAGCGGTAGCTAGGTGCTCATTTAGAGCTGAATCATGGACTTCCGGCATGGTTAGGGCACGTACGGATGCGGCGCGCAGCTGCTGCCCGCCGTGCCGGGCGGTGGCTGCCAGACGCTCCACGCGGGTGAGGTAGCGGCCGGGCTCGACGGTGGCCAGACAGCCCAAGGCCTCCATGAGGGCTCTCGCGCGACGGGCGGTGATCTTGCTCATACCCACCATCCGGGCGAGGGTGTCGTGCGACGTTGTGATGCCTTGGCCGTCTCGGGCGCCAGCCATGGACGCTTCGGCCTCAGCGAACTTCATGAACGTCGACAGGCGGATCGAGACGCGCCGGCGGTGCGCGTCGCCGGCCGGCGTCATCACAACAGCCAAGAGCCGGTTGAGCCATGCGCGGCGCGACGTCGGCAGGCGGAGGCCCTTGTAGGCATCGTCGGGCACCGACAGTGGGTACGAACCCCCGGGGCGGGAGAACGCCTGTGAGGGCCGCGATGGGCGCCGTCGGCCGGCATGGTGGGACCGCTCGGGACGTGTCGGTCGTTCTGGGGACACGGGGTGCCCAGACACGCCGGGAACATGGGGGTGCGCAAGCGCAGACGTGCGAGTTATGATGGCTCCGTTCCACTCATCCCCCGATGGGAGGTACGCGAAAGGTCCGGCCCTGAGAAGCCGGTTCTTTACCAAGGAGCTCGAAACCTGTTCGGTCGCCAAACAGAGTCAGGTTCGAGCCAAGAGCTTTAGGCCCTCGCAAACGCGGGGGCCTTTCTCGTTAATCCGTGTTGATAGGCAGCTCCCCGCTACGGTCCTTCTCCGGCATCCACGAGGGGATGCCCTGAGCGGTCAGCTCGGCTTTCGTGTGCTCGGCCATTGCCTCGATGAACACGGAAGCGGAGACGCCGGCTGAGGCAGCCATGCTGGCGATCAGGTCGCGGGACTCCCGCTCGATCTTCCAGCCAGGCGTAACCGGGTCGATCATCGATCCCCGGGGCCGGCGTGCGTCTGACATGGACACAACCCTAGGGCTGTATCCATCCTTAACGCCCCCGCGCCACGCCGAGTGCCGACGATGACTTCGGAGTCAGTAAGTGACACGCCATCATGGATGAGGGGCGGTGCTTGCCGATCCTCAACTAAGGATTGGAGACGCATCTTGTTCCTGACCATGCAGAGGGCCCATGGCTCGTACGGCTACCCATTGGATGAGTTCCTCGACGTCAACTTCGATCACGTTCGCTTCGTCAAGCTGCTCTCGCCAATCTCCCAGGAGACGGAGGGGCAGCCCGAAAGCGTGTGGCGCGTAAAGCTCACCTTCTCTGACGGCCAGACGGACGCCTACGTCCTCGCCCCGAAGGCGACGAGCGAGGACAGGGTCTACACCGAGCTGAACAGCCTGCGAAGCAAATTCGGCAGTAAGGCGTCTGGGCTGTCCGCAGAGGTTCCCTTGCCTGCCATTACAGACCCTGCGAGCTAATCGCACTTACATCATGAGGGCCGAGGTGAAATGACCTCGGCCCTCATTTCATCTGTCGCTCCGCTACCTGAGCATCCGGCTTGCCGCGCGCTGGCGGCCGATGCGGGCGAAGAACGCTGTAGCGAGGCCTAGTGCGACGAAGATCGCGGCCACGCCGCTGACGACCTGGCCGACGTAGTACGTCGCCGGCAGAAGCAATGTCACGAGCCCGAGGGCGAAGCGCACGGCAGCGAGGAGGAAGCCGACGAACAGGAAGCGCGACGTCGCTTTGGTCGCGCCCTGAGACGAGCTGAGGCCCTTACGGACGTGGGGGAGCAGCAACGCCGCGATGTAGGCCGGATAGGCCGTCGCCAGGGTCGAGTAGAGCCGGACGAGCGGACTCGAGAGATTGTCCGCGAGGTCGGGGGCTGAGCTGGTGGTGTGCACCACGGCGAAGATGACGACCTCCGCGACGAACACTCCGAGGAACACGAGGGCGCCGGGCAGGCCTGAGATACGGCGCTGCGTGTGAGGTGCCTTCCATGCCCGAGCGACCTGGGTTCCGGCGAGCAGTAGGCCGGTGAACAGAGCGAGCTTGGCGAGCAGGTCGACCAGGTTCGGAATGGGGGAGAAGCGGTCGAGGGAGGCGTAGAGCTCCGGGGTGATGAGCGCGAACGCGAGCACGATCGCGGCCGCAGAGGACGCGATGAGCATGTTCCGGCCACGGATCGCGCTGGGGAGCCGGGTGAGGGCGAGAGCAGCGAGCACTACGGCGATGAGGTATCCGGTCAGCATGTCAGCCCAGCGTTTCTTCGATTCGGCGCGCTTCGGCGCTGTCTGCTGCGAGGCGTCGGGCCCCGCGTTGTGCGGCCGCGAGACGCGCCTGCACTAGGTCGTTGAGGGCGACGGCCGACAGGTGCGTCAGCGCGTGCGCGCGTGCACCGTCTGGCCAGCCGGCCTCTTGAAGCGTAATGACGCCGCCTACGGCCAGGCCACTCGTGAGAGACGTGCTCGCAATGCGAGCGGCCTCGACCAGGTGGCGCGGCCGCATCTTGTTAGCGGTGATCTGCGCCGACAGGTTCGGGGGAGCGATGCCGAGGCGTTCTGCGAGGTCACGGCGAATATGGCCGGGGTCCACGGCGTCGATCCACGTTCTGAGCCCGTCCGGCTGGGGCGGGTCCTCCCAGACGTGCACCGCGGCGATCGCGTCGCCGTAGGTGGCTTTCCGGCGGCGAAGCAGCTCGACCGAGGCGTCTGTGAGCGTCACCTGCGACAGGATCTCAACCGGCAACGGCGGACGCATTTCGCGGTGCAGCTCGTCGTACTCGTCGAAGCTCGACAAGGCGACGACGGGCTCGACTCCGACCGCGCGCGCGGCGGCAATGACGGTCGTCTCTCGGACGCGGCCGCGGAGGAGCTGCGCCTGCACGGTCGTGCGGTTCAGGCCGATCATGCGCGCCAGCGGGAGGGCACCCGAGGGCAGGTCGACGGCGCCCGCCCACTGCTTGAAAGCGGCGGCCCCTACAGACACGGGCGCTCCTTTCCTGGGCGATAGACCGGGGTACCTGTCCGTGGTCCCTTTAGGGGACCACTGCACAGTGTGAATCAGGTGTCCTAGGAATTATGTATCGTTGGCACCGGGATGGGGGTCATGTCAGGTGTTTAGCCAGGGTGTCTCGGAGTCCATGGATCGCTTCGCGGTCTGCGGACCAGTAGATGATCGGGCCACGGCCGCGGGGGTGCGTAGCGCGCCGCTCGTGGATCATGCCGGCCTCGGTGAGGGCAGCCAGGTGGTAGCCCACAGCGCTCCGAGTGAGGCCCAGTGCGTCCATGACGTCCTTGGCCGTGACGTCGCCGCCGTCCATGACGACGCGGAGGGTCCGCAGTCGAGCAGGCGTGGCCGCGATCGTCGCGCACGCCTCTTCGAGGCGATCGGCGTCGGCGGCGGAAAGGTTGGACACGCCTCTAGCTTACGGACTCTTATTTGCTAGACTTTAAGAAATAACAAGACTTGATAGAGCAACCGTCGAACTAGAACACGAACCAATGAGGGGGCCACGATGTGGCACGACTTTAAGAGCAGCGAAGTAGACAATTCTGTGACGCTCGACGGCCGGCTCATCGTCCCGACGGAGGGCGTGAGTGCGTACGGCGCTGCGATGGCTGCCCTCGCGGAGAGCGCCCGTCAGGAAGAGTTCCCGGCGCTGGTCCGGAGCACGGGCAGCGGGGGAGTGACCTGGTTCACCGTCACCGAGGCTGGTGTCGTGGCGGCTGTGCAGGCCCCTGAGGACGCGGACGCCGGCGACCAGGCGCCGGCCGATGCTGAGCACACTCCTGCCGCGCCCGCGCCCGCTGCGGAGCCGGTGCGGCGTAAGAGCGCACCGACAAGCGTGCCGACGCAGCAGGCGGCTCCTAAGGGCGCACCTGAGCCGATGCCGACCCGGCGCCGGCCCACCGCGGCCGACTACGCCTCCACGGTGGCGGAGCCAACTCCGAGCCCGGCCCGCGAGGAGTGGCAGGGCGTCGTCAACTCCTTGACCGGGGGAGCGTTCCGGGTGAAGCCCGGCGCGGCGGAGCTCCAGCGCCGCCGTGACCGCGCCCGGGTTCAGCGCGGCCTGTCGGGTCACAAGACGGTCGTGTTCGTGAACCTCAAAGGTGGCGCGACCAAGACGACGTCGACGTACCTCGTGGGCGCGACCCTCGGCCGCGTTCGGGGCGGGAACATGCTCGCCTGGGACAACAACGAGAACCAGGGGACGCTAGGCGACCTCTCCATGGCGGCGTCGCACGACCACACCGCCCGCGACCTCCTGGAGAACATCGAGCGCTTCGCGATCCCGTCGAACTCGCCCGAACTCACCAACTACGTCCGCCCTCAGGGCGAGAACCGCTTCCACGTCCTGTCGTCGCAGAACAAGGCCTCGAACCAGGAGGCCATCGACGGCAACGACTTCGTGCAGCTGCACGGGATGCTGCGGCAGTTTTACCACCTGATCCTCGTCGACACGGGCAACGCGGCGACGGCCAGCACGTGGCAGGCGGCAGTGGAGATTGCCGACGAAATCGTGCTCGTGGCGCTGAACAAGCGCGACTCTACGAAGAAGCTCGCGGCGACCGTCGACATTCTCGTGGCGCAGGGGTTGGGCGACAAGCTCGCCCGCGGTGTGCTGCTGCTGACCGAGGCTGCGGCGCCTCAGGGCAAGAACACTGAGCAGTTCCGCAAGGCCGAGGAGAACCGCGTCGAGGCGCTGGAGCACTTCGGCCACTACGTGCGCGAAATTGTGCAGATTCCCTACGACGGGGGCCTCTCGGACGGCCTACAGGTCGTGTTCGAGGATCTTCGCCCGGCCACGCAGCAGGCGTACCTGGCTGCCACGGCCGCGATCGTCGACGGGCTCTGACATGGCGACCGTCGTCCAGCTGAACGGCCCCATGTGGGCCGTCGACGGGCACATTCTCGAAGTGCCGGCAGGCGTCACCGCCGGCCAGTTCCTCTCCGAGTACCTGGCAACTCAGGCGCCTGCCGAGGGCGAAGAGCCGGTCGTGGTGACGGTGCAGGGCGTCGGCCGCGAGATGTTCGGGCTGATCGTCAACCCCGACGGTTCCGTGACGACAGACACGCTCTCCGACCCCGAAGCTCTCGGCTGGCTCCGCCCGGCACGTGAGGTGCGGGCGTCGGAGCTCGACGAGGACGCCGAGCCCGCCGAGGTGCTGGCCGAGGTGCTGGCCGAGGTGCCGGCGGGGGAGTGGAACGTGTACGGCGTACACCCCGGCGCCGGCGCCACCACGTGGGCGGGGCTCCTCAACGCTGTCGAGCTCTCAGACCCCGAGCAGTACCCGGGACGCCTGTTGGTCGTGGCGCGCACCACGCTCCGCGGGGTGCAGGAGGCCAAGACCCTGACCCGCCGTGCAGGCGTCGTGCTCATGGTCGCGGACGCCCCCGGCAAGTTCCCCGTCGACGTTCGTCGCGGCATCAAGGTGCTCTCCGGCGCCGCCCCCATCGTGACCGTGCCGTGGCTCCCGCCGCTGCGCGGAGCCCTCACGGTCCCCGAATCCCCGGCCCTGGCTAAAGCCACCGCCAAGATCGCCGCGGCTATCCGCGACAACTGGAAGGACACACCATGATCGACCTCCTTGACGTCGCGACAACGACGCTGGCCCAGGGCACCCCGTACTGCCTCCCCGACCAGGCTTCCAACGCTCTCGCCACGGCGAAGTTCTGGACCCAGCTGGTCGCGATCGCCCTCGCGGTCGTCGCCGTGATCATGATCGGCATCGGCATGTTCTTCTCGTCCCGTCGCGGTGACGGCGGAGAGATGTTGAAGGGCCTCGGCTGGTGGATTGGCGGAGTCGTCCTCATCGCCGGCGCCGCGCAGATGGTGGCCGTGTTCATCACGCCCCCGACCAACTGCATCTAAGCGTCAGGAGGACGCCGTGAAGAACACCACCCGTAAGTCACGAATCACGCTGTGGGCGTCGGCCGGTGTCCTGCTCCTGGCCGTCGTCGCCGCCCTCGTCATCTTCCTGGTGCCGGCCGGGGACTCCTCGCCCGACAGCAACGGGACGGCCGCTCCGCGACCGTCCTCGAGCTCTGAGCCGGCGCCGGCCGCCAATGAGATCGGCTGCGAGGCCGAGCCCAGCGACGACCGCGACGTCCCCGACGACCTTCGCTGGGAGACCATCGACGGCATCTCGTGGCCGGTGTCCGACACCGTCGGCCCGACCACGACCGAAGACGGCTTCCCCGCGTGCTTCGAGCACTCTCCCCGGGGAGCGGCACTGGCCGCAGTGACCACCACGTACGCCCAGCTGGACCACTCTGTGCTCGACGTCGCTGAGTTCTACCTTGCCGAGTCGCCCGGTCGGGACGCGGCTCTGAGCAAGATCGACGACGACACACCCGCGACCTTGAAGTCAGACCTGGTCGACAACGGCATGACCCTCGTCGGGTACGAGGTCGAGTCGTACGACGGTGACCGCGCGGCCGTCCGTCTCATCCTTCGTGTCCCGGGGAGCTCCACCGGGTTCCGCGGCATTCCGCAGCCCATGGAGTGGGTCGACGGGGATTGGAAGCTGAGGCCGCTCGACGACGGCTCCACGGGCCTGCCGTCGAACCCGACCAGCGGCAGCTTCACCTACTGGACGGCCACGGGCAATGGGTGAGGACGAGTCCTGCGGCGGCATCGCCGGCGCCGTCTCGTGCGGGATCAGCAACGTGGCCGACGGGCAGATTGAGCGGTTCGCTCAGAAGCTCCTAGAGGGCGCTAACGAGATGTTTAACGGCTTCTTTACGTCGTGGGTCACGTCGGACCTCGATGGGATCGTCGGCGGCTCCACGGCTGACTGGTTCGGCACGATCGCTCTCCCGATCCAAGCGTTCCTGCTTGGACTCGGACTCATGGTGGCCGGCGTCCGCATGGCCCTCTCGGGTCGTGGCGAGGCCGCCGCGGACGCCGCCCGGCGCTTCTTCCGCGCCATCCTCGTGGCCGTTGCTGGGGTCGCGTTCTTCGGCATCATGCAGACCGGGTCGAGCGCTCTCGCCGCGTCGATTCTCGATGCCGCGACCGGCGGCCAGCCCCCGAACCTGCTGCTCGACGCGGCGACGTTCAGCGGCAACGCCGCCATGGCGCTCCTGTTCGGGCTCTTCGGTGCGATCGCCACCGGCATTCAGTGGATCATCATGATTTTCCGCGCCGTGGCCATCTCGGTCCTGCTGCCGTTCTGGCCCATCACCGCCGCCGGCGCGATGTTCCAGAAGCAGGAGGGCATGTTCGAGAAGACCACGGGGTGGCTCTTGGCCTTTCTGCTGTACTCGCCCGTGGCCGCGGCCCTCTACGGGCTCGCAATCCGGTTCCGTGACGGCCGAGACGGCCTCCAGGGAGCCATGGTCGGGATGGCGATTTTCGCCCTCGCGATCTTCGCGCTGCCGGCGCTCATGCGCCTGGTGGTACCTCTGACGTCCGCGATCGGTAGCGCCAGCGCCGGCGCCATGATGATGGGCGGCGTCAAGTCCGCCGTTCTCGTGGGCGCGGCGACCGGCTCCGCGATCGTGACCGCGGGCGCGTCCGCGCCAGCGTCTGCTGCTGCCGCCTCCGGGAGCGGTGCTGCGGCGGCGTCCGGTAGCGGTGCAGCTGCTGCCTCGGGTAGCGGCGTCTCTGGCACTACAGGGGCCGCCGGCGCCGGCACCTCTGGCGCGACCGGCTCGGCCGGCGCCACGGGTGAGGCCGGCAGCACCGGCGCCGCCGGTGGGTCCGGGGTCGAGGGCGGCACCGGCTCCGGTGCAGCTTCCGGGAGCTCGGGGTCTTCGGGCTCGTCGGGCTCGTCCAAATCGGGCTGGGACTCGATGCGTGATCTAGCGAATGCGGCCCCCAGCGGGAGCCGTGGAGTGGGAGAGATGATCGATGAGTAACCAGGGACCTCAGAGGGTGATGTTCGGCACCTGGCTGCCGACGAGCCGGATGCGGCTGGGGCCGCTGACCCTCCCCGGGTGGGGCGTCCTCGTGGTCGCCATGCTCGCCATGGTCGTCTCGCTCACGCGAGGCGCCCTCGGCGTCGGCCTGTTGTTTGTGCTCGGGGCTCTGCTCTTCGAGCTCCTGTTCGTCGTGCGCTTTGGCGGAGAGTCCACCGGGCGCACGATCGCCCAGCGAGTTTCCGCGATCGCGTCGGGCGCCGCGCGGGCCGAGCGCGGAGCGACGCAGTTTAACTCGGGGTTGTTCTCCATGCTCCCCTCCAACGGGCTGACGTCGCTTCCCGGGCACCTGGGGAACCTGCGGGAAATCGACGGGGAGGACGGCTTCGGCCGGCCCTTCACGCTGCTGCACGACCCCGTGAAGAAGACCCTCACGGCGGTCCTCGCGTGCAACCCCGACGGCACGGACATGCAGACCCAGAACACCGTCGACGCCGCGGTGGCGCACTACGGCGGCTGGATCAAGTCGCTGTCCTCGGACCCCGCCCTCGCGGGTTCCACGGTCGTTGTCGACTCCTCGCTCCGCGATAAGGGGCCTTTGGTCGAGCGGATCGTGTCAGACCTCGACCCCGACGCCCCCGACATTGCCCGCCGGCACGTCTTCGAGGCCGGCGACCAGCTGCCCCGGCAGTACTCCGAGGTCAGCACGTGGGTGACGATGACGTGGCTGATCGAGTCCCTGGCCATCTCGACCGAGGACGCCGTGGCCGAGGTCGCCGCCAAACTCTCCTTCCAGGTCGACGCGCTGCACAGCGCCGGCGGCGGCTCCGTGTCCGTGGCCACGAGCCGCGTCCTCGCGGAGGCCGTGCGGGTCGCCTACAACCCCGAGCGGTCGGCTGAGTTCGCCAGCGACGCCCTCCGCGGGCAGACCTCGGGCCTGCGGGTGACTGAGGCCGGACCTGACTTCTTCAACGACGAGCGCCGCCGCGTGTGCTTCCACGACGGGGTCGCCTCGATGACGGCGCTCATCCTCGAACCGCCGAAACTGCACATCAACGAATCGACCCTCGCTCCGCTCTTCGGCCCGGCGCCCCGGTTCCTCCGCAAGCGCGTTGCCCTGTTCTACCGGCCCGTGTCGCCGGCGAAGGCCGTTCAACTCGTGCAGAACCTCAACGGCAGGGTCAGGACCGTGGCGACCTCAAGGGCCCGCGAGACGGCCGAGGACCGCAGCCTTGTGACGAAGGCCGTCAAGCTCGAACAGGAAGTGACGGACGGCGCCAGCGTCACCCGGTTCTCGATGGCCGTCACGGTCACGTTCGAGGCCGACGAGCGCCCATACCGGGAAGCGGAGCTCGCGTTGAAGCAGCTTCTCGGCCAGAGCTCGCTGTCGTACCGGTTCTGCGACTTCGACACCGCCGCGGCGTTCCACAGCACCCTTCCCCTCGGCATCCTTCCGTGGATGTACGAGACACCGACCGAGCACGTGATGGGACTGGTTTCCTAATGCTTCGACCTGCCTGGATGCGCACCAAACCCCGCACCCTCGTTCCCACCGGCTACGTCGGGCCCGGCGGCGGCCAGTGGAGCCGAGTCCCCGCAGGGTCGCTCTGGTACGCCTCGTCGGTGCAAGCGAACGGGCTCTATCCGTTCACCGCCGGCACCGCCCGGCCCGTGTCGGGCGCCCCGTGCGGGATCGACCTGCACACCGGGACAGCCGTGGCCCTTGACCACCACGCCTTCTACCAGGAGGGCGTCATCTCCTCGCCGTCCATGTTCCTCTTCGGGATCAACGGGGTAGGGAAGTCGTCGACGGCGCAGACGATGACTCTCGGCATGATGGGCCGCGGAATGATCCCGGCAGTGTTCAACCCCCTGAAAAGCGGGGAACACACGCCCCTCGTCGAGGAGGCCGGCGGGTCCGTCTTCGAGTTCGGGCCCAACGCCCGGCACCAACTGAACCTGCTCTCTCAGGGCCCCCTCGGGCAGGCCGCGCGCCGGATCGGCGGCCCGGTCGGAGAAGAGCTCCGCGACCTCGCCATGTGGAAGGTCACCAAGCAAGCCCAGCTCGCGCTTCGCGTGAACCGGAAGAAGCCGCTCTCGGACATCGAAGACGCCCTCGTGGAGGGCCTGGTGAAGGGGATTCTTCGGGCGAACCCGACACCCGTCACCCGTGACCTCGACCTCGCGTTCTCCGAGCCGTCGGCCGACATACTCGCCCTCGCGCGCGTCGACTCTTCCGAGGAGTTCCGCACCGAGTTCCGGGACCTCGGCCGCTCCATCACGGCGCTGCTTTCCGGTGACATTGGGCGCCTGCTCGGCGGCACGGAGTCGATCGAGATTGACCCCGGCAACCGGGGCGGCTTCTGCTTTGACACGTCCTCGATCCCGTCACAGGCGACGGAGCTCATGTCCACGGCCATGCTCATGTCGTGGTCGCTCGGCATGGACTCGATCGACGCCCACTGGGAGATTGCGAAGGCCGAGGCCCAGAAGGCGGCCGACGCTGCCGCCGAGGGCGACGTGTACGTGCCGGCCGTGAAGTGGTCCGGCTACACGACCCTCATGGACGAGTTCTGGTACCCCATCCGATCCACGCCCGGGATCGTCGACCACGTCGACGCGCTCTCTCGGTCGAACCGCTCCAAGGGCACCGCGGAGATGAAGGTCACCCACTCCCCGAAGGACATGCTCTCGCTCAAAGACCCTGAGGACCGCGAGAAAGCGCGCGGCCTGGCTGAGCGCTCCGGCCTGCTCGGGCTCATGGCGTTGACCCAGGAGGACGTGGAAGAGCTCGCGAAGATCAAGCCACTGACGGACAAGGAAATCAAGATGGTCGTGGGCTTCAACGCCGCGTCCAGCTGGGGCACCGGCCCCGGCGCGGGCGACGCTAGCTCGGCGCCCCCCGGCGCCGGCAAAGTGCTGTTCAAGGTCGAGGGCCGCCCCGGGGTCGCCGTGAAGATGATCCAGACGCCCACTCAGAAGAACTTCCACATCACCGACGAGCGGTTCCGCGCGCAGCGCCGAACCGTCACCGACCGGCAGGTGGTGTGACATGTCCGCCGTCACCCGCCGCACCGACTCCATGGCGCCCTTCGTGGCGTTCATGGTGTTCCTGCTCGCTGTCGCCGGCACAGCGTCGATCTGGACGCTGGCAGGGCTGTTCTCGGGCACGTCGACGGGGTTTGTGAACCCTGTCGAGCAGCTGCGCGACGGCGCCCCGTGGACGCCCGCTCACACCGCGGCCGCGGTGCTCGTCGGGATCGTCGTCGTCGGCCTGGTCGTCGCGATCGCCGTCGTGACTCTCCGCCACGGCCGTGACCGGTCGCCGGCGGACAAGGCCGCCCGCCACATGGGCACGGGACGCGAGATTGCGCCCCTCACGCCCTCATCGCTGCGCAAGCGCCACCAGCGCATGGGTCTGCCGCCCGAGTTCGTCGGCGTGACCGTTGGGCACACCGTCGCCGGCACCGTCCCGCTCCGGGCGTCGTACGAAGACACCTTGACCGTGATCGCCGGCCCCCGGCGGAACAAGTCAGCGTCCATCGTGATCCCCAACGCCGTCGCGGCGCCGGGGTCGCTGCTCATCACCTCCGTGCGGCCCGATATCGCGGCCGACACCCTGACGGTCCGGAGCTCCGTCGGGAAGGTGTCGATGTTCGACCCGCAGCGCCTCGCGTCCGCCTACCGCGGGCACGACTGCTGGTGGAACCCTCTCGCCGGCATTCGCACGATCGACGACGCCGCCCAGCTAGCGGAGGTGTTCGCCGCGGCGACCTACGGGCACGAGGGCAACAAAGACCCGTACTTCCCGACGACCGGTAAGAGCCTGATGACTCACTACCTGTTCGCCGCCGCCATGGGCGGCAAGTACCTGCCGACCGTTCTCGAGTGGCTCAACCACGACGACAACCCGGCGCCGGCCAACGTCCTCCAGGAGAGCCACCCGCACCTGGCCGACGGCATCGAGGCGTTGCAGGCCCTCACCGAGCGCACCCGCTCAGGGGTCTACGGCTACGCCCGGACCGCGATGAACTTCCTCGTGTCGGACTCGATCCGCACGTGGGTGCAGCCGGTCCCCGGCGAGGAGGCCTTCGACCCTGAGACGTTCGCGACGGCGCCGGCCGACACGCTGTACCTGTTCAGCGAGGAAGGCCCGGGCTCCGCCGGCCCCCTGATCGCCGCCCTGACGAAAGCCGTCCTGAACGCCGCGGAGAACACCGCCAAGCAGGAGCCATCCGGCCGGTTGAAGCGCCCACTCATGGTGATCCTCGACGAGGCCGGCAACATCTGCCGAATCCCGGACCTGCCGAAGAAATACACCACCTACGGCGGCCGGGGCATCATCCCGGTGACGATCCTCCAGACCGAGGAGCAGGGCGTCGACGTCTGGGGCGAGAGCGGCTTCGGGCAGCTGTGGGCGTCGTCGACGGTGCAGGTGTTCGGCGGCGGCAACGCCTCGAACAAGTTCCTCCGCGACCTTTCCGAGCGGATCGGTGACTACGAGTACCAGGAGCGCTCGACCAGCACTCACGACGGCAAGCGCACCGTGAGCCGGTCCCGCCGGTCCGAGCGAATCATGGAGGTTGCCGACCTCGGCGCCTTGTCCCTTGGCCGGATGGTCGTCCTCGCGTCCGGCTGCCGGCCAGCGCTCGTGCGGTCCATCCCGTGGTGGAACGACAAGGCCATCGCGAAGCTGAACACCGCTGCTGTCGCGGCTGGCCCGAAGAAGGAGCTCGACAATGCCGCTTTCTGAGCAAGTGCCCCTGAGTGAGATCCCCGACGGTCTCGTCGAGTTCGTCGACGGGACTCTCCTGGCGTTCCTCACGAGCGCCGGGGAGAAGACGATCTGGTGCGCCGAGTGGCGCGACCACCCGGACGCCGTGCACCGCCTGGCCGCCATGGCGGACCAGTGGGAGGAGAGCGCACTGGGCGGCACCGTCGGCCTACACAGCTTTTTCCGCGACGTCCTCGACTACCACCTCCCCTTCCTCGTCGACGCTGAGAAAGGGGCCTTCCGCGGCTGCAAGTTCGACCACGCCGAGCGGCGCCGGCTCGACTACGTCAAGCCCAACGGGAAGTAAAGGGGCCCTCAGAGCGGGCGGTCATCTGAGTTGCCCGCCTCGCCTCACTGCGGCAACGCACCATCGCGCTAGCAGTGCTCTAAAATGCGACAAATAATCATGATGCGTGAGCCAACGCATTTACGGCTGGAGGAGCGTCCATGACGACCAAACTGATCGCGTACGACCTCAGCGGACCTGTCGCGAATTACGCCGATCTAATCGAGGACATCAAGAGCCTTGGTACGTGGTGGCACCATTTGGACTCGCTGTGGCTTGTGAACACAGACCTCTCGACCAAGGAGCTGCGCGACCGCCTCAAAACGCACTTGGACAACAATGACGAGCTGCTCGTCATAAATGTCTCGAACGACCCCCGGGCTTGGACGGGCTTTTCCGACCGCGGTAGCGAGTGGCTCAAGAATTCATTCGACTGACCGGAATGGTTGAGTCGTTCCAAGACGTGCTGACGATAGCGATGTTCATCGTTGCCCCGCTCGCCGTGGTTGCCCTTATCGGTCTTATCTGGGTCCTGTCCACGCAGAGAGGCCGCGACATGCGGCGGGCGCAGAACGCAGTCATCGCCCAGAGAGTCCGCGACCACAATCAGACCCAGGACGAAGCGGTGGCGCGCAGTATCCGCAATGATCAGTTCTAATGATCATCAGCTCAGCAGTTCTCACGGCGGCAGCGACGGCGGTAGCTACGACGCCGCCGTCGCCTGTGCCCGGGGCAACGAGCGCCCAGGCGACCGCGACACTCGTCGCTGCGATCGTCGCCGGTTTTGGCGCCCTGCTCGCCGCCGCCGTCGGCCTACTCAACGCCTCCCGGAACCTCGCACAGGCCCGTCGGGACCAGTGGTGGCAGCAGTTCCAGTGGGCTATCGAGCAGGCCCTCAGCCACGATCAGGACGAGTCTGACGTCGGATCAGCGATCATGGAGCAACTTGTCAAGCGGAACGAAGCCACGCCGGCGGATAATGAGATCGCGGTAGTGGTGGCCGACCTGCTCACGGAGCGTGAGTTACGAGAACGCACGCTCTGGCGCCGGATAACAGACGCCATCCCGCGAAGGAAGAAGGATGAGGACAATGACTGATCGATCGGACAACTCCCTCCGCCTGGCCGAGCAGTTGCGCACGACGGCGTTGAAGAACCTGGGCCGCTCAACCGAGAGCCACCGTTCCGCCATCACCGGGAGGTTCGTCACGGGCCGCTTCGCGCGGTCGTACCCGGCCGCCTCGACGACGGAGACCGTCGGCGGGAGTGAGTCATCGACGACGTCGCGCAGTGCAAGGACGGGCCGCTTCGTCAAGAAAAGCCGCAAGGTCTGAACCGAGAACAACCATGACGACTGCCCGGTCGGCCACGGCAGGAGCGCGATGGATTGCCTCGCGCTGGAATGTCGCTTTTTTTCCGGGCTATGCACCTGAGAGAACTGGAAACGCTGATCGGGCTGTCATGAGCTTGACGTTTCAGATGAGAGGGCAGACCAGCCCTCTCACCCGGCACTCTTACATTAGAAAGCCAGCGCCGGCGTTCGGGCGAAAGCAATTTGACGGCTGGTGGTTAGTGAGCCGTAAGAAGGAGTACGTATGCCCCTAGCAGCACAGCCGATTGATCCTCGCGACGTGGGATCTATCGAGACGAATCCGACCTACCGTGTCTACTTTGTCGATGCAGATCGAGCTACCGACGAGTGGTCTCTTGCCGGCGCGGACAACGTTAGCGATGTCCTGGATTGGGCTCGGGCCCATGCAGCCGGCCGGGATTTCTCCGCTTTCGTCCAGGTCATCGACGCGCGAGGAGTGCGTCTCATCCGTCTTACGGGAAACGTCGAGTGACGGCTGGCTGCAACATCCCAGGGATGCTGCAGCCAGCCACTGACTACGGCTTAGGAACGTAGACGAAGCTCGATGGAGCTGCTCCGATGTTGAACGCTTGCAGGGGCGGTGCTCCCGCACCGGAGTGCGAACCTCGGAAGTACGCACCCGCGGCGATCTTCGTCGGGGACCCCTGAGCGGGGACGTACCACGTTTGAGGAGTCGGCGAGTTGACGGTCACGTTTTGTACGTAGTTGGACTCAGCAACGATCTTTAGCGTCGAGATGTTGTTCGTGCTGGTCTTGCCCAGGAGCGAGTACACGCGGATAGGGATGACCCCACTGGGCCCCGAGCAGTTCACTCGTGTCTTTGCGATCACGCTGCCACCATTCTTTGAATAGTGGGGGCTGTCCGTTTTGCCTGAGCACGTGTACGTGGCCGCTGCGCGAAGAACGGTCTCGGTTCCGTCCACCGAGTACGTACCCGGGTCCACCGTGAACGTTGAAGTCGTGGGCTGACCCGACTCATCCATGATCATCTGCATGGCAGGAAACTTCTGGTCCCCTCCCGTCTCGGCGGCGACTGCTGGCCCAGCCACTGACAGGACCGACAGTGCCAGCGCACACGCCAACACCCCGCCAAACATCCGTGATTTCTGCATCTGATGCCTCCTTGAGTAGAGCCCCTGTGGCTCCGCCTAGCCAGGATGACGAATAAACGAGTCCTGATCATCCGTCGACAGGTGGAGACGCCGTGAACAGGTGATGATGCGTTCGGCAGCGAAAGAGGTGCATTCCGTTCCCGGCCGGCGGGAATGGATGCGCCTCGATAGCTATCTCTCGTTGACGGCCGCCTGGTCCTTTGGGGGCTGGTGACGCTCGCGAGCTAGCTGCGCGGATCGGTCCTGCTCGGGAGTTGTCTTTGTCTGGGCCGCGGCATCGGTCTTGGCCTGGAACGCCTCGTCGCGCTCGACCTCCTGGTCGGGGCGCCCCCTCGTCGGCGGTGCCGGCGGCGTGGAGCTCGGAGCCGCGTCCACCCGGAGGTGCTTGTGGGCGGTCTTCGCCTTCGCCTCGGCCGCGCGGGCGGTGTCGAGTGCCTGCGTTGCACCGGGCGCTGTGGCTGCCTTCGCCCACGCCGCTCGCTGCGCCTCGGTGGGACGCGCAGCGGGCGCCGCCCGGTGTCGGTCATGGAACTGTCGGCGTGCGTCTTCCACGGCCCGCTGAGCGGCGGCACGACGGAACACCGACGATGCCGCAGCCGTCGCCTCGGCCTTCTCTACGGCGGCGTGGTCGGTGGCCCACTGCTGCTCGTGCGTGGCCACGGCCTCGGCCGGCACAACGGACTCGAGTCGTTCCCGCTCGGCGGTGGCCGTGACGACGTCGCTCTCCGCCCGGGCGAGGGCGTCGGCGTAGTCGGCCGGCGCGATGTCGGGGTGGCGAAGCTGCCACTGCTGCTGAGCGCCTTCCCAACTGCGGAGGCGCACCTGGTACGCGCGCTCCTCGGCGTCGAGGCGCGCGGCCCGGACCTGCTCGTCGTAGTCCATCCTCGGCAACACCATGCCTTCCAAGTCGCGCTGCGCGTTTCCGCGTGCGGCGTCGATACCGCGGTCGCCGGACTCGCGGCTGAGGGCGCCCACGAAGACGTCGCGGGCCTCGTCGACGTCGCCGGCGACGACGTGGAGGGCGTTGTGGTCGCGACCACGAGTCGCTGCGACGTAAAGCGCCTGCGCGGACGTCGCCTCGGTGACGACGCCGTGGCCGTAGTCGACCGTGGCGCCCTGAACTCCATAGACCGTCGACGCGTACGCGAGGTGGGTGCTCGCCTCGACGTACTCACGGGGCAAGGTGGCCTCGCGGCGCCCGTCGCGGACGACCACCGACCCGTCGCGATCGACACGCTTGACGGTCCACGTGTCGCGGTTGGCGACGCCCTGGGCCTTCGCGTTCTCCCGGGTCATGATCCGGTCCCCGACGCGGAGGGTGAGACCGTCTATGCCGGCCACCTCCACGCGGGCTTTCCTGGTGCGGCCGGCGTCCGCGTGCGCCTGCTGCACGAGCGCGCTGATGGTCGCGGCCTGCTCGTTTGTGGAGACGGCCACGGCGACGGACGCGCCGGCCTTGGCCTGCACGGCGACGTCGGCCGTGACGGCCGCCCACGCCTCCTCCTCGGTGGCGTGCACGACGATGTTGCCCCGGCTCTGCAACTCCTCGAACAGCACTTTGGGGCCCTTCCGGTCGCGCATGTCGAGGGTGAGGGCGCCGTAGCCGTCCTCTCGGAATCGGTAGAGCTCGGAGAGGTCGAGGGGCCTGGGGTGGGCGGCGACGGCCATGTCGAGGACGCCGCCTCGGCCGATGGCGGGTAGCTGCGCGCGGTCGCCCACGAGAGTGACTGGTGCGCCGTGCTCGTCGGCAATGGTCATGACGGCGTGGGCGAGGTCCTGGTCGAGCATTCCGGCCTCGTCGATGACGAGGCGGGTGTCGGCGTCGACCTGGAACCGCTCGGACGGGCCCTCGTAGATCGCGCCCGTGGTGGTGTCGACGTCGCCGACGTCGAGGCGCTGCCAGCGGCCGTCGTCGTCCCACCGGAAGCCGTACTCGTGCGCGAGCTTGTGCGCGCTGACGGCGTCGGACCCGGTCGCCTTGCCGGCCTCGTTCGCGGCTCTCAGCGTGGGCGCTAGGACGACGAACCGGACGCCGTCTTCTGCGGCGAGGTCGCGGGCAGCGGCGAGCATCGTCGTCTTCCCGGCACCGGCCGCCCCCTCGACCACGAGCAGCGGCGCACGGGACGCCAGGGCGCGCGCCGCGACGGACTGCTCGGCGTTGAGCCCTTTCAGGAGCTCGGCGTCGGGATCGACGACGAGACCCGAGTCGAGGCCGCGCCGCTGGAAGGTCTTCCGGAGCTCGTTCTCGACGCGCTGGACGTGCTCGCTGGTGAGGTGACGGACCCAGGACGGCACCTGGCCGGGGACGGCCATGTCGAGCCGCGGGAGTGTCGTTGCAATGTCGGCGGCGACAGCGTGGACGAACACCCCGAGCTCTTCTTTCGTCGCACGGACGCCGGCCGCGCCGACGGCCACACCGATGTGTCCTTCGAGGTCCGCCACCGACCACGACGACGCCTTGGCGCCGGCAGCAGCGATGACCTGAGCTGCAAGCTCGTCACGGTCGAGCTCGTCGAGCGTGAGGGGCGTATCGCGATCGACAGCGGCGAACCCGTCGACCTGGAGGCCCTCGGCGCGGAGCTCGCTCACCCACTTGGTTTCGGCGTGCTCGGTGGCCTGCTTTTTCCGAGGACGCTCGAACGCCCACGCCTTCTGATCCCACTCGCGGCGCTGCGCCGCGTCGGGCTCGATGCCGGGGTGTCGAGCACACCACTCCGCCTCGAACCGGGCGGCGTTGCCCTGAATCTGGTTGGCCCGCTTGGACATGGTCCGGGCGTGCTGCTCTAGGTTCGTGACGCGCCCAGTGCTCGCGTCGAACTCGTAGCCGGCGGCGGCGAGTGCTTCTTGGAGACCGTCGTGGGAGTTGATCGCGGCCTCTCCGACACCGCGAAGCGCGCCCTGCTGGTTCAGTGTCGCGGCGGTGTGCAGCGCGCGCCACTGGCCCTGTGCCAGGACACGGGTGTTCCACTGCACGTGCACGTGCCGGTGCGGGTCGCCGGCACGGGAGGAGCGGTGCACGACCGACACGGATTCGAGCCGGTCGACGGGTACGAAGTACTGCGCGCCACGCGGGCCAACGCGCGTGACGGAGTTCTGCGCCATGTACGCGGTCATAGCTGAGGCGGCGGTCGCCTGCGCCTCATCGAGCGCCGCGGAGACGGCCGGGTCAAGAGCTGCGGCGACGGACAGGCTCTTGTCGCAGTTGACCGTCATCTCCACGAACCGCGGGGACGCGGGCAGGACGACAACCTCCCCGTTGCGGTCGATGCGCGTCTCAGCACGAGGCGTGCCCCGAAGCTGATCAAACTCCGGGTCAATCCAGTCGACCCACGACTGGTACTCGGTCCCGTCGAGGGACCCGTTCTCGTACACGGTTCCCTCGTTGTCGAGGGCGGACCACTGCGCTATCGCGCCGGCGTCCGCGAGGTAGTACTCGTCGGCGTGCGAGTGGTCAGATTCGAGGTAGGCGCGCGCCGCAGCGCCCGCACCTCGAAAGAAGACCAGCCCGCCACGCATGGCCCCACCGTACTACGAGCGAAGCCGGTAGCATACGTGCATCCGTTTCTAGCTTCTGATCCAAGACATCGAAGATGGCGAAGAGCAGAAGCTAGAAACGGATCAAGGTTCTGCTAGAGCAATCGAAGATTGCGATAAGCAGAACAAGAGGACAGACACGTCTAGTCGATATCTGCACATCGACGTAGGCTCGGACCATGACCAAGACAGTCCAAGAGCTCGTCCACGAACAAGTCGCCGCGAAAATCGAGGCGGGCGAGGCGCTGCAGGCCGCCGTCGCCACCGCCGAAGAACAGGCCGCCGCCCTCGCAGAGGCCGAAGCCGAAGCAGCACGCTCGCGCCGTGCAGCACTGAAAGCCGGGTGGACCGAGAGCGAACTAAAGAGTCTCGGACTGGCGTCCAAGACACGTACCCGCCGGCGCCCGGCCGCGACCCCCGCGGGCACCGCCGACGCTGCCTCCGAGGACACCACCTCGGGCACAGGCGAAGGCGACCAGTGACACGCGGAGCTCGGTCGGGCGGGCTCCTGGTTGCTGCCGCCCTTCTCACCCTCGGCACCCTCACGGGGTGCACCTCCCCGGGCGCCGGCGACGACTCTTCCACCGATGACAACACCGCCCCTCGGAGCAGCACCACGGCCCCGACCGGTGCCGCGACGGAGGCACCGATCGAGGACGCCGAACCCGAGCCAGACGCATCAGCGGAGAGCGACGCAATCGCCGCCGCTGCGAAGGCCGTCGCGTCCTACTGCCGGCCCGGCACGGCTAACCCCGAGTGGATCGTGTCGCTGTCACCCCTGCTCACTGATCGGGGGATCACCGCATACGAGACAGTCGACCCGGCGACGGTGCCGTGCACGTCGGTGACGAGCGACGCTGGCGTGCACGACGGTGACGGCGTGTACACGTTCATCGTCAGCGTGCCGACCGACGCGGGCGTCTATGAGACGTTCATCACGCGCCCCGATACGGACTCCCCGTGGCTCGTCGAGCGAATGGCACCGCCGGCATGAACAAGGCAGGTGGTGGCGCCATCGCGGCACTGGCCCTCGCGGTCCCGGTGGCGATCGTCCTCGGTATCGTGCTGGCCGCGTCGTCCTCGGAGAGCTCGTCCGCGAGCGGCTGCACGCCGGCGTCGGCTGGGCCCGTCGACGCGGCAGCGATCCCCGCGGACGCGAAGGTCGGAGCGTTCGGGCGCGAGCAGCTGGGGAACGCCGCGGCGATCATCAACGCCGCCGCAACCCTGACGATGCCCGAGGCAGCGCAGGCCCTCGGCGTGCAAGCGGCGATCGGTGAATCGAGCCTGAACAACATCGGTTATGGCGATAACGCGATCAACCCCGACGGGTCCGTGGCTGACTCCATCGGACTGTTCCAGCAGCAGTCGTCGTGGGGCACGACAGAGCAGCGGATGGACCCGACGACTTCGGCCTCGCTGTTCTTCCAGCGCCTCACCGCCGTACCCAATTGGGAAGAGCTCGACTCGTCAATTGCGATCAACAAAGTTCAGATCAACGCCGACCCGTTCCACTACTCGCGCTACCGCGCCGACGCCGTCGCGATCACCGACTACCTCGCCAAGCTCGGCGGCACGCCGGGCGGCGGCACCTCGGGATGCAGCGTCTCGGGTGACGCGCAGGAGGTCGCTCAGGGGCTCGTCACGGCGATGGACAACGGCTCGTTGAAGTTCCTCGAACCCCGCTACCAGGAGCAGGTGAAGAACGTCGCCAACGGGTCGGCGTCGGCCGACTGCCAACTCGACCTGCGGGTGCTGCAAGTCATCACCCTGGCCCTCAACAAGTTTGAGTCCGTCGGGGTGGGCTCATTGAACCGCAAGTGCACCGGCTCCCTCATCGGGGCCGGCACCGCTTCGGCTCACTACCGCGACGGCGGCGGGCGCGCGCTCGACTTCTACCAACTCGACGGAGTCGCCCTCACGGGCAGCACCTCGCAGGACTTGGCAGTTATCGACCTGTTCTCCTCGGTCGCTCCCGAGGGAAGCCGCATCGGGCAGGTGCAATGCCGCAGCGGGCAGACCTGGCCGAACCTCACGCAGTTTCGAGACAGCTGCGACCACGCTCACATGGACTTCGGCTTCTCGAAAGAACCTCTGCGAGTCGCCGGCTAAAGCCCTCAGACACCGCGTGCGAGGCTTGGTGGGTGACTGCGTACCGACTCGTATTTGAGGGCCTCGACACCGCCCGCATTCGGCCCGAGGACGTCGAGCAGCCTGCGCCCCTGGCGTGGTTCCGGGTCACATACGTGGACGCCTCCTATGAGGCATCGGCGGTGCACGTGTACGGCCATCACGAGCAGGTGTCGGAGCGGCCGTGGTTGGCGACGCACGAGTCGATCGCGGCGGCCGTTGCGTTCTGCGACTCGCTCCCGCGCGTGGACGGGAGCGGTGACTACGACTGGTCGGAGGGGTCGGTCGTGACAAGCCCCAGCGCCTAGGGCTACTGCGACGCTTCCACGAGCAGGCGGGCCAGGGCGCGGCGGGCGCTGCCGGCCGCGGTGTCGTGGTCGCTCACGTGAGCCAGGAGCTCGGCGCCATCGAGGGCCGCGGCGAGGTCGGTCGCGGCCGTCACGGGCGACGGGTGGCCGGCGCTGGTGAGGAGTCTCGTGAATTGGCGGTGGCGCCATTGCAAGTGCGTCTGCGCGGCGAGGCGGGCGGGGTGGTCCGTCTCGGGGTACTCGACGGTGGCGAGGACAAACACGTTCGCGGCCGGCGCCACAGCGAGGAGCGTCGCGGCTGCGTCGACGACGTCGACCAGGGCATCGGCGGCCACGGGGTGGGCCTGCTCGCGCTCCGCGAGGTCGTCGACGCTGCGCTGGTGCTCCAGGTTGAGGTAGGCGACTTCGAGCTCGCTGCGGGAGCCGAAGTACTTGTAGAACGAGGCCTTGGCGACGTCCGCCTCTTCGGTGATGGTGTCCACGCCCGACGCGCGGAATCCGTCGGTCTTGAACAGGTGCTCCGCGGCGGTCATAATGCGCTCTCGGGCGCCGGGTCCGCTGCCCTTTCGGGGCCGACCGGGGCCTCGCTGGTGGGGTATTGGTTCCAGGGCTGCGCCGTCGACGGTGTCTCGTAGTGCCCGCTCATAGATGGTTCGTTCGACGTCGTCGACGGGCCAGTCGTGCAGCGCTGCGACCGGGCCGTCGGGGCCAGCGTAGGTGCGCACAGGGCGGCCGATACTGCGCCCTGCTGCACGCGCCAGGCGCCGCCACTCTGCGGCCTGAACCGGCCCCGGGAGGGGCGTGCGGGGCCGCGCCTGCCCGGTGGCGGTGAGATCCGCGAGGATCTCGCTCGCGGCTAGGTCGGGACGAGTCATCCGCTCACCGTACTGGCGACCATGCAAGCGGGGCGGCACTAGCCCGGGGGGCGCCGGTTCGGCGCTCCCCCGGTGCGCTTAGGAGGCCTCGTCGTCGAGCCCGGCGAGGTGGGCATCGTCGTCGAACTTGTCGCCGTCCTCGGGGTTGTAGGTGGGGTCGTAGACGAAGCGGCCCTCAGCATCGCGGACGGGCCCTGCGTCGATCGCGGCGCCCCACGGGTTGGTGCCCTCGGGGGTGGTGTTGGTGCTCATGCGCCTGTCCCTTCGCTCTCAGTGGCGCCACCGGCGACGACGCGGTCGATGCGGTCGGGCCGGAAGCCGGTCCAGTGGTCGTGCTCGGAGACGACTACGACCGGGGCTCCGAGGTAGCCGAGCTCGCCCTTCACGTACTCGAGCGCGTTGTCGTTGGTGGTGACGTCGACGACCCGGTATTCCAGGCCCTTGGCGTCGAGGCTGCGGTAGGTGGCGGTGCACTGCACGCAGCTGGGCTTGCTGTAGACGGTGATCATGGCGGTTCCCCCTCGGGTCATTGTCACTCGGCCGAGCCGAACATGGCCGTCCAGCACTCGGGGTGGGTGCCGTTGCGTACGAGCTCGCGGCTGGGTGCGGGGCGGTCGGGCATGGCGTCCTGGATCGGGGCGCCGGTGAGCCACGCGGCGACCTCGGCCGCGGTGAGCTCGACGGTGCTGGCGGCGCCACAGAACTGGCAGGCGTTGGTGACGTAGAGCGTGGTGGGGGCGGTGGTGGTGGCCATGGGGTTCTGCTCCTGTGGTCGATCCGAGATGATGAGGGAGCGGGAGGGACCTAGTTCGAATAGGTCCCTCCCGTCCTGTCACTCGCTGCGGGTGAGGGTGTCGACGAAGGTCGTGTAGTCGACGCCTGCGATCGCGTGGGTGTGGGCGAGGGCCCACCCGTTGCTCGCGTACTGGGCGAGGTCGCTGTCGCGTTCCCCCAGCTTCCGCAGCTGGCGGTTAAGCGCCTCTTCGGTGACCACGGGGACCAACGTCGTGACGGTGGTGATCTGCTGAGCCATGTTCTGTCTTCCTCTCTCCCCCCACGTTTTTTTGGCCGTGGCGGTGATTCATCACCGCCTGGGGAGTGGGTTTCGGGGTCACGCCCCAAGGAGGGATTGGCCGGAAAAGTTGCGGAGGAGCGCAGCGGGGGAGCCAGTTTTTTGGCCAATCCGGACGACGGCTTGACGCCGGAACCCCGACCCGTACCCTGCGCTAGCGCCACGGCCGAAAAGCCCGAAGGGCTCAGGGAAGAGGGCCGCGGAGCGGCTTCCCTGGGGAGCGGCAGCGACCTGGAGCACAGCGACTTGGGGTGGTCGTGCTGGCCCTGTCATTGTGGTTCCGTAACGACGTCCAGACGTCTATAGTTGTGGACATGACTGAACGGCGGAGCCCGGGTGCGGTGCGAGACTCGATTCTCGAAGCATTCAAGAACCACAAAGGCGAGATGAATATCGCAGAGGTAAAGAGCGCAGTCGAGATATCTCTCGGCAGCCCGGTTGCGTCCTCCAGTGTCCGGTCCTACCTGAACCTCAATACTCCTGGTCAGTTCATCCGCACAGGTCGTGGAACATACCGGCTCGTGCGTCGATGAAGCTGCCAGCATTCACCTTTAACCAGGCTGAGCTCTTCCAGGAAAATTGCTTGGCCTGGCTGAAAGGCCGAGACGACAACAGCATTACGGCCGTCGTAACAGACCCTCCCTATGGGGTAGACGAGTACACCCAGGAGCAGCAGGCCAAGCTGAGATCCGGCAAGGGCGGCGTTTGGCGTATGCCCCCATCTTTCGACGGGCACACTCGCGCGCCCCTTCCCCGCTTCACAGTCTTGTCGAAAGCGGATATCCAGTATCAGAAAGATTTCTTTGAAGCGTGGGGTAGAGCCCTGCTGACCAAGATGGTTCCAGGCGGACATGTCTTCCTAGCCTGTAACCCACTGCTCTCTCCACATATATCAATCGCTTTGGATGCAGCCGGCTTCGAGCGCCGTGGAGAGATCGTTCGCATGGTCATGACGATGCGAGGTGGCGATCGCCCAAAGGGTGCTCACGAAGAATTCGACGACGTGTCAGTCATGCCAAGGTCCCAGTGGGAGCCATGGCTACTTCTTCGCCGACCCATTCAGGAAAAGACTGTTGCGGAGAATCTACGTATTTGGAGAGCCGGTGGGCTGCGACGCATAAGCGCCGAGCGCCCATTTGGAGATGTGATTCGTTCTCACCCAACAAACAAAGCAGAAAGGGCTTTGGCCAACCATCCGTCGCTTAAGCCACAAGCCTTTCTCCGGCAGGTTGTTAGAGCGTCACTCCCCCTCGGTGAGGGCATTGTTCTGGATCCGTTCGCCGGCTCGGGTTCAACGTTGGCCGCGGCCGAGGCTGTGGGATACCAATCCATCGGCGTGGAACAGGACAGCCACTACGTAGATATCGCCAAGGAAGCCATTCCTAAGCTAGCCGCCCTCGCAACCTCGCCAGATACGACGCTTCTTTACGCCTGACGCCAAGGCTGAGCCGTTCGAGTCTCGGAAGCTTTTGTTCGAGCATCCAGATACACCCATCCCTCGCGAAGGATCTTGACTCCCTCGGCATGGAGCGTGGCGGTCCTAGTGCCCAATTCCCCTCGACCGTTGCTACGGAAGTCACCGACGGTTACGTCAGCGATGTAGATCTCTCTGAAGACCAGAGGAGAACGCTCGTGTGAAGGTTTTGCACGATCATTGTCCACGTCGTAGACCCATACACAGAGGGTTTGATTCCGGGCACCATGAGTGTCTACGGCACCACCTGGCTTCCGGGTGGCTTTGATCTCGACGCCCTCCTCACCTGCTGCCACCCGATCACCCGAATATCGACCCCGAACGATTAGATCAGGATGGCCGTTGTGGTGGAGATTCGAGGTCAAGGTCCGGCTCTTCTGCGCCAACGAGTCGGTGATCATGTCGGAGAGCATGCCCGAGAGGGCTGCGGGGCGAATCATGTCGTCGAGGCGTTGCAGGCCCTTTTCTACAAGGTTCGTGTTCACGTCGAAGAAGAAATCGTAGACGTCTGCCATTGCCAGCTCAAAGTCACCGAGACGAAGCTGGTGTGGTAGGGGCAGGTTCGAATTGAACTTCGAGCGATCAACAATCGCTTTGGGAATTACGGGCACGCTTTGGTCTCCTGACATCGCCTTAGACGTCCACACGGTAGCGCGCCCTGACATCCCCTCACGAATCGGCTGGGGCTGCTTCGAACCCAGCGGGTGCCTGGTCAGTAGATGGCAAGGGAGCAGCACTAGGGGCTAGCCAGTCGCTATCAGGACGGGCTACAAGACGGGCGTTCGTGTAAGCCATATCGAGAGTCAGGACCGTATGGCCGCGGTACGCGCGATCACCAACAGCAGAGACGACTAGGGCGAGGTCGGCTGTTCCGTTACCGGTGAGATCCAGGGGCATGAGGAATTGAGCACCCGCTTCTCCCAGTTTTGGGTACCACTGCGGAATAACCAACTTATGATTCCGGCGCACTCGTCGAAGTGTTGAGTTAATTGACGCGTCGAGCGCCTGCCGCGCCCGGAGCGGCTGTTGAACCATTTCGGCTGGGAAACGGTCAAGGTTGTCACCCAGAATGTGGTCATAGGCCAGCTTCAACTCTCGTCGCCAGTCGTAGACCAGCTCGGAAGCTGACGTGACGTACTCGGCCATATGAGGGGGTTCTCCGAAATGACGAAGAATGTCTCTATGGGATTCCGTGACCCAATTTAAGAAGAACCAACGCTGACCCTCATGATTATTTCGTTCAAAGAGACCAAAGATCTCCTCGGCGTGTGAGGTCAACAAGCCCGTGTTCGTAGCCGCGTACATCCCATCTTCGGACACCGCGATCTTGTCTTCCATGACAAGACGACGGTGCGTGTATCGCAGAAAGCTGTCGAGAATAGGAAGGGGGCGCCCGTCCGGGTTGTAGCCACTCCATTCCTCCGGTTCCGCTAATTCCGCGAGAGAAGTCAACGCGCCCTCCCAAGCCAGCCGACCAAAGTCCGCTGAGCCCGGATCGAGCCTCGGCCCTTTGTAAGAGAAGAAGGCAAAGGCCCGAAGCCCATCCGCGTGCCCCTCGGTAACAGGGCCGATTTCGGCTGGTCCAGGCTCAACAACAACACGGCGGGCCACATCACCCGGAGTCGGAATATTGCTCATCTCCGAACAATACCGTTGAGGCCGGGCGTGTCCGATAGACGATCGGCTATTGAAACAGGATTCTGTCCCGGACTAGGGGCGCTCAGCCAGGACGGGAGTGACGTCCTCCATCGCACGAACCCAAATCGCCGTGCTGCGGTTACGAAGTTCGATTAGGTCGACGGTGCGCGTGAGATCGTCGTGGAGGTTTCGTGCGAAAACCGGCTCGTGGTGCGCCAACCGGTTGCGGAGGTGACGGAGGGCGTCGAGGTCCTGGTAGATCCGGTCGCGCAGTGTCGCCGATGGGATGTTGGGCGCGAAGGGGAACGCCCCAGCGATGTGGGGCTGCCACAGTCGTATCTCATATCGTTGCGTGAAGAGCTTCTGCCAGAAGACGAATTTAAGTTCGGCAATCACCTTTCCCGTTGTCTGATTCCATTGCCGAGTATTCTGAAGATCGCGGCGAGGGTTGTAGCGGCCGTTGTCCGGCAAGCTTGCTTCGAACGTTGGGCTCCACGGCCACAGCGGGCCGTAAACGAGCTCGAGCACGTCGGCGGCCGCGTTACGGGTGGCGATTTCGGCGAAGTGGGCGGGAACCATGAACGCTGCTGACACTCGAGCGTTCCACCCGTACAGCTCCACCGCACGAACATGGTCGCCGCCGGCTGCGGTGATGTATGTCCCCGACCGTGCCGCACTAAGCGTTGCTCGGATTTCGGCATCGTTGGTGGGGGTAGCAGCTGGCATCTTCTCAATGTACAATGGCGCTACGAGTCGTGGGACTTGCGGGCTTCGGCTTCCCCCCGCGGACAAATGAAATCGAGGAGACCCCGTCAGTGCGACGGGGTCTTTTCGTATGTACGGGCGGTCGAGCCACCGGTCGCAGCCAGCCAGTGAGGCAATGCTGGGCTGCCGGCTGGGCCCATCAGCGAGGTCTTGCCAGGGACGCGAGCCGGATGGTGATCTGAGCTTCGACGAAATCGCGGTCGGCTAGCGGTTGTGTGCCCCATTACGCGGCGACCGTGATCGGTAGCCGATCCCCTATTGAGACACAGGGCACGGGTGGGTGGGCCAAGGACGAGAGGTCAGTCCAGGATCGCTGTGGCCTCGACCTCGACGAGCACGTCGGGCTCGAATAGATAGTCCACCCCGATCAGAGACGCGGGCGGCATGGGCAAGGGCAGACCGATCTCCTCCGCAACCTCCGTGACACCGGCCATGAAGGCCTCGATCTTTGTGGGCTCCCAGTTGGTGACGTAGAAGGTCAGGCGGACGACGTCGTCGAACCCGGCGCCAGCACTGGTCAGCCCTTGGTAGGTGTTGCGGAGCGCCTGGGCGACCTGGCCGGCCAGATCCCCGGGTGCCACAGGAGTCGCCTCCGCGGTGCGCGCGATCTGACCCGATACGTGGACGTGGCGGGTGCCGGTGCCGACCGCAACGTGGCGGTAGGGAACGGGCTGCATCAAGGTGCTTGGGGAACTGAGGTGGACGGTCATGAGTGTCTCCTGTCATAGGTGGTACCTCATGGATACCTGGTGTTCCGCGGTCACTTCAACGAGACTGGGTCTCGTGACGGATACCACCAGGCCCACGGCGGACCGGTTCGAGATCGATGCGCCCCAGCGTGAGCTGCTCGATCAGGTGCTCGACAAGTGGTCCCTGCAGGTACTCAACGAGCTCTGCGAACGCCCTTGTCGTTTCAGCGAGCTGCGCCGGCTCGTCCCGGCGGTGACGCAGAAATCGCTGACCGCGACGCTGCGCCGACTCGAGCGCAACGGCGTGGTCGAGCGGGTTGTGCTCAACACCCGCCCCGTGGCGATCGAGTACCGCATCACACCGTTGGGCAAGACACTGCGGCCGCCGGTCGACGCGATCCTCGCGTGGGCACGCGACCACCTACCCGCCATCGAAGAGGCACGGCGCCGCTTCGACGGCTGACCACCCCACCCCCGCACACCTCTATCAGCTTCAGTTGTCAGCCTCGATGAGCGATCGTCTATCGGGACGGCCGGCAACGTCAGGGCTGGCGCAACAGCAATCGCACTGTCGCCTGCTTTTCCTCGCAACGCGCGAAGACCTCGGCTAACGATTTGCGAGCGAGGTAGTCCCGATCCGTACAACTCAGTTCTAAGCGCACGACTGAGCCAATCTCGTGGGCCGCTACAGACCACGAGACCTTAATCGGATCGGCACCTTGTCTGGCGAGGGCATGTGCAAACCATTTCGCGATGAGGCGACGCCGCTGGCCTTCCGAGGTTCGGGCAGCCGGGGTGTGTGTGTCGGAGCGAGGGAAGAGCCCTTCCAGTCGGCGAGCGGCCTCCTCGGCAGGATGCCCCGTAGAGATTTCGCATGATGCATGGACGACTGCGCCGCGTGTACGTGTCTCGTGGTACGACATTTGGGAGGCATGGCGGCCGATGTCGTCCAGCGCCTTGTCCAGTGCCTCCCTCACGGCAAGGTCGGCCACTCGCGGCGATGCAGAAGGAGCCACGATCGCCGGGTCCCGCTTCGTTGCGTGGTGGACAGAAGTGGAAATCGATCTGTAGTCACGGACGCTGACCCTGAACCACGACTCGTCCTGCCCAGGTTCTGCATCCGCCGATGCGGCAACCGCCGACCAGTCAAGGTATCGAGCTCGGACCATGTCCAAACGCCATGAGCCCGCGTGGCCGGGTGAACCGTCGGAAGACAGCGCTTCCAGCTCGGCAGCGGCCGCTTCAGCCTCGTGAACTTCAAGTGGCATGACAGACGAAAACTCCCAGTCGTCCATCGCGTCGACTACATCCCGAAGGCACGCCGCAAGGGCCGCAAGATCCTGGTCAGAGAACGCCACGAGCAGATCGTCCACACGGTCATCCACGCTTTGGCCAGATGAAAAACCACCCAGCATCGCTAGGGCTTCTTCTCGACCGACGCTGCGCACGGCTCGAGCCTCCCAGTACAGCGCGCCAGCATCGGACGGCACGCCGTCTCGGACGCATCAGTGCTGTCTCGCCACGGAGTGACCGGCGCCCCCCCCCCCCCCCCCCCTACCGGACGATCGTGGCTGCCCGTCAGAGGGCGGCCCACTCCTCGCTGATGTCAGATTCCTCGACGTGCCAGCGGCCGGAGACGACACCGGCTGCAAGCAGCGCCTTAGCGCTGGCAAGGTCCGAGCCTGGTGGCAGATCGAGAGCCAGCAGACGAGGACGCTCCATGCTCTCGCCGCTCACCCCATAGGGCTCAAACTCCGCCACGACGTCCTCCATGGGGTCCCCCGGGTCGGTCGTGATGATCCGCACCGTCAGGCTGCCGCCTCTCTGGACTCGTTGGATGAACCAGATCACGCCGTCCTCATCGGGCGCCCCGCGGACCAAGTCGCCGTGCGAGAGGCCGAAGGCAAAGAACGGTGTGTTGGCGAGCAGGTACGTCCCTCCGGCGCGCTCCTGCGCCCAAAGACCCTCCGATTCAGCAGGCGGCCAGCCGTCGTCCCGCTCGAGCCGCACCCGGACACGGACGTAGGGCTCTGTCGCAAACGGTTCGGGCCCGCCAGCGAAGGACTGCCTCGACGAGGCCTTGCCTCGCCGGAAGAAACTCCTCATGACTGCTCCCCTCGTTGGATCGCACGATAAACCGTCGAACGGGCGACACCGAAGAGTTCGGCTATCTCGCTGGTCGTGTGGGCGCCGGTGCGGTGCAGCTGTACGAGGTGCTTCTCCTGCGACGGGGTCAGTTTGGGCTTGCGGCCGCGGAGCTTGCCGGCGGCCTTGGCGATCGCCATGCCCTCCCGGGTCCGGGCGCGGATGAGGTCAGCCTCGAACTCGGCCACCATGCCGAGGACGTTGAACAGGAGCCGGCCGACGGGGTCGGTGGGGTCGTAGACCGCTCCCCCGAGGTTCAGCGCGACACCCTTCGTCGTCAATTCGTCCGCGATGTCGGTTGCGTCGCGCAGTGAGCGGGCAAGGCGGTCGAGCTTCGTCACCACTAGGACGTCGCCGGCACGGCACGCAGCCAGTGCCTCACGGAGGCCCGGCCGGGCTCGAGTCGTCCCCGACAGCCCGTGGTCAACATGCACATGTTGATCGTCAACACCCAGTGCTGCAAGACCGTCACGCTGTGCTGCAAGATCCTGTCCCGAGGTCGACACACGGGCGTATCCGATGAGCATCCGACGACTGTAGCGTTTAGACCCCCGTCA
>NZ_JACYVL010000017.1:0-34162 GCF_014842245.1 Frigoribacterium sp. CFBP 13707
TGCTCGTAGTTGTAGTGCTGCACGGTGCGCCAGAACTTGTCGCCACCGTCGCGAGAGTTGCCGACGCGCGAGAGCCCGTCGACGCGGTTGACCCCGTCGCTGCGGTACGCGTGCATGTCTTCCATGTATCCACCCGCGGTCGTCGGGTCGACGTGGACGGGGTAGACCCGGTCGGGGTCGGTGAGCCACGAACGCTTCGGCGTGAGAGTCAGCGACCATCCCCCCGCGGTCTCGCGGAGCGTCATGGGCACCATGGTCTCGGCGTTGGTCCGTTCGCCCTCAACTCCCGAGGAGTCGTACATCAGGGGTGCAGGGATGCCGAACACAGTCTCGCCCTTGGCGTCCGCGAAGATTACGGCCCCGTTCTCGTCGAGGGTGGCGTCCAGGCCGGGTGCCGAGACGTTCCAAGTCCAAGAATCGTTGCGGGTGGAGGGGACGTCCGCCAGGACGAGTTCTTCCTTCACGGAGCCGTTCAGCACTTGATACGTGAGGTCGGTGCCGGGGAAGACGTCGGCGTAACGCACCTCGTCTTTCGGCTTGGTCGACCAGGGGAAGACCCGGCGGACGACCTTGCTGTCTGCAGCACCGACCAGCTCCATCCCCAGGGAATGACCGTCACGCGTGACAGTGAAGACATCTCCATCTGCGGCCGTGTCTGCGAAGACGGGCGCGAGGGGATGAGCGCCGGGCTCCACATCGCCGTCAGACCGCTTCTGGATGGTCGTCTCGACGGGCTCGAACGAACCATCTGGCTGCTCGACGTTGATGGGCTCTGCTCCGATGACCGCCGTCTTGGTCCCGTCCTCGTTCTTGAAGACATCTTGGAACTCTGACTGATCAACCAGCACCGACGATTCGGGATCGAAAGAGTCGGCTCCTGAGGTTTCGTCGTCGGCTCCGGCCTCCGGCTGAGGGGTAGTAGCAGTCGGGGCGGTCTCGAATTCGGCGCCTACAGAGGGCGTCGCCGACCCCTCGGGGACCACCGGGTCGGCTGTCCCAACAGCTCCGGAGGAAATCGGAGGAACACTTCCGTAGTCCGGAACCGGCTCGGCCGCGACGGCAGGAACGGCTACCAGCAACTCTGCGACTAGCGCGAAAGCCGCGACTGAACCAACGACAGCGCCGCGGCGCCCCCAACCAGTGAACATGCCAAACCCCTAAACCTGCCGAGTCACCACGACTCGATCAGACCTGAGAATAAGCATCGAAAGGACCCAGAAAATGCCGTGCATTGTGAGGAATTGTCCGGTTCAGAACGCCGGGGGACAACTTGAGAATTTGCACCCCGAGCATCCGAGGCAGGAAGCAATATAGGGGTGTACTGAGGGGTATGTCTTGGGGCCGCTTGTTATCGATACGTGACCTCGACACGACACGTGTCGACCAGTCCAGGGGGCGCCCACTGTCGGGCAGGTCCCTTCAGGCCGAGTGAGCCAGGGGGGCAACGCACGACCTCATTGGTGCGCAGGGCAGCCTCGCACCAACCCACCACGACTGATTCGATGCGCGGCCTGGAGGGCCGCCGCAGGTCGGATCGTCAAGCGTCGACCGTGACCATTGCGCTGGCCCATCTCGCACAAGCACGAGCGCAAAGGCCGCAGGCCGGCATCTGCAAGCAAGAACGGCGCCCGTCATGCTCAGATCCGGCCCTCGGGCAAAGGTTGCTTTCCGTCCCAAATCCTCACGGGCCTAGGCCTGGTTCTTGCCCTTGGGGATGAAGACCTCCGTTGTGTAGACGCGGTCGTCCGATGGCCCTCGCGCGCCAGTCTGCGTGTAGTCCTGCAAGCCGTAGAGGTCATTGAGTTTCTCTCGAAGCGCCTCTTCGGGGTGAAGGCTGCCGAGGGCTGAGTATGTGCGGGCCTCACCATCCACTTCGATGTGGAGGAGGCACTGGCCGCCGTCGACCTGTGTGTGCCAGGCGCTCACCCGCGTGCCAGCGTGCTTGTTTGCGAATGTCTGAGCGCTCTGACTGAGCAGAACTAGTTCGCGGCCTGGCAAGGCTGCTTCCGCCGCCCCTTCTCGGAGATACGGGTCGATCACCCGGACCCGCGCGTCCGGCCGGATCGTGCTGCTGAGAAATGTGCGGGTGGGAAGGTCGCTTGCTGGAAAGGAGTAGCCGATGACGTCGACTTGATCGGCCGCCCGAAGCGCCTCGGCGGCAAGGCGCCACTGGGTCACAAGGCCGGATCGCCCGTAGTAACCGTTTTTGATGCTGGTCGGCGGGACGAGAAACGGCTGCAGATCAGCGAATAGCGGCTCAGAGTGCGACTGGGCACTAGGGCGAGGGTGGTAGACCATCTGCTCAGTAAGCGGCGCGTTGCTGCCCCCATGCCACCAGTTGACAGAACCGTGGAGCTTCAAGACGGTCGGCACCTTCCTGCTGGGCGGTGATGCGGAGAGCATCCTCGACGAGCCCACGGGGTATCGCTCCGTGAGAGGCGCGGCGTAGAAGGCTGACGCCGCCCGCGCCCACCCCACTCGCTGGAAAGCCGTTTCGAGCAGAGTGTCGTAGTTGAAGGTAAGGACGGTCACGTTCTCGTGGGACCACTGCCAGGCGATGCGGTCTAGCCAACTTGGCTGCGCTTCCTCGGCTTGCGCTTGAGCCTTGATGATGACGTCGTAGAGGACGTCGATCGACCTGGAGAACAGCGCCCGATTGCTCAGGTTCTCGCTGTCCCCAAGCCATGGTTGGTCACTAGCGAGGTAAGCGAGCCACGCCTCGACGTCACCGCCGTACGGTTCGAAGACCGTGTGATGAAGGCGCAGCCTGTCCTCGAACTGGGCCCTGAGGTCGACCATAAGGGGCATGCGATCGCTGATAGCTCGTGAGAACCCCGCTCCCAACACGATGACTTTCTGCACGCACTCATTGTGGCCACACGTCCCACCTCAGATGCTCGACGCGCTAGGCAGAAGGGCCTGGACAGCCTGCCGTCTCTCGCCTTAGCCTCCCCCCGGACGATGGCGGCGCCCTTCGTCACTGGGTTCGTCACGGGCTGGCGCCCTCTCAGCCCCGATGGCGGTAGGTGGACGCTCAAGCTCGACAGAGCATCGCCCTGCGACGGAAGCTCGCTCTGGCCGCCAGCGAGGCGGGAGTGTCTGCAAAGCGCATGTCCGCCCTGACCGGCGCGGCCAGCAAGTCGGCCATCCTCTACTGGATTCAGCAGGGCCGTGCTGATCGAGACCGGGCTGCTGGCATCCTTGATCCCAGTCACGACAGCGGTCACGCACAGGCGGACGACGAAGCCTAGGTTGCCGCCGCAGGTTAGTCGCCAGCCCAACCTCATGGGCCCTCCGGCCGACGGGTGCCGCGCTGCGTCGGAAGACACCACGCAGGCGAATCTATAAATCTATAGTCGGCCGCCGAGGGGCCGGGAGTTATGGCCGGGGTCTCCACTTATCAAGACGTTCCCGCGACCCGGGTGTTCAGTTAGGCCCCGGGACCGGCCAAGATAGGTGCGTGTCGGAGCAGGATCACGAACTCGCCTACGTATTCGATGTCAACGACGCGGCCACCCTCGGCCCCCTGCTTGATGCGGCGTGCAGCGACTACCCCGATCCGGCCGTTGTGGCCTTAGCCTTCGGCCGTCCGGGCTCGACTGCTCGTGAGAGCGCCCGGGACCACGCGCTTGCCCGCGGCCTGTCGTACGAGCTTGTCGCCGAACCGACTGACCCCACGCGTTCGGCGCTGCAACCGCTCAAGACGAGCGACAACCCATGGATGACACCACTTCTTAGCACTCGGCCCGAGGTCCTTGACCTGTGGGAGGCGTGTCTCGCGTCCGTGACGCATCCGGTGCTCATCGCCCACTTTCGAGACTTGCTCTTCAGCGCTAAACGTCACCGCGGGATCGAGGCCGGCCAGCACGTCATCGATTCATACCTCAAGATCAACGACCCGGACGCCCCCTTCTGGATGGAAGGACTTGCCCGCTCGGTCTGCGTGGCCCGTTCGTTCGGTCTGCACGATGCCGAGGCAGCAATCAGGGAGACCCTGCTCGCATTTGCCGAGGCGCGCCTTCAGGACCGAAGCGTGGCGGGGCTCGTCGCCCACGCCCTGGAATTGTTGAGCGTGCCTGCAAAAAGGGCCCCAGAAAGTACGGCCGAAGAAGACCGCATTCGCGCACTGTTCGCCCGAGCGTGGGAGTCGATCGAGAGCAACTTGTCCATCACCGATGCCGTAGCTCATGCCAACAGGCGGTTTGCCAAGTCGCCAGCTGAGCGCCAGGCCGCAGGCGAAAGACACGTTCGAACCTACCTACGCCCCGACGACCCCGACCAGGGAATTCGACGGATTTGGGAGCTGACAACCGCGGCGAACTTAGCCGAACACTACGAACTCCCCCACTTGCGCCAACAAGCCATTTCCTCATTGCAAGCCAGACGACATCACGCCTTGGGGGGGCGGCCACTCGGGAGACCGGCTTCCCTGCCCTCTTGGCTGTTGGTCAACAAGTTGCAGTCCTACCGACGTGCACGCGACTGGAGGCAAAGCCTGCAGGAGTGGCTAGGGACGGAAGCACCGACTGGTTCTTGGGCCGACAATCAGCAACGCTATGGGCAGACGAAGCCTGGGCTTCTCTCCCTCGTGACGCGCATCACTATCGGCCGACACGGCCTCCCGGAACGGTCGCGATCCGGGCCAGAAGCCCGTGCGCTAGACGATCTCCACACCGCAGAGCGAGACCTTGCCATGATGAATGGAACCGTCCTGGCAGGTGCCCTCAGCATCATCGGAAGTCAGGGCGGCAGCCTCTCCGAAGAGACCTTGTCCGCGTTCCTCCTCAGCGACAATATGGACGAGCCGCTGACGATGGCTTTCAGCCATGCCCTCATGCTCTTCTTTGACGGGCGGACGAGTGATGCTGGACTCGTGGCGTTCCCCATCGTCGAGGCGGCCGCGCGTGGCGCTCTCCTACTCCTCAACGAGCCCCTCTACCGGCTCGAAGCAGGGCAAGGCCCGGGCCACTTTCCGGCACTCGACGTCTACATACAGGCGCTCGAGGACCGCGGCCTTGATGAGGACTGGCTACGAACGCTCCGAATCGTCCTCACCCCAGACGGTCTCAACCTCCGCAACGAAACGGCTCACGGTCACAAGCTCAGCTACACCGCCGTGGAATCTGCGCTGATACTGCGTATCGCGGGAATGCTGCTCTACCTGAACGGCCCATCATCCACCCAAGAGGGCGACGCTTGGGCTATCCGACAGCTTCGGTATCCGCAACGGAAGCGCCGCCGTCGTTGGCGCCTCATGATCTACCGGTAGCCCGCATGAGCGGGAGTCGAGCGTCCATGCGCCGTCTGCCTTTTACGCCCTAATGATCGTCGGAGCATCTGACCTTCGGCGGAGAAGAGTGGCGTGCGACTCGGCTCTCACCGCATCGCTGGTGGGCCCGTTCGCAGCCGGGATCGCCACAGCCTCGCCTGCCCGTCTCCAAAAACACCCGGAACAGCCTTCACCGCCCGGTCAACGCGCGTGGGCAGAAGAACCGCGGCGACACTCAGGACGAAGGCGCTGCTGAACAGGATGACTATCGGCGCGATGAGCGCCCATGCAAGCTCGAGAGAATCGGTTCCGTTGTTCGTCTCAAGCCATGTGGCAACGACCATGAACGCCACGCCCACGAGGGCAGGGAGAAGGGCTCGGCGATGACGACGCAGCTGCGTGGAGAACGTGGCCCGGATTTCGGAACCAAAGTAGATGACGTCGGCATCGATAAGTGGGTTCTGGACAACGGCCGGCTCCGGTGGGCCGTCGGTCATAACTCGCATCTTGTAGCCGGCGCCTCCTTTCAAGAGGCACGGCCGCAACTCGAACACTCCACTGCCGTCCACGTTTACTGCGGCCAGGTCCGCCCCGCACGCATCGACCAAGTCCAATTGGCCTACGACCGGCGCTCCTAGCGAGATGTTCAGTGAGCGGCCCTGGTCGAATTCGTGCGAGGCAAAATCACGGTCCGAGGAGACCCACACGGTGAGGGTCACAGCATGGGGAGCTTCGACAAGCTGGTCGTCGACTCTTACGCTTAGCCGGCCCTGTAGCTCGGCCTCGCGAGCGGGCTTCACGCTTTCGACTTCAACGTCGAACCAGATCTCGCGTCGCCTCGACGCTCGCCGCTGCGCCCGCCACGCTAGGGCCAAACTCGCACCCCCGACGAGCAGCGACGCCACCGAAAGTAACCACGCCATAAGACCGGCCCCTAGCGCGGCCGCGCCGCCAGCTGCTAGACATCGGGGCCACGAACTACGGAGCGGTTCCAGTTTTATTGAGTGCCGCGCAGCGGCTCCCCCGGGAGCACAGCGACCCGCCCTGTGTCATGGTTCGACCATGACCTTGTGGCCCGCTCGCCTCATCGCTGCTGTCATGTTCACGTTCGGGCTCGTCGCGCTACTGAAAACCGACGAGGTTCTTCGCGCGTTGGGGGACGACTTCATGACGATTTGGGGTCGACGCGGCGGAGACGCTGTGCGAGGGCCGTTCCGATTCTTTGGGTGGTGCGCCCTGGTCATTGGCGTTGCTGCCGTGGCCGTCTTCTTCTTCTTCACGGGATGAGCGGGCACCCCTCGGATGCTTGTGGGGGCGCACGACCCGAGCACTCTCCTCCACTCGAGAACGCTCAGCGCGCACGAAGAAGCCCCCGCCCGGCTGGGGGGAGCCGAAATGCGGGGGCTGCTGCTGCCTATCGGATTAGGGACCGCCCGGCAGCTCTCGGCCAGCTCGGGGGGAAGCTGACCGGAGTCAAACTACGCGCGGCACCTGACGGCTCTCTCGGGCTCAGTAGGGAGCGACCGAGGTCACGATGCGATCCTCAGGCAGCGTGGTGCGCACCTGGTCGATCGCGTCGGCCGGCGTCGGGGCGTTCACCTCAACGGCCACGGCCACGGCGCTCGTGTCGCCCTTGGGGCGGTGCCTGACGAACCAGCTCATGCCCGGGCGCTACCCGCGGTCACGACGGCCACTCGTCCGGCTCGGGGTGCAGCCGACCCGTCAGGGCCGACAGCTCGGCCTCGTGCTGAATCATCCACGCGACGGCGCTGTTCAAGCTGCCCTCTCGGCGTAGCCAGGGCCGGCCGCCGGCATCGTCTCGGCCGTGGGCGTAGGAGTGGTAGACGATGCCGCCCAGCTCGTGCCGGGAAAGTACGTAACCGAGGGGCGCGGCACGGTGCCGTCGGACCTGCCAGACGCCGAACGTGCCAGGGATCGGCGAGACTGCGAACGGGTGCGTCGGGATCGGCCGGCGCAGAATTTTCGCCGCAACCTCACCTGACCCTCGAACTCCCACGGCCGGAGCGTAGGGCGAGCCCCCGTCAGTGCAGCTCGGAGGGTCTGTTTCGACTGTCCCAAAGGTCGAGGGCCGCCTCGATCATGTCGAGGGCGGCGTCGAAGTAGCCGGCCACGACGAGCAGGCTCGTGGTGACCCTGTAGTCCGCTCCACCGTGTTGAGCTTGACCGACCTGCTCTCGATCGAGAAGCAGCAACATCATCGCGTTGTTGCCGTGGGCCATACCGCTCGACGTCTGCCACAACGCCAACGGGGTCAGGAAGAGGTCGGGGAAGAGCGCCGCAATCTCCACGAGGCGGTCAGTGACCGACACGACGGAAGTGAGCCTCACGCCCACCAGGGCCTTGCGGCCATCGCGGTCGCGTTCAAGCGCGGCGATTGCCCTGTCCCAGCCTGGGTCCTCGCGGCCGGATCTCTCCATGACGTTGTGCACCTGTCGGCGGTTATCGCGGGCCAGTTTCAGCGATCGCAGCACCCGCTCATCACGTGACGCGGGGTGCAGAAGCCAGAGGGCGGTCGCGGCGGCCTCGTAGGCACTCCGCACGAGCGTGAACATTGTGAACGGCAGGTCCGCCCCGCCGTCCGCGACGATGATTTTGAACGCATTTAGGTGATCGAGCGCGACGCCAAGACTGGCGCGCACCTGGTCGGGAACCGAGCTGTAAGGGGTTGCACTTCGGTCCCCCGCGAGTGATGAACCTGCCCTCACAACCAATGCCTCGACACGGGCCGCAAGCATGTCGCAGCGCGCAAAGCTACGCGCCAGTGCGGGTCTCCCCAGCTCCTCGTGCTCGGGAGCTTCCTGCCGGTCGTGCTGACCCCGCTCACCGTCACCTCCTGCCATCATGCAGCCCATCTTCTACTTCCAGGTGGTGCAGGCTCAGTGAAGTCTCGTCAACGCTGGTAGCGGAGCAAGAACTCGGACCCAAGAGTCCGCCAACCCTCGAGAGAGACCCGATCTCCGACCATGTGGAGGGCGTAGGAAACATCGTCGGCTTCGTCTTCGGACCAGTCGGGATCACGGCTGATAATCCGTACCTCGGGCCCCAAGGTGTCCCAGTAGAAAGCGAACGTCTGCTTTTTCCGGTCCGCCCGCGTCATCGCGTGGATGCCGTCGAGGCCGCGCATGTCTGTTGCAACCTGCGGGAAGGCCGTGGCGTGGGACCAGGCACGGAAGGCGCCGGTGACCGACAGGTCGATTGCGACCTTGTCGTACTCAAGCGCCCAGCATCCGTTGAGGACAAGGCCCAAAGCGAACCCCTCCGAGAAGCTGTTGCGCTGCTGCGTCGGCGTGGGAGTCGAAGACATGCCAAGAGCCTACGAGCTTGCCCGCGTCGCTATGAGAGGCGCGGGTCGAGGCCGTACAGATGATGGGCCGCCGTCGAGCCGACCGACACCTGGATCACCGCCCTCCGCGACGGGGAGGCGCTATCGAAGGACAACCTCCCCACCTCGGCGACGTCCGGCGCGGAGCACTTCGCGAAGTAACGACGCACAACGACGTCACCAGAGCTGAGACCTCAACAGTCCTTGGCAGGGGCACCGGGGTGGCCCGTTCCCGATATCGGTACTCCTCGGCGGAATCTTCGCAGTCGGCAGCAGCGCCGGCGCCTCATTCACCTCGAAAAACGCCATCGCCGAGTTGGCGGAGGCTCGGAGCCCTACACGACTGTGGATCACCGAGCACCACTCCATGCCAGGCGTGTCGTCATGCGTCCCGACCGTCATCCTCGCGCGACTGACCGCACACACCCGCCGGCTCCGACTCGCATCAGGCAGTGTCTTGCTCCCTAACCACGCCCCACTAACCGTGGCCGAGCAGCGTCACTGCCATTCGTGCGAGTGGCCAGTGGGGCGCCGCTTCTTCTCGGAGGTAGCCGAGGCTAGGTATGCGTGGCAAGTAGATCGAGTTCTACCGCCGGACCTTCGATGAAGTTGTTTTTTTGGTCAGCTGGAGGAACTTCCCTTGCCCGACGCCGGCGCTCTTCTCGAGAGCCCAAGTCCATTCCAGGGAGGCTCATGAGGGGGTAGTAACTACCAGCAGGAATGAGTCGACGCACCTTGCCTACGACGACCGACGGCCCCTCCATGTCCCCGAGGACAGAAGCCGTGTCGAGTCTTGCAAAGACCTTCCAGTCCGTCTCGTCGCGATCGCCCAGAATAATGCGGGGAACGTCGATAGCGTTCATGAGGGTGGACATCGAGTTCATCTCCTCAGCCGCGGGCAACCTGGAAGTGTCGAGTCCGGCCGCTTGTGCGCCTGGACGCAAAGCCTCCATCATGCGGAATAGGTCCTTTACGCCGCTCCCTTCTCCCATGATCTGAACCACTTCTGGTGTGAAAAGTTCGCATTCCCAGCTGAGCAGGGTGCCGACACCAAGGCTTGGAAATTCGACGTCAGGCTGTGCAATTCGCACCCAGTCGGGATCCTCCCCGTCTGAATTGAGAGCTTGCAGCAAGCGATCGAAACGCGAAGCGGGCGTGTCAATGAAAGCTCGCGAATTTTCTCTTTCGCGGCCGGAAGAAGCGCTCCCCTTGACGACCTTGAGGTCGACATCGCCGCTCCGGGCACCATTGCTCGTCTCGCGGCTCGACGACTCTGTTCCTAGCCCTCCCTCGAGAGCACTGATGAACTGTCCGAGCATGTTTTCGTTGAGGTAGCTGAAGTGGCGAAGCATGCTTGCAGATTATGGCTCGAACGCCCCGTGGGGAAGTGTTCCCCACCTTGCACGAGGCAGGAATGGCTTCTCGTCGATGTCTGGGTGGGTAGCCATCGAGACTCTTCATATTCGTGAGGCGTGCACGGCCTCTGGGCAAGCAAACTTGACGGCGCCAGCGTGCGCGACCGATCTTCAGCGCCGATGCGCCAACTTTGAAGCCTTACTCCGACCAGGCGGTGAAGCGTCGCGAGGTGAATCTGAAAACGTGGAACTCCCGGTCGCCATCAAGAAAACCGAGCAAGATGTCGTCGTCTTCTAGCTCAGCGTCGTCATGTCGCTCTACCGGCTTTGAATCTGGGAAACCAACAACAATGGCCGGCGTATCCGCGTCCGGGTACTGCCGGTTTCGAAGCCACTGCCGCCAACGGACCAGCTGGCCTACTTGGAATTCTTCTTCCGCTGTCCACTCCCCTAGGGCCGCCTCCAACCTGCTGGCGTATTCCGGGTCACGGGCGGCTTCTCGGTAGCGCTGCCACCGATCCTCCTTTTCAGACAGTTCTGGCGCGTCGCCATTGCCGGTCATGTCCGCCTCGTCGGGCTCACCGTGCGCCATTGGTCACGTTCCTTTGGTTGCTCGCCCCGGGGAGTTCGGGATTGGTTTGACGGGTTGCATGGCGGGTGTTCTCGAAGAATGGGTCCTCGGGGAAGCGCACCGAAGTTTCAAAGAGCACCCCCCGCCCGAAGGTGCGTACACCCGCTGGCCGCACAAAGATCCCCGGGCGACCTTGGGCACTGTCAGGTGTCGTGCCAGCACTGTCCAGACGCGTCTCGTTGAGACGGTGGGTCAATTTTCGGAGGAGGCGTCCGTAGTGGCGCTCGCTCCGGACTTCTTGCAGCTCATCTCTCGCGAAGACGGCGGTGAGGTCCAGCGCATGATGGTCACCCATCTGCTGGAAGAACAGTCCCCGCACTAAGAAGTAATCGAGGTCCTCTATCGGGGAAAACTCTGAGAAGAGGTCGAAGTACGTCCTCGCGTCGCCGTTATGGAGTTCGACCTCGTCACGGAGCGCCTCCATGAGAAGCGGGCGCACCGTTTTCCGGACGTGCATGCGGAAAGCGTGAAACGCAGTGTGATCGAAGACGTGCCAAGCGAACCCCCGAGCTGTGCCCGGCCAATCCGCGAGCTGGGTCGAGGCATCGCTGAGACCCTGAACTCCCTCAGTAAGTTGCTTCAGCTGCGGCCCGATGAGAGCGACAATTTGGCCGTTCTTATGCCAAATCGGCGCGGTAGGACGCAATCTATGAATGTATGACTCGGCGTGCTCCGTCAGTGGACGAAGGGAGCTGGAACTGTGCTGGCCTGCAATCGAGATCCACATCCTCCCATTGGCTTCGAGAACAGGATCGGCGGTGAAAATGGCCTTTTCGTTGCCAAGAAGCTCGGCGGCGAATCCGACGACTTTCGGGTCATCCATAGAAGTTCCTCTTGTAGAGATCAGAAGTCATGGCGTTGTACGGGTCTATGACTGTTCGACCAACGTGACCAATGGAGCGGGCATGATCAAGCCCCGCGCTTGGCCCTAGAGGGCTCGCTGTCGTCAGCCAGCGCCGGTACCGGGCGAGGTAGTCATCGCGAAAATACACTCTCTGGGCTTTGAAGTGCCGTGCGTCGGTGGTTACAGCAGGAAGACGACCTTCCCACCCCCACCGTCTGACGTCCGCGTGCCCCGACATGGAGACCTCGGGGGCGAAGGGTGCTGCGGGGACAACCGACTGTTCGTCGCTGAGGTAGACACCGGGGGGACTAAACGCCTTCGAAAGCCACGCCCGGAACACTTTCTGGTGACTCTCAAGGGAAATGCTGTGCCTGCGAACCACATCCACCGGGAGGTCGACGCTGGGATCGTTGAGAGGGATGTGCCTCAGGGCAATACCTCCCGTGTCGAAGGGGGCAACATGCCCGCCAAGATCGGCATCCTCGATGGGCGCGAAGACGGCTACATAGTCTCCAAAATCCGGCGAGTTTTTCCCGATGCCGTAGTAGACGTGCTGGGCTCCCCCGAAGAGGTCGATTTCCGCTTGTTCAGTCTTGTCCGAGCGAGACATGCCGTCGAAGTTGCCCGTGAGACGTCGGTGGAGAATTTCTTGCCAGGTCATCTGCGCTGTGGCACCGACGCCCCCCGCAGGCACGGTGGGCTTGTACCCGCCACCTTGCGGCGCCTTCATTCTCATGCCCTGAATCCACGGAAATGGCCGGCCGATTGCGAACCTCAATCGCCGCAGAGACGCTTGCCCTAGGGCCCGCCCTACGTCCGTCGAGAACCACATCGACTTGACACTACCTAAAGGACAGGTACTGTCGCGAGCCTCGTTCAGGGGAGAGCGGCAGTCACAGCGCCCAAGATCAGGTGATCCTGCGCGCGGTTCGTGAGGAGGGGCTAGTCCACAAGATGAGCGTCTGACCCTGGGGCTGTCCCGCTCGCACCCGAGGTCAAGCTTGCCTTTGCCCGGTAGCCCGCTGGCACCGCAGGAGCAGCGGCAAGGGTGCGGGTGCGAGTGCGAGTGCGAGTGCGAGTGCGAGTGCGAGGAGAATCTAAGACCAGCGGAGCGCCGTGGGGTCCCAGGTACGGTCGTGGGCCGCCTCTGTCAGTGCTGGCTCAACGAGACTGTTCGCCGTTTCGAGGGCGCTTTGCCATGTGAGCGCCTTGGGCAGCGCTGACGTCTTGGCCGCCACCTTGGCAAAGCCGGTTTGGATAGCGGGGGTCGCCGTGAGGCTCGTGAAAGTCGAGATCCGGCGACGGCTGCGCTCTGCTTCGATGGCAAGTCGCAGCGTCTCGGCCCTGATGGAGCTGTGCCGCGCAAGCAAGACGATGTCGATCAGGTCTTTTGCGCGGCTTGAGCCTTCGCCTGAGGCGTAGCTCGTGTCCATCATGGCGGCGGCCTTGTCGGCGATCTGGTCTTCGACGGAGATCATGAGGTAGTCGTGGACGATGAGCGGTTTGCTGAGTTCGAGCCGGAAGCGGGGCGCCTGGCGAGCAAGGGGTCTAGTGGGGCGGTTGTGGATTGCTAGGTCGACTGCGACGGGACCGAGCCGCTTGATTCGACGCCGACCGATCGAGTCCATGGGCCCCAGCAGGTCGACGTTGAAAGTCACACGAGTGCCTTCGATGTCGGGCTGGTTGCCGCCCACCATTCGCCTGACAGGCCCTTTGGTGAAGCGATGGAAGTCCTGCAGGTCCACTGCGGCAAGCCGGGTCATCTCGTCAACGGCTGCAGCGACGGAGAGGGACTGGTGCTCGAGGTCGACGTCCCTGGTGGCGCGCCCCGTCGGGATGCGCGCCAGCATGCCGGTGCCACCCTTGAGGGCGAAGCCGGCCAGGGGGTCGGAGAAGACCCGGCAAAGGAATCGATCGAAGACGAGCTGCGTCATTGCCGTCTGGGTCGGGACACCCGATGTGCGCTCGTCGCTTCGAGCCTGAGCATTGGCGGCCTGATGGAGAGCGAACCCGTCCGCGTAGCCGTCAGTCATCGTCATGAGTGGCATCCTCGGCATGCTTGCCAGGCTCGGCTTCGTCCTTACTGTCGGCTGGCTCGCGGAGCCTGTATGTGGCGGGCCCGGTCTGCTCGATCCTTTTGTCAGCGCGTGCAGCGTCCTCGTCCAAGATGTGGGGAGGTGGCGGTGTGGTGAGGCGGATGGTGGGGATCGTTGGCTTCCAGGAAGCTAGGCCTGCCTGGATGTTGGCGAGATTGGCTGCTTGCTGCCCGATCGCGGAGTGGTTCGCCACCTCGCCAAGAAGGCGAGCGTTCACTCCCACGATCCGGCTGAGCGCTGCGGTGTCAATGTTGTTGAGCGCATCCCGTGTGGGGGCAAGCGCGGCGGCCATGAGGGTCGCCGCATTGGGCGTCACCTCGGGCAGCGTCGCGGCCAGGGCAGGCATGTTTGAGATCACTTTGTTGATGAATGCCTCGATTCCCGGGAGCCGGATTTGGGACGTCAGTAGTCGGTCGAGGGCGCGACTGGCTTCGGATGCTGCATCCACTTCCGCCGTGACCATGAGGTGCGAAAGGGCCCCGCGGCCGTCGCCGGAAGCCTGTCCGAGTCGCTCCGCATAGGGGGTGAGCAATTCCGCAAGACGCGTCTCGTCGAGGTCGTATTCACCCCGGAGAGCATCTCGCATGGCGTCCGCCGCGATGGAGACATCGCCTTCATCGCCGAGCAGGTCGACGATGGTTCGCTCTCGGGTGGTCACCGGCAGTCCGTCGACAAGCTCGACGTCTCGGGAATCGAGAGGACGCCAGGAATAGGCGATGGCGCCGGTACTGCTTTGGCGGCGTCCCGGAACAATGATTCTGTACGGGGCCGAGTAAACGTCGCCGATGCCGTGCACCGTTGCCGCGGCGGCGGAAGCAACCACCGCATCAGGTCGTGGCAGTGAAGTCCGGTCGGCTGCCAGCTCTCTTGGGTTCGTCGACAACCACGCGGCACGCAGGTCATCGAGAGGGCTCGACGCGGCAGCAGCAAGGCGGTAGACGCCGTAATGGTTTGTCCGCTCCAGCTCCCCCGTACGGACCCTGTGGGCGAGGTTAGCCCGGGCAACACCATGGGTGCGTGCCTGCGCGGTTGTGATCATGCCCCACTGGCCCGCGGAAATGTCGCCAATCCGTTGGGCAACAGAAGCGCTTTGCATACTTGGAGGGTATCACCCGAATATACTTTGAGAGTAGCCCTTCGGTCCCAGCAGTGGGCGCCCGAACCCTCATTCCCCCTGCCACAGACGGAGAGCTGGGTAGTTGGGCGCAACTGGCTCACTGCAGCCCTCGCGTCGCGTTCCGCAGGCCGGCGCATCTTCGTGGGTTGACTATGGCGCGCCTTTTGAGGCCTGCGGGCATTCGGGTCGCTACCGACGAAGCCGGTCCAACATCGGGGCGATGCTGGCTTGATTGTCGCGGTAGTTCGTGGAGTGCGGTGATCGCCCCGGAGGCACGGTCTTCATCGTGGCGATTCCTCGGGGGGCGACCACCGCGGACCGGGGGAAGAGCCCCGGTCGCCGCCAGGCTGACCGGCCTGGCGAAGTCGTGAGTGCGTTCAGAGCACGGGTATCCAGACGCGCCTCTCGGATGGGCCTCGAGATGCATACCGGTGGCAAGGCACCAACGCCACAGGGGCACGGGTGCCGGTGACACGGTCTTCCAGGACCGAGGCCTCGACGCCACAGCACTGTCAGCACCTCGCTGAGGACGCCATCCGCAGTCGACTCGTCTACGCGTCGCGCCAAGTACCGGCGTACCGGTTCGGCGACTTCGCGGGCGACACCGTCGAACCGGTCACGATCAGCCGCGTCAGACACATTCACACACCGTCATGTCCGGGAAAGGCTTCCCACATTTCACCTTTGGCGAAGTTAGAGCGCTAGGACCGACATCACACCGCGCCACAGAGTCATCGGCGGCTTCCCCATCACCTGTCTCCAACAGCCAATGTGCTCCACCGTGCAAGACAAGCCGGACGCCACCGCAGACTCCCGGGACATCGCAACGACGATTTCTATAAATCTATAGTCGGTGCACTGGCTCAGTACCGGGCCGCGCTCATGCCTGACACCAACGAGCCCCTGTCACAGACTTTCAGTCGAGCCAGGCCCAGGTGAGGTCTCGCAGGTCGAGGACACCGATGTTGCCGGGCGAGTTGTTTGCTGCGAGTGAGTACACGGAGCGTCCCGCGGAGTGATGCCCTTCGGCCCGGACATGCATGTGGCCGTGGAAGAGGCGCGCCGGCGACAACTGAGTCCAGACGTCCGTGACGATGGCGCGGCTACGCCGGGATGCGTCGAGACCTCGTTCATCAAACAGCCTATGGTTCGGTCGCGCGATCACGTCATCAACAAGCCGCGAGCCCCCACTGATCGCCTCGTGCGTCAACATCACGTCGGCACTTCCCCCAGCTAAAGCGCGAGCCGCATCAGCCTCGGCGGGCTCCTCTGTGCGCCACCAGTCTTTTCCCTCGATCCGTTTGCCCTGGTCGGGTGAGGCCGCGCCCCCGAGAGACAGAAACGTTCGGCCTCCGACTGTGAAGCGATAACCCCTCGGGAGGAACGCGATGGTCTGCGTCTTCGGCAGACGGTACGGCTCATTGGGATGCGCCTGGAAACGGGGTCCGAGTTGGCCCCAGTCATCATGATTTCCGGGCGTTACGAAGATGCGTTCCAGGCCGCTTGCTGTCATGGCCTCGACGACGTTTCGTCGATAGGCGGACCAGGGCACGTTCGCGGTCAGGTTAAAGTCGCCGAGGTGCAAGAGGGTACGGACGCCGGGAGCCTGCTCCTGAAGCATTTTGAGGGCTTGGCGCGCCCAGTAGCCGCTGGAGTGCCAGTCGCCGGCGATGGCCACGTGGGTTTCAACGTTGGGGGTCACACCACTCACAGGCAGCTGCACGTGTCCGGGACGAAAGACACCTCGGCGGCCTCCCATCGGGCGACTGGGTTGCGCCGTGACGGAGTAGAAGTCGTTCACGCCCGGCTCGTGGACTGCGGCAGGAGGCTTGAGCGTTCCTGCGACGCGTAAAAGGACACCATCTCGCCACGGTATCTGAGCCCAAAACTCAGCGACAGTACCGTTTTGCACGGACCGGCAACACGCGCACACCAGAAAACGAATGACCCTGCTGGTGCCAGTTCTGTTGCCGGCTTCTGACGTCTTCAAGGCAACAGTCGTCGTGGGCATGACCAATCGGCACCAGGCAATTGGGAGAAGCAGCCCGGCCACACCGAGACAACGACCCCCTGGGCCCGGGCCAGGGATAGCTCAGCTCCGGCCGTGGCTGAGCCCCCGGGCCTCTCGAACGCCCTCAATGACGGTTCTCAGGGCTGAGCCGTCGCTGCCTCCGTACCTGGAGATGCTGGTGCAGGCGTCCCTTCTGGTGCCGCCGTCGCCGCGGGAAGTGAGGCCGGTTCGGGGGGCTCCGCGTCAGCGCGCGGGCCGAAGTACAGCGTCCCGAATGCCGCCGCAGCCAGGAGGGCGGCGGCGAAGGCTGACACCATCGAGACACCAAGCCAGGTCACGATGCGAGCCAGCTCTCTTTGTTCCCACTCGCGGAGAGCGTTCATCTGACGCAGCTGGAGCGTGCGGGGCCAGCCGAAGGATGCTCGCAAAGAGGCCCCGAGAGAAAGCAAGGTCGCAAGGGCTGCTCCGAGGAGCAACAACCCAACCAAGGTGACGACGCCGGCACTGGCAGCTGCGAGTGGCTCCGGGGCGCCCACGAGCCCTGCTGCAGTGACGACACTGGACGAGATCGAGGCTCCCGTTCTCCAGCTGTTGGCGACTGCACGCACCCGAGGTAGTTCCGTTGCCGCGAGAGCCGTCAGGCGACGTTCTTCGTCGATGTCATCGACTGAGGCGGCGTGCACGGATGTGGACGCGGTCATGGCTGGATGGTGGTGGCCACAAGCACCGAGCGACCGCAACCGGTCCGGGAGTCTGGCCGGTGGGGATGCCTATGCGGGCAGCCGCATTCGATGACCCGCTCAATGACGTAGGAGGCAGCAGCTGCTTGTCCGATGAGTTCCCCACCCCCCACCCGTACCGACAGCTCTTTGGTTGCTGTCATCGGGCCCAGGCAGTACGGGCACGTCCCAGTTGCCGTCAGGAGGGTGGGGTGGTAATTGTTGTCGACCGTTCCCGTCAGGGTGTCCTGGGGCGAGGGGTCCTTCGACTCCCCAGTTCTGCTCCAGGCCAGCTTGTCACGGTGCCGCTTCACTGCTGCCCTCCTCTGCCCCGTGGGGTGCCAGCCCGCCCACGAACACGCGCGGTGGCTGCGGCGCGAGCATCGAGGACTGCCTGTACAGCGCCGTGCAGGTCGACATCGGCCGCACCCTCTTCGATCATTTCGACCGCGAGAGCATAGGACTGCGTGGCATAGGCTGCGCGCTGCGGACCAGTGGCGGGGCTGCTGAAATGGGTAAGGATGAGGTGGAAGCCGTCGGTGTCAAAGGGGTTCCAGAGATGCACCTTCGGGAAGGTGCGCACGATGAGGGTGTTGCCGGCCAGGGCTCGCACGCCGGGTCGGAGGTCCACCCGGTCGGGTAGGCCTACGCGACCGGTGTCGATTTCGTGCCCGTCGTCGTCAACCTGCTTAGCGGGCTGTTTCTCGTAGGCCTGCTTGATCGCGGCGAAATCGGCTCCAGCGACGAAGTCGAACCCGATGCGCCCCGCGACGTAGTCCTTCCTGCTCCGCCGAACCGGCGGATCAAAGGCCAAAGCCACACGGAACCGGCGCCGACGCTGGGCGGAGCTGTCGAGGAACTCCGCCGGCACAGGTATGTCGATGACGACACTGGTGTCGGTGGGGATGATGCCCTCGTGGACCAGGATGGCGCGGCTGCCGCCGCTTTCGAGGACTCGCTCAGCTACGGGCATACCGTAGGCGCTGGCCACAGTGGTGCCCCCCTGGAACGCAGGTGGGTCTGTGGGAATGCTCGACAACCCGGTGAGGGCGCGAAGGAGGTTGGCGCTGGCATGGGGGTAGCGCTCTGCTATCCGCGCCACTTGATGCGCGACCAAGGGTGCCGAAAGGCTCGTACCCGCGGACACCCCAAACAGGCGCCCCCGGTCCGGCGGTATCAGGGTCGTTACGGCAAGGTTCGGATCGTCAGTGATCAGGGCCCCGGTTTCTTCGTCGGTAGCCCAGTTCCCACCGAAGTGGACCAGTTCTGGTTTCTGGTGCCCGCGCTTGCCTCCCCCCGGGGCAAACCCGGTCCTCGTGAATGGTGAGGGCAGGCGTTTCCGGGCGATGGCACGACCATGCGGGCTCCGTTGGACGTCAACGGTGTCGCTGTGGGTGATCGATCCCGCAGTTAGGGCCAATGAAGCCGTGCCGGGGACGGCGACGCGGGCGGCGGACTCCTCTAGGTATTGGGGGTAGTGCTCATGCCACTGCAAGCCTCCTGTGTCGGTGAGGTTGCCTGCGGCCGTAACGACGACCAGGTCCAGCTCTCGGGCCAGCTCATCGATGCGCGCCGAAATCGAGGAGGGCAAGGCTCCGTCGTGGGCGTAACTCCGAGAAAACGCGCACACGACCACCTTGACGTCGTGACCGCGCAACCACCGCATGGCCGCCTCGATCTGGTCGCTGGCATCTCCGACGACGACCGCTTGACCGGCGGTGTTGGCTTCGGCAATCCGTGCCGAGTAAATGGGAAAGACGGTCTCCGGTACGGCACCTCCTAGGAGGGGCCGCAAGTCTCCGTACGCGGCGACGCCGGCGACTTGGGTGCCATGCCCGCTGGTGGCTGCGAACGAGTACCCGGCGGGGAACTGGGCTTGTCCGACGACGACCGTGTTTAGCCACGGGTTGCTGGTGACGACGAGGTCGTCGATGACACCGATCGCCACGCTCTGCAGGGCGATCGTGGCGTCCGGCGGCGCGGACTGCTCCAGGGTGCGTTGCGTGACCGGGATGCTGAAGGACCCGTGCACCCGTTCCACGAGAGCGTGATCAAGGACCAGTTGCAGGACGTCGGCTCCACCGAGTACTCGCACCCGGAGGGTGTCGGGCCTGTCATCTCGGGCCAGAATGGTGGCTTCGGGGTCGGCGTTGTGGATGTCCTGAATGATTTCGGCCAGTCGTTCTCGCCCCCGAAGGCGCGCGAACCGGTCCGTGAGCAACGACGTGGGCCACAAGATGACCTCGATGGCCACCCGCTCGCCCACACGGGGCACGTCGGGCAGATCGGGGGCTCTTCGGTCCTCGGGACCGTAAATGTCGATGTCGGTGATGTTCAGCAGGGCCTTGCGCCAGGCCTTGGTGATCTCGGCATCGGTGGGGTCGCCGGCGACAGCGGTCGCCGTGCGTAGGAACAGCGCCCGGGAGTCGTCATCGGAGATTGCGAAGAACTGCCGGGAGTCGTTCTCTGCGAGAGAGGTCAAGCCGAGGCTGCGTTTGCCGAAGGGGCCCTGGTCGAAGACCCCGCGTCCCGTAAACTTCAGCACCACCCGGCCCAAGTCAGTGGGCCCTTCGGGCTCGGCGCTCTCAGATGCCCCGTCGGGACGTGCTGCGAAGAGGTGGGGTTGCTTCCGAGTGATATTGCCGAGGGCTCGCTCGAGTCCGCGCGCTTGATCCTGGAGGTCTGGCTGGCGAATCGGGGTGGAAGTCGATCGGCGGCTGTTGAGCACGACGAAGTCGGGCAGCGGGAGGTGGTTGGCCATTCCTTGATGCTAAGAGCGAGGACTGCTCAAATCGATCAGCTGACGAGTGTTGCACCCCGAAGGGGGGGTCAGGCCCAGGGTCGCGACTGGGCATCCTGCACCGCAACGACAAGGTCGCCCTCCGATGCCTGGGCTCGACCGTCGAGGACCGCGGTACGCCTGGCCGCGTTGGCGGCGTACTCCGCTGCGGCGTGGGGAAGACCCGCAAGGGCCTCCGCGGCGTCGGCGACGGGCTGCTTAGGCCCCCACAGCAGGCTGCGCCGAAGCACATCGCCCAGCTCATCAGTGGAGGGCAGCGGCATCTCGACGATGAGGTCGAAGCGGCGCCACAGGGCCGTGTCGAGCACCTGCGGATGGTTGGTAGCCGCCACGATGATCGAGGGGCCTGCGTAGGCGTCGATCTGCTGCAGGACGGCGTTGACGACCCGGCGTAGTTCGCCGTGATCGCTAGGGTCGTCACGCATCTTGCCGAGACTGTCGAACTCGTCAAGGAACAAGACGAACGGCCCGCTTGCGACGAAGTCGAACAGGTTGCGAAGATTCGATGCCGTCTCGCCGAGGTAACTGGAGATGAGACCTTCGACTCGTGCCGTGACCAGCGGCCACCCCAGCTCTTTCGACAGAGAACTTACTGCGGATGTCTTGCCGCACCCCGGGGGGCCGTAGAGCATGACCCGGTTGCGTCGAGGTAGTCCTGCAGTGTCGAGTTGTGGCCAGTGACGCACCTCGTGCACGAGGCCTGCCAGCGCGCTACGTGGACGGTCCGCGAGAACAAGGTCAGACAGGTACGAGCTGGGATAGGACACCTGGGCCAGCGGCAGCGAGCTGTCTCGGTCTACAGGAGGTTGCGGCAGGGCCGGGGTGTCGTTGACCACGATCGAGCCGGCACCCGCCAGCAGCTGCCGCAGCTCTTTGGCTACGACCGTGTGCCGCTTGGACTCTTCCTCGTGAATGATCGCCTGAGCTGCGCGCCGAAACTTTAAATCGTCCTGCTCGCCATAGGCGGCGATGAGGTCTCGAAGGTGACGGGCGGCCATGACTCAGAGCATAGCGGGTGCGGCCCACATTTACTAATGATTTAGTAAGGTGACGACATGGCAGGACGACCGACTAAGGCGAAACGGGACACCTTTTCGCGCGGTCAAGCACTGGGCACGCTGCTGCTGCGCCGCCGGGTCGAGCCACCTCGGCTCAGCCGCCGTGAGCTTTCGGAGATGTCTGGAGTCAGCGCGTCGAACATCCAGGCCATCGAGACAGGCATGGTGACCGAACCGGGCCTGTTCACCATCGTCACGATGGCGACAGCTCTGGAGCTAGACATCAGCCGGGCATTTCGCTCACTTCATTCCCCGTTGGAGTTCGTGGACCTGCGAACTGGGGAGGCATGGCCGGAGGCCGAATCCAGTGAGTGAGCGGCCCGGGACGGAACGTGTCTGTTTCGCATCTCTGTCAGTGCGACTTCTTGGTCTGAGGTGCGGCCTGTCGACAAGGTTCAGGCGTGAGCCTTACTGCGGTACCGGCGACGCCGATAGTGCTGGGCGATGTCTAGCCCTTCCGCCTCAGCCCTGGAAAGCCTCTCTGCCGATCCCACTATGGGGCAGGTGTGGGCAGCGGCGTTGACGGCCGTATTGGCAGTGTCCTTGGTGTGGTCGTATGCGCTCCTGCTGCCACTAAGTGTCATGCCAGCCCAGAGAGGCGCTTTCGGCTTCTTCGGTCCTGAGCAGGGCATGCTGCGCCTGCCTCGAGGAGTGGGATGGTTTCTGCACCGATCGCCGCTCAGCGTCGCGGCGGAAGGCGGCCACTGGGGTCACCTTCGCGGCTCGCTGGCCCTCGCCTACTCCGATCACCGCAACGTCCACGTAGCCCTGTTTTGTGTAGCCCGGATTCTGGCAGTTGTTGCAGCCGCCACGGCCAGCGGCTTCGCGGTGTGGTGCTTTGTCTGTGCGGTGTTGATGGGCTCGGGAACAGCCGCCTGGCTGGGAGGTGCCAGCATCGTTTACGCCTGCTTCCCGGTCGTCATCACGATCATGGCGGCGCGATACCGGTGGCGCCGGCGAGCACCCTTCGAACTGCTCTGGTTGCACGAATCCATGGTCGTGCTTGCACGGCACGAGAACCGGTCTTTTTCTGGTGAGCTTGAGCGTGCCGAGGTCCTGTCGGACGTCGGCGACATGGAGTACACCCTGATGCAGCGTTACCGGGGCTCTGGGTCGGGGTCAGCAGAGCGACTGGCTCGGGCCCAGTGGGCACAGTGCGTGGTGTCCCACAGCACCGCGGCTGCAGTCTTCCAGAGCCAGCCTCAACCCACGAGCGACGAAGTGTGGACCTGGCTGCGCGCCTACATCAACCGCATCACCGGCAGCGTTGTTGAACGCCAGCCCGCTTTGCCCCCGGCAACGACCTTTCCTCGGGCCGTGTCGACGAGGCGCTTGACGTACTCAGCCGATAGCGCGGGCACCATTTTGATGGTGTTCCTCGGGCTCGCCTTCGTGTCGCTCCTGGCCCTGGCAGCGTGGAGCGCCGGGGTGCGGGTGTCGTCACTACCGTGGGAACTTCTCTCACCGGGGGTGGCTGTTGTCTCGTCGCTGCCACCCGTCCTTGGAGGCCTCGGCGCCCTGATAAGCCTGGTCCGCGGGGGGCGGGGACAACTCGGATTCGGCAGGTGAGGCTGAGACATGAGCTGCATGAACCGCCTGCCCATAGGCCAACCCGCGCGGTTTGCGATGCCGGGCTGCCCGCGTGTTCGGTGAGTGAGCGTCGTGGGTGCGTGGAGCGCGGGACCGGCACTGCCAGGTGACGCTCTGCCTGATCGTCTCTGGCTGCACGGAAACAGCGCGGAGGTCCGACGGCCGCGGCTGTTCTGTCGCCGAGACTGCCGCCGCCGAGAGGATTGGTCTTTTTCTTGCCTGGCCGAACCTAGGCTCACGGAGGGGGAAGCGGTCCTGAACCCCGCTTCCCCTTCCAGGTCACCACCCCCCAAGACGGTCCCAGACCTTGCCGGGTCGCTTGCGTGTGACGTCGGTGCTGCAGGTCTTGCCCGGAGGCTTCCCGCTGCGAACACAGCTCACCCGCCATGAGCCTCGCTAGGGACCCGCGTCGGTTTTGCGCCCGGTGGCGAGAGGGTTTGTGCTCGTTGATGGCGCTGCGCTCTAGTCCTTCCCCGCTGGCGGCCTCCGCGAAGCGCGCTGTGGGCGAGCACTCGGGGACGGCGCGGCGGCGGGTCGACGACGTTGCATGTGGGGGACGTCATGGCGGTGGCGTGTGTTGAGGGTCACGGCGCCATACCAGGCGTCTTCGGTCATGCTCACGTTCACCGCGGCGCAGTGGATTGCGAGGACCACCGCGTTGGCGGTCGTGCCGAACACCTTGGTGCTGTGGCGACGCATGCTCCCGCGCCACTCCTTCAACTGCGCGTTGGCGCCTTCGACGAAGGACCGCAGCCCGTAGTGATCGAGCCACTTCTTCGTACCGAAGGTCAGCTCTTGGCGTTCCCATGCCGCCTCGGACAACGGAATCACTCTCGTTGACCCGCACTGGCATCCCGGCTCGCAGTTAGTCAGGGGCGTCGTGCTTTTAGCCCGCATTGACTTGGGCGCATTGCGGCATCGAATTCGAGACGTGTAGGCGGGGCCTTTGAGTTGAACGTCGCCGTTGTCGAACCGCTGGTTTACGCGGAACGCCCATCGTGCGCGCTCGTCGTACAGGGCGGTCAGCTCGACCCTGTCGGCAGCTTTCATGCCGATGGGGTAGTTGGGAAGCTTGCGAAGGCGTTGAGGTAAGGAGTCCGGGAACAGGGTCCCATCGATCCAGGTCACCCCCTTGGAGGTATCGGATGGGTGGGGTCGGCGTTGGTTGGTGTGCAGGTCGTGGACACCAATGACGTTGCGTTTGCGCAGTTCTAGGTGCCACGCGGACGCCTTGGCGTAGCTGTAGCCCCGGTCGGAGGCGAGGTACCGGGCATGCAGCCCGTGTGGAAGCGAGTCCAGGAGGGCAAGGCCTGCATCCGCTTTGTACTCGCCAGCGGGCCGGAGGACGGCGCCACGGATGTAGGGCACCCAGAACGGCTGCCCGGGGCTACCGGCATCCACCAGAAGGTGGGCGTCGTATCCGTTGAACGTGCTGCTGCCTTCCTGGTTCTTGACGGTGCACCAGCCGATACGCGCGTCGAGGTCCGCGCTGACGGCGTATCGGCCATCTGGTTGGAGTTTGGGCCATCCGGGTGAAGCCCAGGGCTTGTCGGTGCGGGCATCGTCGGGCGTGTAGGGGTCGGATGTGTCCGGCTTGGCAAGCCAGCTGCGCCTTTTCGCGTGGGTGCGCACATCGGTGCTGTCCAAAGCGAGGACCTCGGTTTGGGGGCAGCCTGCGGGGATAGAGGCGTCGATGAGAGCGTTCACGAACTCGTCCACGGTGGGCATGCGGGGGTTGCGCGGCGTGCGCCGGCCCAGGGCGCCGTCCGGTTCGAGGTGCCCGATGAGGGCTTGGAGAGCGGTCTGGAGGTTGTCGTAGCTCCAGTTCCAGGGAAGGCCTGCCCGCAGCTGTTGAGCGGGCGTGAAGGTGTCCACCCACCGTGTGAGGTCAGTGAGGACAAAGTCCCTCTTCGGGCCCTGGATCTTGAACGCGATCGAGACAATGAGGAAGGTTTCTAGGGACACGAGTCGAAATTTCCCGGGTCTAACCGCGTCAAGGTGAAGGACTCGTTGCACCGGTTCGGCTCGTCGGAGGATGGTAATGGCCGCGGTCAAGCTCTTCGAAGTTGACATGATCGCTCCCTCTGGCAGATGGAGCGGCAGCCGACGTGGTTTCGCCTCCGCTGCCCGGCTCAGGTGACGCCGACCCGCAGAACGCATCTCGCGAGTCTCATCGGGTGCCGTCAGCACGCTCGAGCCCGTTCTCCGGCGAGGGCGCGGTCGGTGATGACTCTGTCCTCGACATCCCTGAGGTAGGGGCCCAGGAACCCCAGGTAGCCGTTTCGCACACCCGCGGCCTCGAGGAACGCCTTGACTTCGACCCGCTCACTGAGCGTGTCGACCATCCACGTCGTTCGGAGCCGGCTCACCGATAGGCGCGGCAGCCAGTCGGGCACCTCCACCCGGTCCTTCAGGGTGGACATGGCGCTTTGGCTGCGTTCGGCACTGATGCCCATGAGGAACTCCCTCGTGCTCGTCTCGGCAAGCCGGAGCACACCGTCCGCGTAGGAGCGACGGACGGGGACTGAACGAGGCTCCTTCCCTGGCACGTGCAGATGCACCAGCCCGGCGTGCTCGGTGACATGTTCGGGTCGCGCGTGACGCATCTCCGTGCTCCGCAGCCCGGCACCGAGCCCGAGATGAAGGATGCTGTCAAGGAAGCGGGAACGCTTCTCAGTCCTCTGCTTGCCAAGGATCTCCAGGTAGCCGGACACGTGGTGCGACTCGTACGGGGCGGCGAGTTCGCGTCGGCTCTGGTGTTCCGGCTGGTTCCCGTAGTACACGTGAGCGTCGTTCGCTATGCCGATGCGGCGAAGCGCCGATCGCATCGTCGCACGGGTCTGCGGATGAGACGAGACGTAGCGGGACGTGATGAACCACTCGAGGATTTCGGGCGAGAGCAGCGATTTGGAGTTCATGTCGCAGTTGTTTGCGGCGCCGAACTGGTACAGCCGACACAGGCACGAGAACTGGAGCTGAACGGCCGCGGCTGACTTCGGCTTGCTCTTCACGATGAGCGCTCGCATCTCGTCGACGTGGGCGGCAAACCACGGCTCGCGGTAGTGAATGGGCCGGTACAGCTCCATGACCGCGGGGATGTCATTGTCGCGGACGGCGGCCGCGAGGCGTCCTTTTGTCATCAGTAGCTCACCGTCATAGGCCAGGACTTCGGCCCACTGGGAGGGGTTGCGATGCGGGGCGACGGCTGCCCTGGTGGCCGCTTACGCGGGGCCGTGCACCGGCTCCGGAAGCGGCGGCTACGTCGCTTCGGGACGCAGGATCGGACCGGAGGGAGGGAGGGTGTGACGGCGCGGTAAAGGAGCCCTTGCGTTCCGATGGTGCAGCGTGTAGCCTCGTAGCAATCTTTGCGGGTTGCATATGGGCTTCGGCTGATCGCTGCAGGAAGCGAATCGGTCGGGGCCTTTTTTGCGTCGTCACTCAGGGAGTGACGCGGCATGAGAGTTGCCTTTCTAGGTGTTGTCGTTCGGGATCAAGTAGTAGACGGGGCGCGAGAGCTTGCCGATCTGGGGTTTCGGTCCGGTCGAGAGCTTGTGTAGGACTTTGCTCACGTGGGCCTTGTCGTAGGACACCTCCGCTTCGTGGAGAGCCTTATGAATGTCGGCGGTTCGTACGGGCTCCTCGGTCACCAGGCTGAGCACCTTCTTCCAGAAGGGCCTGCCGTCTCGAAGACTCTCGACTGGGCGTTCGCCGGCTTGGCGCGAGAGGGCTCGCTCGATCTCAGTGAAGTGGAACGGGGTCGCCCTGCCGCCGGCCCGCACAACTTCGCCCTCGACGTCGACCGCGAGGCGGACCAGGTCTCGGATGGACGAGGACAAGCGTTGCAGCTGTTCTTCCTGGTGTTCGATCTTCATGGTTTTCACCTCCCTGAGGAACACCTTCCGCGACTGCTCTATCTCCTCGAAAGCCCCGAAATCGTCGCCCCATGAAAAAGCGGCCGATTTGTATAGCAAGTTGCGACTTGCTGCGTACTCGAACAGCTGCTTCCCGAAGCGGTGCTGCCCCATGAACTTCAGCAGGTGTTCCGTCCGCAGATAGCGGCGTCCGCTCCTGTACGCATTGAGGTCCGCCGGGGGCACCTCGAGGATGCTGGCGACCTGATGGAAGGGGATGTAGGCGAGGGGGCTCAAGCCCCGCCGGCGCGCCTCTCGCATGAGCCGAGCGGCGTCGCGTGCGGCGAACCAGGCCACGAGGTTCACCGCGAGGAACTCGAAGTCGTAGTCGTCCAGATCGGCACTCGTGGGGTCGATCGGAAAGGCACCGGGTTCGACTCGGTCGACCGGCCTTCTAGACCGGTCTCGAGCGACGGACCGCATGACCATCTGTCGATGATAAAGGGATAAAAATCGTCACAGACGCAGTCGGTGCTGCTGCCTCCCCAGCGACAGGCCGCCGTGGGAGTGTCGGCAGAATCGGCCTCTTGCCAGTGCGGAACGTCGGCGCAGCCCCGACGGGGGGCGATCTCGTACTCGACCCCCGCAACAGGTCGTGACATGTTTGCCCAGGGGGGGTACTGGCACCCCGCAACCCCACACCCACGAGTCCAGGAGCAACGGTCAGCCGTGAGATCCCACTCAGCCCTTTACGTAGATGCGGGGTATCTGCTGTCAAGCGCGGCGACCCGCCTCACCGGCTCGTCCCTCCGTCGGGGTATAGAGGTGAACTACACGGCCTTGATCTCTGCCCTGACCGAGGTCGTCCAGCGAGACTCCGGACTTCCGTTGCTGCGGGTCTACTGGTACGACGCTGCCCGCGACGGCAAGGCGAACCCTGTGCAGGAGGGGATCGCGCTGCTGCCGAACGTCAAGCTCCGCCTCGGCCGTATAGGTGTCGACGGGGAGCAGAAAGGCGTCGACCTCCGTATCGGCCTGGACCTGGTCGGGCATTCCCGCGCGGGCAGGATCGACGTGATGTACCTACTTTCAGGAGACGATGACCTGACCGAGGCCGTCGAGGAGGCGCAGGCGCAAGGCGTGCAGGTGACCGTCCTGGCCGTTCCCTCCTCTTCCATGAGGCCGCACGGCGTGAGCCGACACCTTCTGCACTCCGCAGACGGCCTCGACCTCATTGATCCCGCAGTTCTGGACCGGACCGTAACGTCCACCCCGGCCCCAGCCATCGACCCACCCGCCAAGACGGCGGCCGTCGAACCGACGGTGGACTCTGCCCCGATCGACGAGGTCGTTCCCCCTCGTCCGAGCCCTGCCGGGGTGGCGCGGCTAGTGCCGCCACTGACTACCAGGGCTGCCGCCTCGCACGAGGGCGGGGGTCAGGTGCAGTCAGCGAGTCGCACCCCTGCAGAGCTTTCGGAGAGCATGAACTCAGTCGCGAGGAAGACCTACTCGGCTTGGGCGGCAACGGCCTCCGCTGGGCAGCTCAACGAACTAAGGGCGGGACGACCTGCCATTCCTCGCGATTTGGACCGGGCGCTTCTGGTCGACCTGTCGATGGTTCTGGGCGAGTTCGAGTTGAGCGACTCGATGCGCTTCGGCGTCCGCGCCAAATTCTGGGAAGCCGTCAACAACGCGTAGCTCAAGGCTCTCCTCGAGTGGCTCCTCCGAGAACGTGTTCATGCTCTCCACCGTGCCCGTGCCGATGTCTCCGCCTGGGCTGGCGCTGAACACGACTCGCTCCATCGGGACGTCAAGCTGCGACGAACCGGATCAATGCAGCGTCTCGCAGCACATTGAGCCAACTGCGAGGCAGACCCTTCCGCGTGACGCCCGGATGTCTGGCACATCCCAAAAGGCCTGATAAGACCCCGATTGCGCTGAAATGAGGCGAAAAGTGTCACAGCTTTTTCGCGGCCGCATCCCGAAAACACGCATCCCAAGTGTGGACAAACAAAGGCGCCTCGAGTTCAGAACACTGAACCCGAGGCGCCTTTAGGGCTGAACTAGCCTCTGGCGGTACCGGTGGGATTTGAACCCACGGTGGAGTCTCCCCCACACATGTTTTCGAGACATGATCCTTCGGCCGCTCGGACACGGTACCGGGAGAGAGTTTAGTACATCCCGCGGCCATGTCGGAAATCGGGGTGGCGGGGGTGCCGACCCGCGCCTCCTGCACTCGGCTGGGGCCACGGAGAACCGCGTTCCGCTCCATGGACCGCGGCACGACTCGGTTCATCGAACGGAACGTGGTTCATGGCCGCGCCGCGCACGGCGTGAGCAGCCGCCGAACTGCCCGGCGTAGCGTCCAGGGATGCCCACACGCCACACCGCCGCCGCCTTCTTCTCGGGCGTCGGCGTCACCCTCGCCGCCACCGCAGCCGCCGGAGCCGGCGTCCGCAGCTTCCTCCGCCACCGGAACGCGGCCGCCGCCGACCTCAACGCCCTGCTGCCCGTCCACTCGGCCTGGTGGCGCGCCCGGTTCGACCGCGGGGGCGCGCTGCTCTACGTCGCGATGGGCGACTCCGCCGCGCAGGGCATCGGCGCCTCGAGCCCCGCCCGCAGCTACGTCGGTCGCCTCTCGGCGTACATCCGCCGCCAGGGCCACACCTCGCTGCGCGTCGTCAACCTCAGCGTCAGCGGCTCGACCACCTGGCTCTGCCGCAAGGACCAGCTGCCGAAGTTCGAGAAGTACGAACCCGACGTCGTCACCGTGGCCATCGGCGCCAACGACATCATCGCCTTCGACCCCGAGTCGTTCGAGAAGAACATCCGCGTCATCTACGGGGCCCTGCCGTCGCACGCCATCGTCGGCGACCTGCCCGCCATGTGGATCCCCGACCGCGAGAAGAAGCTCGTCGAGGCCAACCGCATCGTCCGCCGCGTCGCTGACGAGTTCGGCCTCACCGTCGCCCCGCTCTACGAGACCACCCGCAGGCAGGGCTTCTTCCGCACCTACCGCAACTCGGCCGGCGACCTCTTCCACCCCAACGACCGCGGCTACCGCGTCTGGGCCTCCGCCTTCGAGCCGGCCGTCGCCGCCCGCGTCGCCCGCATCGCCGCCGACCGCGCGGTCACCGACAGCACCGCCACCGTGCACGACGCCGCGGCCGCGGGGGCCGTCGCCCGCACCGCCGAGCGCCGCGCCGGACGCGCCGCCCAGCGCGGGACGGACGCCCCGGGCCGCTGAGCGCCGCGTGGTCGCGAACGGCTCGCACTCCGGCGACGAGGAGCCGGTCGTGACCACTCGACCCGCGCCTCCCGCCCTCCCCAGGTCGGCCGAGAGAGCCTTCTCCCCCGCAGCCCCGAGGAGGCGCCCCCGCTGTCGGTGGACCCACCTAGGCTGACCACATGGCCCGCTCCACCTCCCCCTCCTTCCGCTGCACAGAGTGCGGCTGGACCAGCCTCAAGTGGGTCGGTCGCTGCGGGGAGTGCCAGCGCTGGGGCACCGTCGTCGACGTCACCTCGGCCCTGGTCAGCGCCCGCGGCACGGCCCCGGTCACCGTCGGCGGCGACCGCGTCGCCCGCCCCATCACGCAGGTCGAGGCGAACAGCGTCGCGTACTGGCCGAGCGGCATCCACGAGTTCGACCGCGTTCTCGGCGGCGGCATCGTCCCCGGCGCGGCCATCCTGCTCAGCGGCGAGCCCGGCGTCGGCAAGTCGACCCTGCTGCTCGAGGTCGCCTCCCGCGCCGCCGCCACCGGTGCCCGCGTGCTCTACGTCACCGCAGAAGAGAGCGCGGCGCAGGTCCGCCTCCGCGCCCAGCGCACCGGCGCCATGCACGACAACCTCTTCCTCGCCGCCGAGGTCGACCTCTCCGTCATCCTCGGCCAGATCGACCAGGTCGACCCGCAGCTCGTCATCGTCGACTCCGTGCAGACGGTCTCGTCGTCGTCCATCGACGGCATCGCGGGCGGCACGTCGCAGGTGCGCGAGGTCGCCTCGACCCTCATTCGCGTCAGCAAAGACCGCAACCTGCCGGTGCTGCTGGTGGGGCACGTGACGAAAGACGGGACGATCGCCGGCCCGCGCCTCCTCGAGCACCTGGTCGACGTCGTCTGCCAGTTCGAGGGCGATCGCCAGACCGCGCTGCGCTTCATCCGCGCCCACAAGAACCGCTTCGGCCCGACCGACGAGGTCGGCTGCTTCGAGATGACCGGCGACGGCATCGCCGAGGTCGCCGACCCCAGCGGCCTCTTCATGTCACGCGGAGGGCCGCCGGTCAGCGGCACCTGCATCACCGTCGCGATGGAGGGGCGGCGGGCGCTCCCGGTGGAGGTCCAGGCCCTCATCGTCGCCAGCAGCACCCCGCAGCCCCGCCGGGTCGTCAACGGCGTCGACTCCTCCCGGGTCGCCATGCTGCTCGCCGTGCTCGAACGGCGCGCGGGCATCCGCCTCGGCGACGCCGACGTCTACGTCTCGACCGTCGGCGGCATCAAGATCACCGAGCCCGGCGCCGACCTCGCCATCGCCCTGGCCCTCGCGAGCGCCAGCCGCGACGCGAGCTTCCCCCACACCCTCGCGGCCGTCGGCGAGATCAGCCTCGCGGGCGAGATCCGACCCGTGTCGTCACCGAAGCAGCGCGCGTCGGAGGCCCGGCGGCTCGGCTTCACGCAGCTCGTCGACTCGGAGTCGGGCAACCTGCGCGAGGCGCTGCGCCGCGCGTTCAGCGCTGCGGCGACGCCGCGCGAGCGCGAGCTCGACGCCGCGTTCTAGCGCGCGTCGCGCGCGCCGCGAGACACCACGTTCTCGCACGCGAACCCGCCGCGGCAGGGTTCAGCGGCGAAGACGGGGTGCGGCACGTTGCACCGCCCGGAGCGGCCCGACCCGGCCCTGCCCGCGGGACACCACGTTCTCGCATGCGAACCCCGCCGCGGCGTGGTTCCGAGGCGAGAACGTGGTGCGGCACGCCCCGCGCCGCCCGCCCACCTCGCCACACACCCCGTTCTCGCACGCGCACCCCGCCGCGGCAGGGTTCCGGTGCGAAAACGGGGTGCGGCGGCACGCTTCGCGCGGCGCGGCGCGGCGCGGCCCGGCCCGGCCCGCGAGACACCACGTCCTCGCGCACGAACCACGCCGCGGCGTGGTTCCGAGGCGAGAACGTGGTGCGGCACGCTCCGCGCCGCCAGGCCCGTCTCGGGAGGCACCACGTTCTCGCACGCGAACCTCGCCGCGGCGGGGTGCCGTCGCGAAGACGGGGTGCGGCACACGGCGCGCGGCCGGGTGCGGCCCGGCCCGGCCCACCGGGCACGCGAGACACCACGTTCTCGCACGCGAACCACGCCGCGGCGTGGTTCCGGTGCGAAGACGTGGTGCGGCACGGCGTGCCCCACGGCGGGCGGCTAGCGCAGGGCCTTGAGCAGGTCCTCGGGGGTCGCAGCCATGGTGTGCGGCCCGGCGATGTCGAAGAAGACCTGCTCGAGCACGTCGAGGTGCACGTCGAGGAAGGCCCGCAGCGCGTCGGCGTCGTAGAGCATCACCTCGCGGCGCGGGTCGTCCGGCACCATCGCCGCGTAGGCGTCGGCCGACGAGAAGAGCAGCAGGATCCGCTTGTCGGTGTTCTCGCGGCCGAAGACGCGCACCTGCTCGGCCGCCCCGAAGACGGGACCGTCGTCGGCGGGCTCGTCCGCGCCTCCCTCGGCTCCGTCGACCGTCGAGCCACCGTCAGCGCTCGAGGCACCCGAGGCACCCGAGGCACCCGCAGCATCAGTACCCGCAGCACCGCCCGCGGGCGCCACCAGCTTCGGCACCACGACCACGTCGTGACGGAGGGCGAACGCGACGGCCGCGACGTCCTGCGACGCCAGCGCCAGCTCGAGGGCCTCGGAACGGGGAGAAGGATCGGTCATGCGCTCAGTTCAGGATCATGGGGGCGGTGTCGGCCGAGACGATGTCTCCGACGCTGACGGTCAGACGGTAGGTCGCGCCTCCCGCAGGAACCGGGGTGCGCGTGCCCTCGCAGGTGTCGGGGGTGGAGCGGGTGCGGTCCCAGGCGATCGCCGGCGTGGTCAGGGTCTGGCCGGCCTGGATGGTGACGACCTGGTCGGTCGGGTTCACCTGGCAGTCCTTCGACGACCACCACTGCTCCTGGCCGCTCGTGACCACGAGGGCCTGCTGGCTCGACCCGAGGTTGAGCGAGCAGTCGACCGAGCCGGTGTTCGTGATCGACATCGAGATCTGCGGCAGCTGCGTCGACGCGTACGTCGCCGCGTCGGTGATCGGCACGAGGTCGACGACGCCCGCGGCGCAGGTGGCGTCGTCGCCCGCGGCGGGCGCGTCGGTGGCCGGAGAGGTCGCGTCGGCGGCGGGAGCCGCGCCCGTGGCGGGCGCCGAGGCCTCGGTCGTCTCCTCGGCGGCGGCCGGGGGCGTGCTCGTCGCGGCGGCGCCGGGCTCGGCGGCGCCGGAGCCGGGTCGCACGACGATCAACACGATGACGATGATGACGACGACGAGACCGAGGGCGACCATCGCACGCCGACGCCAGTACACCGAGGGCGGCTGCGGCCCGGTCGGATCCATGAACGTCGACATGAGCAGAGGTTAAGCGCTGGTCACCGCCGTGACCGGGAGGGCGGCGGCGTGTGCGCTGAGAATGGGCCGAGCGTGCGCCGAGCCGCCGGCCGTCGAGCCGGACGAGCCGGACGAACCCCACGAGCCACCCGCACCGAGCCGCCGACCTACGGCCGCGGCGGCAGCGCCTTCAGCATGCGCGAGTTGCCGAGCGTGTTCGGCTTCACGCGCGCGAGGTCGAGGAACTCCGCGACGCCCTCGTCGGTCGACCGCACGAGCTCCGCGTACACCTCGGGCGGCACGAGCCCCTCGTCGCCGACGTTGAGGTAGTCGTGCTTCTCGAAGAAGTCGACCTCGAACGTCAGGCAGAACAGGCGACCGATCTCGAGACGACGGGCCGCCTCCTCCAGGCCGTCGAGGAGGCGGTGGCCGACTCCCTTCCGGATCCACGCGGGGTCGAGGGCGAGGGTCCGGATCTCGGCCAGGTCGTCCCACATGACGTGCAGCGCACCACAGCCGACGGGCACCCCGTCGGGGCCGACCGCGATCTGGAACTCCTGCACGTCGCCGTAGAGCGTCACCAGGTCCTTGCCGAGCAGGATGCGTCGCTGCACGAACGGCTCGCAGAGCCTCTGGATGTGCGGCACGTCGCTGACGACGGCGTCACGCACGGTGATGCCGTGCTGGTCGGCGGAGGTCATCGGGCCAGCCTACCCACGCGCCCCGCGCCTCCGGCGGACGGGGAGAGCCGAGGAGGCGCGGGTCGGCGGGTCGGCGTCGGTCACGGCGGGTCAGCGCCCACCCGCCCGCGGGGACGGTGACCCGCCGCACCCCGCCGTCCGAGCACCGGACCACGGGAGCGAGGACGCACGAACGCCCGAGGGCGGCCCGGCCGGAGCCGGACCGCCCTC
>NZ_JACYVL010000018.1:0-29581 GCF_014842245.1 Frigoribacterium sp. CFBP 13707
GACGACTGTAGCGTTTAGACCCCCGTCACCGGGCATTTTTGCGGGACAGGCATACGCGAATACGCAGGCCGGGCGCCGCTTCACCTCAACCGGCCGAACACGGTCGCGAAGAGTGTCCCGATGAACGACCGTCTAACGGGCGCCCGGTCTGCGGGCTTCCCAGAAACCCGGACCGGTTCGATACCCCGTTTCGAACCGGTCGCCATTTCTGGCCGGCAGATCCGACTGTCAGGCGAGTCCACCCGGAATGGATCGTGCATGGACGCCGCCGCCAACTTCGGCTTGCCAAACAGAGCTTTGGGCGGACCCGCTCAGCCGCCACCCAATTACCAAGCCTGAGGATCTGCCCCACGAACACCGGCGGCAGTCGGCGGGTGCTAACGTTTTCTTGTTAGCACCCGTTGGGTGACCACAGACTCAGTAGGAGCAACAATGTCCGTCCAGAAGCCCACCTCGGTGCAGATCGCCGACCTCGCAGCGGAGATCGGTTACTCCGACATCGCTGCTGCCCCCGAGGAGTACACAGCCATGATCTCCGGCATGGTCGGCGTCCTCGACGCCCTCAACGCTATCCCGGAGCCCGAAGTCCTCGTCAGCCGCGACACCGTCGACTACACAGTCCCGACCGCTGACGAGGACCCCCACCACGCATGGGAGGTGCGCACCTCGATCCCGGGTGCCGACTCAGGTCCCCTGGCCGGAGTTCGTCTCGGCGTGAAGGACAGCATCCTGGTCGCCGGTGTCCCCATGCGTAACGGCTCCAAGGAGCTCGAGTCGTTCGTGCCCAACGAGGACGCGACCATCGTGACCCGTGCCCTCGCGGCTGGCGCCGAGGTCATCGGCAAGACCACCAACGAGTACTTCTGCATGTCCGGCGGGAGCCACACCGCCGCCTCCGGCGTCGTGCACAACCCCCACCGCATGGGCTACTCCTCCGGTGGCTCCTCGAGCGGCAGCGCCGTCGCGCTCGTCACCGGCGACGCCGACATGACCTTCGGCGCCGACCAGGCCGGCTCGATCCGCATGCCCGCCTCCTGGTCCGGCGTCGTGGGCCTCAAGCCCACGTACGGCCTGGTGCCCTACACCGGCATCGGCACCCTCGACGGTTACTTCGACCACGTCGGCCCGATGACTCGCACCGTCGCCGACAACGCCCGGCTCCTCACCGTGATCGCCGGCTCCGACGGCATCGACTTCCGCCAGAAGGACATCGTCGTCGGCGACTACCTCAGCCGGATCAACGACGGCGTCGAGGGGCTCAAGATCGGCGTCCTCACCGAAGGCTTCGGGACCGAGAACGCTGAAGCCGAGGTCGACAAGACCGTCCGCGACACCGTCGAGGCCCTCCGTCAGCAGGGCGCGATCGTCGAAGAGGTCTCCATCCCGCTGCACTCGCTCGGGGGCGCGCTGTGGACTGCGATCGCCATCGAGGGCATGGCCGAGACGGTCCTGCGCAACCAGGGTCTCGGCTTCGGGCGTCCCGACTACTACCCGGTCGACATGATGCAGCACCTGTTCGACCACAAGGGAGACGCCGACGCGCACCCCGCGAACGTCCGGCTGTTCACCCTCGTCGGGAAGTACGTCGACCAGCAGGCCGGCCGCCTGCACTACGCCAAGGCCGTCAACCGCGCCCGCACCCTCCGCGCCGCCTACGACGCAGAGCTCGCTCGCTTCGACGTGCTGGTCACCCCGACCACTCCGCAGACCGCACGCCCGCTGCCCGACCCGAACCACGGTGCTGGGGCAGCGATCGGCGCCTCGATCGAGATGTCGACGAACACGACCCCGTTCAACATCACCCACCACCCCGCCATCAGCGTCCCGTGCGGCACCGTCGACGGGCTCCCGGTGGGCATCCAGCTGATCGGCAAGCACTTCGATGAGGCGACCCTGTTCCAGGTCGGACAGGCGATCGAGAACCTCTGACACTCCTGAGCCGGTGAGATCATGGTCTGCAGCCACGATCTCATCGGCTCTGCTGTACCCCCGACACGAAAGGCACGCGTTGACTCGTTCTGAGGAGATGCGCATCCGCATCCTCGACACCGCGCACGACCTTCTCAACGCTGAGGGCCGCGACGCCGTCACCACGCGCGCGCTCACGTCGGCCCTGCACATCCAGGCGCCCACGATCTACCGGATCTTCGGCGACAAGCAAGGACTCCTCGACCAGGTCGCCCTCCACGGCTTCTCCGCACACCTCGCGACCTGGACCGGCTGGACACCCGGCGCTGACCCGATCGAGTCCCTCCGTCAGGGGTGGGACATGCACATCGACTGGGGCCTGCTCCACCCGCAGGTGTACTCGATCGCCTACGGCGAGCCCCGTACGGGCACCTCGTCCCCGGCTGCCGATGCCATCGACGCGATCCTCCGGACGCAGATCGAGGTCGCCGCGAAGGACGGCCTCTTGGCTGTTCCCGTCTCCGACGCCGTCAACATGATCCGCGCGACCGGGGTCGGAGTGGTGTTCACCCTCCTTGCGATGCCTGACGGCTCCCGCGACATGACCTTGTCCACTCGAGCCCGCGAAGCGACACTGGCAGCGATCCTCGCCGAGCCGGCGAACCGTGACGAGCGCGATGGTGCCGCGATGCAGCTCAGACACCAGCTCGAGGACACGACCGCTCTGACGGAGAACGAGCGCGCCCTCTTCGGCGACTGGCTCGACCGCCTCGCAAAATAGGCAGCAAGCGCACATGCGCTTGCTGCCTACTCGACGTGGCGGGGCGTCGTCACACTGAGTTAGCCCCGCTGTCCACCCACTTTCGGATCCACCGGATCAGTGGTTCCGTCTCGTCCCACGTTGCCCCGATCACGTCTCGAGATGCACTCAGCGGCAGTTGCCGTAGAGCAGCGAAGGATTGCAGCCGAAGCAGCTCGATCCGCGGGTGGTCCCTGGGGAACCCTCGTGGCGCTGTTCGCAGTGACGGGCCCGTGACGGTGTACCCCTTGCCCTCGAGATCGTCGAGGATCTTCTCGAGGGCAGTCGCAGCGTGTGGTCGCTCGTCGATGACGGTGCGCGCGGCGCCGAGCTGTTCTCGGGTCGGGCTGTAGAGCCCCCCGCCGAGCTCGAGCCCCTCATCGGATGCCCGGAGGTACATCAAGCCAGCAACCATGGCGGCGGAGGTCCGGTAGGGGCTCTTGTCCCGGGCAAAACGGACGTCGCGATTCTGTCGCAGCACCTTGCCCGGCCCGTACTGCTGTTCCGCTTCTCCTAGGAGGAGTTCGATCGGTACGCGCACAACGCGTTCCCACTCATCCCGGTGGGCGTCAAACCACTCCCTGTTGTTGTTCTGTCGGAGTCCGGCGAAAAAGCCAGCGAGGTCGCCGTCGAAGTACGCTCCGCTCACATCTGGACCTTCGAGCCGCGGCGCCAGACCGCGGCGACGTTGAGCGTGTCCGAGATCGTGGACGTCGGGTCGCCGTCGACCAGCAGCAGGTCGGCGCGGAGGCCACCGGCGATCCGGCCGCGGTCGGTGAGGCCGAAGTGCCGAGCGGGCACGGACGTCGCGGCGGCCAGCGCCTCCACGGGGCTGAGGCCGGCGCGCACGAGCATCTGCAGCTCGTGGTGAACGCTGGCCCCGTGCGCGAGGCCACCGAGTGAAGGGTCCGGTGCCGAGGCATCGGTGCCGACGAGGATCGGGACACCGGCAGCGTGCAGAGCTCGAACGGTGGCGAGGACGTCGTCGACACTGCCTGCGGGGTAGTGGTTGAAGGAGCCCTGCAGGGTCGCGAGCCAATGGGGGGCGAGCTTGGAGCTGACGCGGGTGTCGGTGGCGAACTCGGCGCCGGTGACCCCGATGATCGAGGAGTTCAACACGATGCACGGGACGACGAAGACCCCGGCTGAGGCGATGAGATCGATGATCTCGGGCGTGGGGGCCTCGTCGACGAACAGGTGCGCGAGACCGTCGATCCCCGCTGCGAGGGCCATGCGGGTCGCGCCGACCGTCAGCGTGTGGGCCAACGTCATCATGCCGAGGCGCTGAGCTTCGGCGACGCCGGCGTTCAACGTGGCCTGGTCGAGCATCGGCAGTCCCGGAGCGTTCGCGGCGGAACCGTCCTCGATCAGGAACTTGATGTAATCGGACCCGGATGCGATCAGCTCCGGGATGAACGCGACCGCTTCTTCGGGGGTGGTCGAGAGAGGCATCACGATCTCGCCGAGACCGGGTTCGCCCTCGCCGGGGAATGCGCCCTCCGGGATGATCTCGAACGGGTGTCCGCCGGGAGGGGTGAGTCCGAACCCGGAGGACCGAACGTCCGCGACGTCGTCGTTGGTCTCGATGTCGACCCGCTGGGGGGCCGTGAGGACCCCGCCCATCTCCAGCTCGGTGGTGACCCCGAACTGCAGCGCGAGCCGAAGCGCGTCGAGGGATGAGTGCGTGTGAGCGTCGATCAGCCCCGGCAAGAGGGTCTTACCGGTCCCGTCGATCGTCGCACCCGTCGCAGTGAGCGTCCGGTCGCCCGAGGTAGAGGGGCGGACCGAGACGATCGCAGTCCCGTCGATCATCACCGTGTGGTTCTCGAGGGTGTGTTCGCCGTCGAAGACGCGAACGTTCGAGATGGTCATGGAGGTCATGGCAGTCCTGTTCTCCGTGGAGCCGCGACCAGTTGTCGCTTGCTAACAAAATCATGTTAGCAGCACGAGATCAGGGGTGTGCGGCTCGGCTGTCCAGCGGAGCAGGCGTCCCGATGGGCGACCGCCTGTCGGACAGCCACCATCGACGTCAGGACGCGGGCTCCATCACCCCGAGCGCGGCTAGCTGCGGCAGGAAATCGCTCGAGTCCGCGGAACACGATGCGGGAACTTCTACCGGAAGTACTCGGCCCAGAGCACGTCCGCCTCCAGGCCCGGGGGCAGGAAGGTCAGGCCGGATCTCGTGATCAGGTCGACCACCTCCGCCGGGTCCTCCGTGGTGAGGAGGAGCTCGAGGGCGCCGACAGGGTTCGCGGGGAGACCGCTCGCCAGGACGGTGAACGCCGTCGGTCTCCTCCAGCGCCTCTCGACGAGCAGGGCCACGAACAGGCCCGCCGCGATGCCGGAGCCTGCCGTCCCCACCCGGAACTCAGCCCTGAGGCCGCGGAGGTCGCGCTCGGTCAACACGGAGGACGCCTCGCGCACGGCCGGCCACGACGGCACGGCGACCCCTCTGATCGCACTCTGACGCGAAGGGCGGATCCTCCTGTGGATCACCGCCGCGACGCCGAGGACGCTCGTGACGGCGACGGCAGCGACGACGGGCGCCCACTCGGAGTTCAGCAGCAGGTCACCGTCTCCCCCGCGCGAGGCCGTCGAGGTCCGCCGCGAGCTCCCGGGCCCTGCGGGCCAGCTCGTCGAGGCCGGCCTCGCCCGGGAGTGCGCCCGGCTCGCGGGATGCGTCATTGACGGGCACGGGCGCAGACGCGGGCACCGGCACCGGCACCGGCTCGACCTCGGCCCGGCCGTCGTCCGTGACGACGTCGACGTCGAACACGACCCGGTCGGCGCGGTGCCACGTCCGGAAGGTCTCCACCGGCACCCCCGACCGGTCGAGGGTCGTGCCCTCGAGCAGCAGCACCGGCGACCCGTCCGGCACCTCGAGGGCCTCGGCGAGCGCACCGGACGCGCTCACGGCGCGCACCTGACGCCTCCCCGACACGAGGCTCACCCCGTACGTGGAGCGCAGCACCGCGTGGAGGGACGTGTCGGTCAGCTGGGCCGTCGTGAGCCCCGCCCCGATGCTCTCCGGCAGCCAGGTGTGGATCAGAGCGATGGGCTCGCCCTCGGCCCGACGCAGACGACGGAGACCGACCACGGCACGGACGCCGAGACGCGCCTCCGCGGCCTCGTCGTGCTCCGGCCCGAGCGCGAGGACGCTGGTGGTGACCGCGGGCACCTGCGTCGACAGGCCCGACAGCCGCTGCACGAGGCGGTGGTGCTCACCGCGCGGAGCGACCACGCTGCCGCGGCCCCGCCCGCGCCTCACGAGCCCCTCGGCGGTCAGCGACGACAGGGCCTGCCGCACGACCGACCGCGAGACCCCGAAGTGCGCCTGCAGCTCCGCCTCGGTGGGCAGGTCGGCGCCCACCGGCAGCGAGCCGTCCACGATGTGCGACCGCAGGAGCGCGCTGAGCTGCGCGTGCAGGGGCCCCGGGGCGGCGGGGCCGACCGCGTCGGCGTCGAGCTCGGTGAGCCAGGTCGACACGGTGGTCCCTTCGGTGGTGCGACAGGTCAGGGCACGGCGGGGTCCTGCTGCTGGGCGGTGCGCCACACGTGCTCCCAGCCGGGGGCGAGGGCGGCGGCGCGCTCCACCGAGAGTACAAGGCTCGCCTCGCGGGCGATGCCCTGCCCCGCGATGTCGAACGCGGTGCCGTGGTCGACCGAGACCCGCACGACGGGCAGCCCCACCGTGATGTTGACGCCGTCGTCGCCGTACACGGCCTTGAAGGGCGCGTGCCCCTGGTCGTGGTAGCAGACGACGATGATCTTGTACTTGCCGCGGACGGCCGCCGGGATGAGCGCGTCGCCGGGCACGGGGCCGACGACGTTCAGCCCGCGGGCCCGAGCAGCCTCGACGGCGGGGGCCAGGATGTCGGCGTCCTCGTCGCCGAAGAGCCGGTTCTCGCCCGCGTGCGGGTTGAGGCCCGCGAGGCCGATCAGCTCGTCGGGGGTGCCGAGGGAGGCGGCGAACGCGCCCGCGAGGTCGAGCACCTGACCGGTGCGCTCGGCGGTGATGCCGTCGATCGCCTGGCGCATCGAGACGTGCGTCGTCAGGTGGAAGAACGACAGGTCGCCGGCCGACAGCACCAGCGAGAAGTTCTCGACGCCGAACTCGTGCGCGAGCAGCTCGGTGTGGCCGGGCCACTTGTGGCCGCCGGCGTGCATCGCGGCCTTGTTGAGGGGAGCCGTGACGATCCCGTCGACCTCTCCCTCACGGGCGAGACGGCACGCCTCCACCACGAAGCGGTAGGCGCCGTCACCCGCCTCGGGGCTCAGCTCGCCCACCGGCACGTCGGCCAGGGAGGGGCCCGTCTGCAGCAGCTCGATCGTGCCGGGCTCGTTCGTCGCGTCGGCGACGGAGGCGATGACGCGCACCAGGTCGGGGTCTCCCCCGACGGCGACGACGCCGCGGCGCATGGCCGCCTCGTCGCCGATCACGACGGGCACGGCCCGCTCGCGGAGGTCGTCGTGGTGCAGCAGGGTCTTCGCGGTGATCTCGGGGCCGATGCCGGCCACGTCTCCGAGGGTCAGTGCGAGTCGCGGGAGGGTCATGAGGGGTCTCCTTCTTCAGTGTCGGATCGGTGGGGGATGTCGAGGAGGCCGGTGACGACCTCCGTGATCGTCGCGGCGGCGCCGAAGCCGCCGGCCTTCGTGACGACCGCCGTCCCGTGCAGGCGCCCGCCCTCCAGCGTGCCCCAGGGCACGCCCTCGCGGAGGGCCCCGCGGACGACGAGCGCCTCGGCCCCCGCCCGGCGGAGGACGGCGCGGGCGCCCTCGCCGCCGACGAGCACGAGGGCGACCTCGTCGACCCCGCCCCGCTCGTCGACGATCCCGTCGGTGAGCACGGCGAGCGCCTCGGCGATCCGCTGCGCGTCGGTCGGGCCGCCCGGAACGTCGGGCGAGGCGGGAGCCGGGGAGTCGCGGGGCGGCGCGAGCAGGACGGTCACCTCGGCCGCGGCCGAGTCAGCAGGGGACCAGGAGCGCGCGAGGGCGGGGGCGAGGTCGCCGGACCGGACCTCGTCGAGCGTCGGCGCGATCGTGCGCACGACCGGTCGCGGGGCGCCGCCGGACTCCGGCGCGGACCGGAGGAGGTGCTCGCATTGGGTGCGGGACGCGTCGTGCAGGCTGCTCACGACGACGACGACGTGACCCACGCGGTCGACGACGACGGGCACCGGCGCGGGGAGCCCGGCGCCCCACGCGCGGGAGACGGCGACGGCCAGCCCGGCCGAGCCGACGGGCACGGCCCGCGCGCCCAGGCGCACGACGGCGTCGGCGGTCGTGCGGAGCTCGCCGTCGGTCGTCGCGTCGACGGTGACCACGTCGTGGCCGGAGGCCGCGGCCCCGGCGAGCAGCTCGGCGGCGGCGGCGCCGCCCGCGCCGGTCACGCTGACCGACGAGCTGCCGGGCAGCAGGGCGGAGAGGTCGCTCGTCGCGACCGGCGTGACCGGGTCGCGACCGACGGCCGTCGTCTCGACGCGGGCGCCGTCGACGAGGAGAGCGCCCTGCACCACCGTGCGGCCCATGCCCGGGTACGCGGGGGTGACGACGGCGAAGGCCTCGGGGCACCCGACCCGCCACGCCTCGAGGGCTCCGGCGACCTGCGCGGCGACGGACCCGCGCATGGTCGAGTCGATCTTCACGAAGACGAGCTCCGCGCCGTGCTCAGCCAGGTCGCGCACGGCCTCGGCGGTGACGGCGCGGGCCTCGCCCTCGGGGAGGGCCCGGGAGTCGGTGACGACGGCCGTCACGGAGCCGGGGCCCCCGAGGGGCGCTCCCCCGGCGCCGAGCACGAGGCGGCTCGTCCAGCCGTCGCGGGCGAACTGCACGGCGGAGTCGGCGGCGCCGGTCAGGTCGTCGGCGACGAGGCCGACCACGGGGCCCGCCGTCACGCGGCGCCTCCGTCGGTCGGGCGGCGACGACCCGGGGAGTCGCCACGGCCGGGATCGAGATCGCGATCGGGAGCGGCGGTGGCTGCGGCCGCGTCGTGGGCGAGCACCGCCTCGGCGTCGGCCTCGGCCGCGATCTCGTGGCTGCGGTCGCCGCCCTGGCGCTTGAGCACCCAGGCCGCGAGCAGCGGTGCCAGCACGGCGCTCACGAGCACGGCGGAGGCGACCTGGGCGGTGGCGACCTCGACGTACGGGGCGAAGCTGGGGTCGGCCGCGCCGACGATGGCCGGGGTGGCGATGGCGTTGCCGGCGGTCGTCGCCGAGGCGATGCCGATGCCCGACTCCTTCCCGCGGCGGAGCAGGAGGCGGAAGCCGAGGTACGTCGTGGTGCCGGTGAGCAGCACCGCGATCACGCCCACGACGATGCCCGACAGGCCGCCGGTGACGACGTTGCCGAGGTCGATGCCCGTGCCCAGGGCGAAGGCGAAGAACGGGATGACGATGTTGGGCACCGGGCGCATGACCTCCGTCCACCGCGGGTCGAGGTTGCCGACGACGATGCCGAGCAGCAGCGGGATGACCGCGGCGAGCAGCAGCGTGTAGGGGATGTCGGCCAGGCCGGCCGCGCCGAGGAAGAGCAGGGAGAAGAAGGGGCCGTCGTTGACGGCCGAGGCGATGTACGCGCCCCGGTCACGCTCGCGGCCGTAGCGGCCCGTGAACGCGAGCCAGATGCCGCCGTTGCTGTTGTCCATGCTGACGAGCAGGGCGAGGATCGAGACGCCGAGGATCCCCTCGATGCCCACGACGGTGCCGAGGACGACGACGAGGGTCGCCGGGATGATCGACTTGGTCAGCAGCAGCACGCCGCTGGTCGCGAGCACCGGCCCCGAGGTGCGGAGCGTGATCTGCATGCCCGTCGCGAAGATCAGCACGCCGATCAGGGGCAGGGCGCTGTCGCGGAACAGCGCGGTCGTGAAGTTGCCGAGGTCGAGGAACCCCGGCGCGAACGTGCCGACGATCGACCCGATGATGAGCGGGATGAGCATGAGCCCACCCGGGATCTTGTTCATCCCGTCGAACAACGGGACGCGGCTGGTGATCTGTGGTCCGACGGCCATGGCGAACTCCTCTGCGGGTGGGGGCGGCGGTGCCCGAGCGCACTCCGCGAGGGAGTACGTACAAGGTGTACCGACACTACGTCGTGCTCCCGAGCGCGTCAAGGCCCCGGGGCCCGCGGTCAGCGCCGCGCCGGCCGCACCCCCACCCGCACCGCTCCCGCCGACGCCGCCCGGTCGATCCCCGCGTCGAGGTCGGCGAGCGCGACCTCGTCGCCCACGAGCTCGGCGAGCGGCCAGGCGCCGTGCCGCCGCTCCACGAAGCGGGCCGCCTCGACGAGGTGCCGTGGCGCGTAGTTGTGCACTCCCCTCACGGTGACCAGCCGACGGACGACGCTCTCGGCGTCGAAGGCGACGGCCGGAGCCGGGAAGACGCTGCCGACGAGGACGGCCACGCCTCCCACGCCGAGCCTCGTCAGCGCCGAGGCGACGGCCGAGGGCGCACCGGAGGCCTCCACGGCCACGAGGGGGGCGCCTCCGGCGACCTCGAGGGCACGGTCGACGCTCTCCGCCGCACCGGGCGCGGCCACGGGGTCGGCCGTCGCGACGGCTCCGAAGCGGGCGGCGAGGGCACGACGAGCAGGGTCGGGATCGACCACGACGACGCGGGCTCCGGCGTCGGTCGCCAGCGCCGCGACGGTCAACCCGATCAGGCCGGCGCCGAGCACGAGCACCACCACGGGGGCACCCGCAGCGGCACCTGCACCTGCACCTGCACCGACGTCGACACCGCCGCCCAGCGGCACGATCGCCGACGCCGCGTCGAGCGCCGCCACCGCGGTCGCCGTGCCGCACGAGACCGGCGCGAGCAGCGCCGCGTCGAGGTCGTCGGCGACCGGCACGACCGCCGTACCGGCCTTGACGTGCACGTGGGTCGCGAAGCCGCCGCTGAGCTCCCACCCGGTCTCGAGCCGCTCGTGCCCGTACTTGCGCACCCGCTCGCACTTCTGCGGCAGGCCCCGCCCGCAGGTCGCGCACACGCCGCAGCTCACCGTCAGCGACCAGACGGCCCGCTGGCCGACGACGACCGGCGTGCCGTCGACCGCGACGGCCTCCTCGCCGACCGCGACCACGCGGCCGACCTGCTCGTGGCCGAGCACGAGCGGCGTCGGCGCCCCGCGGTCACCGCGCGTGGTGTGCACGTCGGAGCCGCAGATCGTCGCCAGCTCGACCTCGACCAGCAGGTCGCCGGGCGCGAGCCGCACGCTCGGCACGGCGACGGCGTCGTGCGGGCGGCCGGGCTCCGTCCAGACCATCGCGGTGGGCGCGGGGTCGAGGCGCAGCTCGACGAGGCTCCCCGCCGTCGGGGTGCCGGCGGCGGCACCGACGACCGGGGCGGTGTCGACAGTCGTCACGCGACCGGCACGGCGACCGCGGCGGGCGCGGCGACCGGCGCAGCCGCCGGCACCGCGACTCCCGCGAACTGCGGCAGCCCCGCCAGCTCGCGCACCGAGTCGAGCACCACGTCGGCGCCCGCCGCGAGCAGCTGCTCGCGGGTGTGCGCCCCGGTCGTCACGCCGACGACGAGGCCGGCCCCGGCGGCCCGGCCCGAGAGGATGTCGCTCGTCGTGTCGCCGACCACGGCGACGGCGGCGACCGACGAGGCTCCCGTGCGCAGCAGCGCCGTGAGCACGAGGTCGGGCGCGGGGCGGCCGCGACCGGCGTCGACCGGCGAGAGGACCGCGTCGACCGTCCAGCCGAGCGCGTCGAGCAGGCGGTCGCGCGTCGCGGGCGAGAACCCGGTCGTCAGCACGACCGACCGGCCGGAGGCGCGGAGCGCGTCGACGAGGTCGCCAGCGCCCGCGATCGGCTCGACCCCGAGCTCGTCGACCAGCTCGCCGTAGGCCACCTCGAACTGCTCGTTCGCCCGCTGCGCGAGCGGCTCGTCGCCGCCCGTCAGGTGCCGGAACACCTCGATCTTCGACTGCCCCATCGTGTCGCGCACGTGCTGCAGCGCCTCGTCGCGCGTCAGCGTCGGGCCCAGGTCGACCCGGTCGGCGACCCGCGCGAAGGCCTGCTCGACGACTCCGTCGTCGACGACGGTCGTGCCGGCCATGTCGAGCACGACGAGCTCGATCGCGGGGGCGGCGGGAGCCGCGGGAGCCGCGGCGGCAGCGGAGGCGGTGGCGGAGGGTGCGGAGGGGGTGCTCATGAGGCGGTGCTTCCTGTGAGGAGGGGGAGGTCGCGGCCGGAGGGAGCCGCGGCCCGCGACGTGGTGGCGGTGGGAGAAGAAGAAGAGGAGGCGCGGGCCGACGACGCGCCCAGCGCCGCGTCGCGCCCGCCGTCGAGGTGCGTCCCGACGACGTGCTCGGCGAGCCCGAGCCCGGTGGTCATGCCGATGCCGGTCGCGACGACCGTGACGAGCACGCCCGGCTCGACCTCGTCGACGACGAACTCGTCGCGGCCCGAGGCGTAGACGCCCTGCCACCGCTCGGTGACGACCGGCTCCGCGCCGAACAGCACGCGGAACTCGTCGAGGAAGGCCGTCGCGGCCCGCTCGCTCTGGAACGGCGCGATCGCCGCCCCCTTCTGGTGGCTGTCGCCGACGATGACCGTGCCGTCGGGCAGCTGCGTGTACATCTGGTTGAGGTCGAGCGCGGCCAGGTCGGGGCGCTCGGCGTGCAGCCGGGCCCGCACGGCGTCGGCGGCGGTCGTGCCCGCGAACGCGCTGTAGCGGATCAGCGACCACCCGGTCAGCAGCGGCGCCACGAGCGGCCGCGCGAGGTCGGCCCGCACGCGCAGCATGTCGAGCCCGCAGCGCTCCAGCGCCGAGCGCTCGGCGAGGTCCGGCAGCAGCTGGTCGAGGTCGTGGTTGGTCGCGACGACCACCGTGCCCGCCTCGATCGGGCCGCGGCTCGTCTCGACGCGCCCCGAGGCGACCGAGCCGACGGAGGTGCGGGTCAGGAAGCGCACCCCTCGCGACTCGAGGTGCCTGCGGATCGCGTCCGCCGCCTCCCGCGGGTCGACCTGGAGGTCGTACGGCAGGAGGGCACCGCCGAGCGTCGTGCCGGGAGCGACCGGGGCGAGCGCCGCGAGCGCGGCCTCGTCGAGGGGCTCGATCTCGGGGCGGTCGCCGAGCACCCGCGCGGTGCGGGCGGCGGCCAGCTCGTCGAGCAGGGCGAGCTCGTCGGCGTGCCGGGCGGCGACCAGGGTGCCGCGCTGCGACACCCAGAAGTCGGCGTCGCGGGCGAGCCGCAGCCAGAGCTCGCGGGCGGTGACCGCGTGCCGACGGGCCTCGCCGCTCTGCGGGGTGAGGCAGAGGTGGCCGAAGTTGCGCACCGTCGAGCCGCCGATCGCGGCCGAGCGGTCGACGACCAGCACCGAGAGTCCGCGGTCGACGGCGGCGAGCGCCGCTCCGAGGCCGACGATGCCGGAGCCGACGACGACCACGTCGTGCCGGTCCGCGGCGGGGCGGCGGGCGGGGGCGGAGTCGGGTGCGGGGGCGGGTGCGGTCGCGGTGGTCGCTGCGGCGGAGGCGCTGACCGGCCCGACCGTGCCGGCGACGGGCCAGCGGGACGGCGCGCTCGTGGGCGTGACCCCGCTCATCGGAACACCCGCCGCATCCAGATCGCGAGCCCCTCGACGGCGAGCACCGTCACGAGGATCATCAGCACGATCGCCGTCACCGTCGCGTAGTTCGAGCCCTGGCTGGCGTTCAGCAGGTAGTAGCCGACGCCTCCCGCCCCGACGATGCCGAGCAGCGTCGCGGCGCGCAGGTTCGTGTCGAGCATGTAGAAGGTGTGGCCGATCAGCGCGCGGGTGCCCTGCGGCAGCGTCGCCGAGGCGTACACCTGGCCGCGCGAGGCGCCGGTCGCGGTGAGCGCGCGCTCGGGGCCCGGGTCGACCTCCTCGAACGAGTCGGCGATCAATTTGCCGAGCAGCCCGACGCCGCCGAGGGCGAGCGCGAGCGTGCCGGCCTGGGTGCCGAGGCCGGTGACGACGATCAGCACGATGGCGAGGATCACCTCGGGCACTCCGCGGATTCCGACGAGCAGCAGGCGCATCCCGCCCCGCAGGCCGGGGCTCGGCGCGACGTTGCGGGCGGCGAGCGAACCGATCAGCAGCGAGCCGCCGACGGTGAGCAGGGTCGCGGCGAGCGCGATCGAGATCGTCTCGCCCATCGCGGCGAACATCGTCGACGCCTCGTAGCTGCCGAACGACGGCGGCCAGAACTGCACGGCGACGGCGGGCACGCCACCCCACACGGTGAGCAGGTCCGACCAGGCGACGTCGCAGACGAGCACGCTGGCGACGACGACCGCGACGGCGGCCCAGCCCCACGAGACGCCGCGCACGCGAGCCCTGTCCCACGGGCGGCGCAGCGCGGCCTCGACGGCGGCGGAGGGCTTGCCGGAGGCGCGGGTCAGGTCGGTCGAGACAGGGGCCGCCGCGGGGGCGGAGACCGGGCCAGCACCGGAGGCGCGGGTCGAGCCGGCAGCGGAACCCGCCGTCTCGGGGGCGGCGGCCCCCTGCCGGCCGGCCCCGCGCCTCCTCGTGACCCCGCGCACCACGCGGTCGCCGAGGCCCCGCCCGGTCGGCGCGACGCCGAGCATGGCGGCGCGCACCGAGCTCGAGACGACCTCCATGACGACGCAGAGCACGAAGATGACGAGGGCGTAGCCGAGGCCGAGCCCGTACTGCAGCGACTTGAAGGCGAACGACATCTGCATGCCGAGGCCGACCACGCCGACGTAGCCGAGGATCACGCTGCCGCGCAGGTTGATGTCGTTGCGGTGCAGCACGGTCGCCACCCACGACGGCAGCACCTGGGGCAGCACGCCCGCCGTGAACTGCTGCAGGCGGGTGCCGCCGGCGGCGCGGACGGCGGTCCGCGGGCCCTCGTCGATCTGCTCGATCGCGTCGGCGAAGAGCTTCGAGATCATGCCGACCGAGTGCAGCCCGATGGCGAGGATGCCCGGCAGCGTGCCGAGCGTGAAGAGCAGCACGAAGACCATGGCGAGCACCACGTCGGGCACCGCGCGGGCGAGCACCGTGACGAAGCGGGCCGCGGCACGCCAGACCGGCCCGGGCGTCGTGTTCGACGCGGCGAGCACGGCGACCGGCACCGAGAGCACCGCGGCCAGCAGGGTGCCGCAGATCACGAGGCCGAGGGTGAGGGCGGTGAGCTGCAGCAGCTCGCCGAGGGGCGGGAACTCGATCGCGCCGACGCGGCCGAAGAAGCGCTGCGCGTTCGACCAGCTCTGCACCATGCGGGCCGGGTCGATGTCGACGCTGCGCAGCGCGAGCACGCTCGCGACGAGCAGGGCCAGCAGCGTGAGGCCCACGGCGACGCGCTCGGGCGAGGTGCGGCGCCGGGGAGGCGCGGTGACGGGAGCCAGCGGAGCCCCGGTCGTGCGCGGGCGCTCGACGACGGCGCTCATCGGACGGCGTCCCCGCGGAGGGGCGCGGTGCCGGGGGCGGTGCCGGTCGTGGTGCCGGTCGCGGTGCCGGGTGCGCCGGCCCCGCCGCCGACCGTGCTCAGCTCGAGCTCGATCGCCTCGAACTGGTCGGTGCTCGTGGCGACGCGGCCGTAGATCTCCATCACCTGCGCCTTCGAGAGGCCCTCGGTCGCGGTGTCGAGCACGACCTGGCCGTGGCGCAGGCCGACGATGCGGTCGGCCCACGAGAGGGCGAGGTCGACCTGGTGCAGGCTGCAGATGACGGTGAGGCCCTCGTCGGCGGCGATCTCGCGGATCAGCGCCATCACCTGGTCGCTCGACTCGGGGTCGAGCGAGGCGACGGGCTCGTCGGCGAGCAGCACCTGGGGCCGCTGCATGAGGGCGCGGGCGATGGCGACGCGCTGCTGCTGGCCGCCCGAGAGGGTGTCGGCGCGCTGGTAGGCGCGGTCGAGCAGGCCGACGCGCTCGAGGCGGGCGAGCGCCTCGACCCTCGCGGCGCGGCCGTACGACCAGAGGCCGAGGCGGGGGCCGCGCACGGCGGCGAGCGAGCCGGTCAGCACGTTCTCGAGCACGGTCAGCGACGGCACGAGCTCGAACTGCTGGAAGATGAACCCGACCTCGCTGCGCAGCTCGCGGAGCGCCCGGCCGGTGAGGCGCGTGACCTCCCGGCCCAGCACGCGGACGGTGCCCGACGTGGGCCGCTCCAGCCCGTCGACGTGCCGCAGCAGCGTCGACTTGCCCGAGCCCGAGAGCCCGAGCAGCACGACGACCTCGCCGCGGGCGACGGTGAGCGACGCGTCGTCGAGCGCGACGGTGGAGCCGAAGTGCTTGGTGATGCCCTCGAGGGCGACGACGGTCGCGGCGGGGTCGGCGTGCGGGGTCATGGGTCTCTCCGGGGGCTCGGTGGGGCGTGCGCGGCGGGGCGGGCGGGTGCGGGAGGCGCGGGGTGCGGGAGGGGAGGGCGTGCGGGAGGGGCGGGGTGCGGGAGGCGCGGTGGCGGTGGCGACCGTCACCGCGCCTCCCTCAGGCGGAGGCCGTCAGGCCTGGCACTGCGTGGCGTTCGTCTTCTCGCAGATGTCGCGGATCTCGTCGTAGTACGCGTCGTCGACCGGCGTGGTCTGGAAGAACACGCTGCGGAAGCCCTCGCTGTCGGCGCTGTCGATGCCCGCGGCGACCATGTCGTCGGCGGTGACGTTCGAGAGGATGTCCTTCAGCTGCGCCTTGACATCGTCGGGCAGCGAGTTCGACTCGACGATCGGGGCGCCGGGCACCATCTGCTGGTCGATGACCTCGACGGCGTCGCTCTTGGCGACCTCGCTGTCCTCCGCGAAGCCGGCGTCGCACTCGGTGCCCTCGCCGGTCTTCTGCACGCTGACGTCGTGCTTGCCGGCGAACACCGGCGTGATGTCCTTCTCCGGGTCGATGCCGGCCTGCAGCAGGGCGTAGCTGGGGAAGAGGTAGCCCGAGGTCGACGAGGGGTCGACGAAGCAGATCTTCTTTCCCTTCATGTCGGCGATGCTCGCGATGTCGCTGCCCTTGGGCACGATGGCCTGCGAGTAGTAGCCGGGCTCCTGGCCCTCGGCGGTGGTGATCGACGAGATCGGGGTGAGCTCGGCGCCGTTGTTCGTGGCGGTGACGTAGGTGAAGCCCGAGAACGAGGCGACGTCGATCTGGCCGGCGATGCTCGCCTCGATCAGCGCGGCGTAGTCGGTCGACTCGTGGTACTCGACGGTCTTGCCGGTCTCCTGCGCGATGTAGTCCATCAGCGGCTGGTAGTTGGTCTCGGTGTCGACCGAGTCGGGCACGACGCCGAAGACGAGCGTGCTGTCGTCGACCGCGTAGCCGCCGGCGGCGCCGTCGTCCGAGCCGGTGGACGAGGAGGCGGGGCTGGAGCAGGCGGAGAGCGTGGCGGCGAGCAGCGCGGCGCCGAGCAGGGCAGTCGCGGCGCGGGGACGGCGGAGGGGCATGACGGCCTTTCGGGGTGGGAGCGGGACGTCACGATGGTGACACGAGGTCGACCGACGTAGGAACCTACCTCCTGCCTTGTTCAGCCCGAGTTCACGTGTTGTATGCCCAACCCCCTCTTCGGGGGGCTGCTGCTGGGGCGCGGGCGTCGCCTCCTCGGGGATGCGCCCTCTATGCGCCCCTTCCTGGGTCCTCGCCCGCTCGGAGGGCCCAGAACGAGGCACCTCGACGACCCGCGCGGCGGCCGGGCGGCGGGGCGGCGCGCCGTACGCTCGGCGGGGCGCCGCTACAGCGCGAGCAGCGCGATGCCGCCGAGCACCACGCCCGACGTGACGAGCCGGCCGCGGAGCGACCCCTCGCGCAGCACCAGCGCCCCGAAGACGGCGACCATGACGACGCTCGTCTCGCGCGCCGGCGCGACGAGGGCGACCGGGGCCGACTGGATCGCGACCAGCACGAGGATGTACGACAGCGGCGACAGCACCCCGAACGCCAGCACCTTCGCCCAGTGCGCACGCACGACGGCGAGCAGCTCCCGCCGCCGCCGGCCGAGCGTCGCCGAGTAGAAGACGACCTCGACGAGGGTGACCCCGACCATGAACGACACGGGCGAGAGCTGCCAGGTGCGGATCGCGTGGGCGTCCCAGATCGTGTAGGAGGCGATGGCCAGGCCGGTCAGGAGGCCCCAGGCGATGCTGGGGTCGAGCCCGCGCCTCCTCGGCTCCCCCGGTGCGGTGGCCGCGGGTCGCGCCGCGGCCCCGGCCCGGTCGACGAGCCCGGTGGCGACGACCCCGACCACGACGACGGCGATGCCGACGACGGCGAGGGGCGAGAGCCGCTCGCCGAGCAGGGCCACGGCGAGCGCGGCGCTGACCGCCGGGCCGGTGCCGCGGGCGGTGGCGTAGACGGTCGAGAGGCTGCCGACCGCGTAGCCGCGCTGCAGCACCGTCATGTAGACGACGTGGAGGACTCCGGAGGCGGTGGCCCCGACGGCGAGGCCGGCCAGGCTGCCGCCCCACCCGCCGGTGAACGGCACGACCGGCAGCCACAGGACGGCGCTGGCGACCGCGCCCCACCAGAGGAAGGGCGTGCCGATGCGGCTGACGCCGTGGGCGACGACGTTCCACGAGGCGTGGCAGACGGCGGCGGCGAGGACGAGGAGGAGCGCGGAGCCGGACATGGCGGGACCCTTCGGGCCGGCGCGGGGCGCGCCGGTGGGGTCCTCCAGGCTTTTGTCCGTTCAGATGACGCCCGGGCGATGGCGCCCGGCCGTGGCGCCGCTCGGACCAGACGGGTAGTGAGACCCCGGAACCCTAGGCGCTGTCGGCGGGACTGTAGCAGGCGGGGGTGACGCGGCGGGGCGGGGGCGGGGGCGGGGGCTGGGCGGGGCTGGGGCGGGGCCGGCTCAGGCGTCGGGGGCCTGGGCGGGCGCCCGGCCGTGCGCCTCGTCGCGCTCGGCGGTGCGGACCCGCATGCCGCGGAGCCCCTTCGTCAGGTAGTACAGTCCCACGGCGACGAGCGGCAGGCTCGCCCAGGGGGTGTCGAGTGTCGACAGCAGGGTGACGCCGACGGCGAGGAAGACGACGCCGAGGGCGAGGTCGTTCGCCTTCGCGTCGGCGGCGGGGCGGGCTCCGCCGGTCGGGTCGGGCTTCGTCGCGGCGGGCTTCGTCGAGTCGGGCTTCGTCGAGTCGTCCATCCGTCGACGCTACGACGAGCGGGCGGGCGTCGCCTCCGTCGCGCGACGGAGCCTCGGCGTGCCGGTGCGGGCCCAGGCGCGCGAGCTACCCTCGACGGAGTCCCCGCCGCTCGACGGCGCCCTGCCCCGTGACGGAGGCCCCGCATGCCGACCGACGACGCCGCCCCGACCGACCCGGCGAGCCCTCGCGACGACGACCTCGACGTCTGGTCGAGCGAGCGGCACCGCGAGCTCGAGCTGCTGGTCGCCCGCGACCGTGAGGTCGAGGCGGCCCGCCAGCACGAGGCCGAGCGCGCCGCTCGGGAGGCCCGGGCCGAGCAGGCGGCCCGGCTGGAGCGGGAGCGCGGCCGCCGTGAGGCCGAGCTGCCGCCCGAGCTGCGCGACGCCGACGACGAGCCGTGGTCGGGCGGGCCGCGGCGGCGCCTCGTCATGGGCTCGTCGCGGGTGCTCGCGGCCGTGGCCCTGCTCGCGGCGGTCGCCGTCGCGGTGACCGGGTTCCTCTAGGCCGACCCGCGCCTCCCCCGGTCCGCTGCGTGGGCGTGTCTCAGCGACCGACGCCGGAGGCCCCGAAGTCGGTCGCGCGGCTGCGGTCGGCCCAGGCGTCGATGTCGGAGCGGAGGTCGTCGAGGGCGCCGGTGACGACGTCGACGGCGTCCGAGCCGAGCAGCAGGAGGTAGGGCGCCTCGCCCGACTCGACCGCGTCGACCAGCAGGCGCGCACCGGCCGTCGGGTCGCCCGGCTGGGTGCCGTGGGAGCTGTCGACCCCGATGCGGCGCTTGCCGGCGGTCTCGGCGTAGTCGTCGATGACCGTCGCCGACTCCGTCAGCGATCGGCCCGAGAAGTCGGTGCGGAACGAGCCGGGCTCGACGACGGTCGCCGTGACGCCGAGCGGCGCGAGCTCGGTGCGGAGCGCCATCGTCATCTGCTCGATCGCCGCCTTGACGGCGCCGTAGTAGCCCGAGCCGGGCCCCGTGCGGCGGGCGCCGATCGACGACAGGTTCACGATCGTGCCGCTGCGACGGGCGCGCATGCCGGGCAGGACGGCCTTGATCGTGCGGACCGAGCCGTGGAAGTGCGTGTCGAACAGGCGGGCGACGTCGGCGTCGTCGCCCTCCTCGACGGCCGCGCGGTAGCCGTAGCCGGCGTTGTTGACGAGCACGTCGACCCCGCCGAACTGCTCGGCGGCGAGCGCGACGGCCGCGGTCACCTGGTCGGCGTCGGTGACGTCGAGGGCGGTCGCCACCGCGTGGTCGGGGTGGGCGTCGGCGATGCCCTGCACGGTCGACGCGTCGCGGGCGGTGACGACGACGTCGTGCCCGCGGGCGAGGGCCTCCTCGGCGAAGGCTCGTCCGAGCCCCGTGGAGCATCCGGTGATCAACCAGGTCGACATGCGGTTCCTTCTCTCCGTGTGCGCGGGCCCTCGTCGTGCCGACCTCGAGGCAACCAGGGAGGCGCGGTGCGCGTCACCCTCGTGGCCAGATCCGCGTCCGCGCCTGCTCGACGGACGGCCCTCGCCCCACGGCGGGGGCCGTCCGTCGCGTGCTGCGGGAGGGCTGGTCGATGCCCTAGCGTGAGCCGACCGACACCAGGGAGGCGCGCGACCGTGACCCGTTTCGTGATCGACGCGCGCACCTGCCTCGCGCTGCTCCGCCGCGACGAGCGGGTGGAGTCGCGCCACCAGCTCGTCGCCCCGGTCGCCCTGAAGTCGGAGGTCCTGGCCCTCCTCTACGCCGAAGTGCGGGCCGGTGCCCTGACCGACGCGGTGGGGCGACGCCAGCTGGACCGTTTCGCGGAGCTGCCGGTGCGCCTCCTCGGTGACCGCGTCTCGCGGGCTCGCGCCTGGGCCCTCGCCCGCGACCTCGACTGGGACGACCCCGGCCCGGCCGAGTACCTCGCCGTCGCCGTGCTGCAGGCGGACGCCGTCGTGACCGCCGACCCCCGGCTCGTCGACGGGGCGCGGGGGCGGGTGCCCGTGGTGTCGCCGGCGGAGCTGCTCACCGAGCTCGGCGGGGGGCCCGACGCGGCGGCGGTCGCTGAGCGCTGACGCCGCCCCGCTCCGTGCGCGGCGGCTCCGGGATCACCAGGGGCCGAGATCGCCGCCGGAGATGCCGTAGAGGGCGATGACCGCGATCGCGGCGATCGCCAGCAGGCCCACACCGAGCGGAGCCCAGTCCATGACGACGTCGAGGCGCGAGCGCGGGGGCTTCGCCGGGGAGGCGGCGGTCGCGTCGCCGGGGCCGGCGGCGGGGCCTGCGCCGGGGGTCGCGGGCCGGGCGGGGCTGCCGGTGCCGGTGCTGCCGGCGCTGCCGCTCGCAGGCCTGAGGCCGGTGGCGGCCTCGTCGGGCTCGGAGGCGCCGTCACCCTCGCGGTCTGCGGCCTCGAGGCTGCGGCGGAGCTCCTCCCGGAACCTGCGGTCGGCCTCGGAGCCGACGAACTCGTCGGGGTCGGTCATGGTGCTCCTGTCGCCTCGGCGGAGCAGGTGCCCCGTCGGGTCGAATCGTACCGGCGAGCCGCATCACCCTCGTGCTCGGAGTCGCGGAGCGCAAAAGCGGCAACAGAGGGCGAGTTGTTGCCACTTACCGACGATGAGTGGCAACAACTCCTCGGGAAGCGACAGGAGCCCACGGCGTCAACACTTGGCGCGAGCACGTGACACGGACCGGGCCGTGGAGGTCCGCGAGTCGTTGCCCCCACGATGACAGCCGAACGCGGTCGACACGCCATCTTTGCTTGACACGGTGACTGAGTACGCTCAAAATCGAGTCGACTCGGATGTTATGGTGTCGCTCATCGCGCGCCTCCCCGATGTCTCCCCCACCGAGCAGCCAGGAGCCCCCACCATGCGAGCCTTCGCCTTCGACGCCTACGAGGGGCCGCTGCACGAGGTCACGGTGCCCGAGCCGACGGTGGGCGCCCACGACGTATTGATCGAGGTCCACGCTGCGGGGCTGAACGTCCTGGACGCGAAGATCCGACAGGGCGACTTCAAGCTCGTCCTCCCCTTCGAGCTGCCGCTGACCCTCGGTCACGACCTCGCCGGCACGGTGGTCGAGGTCGGCGCGGCCGTCAGCACCCTGGCGCCCGGTGACGAGGTCTTCGCCCGCCCCCGTGACCCGCGCATCGGCACCTTCGCCGAGCGCATCGCCGTCGACGAGGCCGACGTCGCCCTCGCTCCGACCTCGGTCAGCACCGTCGAGGCGGCGTCGTTGCCCCTCGTCGCGCTGACCGCGTGGCAGGCGCTCGTGGAGCTCGGCGACGTGCAGCCCGGCCAGAAGGTCCTGATCCACGCCGGCGCCGGCGGTGTCGGCACCATCGCGATCCAGCTCGCCGCGCACCTCGGCGCCCACGTCGCCACGACCGCGTCGGCGCGCGACGCCGACTTCCTCCGAGAGCTCGGGGCCGACGTCGTCCTCGACTACCGGACCCAGGACTTCGAGGAGGAGCTGTCCGGCTACGACCTCGTGCTCGACAGCCTCGGCGGAGAGAACCTGTCGAAGTCGCTCCGAGTGCTCGGGCGCGGCGGCCTCGCGATCGGCATCCAGGGGCCGCCCGACCCCGCGTTCGCCAAGACGGCCGGCCTGAACCCCGTGCTGCGCCTGGCGATCGCGGGCCTGAGCCGCAAGGTCAGGGCCCAGGCGCGCAGGCTCGGCGTCTCGTACCAGTTCCTCTTCATGCGCGCCGACGGCCGTCAGCTGGCCGAGATCGCGGCCCTGGTCGACGCGGGCGTCATCCGACCCGTCGTCGGGAAGGTCGAGCCCTTCACCGAGACGGCGGCGGCCCTCGCCCGCCTGGGGAAAGAGAGCGTCCGGGGCAAGGTCGTCGTCACGGTCCCGTAGCAGCCGGTCACGTCGACGCTGCGGGGGTCGCTCCGGTTGCTCACGCTGCTGGTGCTGAACGAGGCGAGGGCGACGTGCAGCTCGTAGGCTCGTCGCATGACGAACACGTGGCCAGCCGTCCAGATCGCCTTGTCCGCGGTCGTCCTCGCGTGCGCGATCGTCCTCATCGCTGGCGACAGCCAGCTGGTCGGCGTGCTGATGTCGATCAGCGCTGTGGCCTCGATCGCCGTAGCCGCGCGGACCATCATGGTGAACCGTCGCATCGAGCGGCAGCACGCGGCCCTCGAGGCGAGCGACGCGTAGGCGACGGGGCGGCCTCTCGACTGCGTCAGACACCTGCCCGTCGTCCGGCTGCCTCACCGCGTCGCCTCCGAGAGGGAAGAGAAAAGCCCCGAGCCCCTCGTCGATGCGAGGTTCTCAGGGCTTCTGCTCTGGCGGCTAGTTAGCTATACCCTTTCAGGCCCGCTCCTGTGCCGCTGTTGGCCTGTCAGTGCCCGGGCCTGGCACATTCATGAGCGCCCCCTTGGCACATCTCGAAGCCGGTCGATCGCGCAGAAACGATCTTCGTAGTTGCGCGAGAGAGCACTCCAATTTTCGACGGCTGGACGGCCTGGGCTGATCTCGCTCAGGTACCTGCAGCTGACACGGTCGCTGCCCGTAGAACCGTGTGATCCCGGCCTCCTGCCGCTAGCTTTAGTAGCCCAGCGACCGTGCCGGGACGAGGCCACGGCTTCGATCTCACCGACGCGGCCCGACCGTAGACATGCAAGTCCACGAGGCGTCTGGAGATCTCGATGGCGGATCGGGCGCCAAAGCCTGCACCCAAAGCCCGACGCAATCAACGCCGCCGCGCAGGAGTCGCCAGCGCTGACAGACCGGGCGCGAGCCGCCGCAGCTATTGCTGCGGCGAGACCATCTAGCGCTAGGTCAGACGCACCGCACCTCTTTCAAGATCCCCCGACTGACGGTGCACCTACCACCGTTTAGTCGGCTGCCTGGCTTGAACCGGAATGGAACGAATCAGCAGGCTGATCGACTCCGACCTAAGTAGCCGACCGTTGCGGCCTGGCGACACATTTGCGACTTGTTGAGTATCGAATTTCGCACCCGCCACAACTTGCCCCACGCCATCACAGCTGACTTCCTACTCTTGGCGACCGGCTGTCCATGCCGAAATTACTGCGATCGAATGCGCTGCAGCAGGATCTGCCGACAGGCCCCATTCTGAGGTCAGAATACTAGTGAGTCTCGCAATAAGAAGGGCATTACTAGCCCCGTTTTTAGCCTCGTTACAAATGAGTGAAGCAATCTCGGAATACTCATCTTCGTTTTCAGTCTCACGCGGTCCAGCGAAAGCGGGGTCAATTTCCCAGAGAGCGTCTTCCAACCCCTCGAGACTATATGGCATTTATCTCATCCACCTTGTGTATCGCTTGAAGTATTTAGAGCCCGTTTTGTACACCGTGATGACTTTACGTGTTTGCGCGTTAGTGATCACCGTCGCAGAACGGCCAATCCACTTAGTTGTTCTATCCGAGACCCTCGAAACTGCATACAGGGGGTGTCTGACGGCGCCAATAACGTCCTTCCTGCCAACAAATCGTTGAGCTTCGCGCACAATAGCGTGTCGAGAGAACGTTTTGATGGCCCCACCCGATATTTTGAGCCAACGTGCAGCACGGAATGCAGTTACGCCCCAACGGATAGCTCCAACGAACGGGATGATCGAGGTGGCAATCGTGAGATTGATCTCGCGCTCAAGGGGCGTCGAGGTCTTACGGGCATCGGGCGAGCAGTACGCGTTCCAGCTACCACACACTTGATTGCCGTCAAGATCCACGGCGTTTCTCGGGTCGTTCGGGTAGACGTAGTCATTGTCTACGCCACCCTCGATCGGGTCGACCTCGAGGAAGCGTCCAAGGCCTGCGACGTATTGCCGGGCTCCCATCTCGATGGTGGACAAGGTACTGAGGTGTTCGGTGAGTTTCTGGTGTTGGCCCAGCCACCCGTATTCGGCGTTGCCGGACTTGTTGTCGGGCCCGGCCTGGTTGGCCGACATCGTGCCCAGCGCACCCGTCACCGGGTCCATGGTCTGGCCGAAGGGGTCGTACACGCTGAGTCCAGCGGAGCGGGTGCCGGCCTGGTCGGCGGTGACGATGATGTCGCCGTGGATGTTCGGGTACGACCACGATTGCCCTCCAGTCCCCAGCGAGACCAGGACCGATCCCGGCAACGAAACCACCGCAGAGGTCGCCGTGCCTTGATCGTCGAGTTCGAGGTCGGCGCTGTCTCCTCCTCCTGCGAAGGAGTACGTCGTCGACGTGGTCACCCCGGCCTTGGTGCTCTGGGTGCGCTTCACGATCCGATCGGTGACGTCCCTCTCGTAGACGACCTTGCTGCCGTCGTCCAGGACGGTGGTCATGTGCCGGTCGACACCGTCGTAAGTCATGACCTGGTCGGCGAGCCGGGTGGTGTTCCCGTGGGCGTCGTAGGTGATCTTCGCCGCGGGGATCGTCTGCGCCGTCGGGGTCGCACCCGCTGGCGGTGCAGTCACGGTGGTGGAGAAGAGCCGGTCGGAGGTGTCGTAGCAGGACGTCGTGACCGACGCGGCGCCTCCGTCCTGCGCGTCTGTGGACGAGGTTCGGTTCCCATTCCGTCCAGCTGCGGGGGCGCCGCAGGTGGCGTTCGCGAAGGAGTACGTCAGCTGGTGGCGCGGGATGGACGCTGTGACCAAGCGGCCGGCGGCGTCGTACCCGTAGGAGGACACGTTCGAGACGGCACCAGAAGTTGTGGTGTTGCTCAGGATGCGTCCTGACTGCGAGCGAGCGACCTGATCGGTGACTGACTGCTGGCCGTTTGGGAACGCCCATGTCAGCCCGGTGAGGGCGCCGGTGGCGTTCTGTTGGATGGACTGCAGCATCGACCCATTGCCGAGGTTGCCGGCACCGGCCGGGTACGACACCGAGACCAGCTCGCCGCGGTTGTAGACCGGGAGTGCCATGACGGCGTTGTCGTAGGAGACCTTCGTGACCTGCCCGTCTACGTTGTACTCGAAGGCCTGCGTGCGCGGGAGTCCCTTGGCAGCCTTGGTGGTGGTCGAGGTGACCTTCCCGGTCCGGTCGTAAGCGGTCGTCGTGATCGTGTCCCACACGTCTGTGTACGCCACCGTCTGGCCGAGCAGGTCGATCCTCGTGGTGATTGTGCTGTTGTTCGGCGAACCGAGTACGGCCCCGTCACTCACGGTGGTCGTAAGCGGGTCACCATCGCGGGCATAAGTCGTCGTCGTCGTCCGAGCCGAACTCCCGCCGTAAGCCGACGTTGTGGCAGTCACTGCCAAACCACGCGCGTCGTAGCTGACGCAAGACCACTTCGTGTCTCCGGAACGTTTCGTTCCAGCGGCCCGACCGAGAATATCCGACACGATGAAGGTGACGATTCCGGCACCGGTCGTGGTCGTCTTCGTCCCCCCGTACTGCGGCGTCCCGGCCGGGACGCCGCAGACAGCTTCGGTGGTGGTCTCGGCGTCGCCGTAGTAGGTCGACGTCGTTGCCCCCGCTGCCGCCTGGGCGGGGAGGGTGCGGGTCAGGCGTCGCAGGTAACCCGACCCCACAGGCTCGTACGTCGTGGAGGTCTTCAGGGCGAGCCCTGTCGGGTCCTCGATCGTAGCGGTCGGCTGGCCGAGCCACGGGTTGGCGTACTCGGTCGAGGTTGTCTGCGAGGGCACCTGGCTGCTCAAAACTCCCGCGACGCCGGCCGGGGCCGAGTCATCGGTCGTGCTTGAGGTCTGCAGGCCGTAGTCCGGAGTCAGGGCGGAACCGGGGACGACGCTCTTGGCCAGGCCTGGACCCGTCCAGTACAGGCCGAGGGCGGCGTTGGCGGTGTTGTCGAGGTAGTGGACCCGGATCCGGGCCTGCTGGTTCGGAGCCGTGGTGGTGATCGTGACACCGGGTGCGTCGTGGACGGCGCCAGGGGTGGGGTCAGCAGGTGAGGGGATGTCGTTGATCCACACCTGGCTGGCGTCATCGGCACGGGTGTTGACCGTGTAAGTCCCCACGGTGGGGAACGTGATCAGGCCGGTCAGGCGCAGGGACCAGTTGTCGGCCGGGATGCCGGACATCGGGGCGTCCATCACCCAGTCCTTGTTCACCGTCCCATCCGCGGCACCGATGCCGAGGCTGTAGGCCTTCGGAGCGCCGGCGAACCGGTTGTTGTCGTACCAGACCGCGTTCAGGCCGGCGAGTCCCTTGTCGTAGGTCGTCGAGGAGTGTGCCGGCGTCACCGTGCATGAAGCGAGCGGCTTCCGGTCGGTGCCGAAGCAGGCGGCGGGGGCGGGGCCATAGGTGTCGATGGGGCGGTCCTGGGCGTTGTAGATCGTCGTCGACATCCGCCCTTGAGCGTCGGTGGAGGACAACTGCATGTCCTTGCCGTTCCACACCTGGCTGCTCGTCAGGCCCGAAGGGCTGGTGGAAGTCAGCTGGCGCCACGCGTCGTCGTAGGTGACCGTCATCGCGTGGGCACCGGCGGGCACCGTGAGTCCTGCGACGTCGACGGTCGCCGTACCGGCACCGGTGGCGGGGCCGTACGCGTAGGTCTTCTGCGGGCGGGTGTTCTCGGTGACACCGTCCGGGGCAGGCAGGGTCACGCTCGTGGCCCGGCCTGTGGCGTCGTAGGCGATCTGGGTCTTCACCGCCGGAGCGTCGACACGACCGGTGTTCGGGGCGGCGAGCCAGTCGTTGGCGAGGCTGTCCCGCAGGGCGGTCAGCTTGCCGTCGTCGTAGCCGAAGTCGGTGATCTCGGTCCCGGGGTCAACGATCCGGGCAAGGTTTCCCTTGGCGTCGTAGAACAGATCGGTGGCGCTGCCGTCCGGGTAGCTGATCTTGCAGAGCATCCCCGACGGAGCAGCGGCCAACCCGGCCGGAGGCGCGGTGCAGGGAGCACCGGTGGAAGCACCGTAGGCGAACGTGACCTGGCGCTTGTAGGTCTTCGAGGCGGTGTCGTAGGACAGCGGGTCGGAGAGGGACTCGATCATGCCGGTGCCGCCCTTGTAGGCGGCGATCGGGGTGGCGCGCTTGATCGCATCCCCAGCTCCGGTGACGGTCTCGACCCGGCCGGAGGCACCGAACACTGTGACCGATCCGTCATCCTCGCTAAAGGTGACCTTCCCAGTGGCATCCAGCGCGACGACGCCGAACTCCCCCTCCGGGGCGGTGTAGCCGGTGGAGGCACCGGTGCCGGAGGTCTTCTTGTACGTGTGGGCAGTTCCGGTGGTGTCGGTGAGGATCACGGCAGAGTCGGTGACCTGGACGCTCGACCAGTCACCGGCGTCACCGTTCAGCGCGGTCGATGCCGACCAGCCGGCGGGCAGGGTCTCGACCTGGCGGGAGAACCACGACGGCGGGACCACGAACGACTTCCCCGCGCTGTCCTTCACCCACAGCTCGATGCCCGCGGTGACGGCGCCTTCGTAGTAGTCCATCGAGAACGGCACCGCGTCGGCGGCGAGGTCGACGCTCGAGCCCCACAAGACGGCGCTTCGCGACTCTGCGGTCCAGCCGCCCGTGTAGACGTCCTTGCCTGCCACCGTGACCTTGGCGCCGTCGTCGCGGCTGACACCGAACTGGTAGGTCCCGGCTGCGGGCGCCTTGAGGAAGCCGGTCCATCGGGCGAGGAAGTAGTCGTTGGGCACGGCGGGCCCAGGAGAACCTGCGGCCCAGTCGAAGGACACGTTCGGGTCGGTGCGCACCAGGACGGGGCTCTTGCCGGTGAAGTCGAACGCCGGAGTCGCACCCGCTGCAGGGGTGACGTCGTAGTACGACCCGGTCAGGCCATCGGCCTTGGGCTTGAGGCTGTTGTAGCTGAACGACATGCCCATGCTGCCGCCGACAGTCGACACCGTCGGGGACGAGAACCGCATGCCGACGTTGCCGTTGGCGAGGTTCACCGTCACGGGACCTGCAGTGTCTACGGGTGCGGGCCCTGATTCACCGATCCGTTGGTTCACGACAAGGGCGTTTCGCCACGACGGCTGCGGCTTGTCGTAGCCGTCGCTCGTGCGGACGGACCAGGTGTACCGGCCGCCGTCCTGGAGAGTGTTCTCGGGGACGACCCAGCTGGGGGTCACGAGCCAGCCAGAAGAGTTGACGGCCCCGGTCACGCCGTCCGTGCCGGTCGCGATCGTGAACTGGTACTGAACCGGGTCACCGTTCGCGTCCACCGAGGTGCCCGTGGCCAGCTTTGGGGTGAGTTCGGTGATGACCGTCCCGTCCGCGATCGACGCAGTCGACTGGGCGGGCGTCGGAGCAGGCGTGTTCGTGGAGAACGAGAACGTCCCAGACCCTCGGATCGTGCTCGTGCCGTACGCGCCGTCCCAACCGTCTCGGACGTGCCCCTTCCAGTAGTAGGTCTTTCCTGGCTGGAGAACTCCCGCAGGCACAGTCGCCTGCGAGGACCCCTGCCAGCCCGACACCCACACCGGGGAGACGTCAGGGTTTGGGTTCTCGCTCACGCGGTAGACGTAGTCGAGGCCCCTCTTCTCGGGGTCATTCGCGGAGATCTGCAGGGTGGGCGTCAGCGAGGCCCGGCTCGCGTTGGCCGGCGACGGGGCGATAGCGGTGCCGGCCGTCGGATACTCCTTGTAGGTGACGTGCAGGGCAGAGTTGACGGCCTTGTAGGAATACGCACCGGCAGCTTCGTAGCCGCGGAGCATCATGTAGTTGCCACGGGAGCCGGCGTTGACCCAGGACGCAACCTGCTGGGTGAGACGCTCATCGTCGACGATGCTTGTGCCGTTGCCGAGGTTCCAGCTGCCGAGGTGGTTGCCGACGCCGTTGTAGCTAAAGGCCGTGGCGTAGTGCAGCGTGTTCAGCCAGGTCTCCGGCGACCCGCTGCCGTTGACGTAATTGGTGTCGAGGAACGAGTCGATGACCTGCTTGCCGAAGAACTGCTCGTAGTTGTAGTGCTGCACGGTGCGCC
>NZ_JACYVL010000019.1:0-22339 GCF_014842245.1 Frigoribacterium sp. CFBP 13707
CGAGGCCGAGGGCGGTCTTGGTGATGGTCTTGCGCGTGATGGTCACGATGCAGCTCCTTGTCTGTGGTTCCCGGTGGGGATGACAAGGGTTCGCCGCCCCTCCCGAGATCGACTGGTCTCGTTACCCGACCGTGACCTGCGGGCCTGCACCGCGACTCCTGCCGGCCCGTGCCGAGGCAGCGCCGGGGCCGTCCCTCGGCTGTCAGCTCGCGATGGCGAACAGCCCGCCGAGCCCCACGAGGTACAGCACGAGCACCACCAGCGAGTCGACGCCCATGCCCGCGATCCGCCGCCGGGGGCGGAAGAGCAGGCCCACCACGTAGACCAGCGTCAACAGGGCCGCGAGCGCCGTCAGGTAGATGTCGGAGGCCTGCGCGGCGGGCAGCACCGCCTCGCCCGAGATGAACGTCGCGACGAGGAAGAGCACGGGCAGGAAGGCGTTGCCGCCGAAGATGTCGCTCATCGCGAGGTTGTCGTCGCCCTGACGAACGGCCTGCAGGCCGGTCGAGATCTCGGGCAGCGACGTGGCGAGCGCCAGCACGGTCGCGCCGAAGAGCACCCCCGACAGCCCCAGCTGCGACGACGCCGCGTCGCCCGCCCGCTCGAGCACGACGCCGGCGGCGAGCGTCGCGAGGGCCGACACGGCGAAGACGACGGAGGCGCGGGTCGTGCTCATGCGGGAGTGCGGCTCGGCGGGCTTCCGACGCCGGTGCCCCGTGGTGTGGGGCGACGCGTCGGGGGCCCGGCCCTCCTCGTGCCAGGGCAGCCCCTTCCCGGCGCGCTGCACCAGCAGCAGCCCGACCACCCAGAGCACGGCGATCAGCACCACGTCGGGCGTGAGCCGCAGCAGCACGAGCCCGTCGGGCAGCTGGCTGCCGGCCACGACGACCGTGAGCACGGCGACCACGACGACCGCCTCGAGCACGAGCGTGAGCGACGCGGCCCGGTAGGTGAGGGGCGCGACCCCCTTCCCCCGGCGGCCGAGGACGTCGAGCACCACGAGCACCACGGTCTGGATCGCGATGCCGCCGAGGATGTTGCCGACCGCGACCGACACGTCGCCCGACAGCGCCGCGCTGACCGTGATCGCGATCTCGGGGAGGTTGGTCGCGACGGCCAGCACGACGAGCCCGCCGAGCGCGCTGCCGATGTGCAGCCGGTCGTCGAGCACGTCGGTCGTCTTCGAGAGCTGGATGCCGGCGACCCAGGTCACGGCCGCCGCGGCGACGAAGATCACGATCAGGAGCCAGAGGGGGAGGGAGTCCACACGGCGAGGCAACTCCTCCCGACGGGCCGTGTCCGGCTCCGGGCCGCGGAGATCCGCCGTCGTCCGGGAGCGGGGCGCGGCCGCCCCCACCAGCACCCGGGGAGGCGCGGTGCCCGATCCCGAGGGAGGGCTCGACCCGCCGCCGGGGCCGGTCTAGGCAGGTGGCATGTCGTGCACTCCTCGTCCGCACCGCACCGCACCGCCCCGCCGGCCCGGCGCCCGCTGTCGTCGGCCCTCGTCGCCGTCGTCGCGCTCGTGATCGCCGGGCTCGCGTCCGGCTGCGCGGGCCCGTCCGACGGCCCCCGCGAGGTCGGCGAGGGCTTCGCCGCCGACGTCGCCGAGAACTGGCAGTCGGAGTACCTGCAGTTCGTCCTCTTCATCGGCGCCACGGTCTGGCTCGTGCAGCGCGGCTCGACGGAGTCGGGCGAGCTCGACCAGGTCGGCCCGCAGAGCGACGAGCGGCAGCACGTGCGCGGGCACGCCCTGCCCGGCTCGCCCCGCTGGGCCGCGGCCTCGGGCTGGCGGCTGTGGCTCGCCTCCCACTCGCTCGGGCTCGTGATGGGGGCGATCTTCGTCGCCTCGTGGGCGGCCCAGGCCGTCACCGGCCACGTCGCCCACGACGAGCAGCAGCTGCTCGACCTGGAGGCGCCCACGGGCCTCGCGGGCTACGTCTCGTCGGCCGACTTCTGGAACAGGACCCTGCAGAACTGGCAGTCGGAGTTCCTGGCGGTCGGCAGCATGGTCGTGCTGTCGATCTACCTGCGCGAGCGCGGCTCAGCCGAGTCGAAGCCCGTCGGCGCCGCCCACGGCGACACCGGGGTCGAGGGCTGAGGCGCCGTCGGCGAAGAAGTCGGCGTAGCGCGCCTCGTCGACGGCCGGGGGCACGTCGGCGGGGGCCGCCGCCGGCACGGCACGGCGCTTCGGGTACGCGCCGATGTGGGCGCGGGGCACCGCGGAGTCGCTCGAGTAGGCCGTCACGGTGCTGACGCTAGGGGACGGGAGCGACGCCCCGGGCCCCGGGCGACGGCGCACGAACACGGGCCCCGCCCCACCGCGCATGCCGGACAACCGGGGGCCGACCGCGGCCGTGCGCGGCCACTCCCGCTCGTTCTGCCTATCGTGCAACTAGTGTCGTGCAGGTCCCGACCAGACCCCACCGACCGATCCGAGCCCATGACCACAGCCGCCGTGAAGCCCCCGCCCCTCGACGTCACCGGGCGCCACGTCGTCGACGTCGCCGACGACCTCTTCAACTCCCGGGGCATCCGGTCGGTGCGCCTGCTCGAGGTGGCCACCGCCTCCGGCGTCGAGATCGACGAGATCCGCCGCCTCTTCCAGTCGAAGTCGGGGCTCGTCGAGGTCGTGCTCGAGGCCCGCCACGTCAGCTGGTCGCAGCACATCGCCGACGCGACGGTCGAGGTGCCCGACTCGCGCGACAAGCTGCTCGCCATCTTCGGCTACCTCGAGGAGTGGTTCGCGGAGGACTCCTTCCAGGGCTGCGTCTTCATCAACTCCTACGGCGAGCTCGGCCGCAACAACACGCGCATCGCCGAGATGGCCCAGCGACACAAGGAGTCGTTCGTCGCCCTCGTCACCGACCTCGCGCTCGACGCCGGCCTGCCCCGCGAGCTCGGCTCGAGCATCGCCCTGCTGGCCGAGGGCGCCCAGGTCTCGGCCGCGATGACCCGCACCACCTCCCCGGCCCGCGACGCCCGCCAGGCGGCCGCGATGCTCATCGCGCTCTACCAGGACGACGACGAGCGCTGAGCCCGCTCCCCCGCGCCGAGCCGCTCCCCCACCTCGGCCCCTCCCCCTGCACTGGGGCCGCGCCCGGACGGTCGGTCTGTCCACCCCGCGCATCGTCGGGCCTCGGGGTACAGCGCTTCGTGCGACACTCAGCCAGTGCGCGCCCTCGAGAACACCCCCGTGAGGCTCGAGCTCACCTCGTCGGACCTCACCACGGCGCGCGAGACGCTCGAGGGCCCCTTCGCGTCCGGCCGCTTCGAGGCCCGGCCCGTCCGCGACCGCCCGTTCTCCTTCCGGCACACGGCCGTCGGCGACACCGCGATGACCCTCCGCGAGACCCGGTTCGCCGGGCACCTCGGTGGCGGGCTCGCTCCGCACGACGAGTACGTGGTCGCGTGGATGCAGTCGGGCACGGGGTCGTTCACCGAGGGCCGTGACGAGACCGAGTTCACCTCCGGCATGCCGGTGCTGCTGCCGCTCGAGACCGACTACTCGTTCGCCTTCGACGACTTCGTGCAGAAGTGCGTGCACTTCCGCACCACCGACCTCGAGCGCGTCGCCGCCGAGCGGGAGGGCGCCGCCCCCGGCCGCCTCCACTTCGACCGCCGGGCCACCCCGACGCCCGCCGCGATCCGCGCCTGGTGGAACACCCTCGCCCTCGTCTCGCGCACGGTCACCGACCCCGAGGTCAGCCCGCTGCTCGCCTCCGAGATGTCACGGCTGGCGGCCGTCGCCCTGCTGCAGCTCTACCCGTACCGCAGCGCCGACCTGCCGCCGCAGCTGCAGGCCCCGCGCAACGCCCGCATGCGCACGGCGGTCGAGTACGTGCACGCCCACGCGCACCTGCCGATCACGTCGACCGACATCGCCAAGGCCGCCGACCTCAGTCTCCGGGCCCTGCAGGAGGGGTTCCAGCGCACCTTCGACCTCGCCCCCACGGCGTACCTCCGCCAGGTGCGGCTCGACCGCGCCCACGACGAGCTGCGGTCGGCCGCCCCGGGCGCGACCTCGGTCGCGACCGTCGCCCGCACCTGGGGCTTCGCGCACCTCGGCCGGTTCTCGGCGTCGTACATGGAGCGCTTCGGCGAGTACCCGCGCGAGACCCTGGCGAGCTGAGCTGCGCTGCGCTGAGCTGCGCGGAGCTGGGCTGAGCTGGGCTGCGCTGGCTGCGCTGCGCCCGCTAGCGGCGGGCGGCGCGCGCCGGGCGCGCGGCGCGGTCGCGACGGGGCGGCAGGCTGAAGAGCGGGATCACCGGGGCGAGCCCCTCCTCGGGCTGGGCCTCGACCGGGCGGACGGGCTCGACCCGCGCCTCCCACGCTTCTCCCTCGTCGATGACGAGGCCGCCGAGCTCGGCGCCGACGGGCACGAGCTCCTCGAGCGAGGTGACGAGCGCCAGTCGGTCGCGGGCCTCGCGGTCGTGCCGCAGGAAGGCCGACGCGGGGGTCGCGGGGCGGCGGTAGAGCACGTAGCCCTTCACGTCGTCTCCCGCCGTCGAGGTCGCCCGCGGCCTGGTCGGCGCGGGCCCGGCGAGGTCGTGGCCGGAGCCGGAGGGGGTGCCCCCGGATGCGCCGAGCCTACGCGGCGGCACGGTCGCTGTCCGCGGCCCGCGGACACGTGCCTCCTGAGGCTCGCTCAGTGGGTAGCCTGTCCTCCGGACGGGACACGATCCCGGCCATCCTCGGGGTCAAGGGCGACCACCGGCTCGCACCACACATCGCAGGAGTCAACTCATGGCTGAAGACAGTCGCCCCCACATCGTCATCGTCGGTGGAGGCTTCGCCGGCATCGCCGCCATGCGGGCGCTGCGCCACGCCGACGTGCGCATCACCCTCGTCGACCGTCACGTCTACAACATGTTCCAGCCGCTCATGTACCAGGTCGCCACGGGCGGCCTCAACGCGGGCGACGTGACGTACTTCCTCCGCAGCCTCCGCTCGAAGCAGTCGAACGCCGAGTTCCGCCACGGCCTGCTCACGACCGTCCGGGCCGACGAGCGCGTCATCACGCTGCGCGACGGGGAAGAGATCGCCTACGACGCCCTCGTTCTCGCGAACGGCGTCAACACCAGCTACTTCGGCACGAAGGGCGCGTACGAGTACGCCTACTCGATGTACTCCCGCTCGCAGGCGCTCCGCATCCGCGACGAGCTCTTCACGCAGCTCGAGAACGCCGCGGCCTCGGTCGGCAGCGGCGAGGTCCGGGTCGTCATCGTCGGCGGCGGCGCGACCGGCGTCGAGATGGCGGGCTCGCTCGCCGAGCTGCGCGACCAGGCCCTGAAGGACGCCTACCCCGAGATCGACGCCTCGAGCATCACGATCACCCTCGTGCACCGCAGCGGCGAGCTGCTCAAGCCGTTCTCGCCGCGCCTCCGCAAGTACGCCGCGAAGGTGCTGCGCAAGCGCGGCGTCGACCTGCGCCTCGACACCGGCGTCGAGGAGGTCCGCCCCGACGGCGTCGTCGCGGCCGACGGCGAGTTCATCCCCGCCGAGCTCGTGATCTGGGCGACCGGCGTCGCCGCCCACGCCGAGGTGGCCGGCTGGGGCGTGCCGCAGACCCACGGCGGGCGGATCCAGGTCAACGACGACCTCACCGTCAAGGGCCTCGACCGCATCTTCGCCGCGGGCGACATCGCCGCGACCGACGACGCCCTCGCCCAGCTGGCGCAGCCGGCGATCCAGGGCGGCGAGCACATCGGCGAGCAGATCCAGCGGATGCTCGCGGGCAAGCCCCTCGAGAAGTTCAAGTACCACGACAAGGGCACCATGGCGACGGTCGGCACGAACGCCGCCGTCGTGCAGCTGCCGAACGGCTTCACCCTGACCGGGCCGGTCGCCTGGCTGCTGTGGGTGTTCGTCCACATCACCAGCCTGCTCGGCAACGGCAACCGCCTGTCGACGCTGACGCACTTCTTCGTGCGCTACCTCTGGGCGCTCCGCAAGCGGGCGATCCCGATCGTCGGCGACGTGCGCCCGGTGCGCCCGAACGGCGACCGCGCGCCCGAGAAGTGGCAGACCGAGAAGGCGGAGTAGCGCCCTCAGGGCAGGCCGCCTCCCCGCGCCGCCCTGCGCCCCCGCGCCGCCCTGCGCCCCCTCGCCGCCCTGCGCCCGCGCGCTGCCCTGCGCCCGCGCGCTGCCCTGCGCCCCTCGCGAACCACCGACTGATCAACGAACCACCATCTGACGTGGTTCGTTGATCAGTCGGTGGTTCTGTCGTGCGGCGGCGGCGGGGCAGGGGCGGGGGCGGGGGCATGCGGGAGGCGCGGTGCCGGAGTGACCGACACCGCGCCTCCTCGGGGCTGCTGCGGGCTGCTCAGCCCATGTGCACCACGGGGCCGGAGGGGAGCAGGTCCTCCTTTGAGCCGCGGATCATCACGAACGAGATGACGGCGGCGACGAGCGTCGCGACGCCGGCGGCGACGAACGCGGCCGAGTAGCCGTCGACGAGGCTGCCGAGGCCGACGGCGGCGCTGCCGGCCACGGCCGACGCGTAGAGGTTCGTGTAGACCGCGAGGCCGATCGATCCGCCGATCTGCATCATGGCGTTCGAGGTGGCGCTGGCCGCGCCCGCCTCGTGCGGGGCCACGCCGGCGAGGGCGAGGTTCTGCATCGGCACGAAGACGCCGGCGAGGCCGACGCCCATCACGATCAGCGGGGGCAGCACGTGCGTGGCGTACGCGCCGTCGACCGTCACGAGCGAGAGCCAGAAGAGGCCGGCCGCCGCGATGACCGGGCCGACGATCATCAGCACGCGCGGGCCGATCACGGGCAGCAGCTTGGTGAGGATCGGCGCCATCACCATGATGACGAGGGTCATCGGCAGGGTCGCGAGGCCGGCCTCGAGCGGGCCGAAGCCGAGCACGATCTGCAGGTGGAAGGTGAGGTAGAGCAGGGCGCCGATCATGACGCTGCCGACGATCAGCTGCACGAGGAAGGCCCCGCCGCGGACGCGGTCCGTCAGCACGCCGAGCGGCAGCAGCGGGTGGTCGGAGCGCTTCTGGATCAGCACGAAGAGGGCGAGCAGGCCCGCGCCGAGGGCGATGAAGCCGATGACGACGGCGGAGCCCCAGCCGTCCTCCGCCTGCGTGAAGCCGTAGACGAGCGAGGCGAGGCCGAGGGCCACGACCACGGTGCCGGCGACGTCGAGGCGGTTGTCGCCCTCGGCCTTGCTCTCGCGGACGACGAGCGCGGCCGCCACGATGGCGACAATTACGATCGGCACGTTGACGAGGAGGCACCAGCGCCAGCTGACGAACTCGGTCAGCACGCCGCCGAGCACGAGGCCGACGGCGGCGCCGGCACCGGAGATGGCGCCGAAGACGGCGAAGGCGGTGTTGCGCTCGCGCCCGCGGTCGAAGGTCGTCGTGAGCACGGCGAGGGCGGCGGGGGCGAGCAGGGCCGCGAAGACGCCCTGCAGGGCGCGGGCGGTGACGAGCAGCTCGCCGGTCGAGACGAGGCCGCCGAAGGCCGAGGCCGCGCCGAAGCCGACCATGCCGACGATGAAGGTGCGCTTGCGGCCCCAGAAGTCGGCGATGCGGCCGCCGAGCAGGAGGAGCGCGCCGAAGGCGAGGGCGTACGCGGTGACGACCCACTGGCGGTTCTCGTCGGTGAGGCCGAGCTCGGCCTGCGCCTGGGGCAGGGCGATGTTGACGATGGTGCCGTCGAGCACGACGACGAGCTGGGCGAGGCCGACGATGACGAGCACCCACCAGCGGCGGCTCGGGTGGGCGGGGGCGGAGCCCGGCGTGGGCGACGCGGAGGGCGCGGTCGTCGGGACGGAGCCTGTCGATGAGGTGGTCACTGTTCTCCTGGGTAGGGCGGGTCCCGGCATGAGGACCGGGCAACACTACCAACCATTTGGTTGGAGCGCCACCGTGGGCTAGGTTCTCGGCCATGGCCCACGACGCGAACGAGACCCGACGACGCATCCTCGAGGCGGCGACGGCGGAGTTCTCGGCGCGCGGGCTCGCGGGTGCCCGGGTCGACCGCATCTCGGCCGCGGCCGGCTGCAGCAAGGAGCGCCTCTACGCCCACTTCGGCGACAAGGAGGCGCTGTTCACGACGGTGCTGAACCTCTCGTTCGCGGAGCTGGGCGCCGCCGCCGCCGTGCCCTACGCCAGCGCCGAGGAGTTCGCCGTCGCCCTCTTCGACCACCTGGCCGAGCACCCCGAGAACCACCGGCTGCTCAGCTGGGCCCGCCTGGAGGACACGCACGACTGGCAGGCCTCCTTCGCCGTGCTGCAGGAGACCCGCGACGCGTCGATCGATCAGCTCGACCGGGTCGGCGCCGTGCGCGCGACGCCGTGGGGCGGCGACGACCTGTTCGCCGTGCTGCTCTCGATCGCGTCGGCCTGGGTGCAGCTGCCCGGGCTGGAGGGGGCGCCGGCCGCGACGACGGGGCGGGACGAGCAGCGCGAGATCGTACGGGAGGCCGTGCGGAGGCTGGTGCGGGGGTAGCGCGCGGGACGGGCTGCCGCGGGGGCGGCGTCGGTGGTCGGCCGTACGGTCCGGGGATGGACCTGACCGACGCCCCGCCGTGCAGCGGCGGCGGCGACTGCCCGCACGCCGTCGAGCCGGGTGCGCCCGTGCCGCTCTGCCGGCGGCACCTCGAGCTGGCCGCGGACTGGTGGGGCGACGCGGAGCGGGGAGGCGCGGGCATCGGCGTCGAGGACGCGCTGCCCACGCCGTGCCCGGCCTGCGGAGCGCGACTCGGGGTGCGCTGGCCCTCCGCCTGGCTCTGCGCGGTGTGCGAGTGGCGGCAGGGGGACGTCCCGGACGGCGAGCTGGCGCCTCCCCGGGTGGACGTCGTGTACTACCTGCGCTTCCGCGACAGGATCAAGATCGGCACGACCGGGAACCCCCGTCAGCGCCTCGCCGCGATCTGGCACGACGAGCTGCTGGCGCTCGAGCGCGGCGACCGCGCCGTGGAGCGCGCGCGGCACGAGCAGTTCGCGGCCCAGCGGCACGGACGCACGGAGTGGTTCACCGCCGACGGCGAGCTGCTCGCGCACGTGCGCGCCCTCGCCGAGGGGCAGCCCGACCCGTGGGCGCTGCACGCGCGCTGGCGGAGCGAGGCGGTCGCGCGGCGCGTCTGATCCGGGCGGGGCGGTACGGGCGGGATGCGCGGGACGGGGCGCGGGTGGTCGTCGAGCGTCGGGGGCGTCGGCAGTGGGTGCGACCGCGACCGCGACAGCGACAGCGACAGCGACCGGATCGTCCGTGCGACCGGACGACGCCCCCCAGAATGCTCGATCCACTCCGGAGTGGAGCAGCCTGGCTCGAAGGGCACACCTACCGAACGCCGCTCCACTCCAGAGTGGATCAGCGCGGAGCGGGACCGTCCTCAGAGCCCCGTCGTCCGAGACCCGCGCCCGGCACCCGGCGACCCGCGCCTCCGACGGAGCACCACGAGACGACCCAGCACCCCCACCGCGAAGACCCCCGCCCCGGCGAGCACCGACGCGAGCGGCAGCGTGACCACGAGAGCCACGCACGCGACCGCCCCCAGCACCGGCAGCACGCGCGGCCAGCGTCGGTGCTCCCCCGTCTGCGTCAGCGCCGCGAGGTTCGCCACGAGGTAGTAGACCAGCACGCCGAACGACGACGCCCCGATCACGCCCCGCAGGTCGACGGTCAGCACGAGCACGCCGACGACGGCGGCCAGCACCAGCTCCGCGCGCAGGGGCACACCCCTCCGGGCGTCGACCACGGCGAGCGCCCGGGGCAGGTCGCCCTCGCGCGCCATCGCCAGGCTCGTGCGCCCGATGCCCGCGACCAGGGCGAGCAGGGCCCCGCTCGCCGCGACCCCCGTCGCGACCGCGACCACCGGCGCCAGCCACCCCGCGCCGGCCGCCTCGACGGCGTCGACGAGGGGGCGCGGCGACGCCGCCGTCCCCGCCGACCCGAGCGCACGGAGCAGCACAAGCGCCACCGCCGCGTACACGACGAGCGCGGCCGACAGCGCGATGACGACGGCCCGCGGGATCGTCACCGACGGGCGCCGCACCTCCTCCGCGAGGGTCGCTATCCGGGCGTACCCGGCGAAGGCGAAGAACAGCAGGCCGGCCCCCTGCAGGACGGCGACCGGCGTCGGTCCCGCACCCGCGCCTCCCGCACCGCCTGCACCACCAGCACCGGAGGCCGCGTCGACGACCGCCCCGACCCCGGGAGGCGCGCTGCCGACCACGACCACCACCAGCACCAGCACGGCCAGCACCGCGGCCACGATCACCGCGGTCGCCGCGGCGGTCCGGGTGATGCCCGCGGCGTTCAGCACGGTCACGGCGACGACGAGCAGGAGGGCGGCGGGGCGGGTCCACGGGTCGGGCACCAGCGCGACCGCGGCGGTGGTCGCCATCGCGGCGCAGCTCGCCGTCTTGCCGACGACGAAGCCCCAGCCCGCGACGAACCCGGGCCACTCGCCGAGCCGCTCGCGGCCGAACGCGTAGGCGCCGCCCGAGGTCGGGTGCTGGGCCGCGAGCTGCGCCGTCGACGTCGCGTTGCAGAACGCGACGACCCCGGCGATCAGCAGGCTCACGAGCAGCAGGTCGCCGGCCGCCGCCGCGGCGGGGGCGAAGGCCGAGAAGACTCCTGCGCCGATCATGGAGCCGAGCCCGATCACGACGGCGGCGCCGAGGCCGAGCCGCCGCTGCAGGCCCCCGGGCGCGGACGACGAGGGCGAGGCCGAGGGAGGCGGGGCGGCGGTCACGCGCGGAGCATACCCACCGCGGGTGACGCGCCCGCACTCAGGCCCGGCTGTCGTACTCCCGCTGCGAGTCGCTGACGTCGCCGAAGTGCTCGATCGACCAGCGCTCGAGGGCCTTGAGCGGGGCCCGGAGCGTCTGGCCCGCCTCCGTCAGCTCGTACTCGACGCGCGGCGGCACCTCGGCGTAGACGGTGCGCGAGACCAGGCCGTCGCGCTCGAGCCCGCGCAGCGTCTGCGTGAGCATCTTCTGCGAGATGCCGTCGACCACCCGGCGGATCTCCGAGAAGCGCCGCGGGCCGTCGTCGAGGGTGCCGACGACCAGCACCGTCCAGCGGTCGCCGATGCGGTCGAGCACCCGCCGCGTCGGGCAGCCCGCCTGGTAGGGGTCGAGCTCGTACGACGAGGCGTCGAGCCCGCTGGTCTCGCTCGTCGACTCGCTGAGCTCGCGCGTGGCCGGATCGATGGTTACCAAAAAGTGCCTACTTCCCGATGGATACCAATGGACGTAGCGTAGCCCCGTACCGCCCCACCGCGACAGAAGGAGAACCACATGACCCGCATCACCGTCTTCGGAGGAACCGGCTACGCCGGCAGCGCGATCGTCGCCGAGGCCGCGCGCCGCGGCCACGAGGTGACCTCGGTCAGCCGCTCCGTGCCCGAGCAGCAGGTCGAGGGCGTGCGCTACGAGACCGGGTCGGTGCTCGACGCCGACGTCCGCGCCCGTGCGGTCGCCGGGGCCGACGTCGTCGTCTCCTCCCTCTCGCCCCGCGGCGAGCTCGACGGCCAGATCGTCGAGGCCGACCGCGAGATCGCGACCCTGGCCGCCGAGCACGGCGCCCGCCTCGTCGTCGTCGGCGGCTTCAGCTCGCTCCGCCTCGAGGAGGGCGCCGAGCGCCAGGCCGACACCGGCCAGCTGCCGCCCGAGTTCGCCGCCGAGGCCCTCCAGATGCACGCCGTGCTGCTCGAGCTGCTCGACCGCCCCGAGGGCCTCGACTGGACCTTCGTCTCGCCCGCCATGCTCTTCGGCGCCTACGCACCCGGCGAGGCGCTCGGCCGCTACCGCGTCGGCGGCGACGTCGCCGTCTACGACGCCGAGGGGAACTCCGCGATCAGCGGGGCCGACTTCGCCCTCGCGATCGTCGACGAGGTCGAGACCCCGGCGCACGGCCGCGAGCACATCAACGTCGCGTACTGAGCGACCACGGGGCCACACGGTGACCCCGCGCGGGAGGCGCGGTGCCCGGTCGACGGGCACCGCGCCTCCGGCGTGTGGTGGGGTGGTGCGCTCGGCCCACGCCGCCTGGAGCGGCTCAGCCCCGGCGGCGGCCGATCGCGACCGCGAGCGCCAGGACGGCGACCGTGACGCTGCCGCCGACGGCGAGGAGGACGCGCTCCTGACGGCGGCCCGCGAGGGCGAGCCGGTTCGTCGCGTCGCGGAGGGAGTCGGCGGCCGTCTCGGTGACGTCGCGGCTCGCCTGCGTCACGTCGGCGACGATGCGCTCGGCGGCGGCGGCGAGGTCGCGGCCCTCCTCGGCGGCGTCGTGCAGCAGGCCGCGGGCGTGCTCGGCCGCGTCGCGCCCGGTGGCGGCGGCGCCGTCGACGAGGCGGGCGGCACGGTCAGCGGCGTCGCGCCCGGTCGCGGCGCTCTCGCGGACCTTCTCGCCCGCCTTCGCGGCGAGGTCGCGGAGGGCGGCGCGGTCGTCGGGCGAGACGACGCCGCTCTCGTCGAGGGCCGACAGCGCCCGGCGCGCTGCGGCGCGGAGGGAGTCGCGGGGCCTGTCTGGTTCGCTCATGTCGTCGCCTCTCGTTCGCGGTGCTGAGGCCCCGACGCTACCCCGCGCACATCCGGATGCCCCTAGGTGGGCCCCGGCGGGCGCGGAGGGCCCAGGACGAGGCATCTCGACGCCGCCGGGGCGCAGCGTGCCGCGGCGTGGCGCGTCGTGCCGCGGCGGGGCCAGCATGGGGGCATGACCCTCACCTTCCCCTCCTCCTCCGCCGCAGCGCTGCGCGGGGGCCCCGCCCTGCGCTGGGGCGTCATCGGCGCCGGCGAGATCGCCGGCGACTTCACCGACGCCCTGCACTCGCTCACCGACCAGCGCGTCGTCGCGATCGCCTCCCGCAGCCAGGAGCGCGCCGACGCCTTCGCCCGCCGTCACGGCGTCGAGCGCGGCCACGACGACGCCGCCGCGATGGTCGCCTCCCCCGACGTCGACGTGGTCTACGTCGCCACCCCGCACACCCGGCACCGGCCCGACGCCCTGCTCGCGATCTCCGCCGGCAAGCCGGTGCTGATCGAGAAGCCGATGGCCGTGAGCAGCGCCGAGGCCGACGAGATCGCGGCCGCGGCCCGGGCGGCGGGCGTCTTCGCGGCCGAGGCGCTGTGGACCCGCTACCTCCCCCACATGACCGTCATGGCCCAGCTGCTGGCCGACGGCGCGATCGGCGACGTGCGGCTCGCGACCGCCGAGGTCGCCTGGGCGAACGACCTCACCGCTCCCGGCCGCATGACCGACCCGGCCCTCGGCGGCGGCGCCCTGCTCGACATCGGCGTGTACGCCGCGTGGTTCACGCAGTTCGCCGGCGGGCACCCGGTCGAGGTGCGCGCCTCGGGCACCACCCGCGCCGACGGGGTCGACCTTGAGGCCGCGATCGTCACCCGCAGCGACCGGGGAGTGCTGGCGACGGCAGCGACCAGCCTGCTGGCGACCTCGCCCGGGCGGGGGACGATCAGCGGCTCGGCCGGCTCGCTGCGGACGCTCGAGAACCTGGTCTTCCCCGCCTCCTTCGAGCTCGCGACCGACGAGGGCACCGCCGTCTGGAGCGACCCCGCCGTGCCGACCGGCCGCCGCGGGCTCGCCTACGAGGCCACGGCGGTCGCGGGCTTCGTCGCGGAGGGCGTCACCGACTCGCCGCTGCACTCGCTCGCCGACGCACGGTCGGTGCTCGCGACGATCGAGGCGGCGCGGGCGCAGCTGACGGTGATCTGAGGGCGGCCGCGGTGGGCTGGGCGGGGCTGGCGGTGGGCTGGGCGGGGCCGCCGTCCCTCCCCAGGAGCCCGTACCCCACAGGGGCGAGACCCGGGGAGGCGCGGTCAGGCACCACCTGACAGGATCAGCCCATGAGATGGCGCTCCGTGCTGAAGGCACTCCCCACCGTGGTGCTCGTCGTGGACATCGTGATCCGCGTGGTGTCGGTGGCGGCCGTGCCGCGCAACCGCAAGCCGAGCTCGGCGATGGCGTGGCTGACCGCGATCTTCGTCGCGCCCATCCCGGGCAGCCTGCTCTTCGGGCTGATCGGCTCGTCGAAGCTGCCCCGCGATCGGCGTGAGAAGCAGCGCGAGATCAACCAGCGCATCCTCGACGGCACCGCCGGCCTCGACACGAAGGCCGCGACGGTCGAGACCGAGCCGCCGTGGTTCGGCAGCGTCGTGAAGCTCAACCGCACCCTCGGCTCGATGCCCCTCAGCCCGGGCAACACGGCCGAGCTGCTGCCCGACTACCGCGCGTCGATCGAGGCGATGACGGCCGCCGTCGACGAGGCCGAGCGCTACGTGCACGTCGAGTTCTACATCTTCACGCGCGACGAGACGACCTTCCCGTTCTTCGACGCGCTGAAGCGGGCCCACGACCGCGGCGTCCAGGTGCGGGTGCTCTACGACCACTGGGCGACGATCCGCAACCCGCAGGGCCGCGTCACGCGCCGGTGGCTGCGCGAGGCGGGGCTGAACTTCGAGGAGATGCTGCCGTTCCACCCGACCAAGGGCATGTGGCGGCGCCCCGACCTGCGCAACCACCGCAAGATCGTCGTCGTCGACGGCGACGTCGCCTTCACGGGCTCGCAGAACATGACCGACCCGAGCTACAACAAGCGCGGCAACATCAAGCGCGGCCTGCAGTGGAAGGACCTGATGGTGCGGCTCGACGGGCCGGGTGCCGTCGGCCTCAACGCGCTCTTCCTCACCGACTGGTACTCCGAGACCGACGAGCTGCCGGTCGTCGACGACCTCGAGGCCCCCGTCGAGCGCCGCACCGGCCCCGACGCGATCGAGTGCCAGGTCGTGCCGAGCGGGCCCGGGTTCGACGGCGAGAACAACCTGCGGCTGTTCAACGCGCTCGTCTACGGCGCGCAGGAGAAGCTCATCATCGCGAGCCCCTACTTCGTGCCCGACGACTCGATGCTCTACGCGATCACCACGGCCGCCGAGCGCGGCGTCGACGTGCAGCTGTTCGCCTGCGAGGTGGCCGACCAGTTCCTCGTCTACCACGCCCAGCGGTCGTACTACGAGACGCTGCTGCGCTCGGGCGTCCGGATCTTCCTCTACGAGAAGCCGATCGTGCTGCACTCGAAGCACTTCACCGTCGACGACGACGTGGCCGTCGTCGGCTCGAGCAACATGGACATGCGCTCGTTCAGCCTCAACTTCGAGGTGTCGCTGCTCGTGCGCGGTGCCCACTTCGTCGAGCGCCTGCGCGCCGTCGAGGACGACTACCGCTCGAAGTCGCGCGAGGTCCACCTCGACGAGTGGCTGACGCGGCCGGCGGCGATCCAGGTCGTCGACAACGTCGCGAGGCTGACCGCGGCGGTGCAGTAGGCGGGAGCAGCAGGCGGGGAGGCGCGGAGGCGCGGGCCGGGCAGGAGGCGCGGGCCGGGCAGGAGGCGCGGGCCGGACGGGAGGCGCGGGCCGGACGGGAGGCGCGGGCCGGACGGGAGGTGCGGGCCGGGCGCCCTGCGGGTCCCGTCGCGCTGACGGCTGCGTCATGGGATCGCTCCCTAGGGTGTGCCCGCCCCGCGACCCGTCGACGCCCGACCTCCGGCGGGGCTCGTCCGGAAGGCCCCGCGGTGTCGTTCTCCCTCGTCTCCGTCCTCACCCTGGCGCCGGTGTACGCCCTGGCGCTCGGGCTGGCCGTGTGGCTCGTGCGCCCGCCGGGCGACCGGGTCGGGCGGCGGGACGCGCGGCCCGGGCGGAACTCGGCCGGGCTCCGACCGCACCTCCGGACCCGGGCGGCGGGCCGCCTGCGTCCCCGCCTCCGATCTCGCACCCGCCCCCGCCCCCGGCGCTGGTGGACGGCGGTCGGCGTCGCCGCCGCGGTCGGTGCCGGTGCGGGCGCCCTGGTGTCGTGGTGGGTCGGCGACGTGCAGGCCGCCCTCGACGTGCCTCCGACCTGGGTCGACCGGGCCTGGGTCTCCGCCCTCGGCGCGGGCCTGGCCGTGGCGGTCGTCGCCGCCGTGCGCGGCGGGGCCGGGCGTCGCGTCGTGGCCGGGCTCGGAGTCGTCGTCTTCGCCCTCTCGACGGGCCTCGCCGTCAACCGTGACGCCGGGCTGTTCCCGACCGTGGGGGCGCTGCTCGGGGTGTCGCACGTCGCGCCGCTCACGCTGCCGCCCGCCCAGCACGGGGTGTCGGCGGGCGACGCGACCACCGCCTCCGGCACCCTCCCGGCGGAGTGGACCCCGCCCGCCGAGCTGCCCCGGCACGGCCGGCTCGGCAGCGTGGTGATCCCGGCGACCGACTCGCACTTCCGGGCCCGGCCCGCCCTGGTGTGGCTGCCGCCGGCCGCGCTGACCGCCGACCCGCCCGCGCTGCCGGTCGTCGTGGCGCTCTCCGGCCAGGGGCCGGGCGCCGCCCCCGAGAACCTCGTCGACGCCGGGCACCTCGACGACCAGCTCGACGCCCTGGCGGCGCAGCACGACGGGCTCGCGCCGATCGTCGTGATGCCCGACCAGCTCGGCCGGCCGACCTCGAACCCGATGTGCGTCGACGGCGAGCTCGGCGACAGCGCGACCTGGCTCACCCGGGACGTGCCCGCCTGGGTCACGGCCCACCTCGACGTGCAGCGCTCCCCCGCCGCGTGGGCGATCGCCGGCTTCTCGCAGGGCGGCACCTGCTCGGTGCAGCTGGCGACCGGGCACCCCGACGTCTTCGGCTCCTTCGTCGACGTGAGCGGGCAGCTCGGTCCGCTGCTCGACGGCGGCGTCGACCGCACGATCGCCCGCGGGTTCGACGGCTCGCGCGCCGCGTACGACGCCGCCCAGCCGGTAGCGGTGATGCGGGCGCACGGTCGGTACGCCGACCTCGGCGGCTTCTTCGCCGTGGGGGCCGACGACTCGCGTTACGGGCCCGTGCAGCCCGTCGTCTCGGCGGCGGCGCAGGGGGCGGGCATCGACGTGACCCGTCTCACGGTGCCCGGCAGCGGGCACGACTGGCACACCGCCTCCGTGGGCCTCGCTGCCGGCCTGCGCTGGCTCTGGCCGCGCCTCGGCCTCGGCGCCGTCGTGGGCGGCTGACTCCCGGAGGAGACCCGCCCCGCCGCCCCGCCGGTCCCCCGCCCGGCCGTCCTCGCACCCGCGAGAACCACCGACTGATCAAAGAACCACGTCAGATCGTGGTTCTTTGATCAGTCGGTGGTTCTGCCGCGCAGCCGGGTCGCCCGCCGTTCACCTGGCCGGCCGGGCAGGCGACGGTGCTGGCGCTCGGCGCTCAGCGCTCAGCGGCAGGGGCGGCGCTCAGCGCGCGGCGGCGCCGTAGATGCTGCTCAGCCAGACGTGCAGCAGGGTGTCGACGGGGTCGACGGCCGCCCCGGGCAGGCTGGGCTCGGTGAGCGCAGCCATGATCACGCGCTCGTTGAGCAGGTTGAGGCTGGTCGCGAGCACGCGCGGCTCGGGCCCGGCGACGGCGGCGCCGCGGGCGCGCTCGGCCCCGATCGCGCGGGCCGTCTCGTCGATCCAGCCCTGCAGCAGCCGCGACCACTGGGCGACGATCTCGGCGTCGGTGCCGCGCGCGCCGACCACGGCGGCGACGACGCCGGGGTGCGCCGCGAACGTCTCGAAGAAGGCCGAGATCGCGCGTCGCCAGGTCGCGGCGGGGTCGTCGGCGAGCCCGACGAACACCTCGGCCGACCGCCGCGACGCCTCGTGCGCGACCCGGTCGAGCAGCGCCAGCAGCACGCTGCGCTTCGACGCGAAGTAGAAGTAGAACGTCGGCCGCGAGATGCCCGCCCCGCGGGCGAGGTCGTCGATCGTCAGCGCCGAGAAGTCCTTCTCGCCGAGCAGCCGGTCGGCCGTCGTGAGGATCGCCTGCTCGCGCTCGTCGCCCGACACCCGGGCCGCCCGCCGACCCCGGCCCCCGGGAGTCGCGGCGACGGCGTCGAGGTCACGGGGCATGCGCCGATGGTACCGTCCCGCAGCGCTCGGCGGACACACCGTCGACACTCTCGACACTGTGTCGATACAGTGGACGCATGACCGATGAGACGACGACGTCCGCCCCGGCGAGCTCCGCCGACGGCCCGACCGGCCCCGTCGAGCACCTCGACGTCGTGGTCGTCGGGGCCGGCCTCTCCGGCGTCGGCGCCGCCGCCCGGCTGCGCGCGGCGTTCCCCGGCCGGAGCATCGCCGTGCTCGAGGCCCGCGCGGTCAGCGGCGGCACCTGGGACCTCTTCCGCTACCCCGGCGTCCGCTCCGACAGCGACATGGCGACGCTCGGCTACTCGTTCCGGCCCTGGGTCGACGAGCGGTCGATCGCGCCGGGCGCGGCCATCCTGCAGTACGTCCGCGACACGGCGGCCGAGACCGGCGTCGAGCAGCTCGTGCGGTACCGGCACCGCGTCGTCGGCGCCGACTGGTCGTCCGACGACGACCGCTGGACCCTGCGGGTCGAGACCGGCGCCGCCGACCCGACCCGCGACTCCGGCGGGCCCGACGCACCCCGCGACCCCGGCACGCACGACGGGGCCGTCACGACCACCACCCTCACCACCTCCTTCCTCTTCCTCGCCTCCGGCTACTACCGCTACGACCGGGGCCACCGCCCCGAGCTGCCCGGCGAGGCCGCCTACGAGGGCGAGTTCGTGCACCCGCAGCAGTGGCCCGAGGGCCTCGAGACCGCCGGCCGCGACGTCGTCGTGATCGGCAGCGGCGCGACGGCGATGACCCTCGTGCCGGCGCTCGCGGCCGGGGGCGCCCGGGTGACCATGCTGCAGCGCTCGCCCACCTGGGTCGCGGCGCTCCCGAGCCGCGACCGTCGCCTGCTGCCGCGGGCGCGACGCATCGGGCTCCGCGCCTCCGCCCGGGTCTCGCGCTGGCGCGGCATCGCGACCGGCCTCGTCACCTACCGGTTCAGCCGGCGAGCGCCCGAGCGCACCGGGCGGATCCTCCGCGAACGCGTGGCCGCCCGCCTGCCGGAGGGCTTCGACGTCGACCGCCACTTCGTGCCGCGCTACGACCCGTGGGACGAGCGGCTCTGCGTCGTGCCCGACGGCGACCTGTTCCGGGCGATCCGGGAGGGGTCGGCACGGGTCGTCACCGACACGATCGCGGGCTTCACGCCGCGCGGCGTGCAGCTCACCTCGGGCGAGGAGCTGCCCGCCGACGTCGTCGTCACCGCGACCGGCCTCACGCTGCAGCTCTTCGGCGGGGTCCGGATGACCGTCGACGGCCGCGAGGTCGACCCCGCCGAGCACGTGACCTACAAGGGCGCGATGCTCGACGGCGTGCCGAACATGGCCTTCGCCATCGGCTACACGAACGCGTCGTGGACCCTCAAGATCGACCTCGTCGTCGCCTTCGTCGAGCGCGTGCTGCGATCGATGGAGTCGCGGGGCGAGTCGCGCGTCGTGCCCACCGCCCCGACCGGGTCGCGGGGCCTCGGCGAGCTCACGCCCCTCATCGACCTGCGCTCGGGCTACGTCGCGCGCGGCGTGCACCTCATGCCGCGGCAGGGTGCGCGGACGCCGTGGCGGCTGCACCAGGACTACCTGCGCGACCTCGTGCTGTTCCGGCTCGGCCGCGTCCGCGGTGACGGGCTGACGTTCGGCTCGGCGGGCGGGCGGGCGCGCGGGCCCGGGCCCGCGCCCGCGCCGGTTCCCGCCCCGATGACCACTCCCCCGACCACCACCCGACCGACCCGACCGAAGGACCGACCATGACCTCCCCCCTCGACCCGGCCACCGCCTCCCACGATTCCGACGCCGCCACCGCCTCCGACCCCGCCTCGGCGACCCCGCTCTCGCGCGTGACCGTGCTCGGCACCGGCGTGCTGGGCGCGCAGATCGCCTTCCAGGCGGCGTACACCGGCAGCGACGTCGTCGCGTACGACATCGGCGACGAGCAGATCGCCGTCGCGCGGGCCCGGTTCGAGGGCCTCGCCGCGACGTACCTCACGCCGCAGGGGCTGCGCGGCGCCACGGAGGAGACCACGCGGGAGGCGCTCCGTCGCGTGACCTTCAGCACCGACCTGGCCGAGGCCGTCGCCGACGCCGACCTCGTGGTCGAGGCCGTGCCGGAGAGCCTCGAGCTCAAGCGCGACCTCTACGCCCGGCTCGCGCCGCTGCTGCCCGAGCGCACCGTGCTCGCCACGAACTCGTCGACGCTGCTGCCGAGCGACCTCGTCGACGCGACCGGACGGCCCGAGAAGTTCCTCGCGCTGCACTTCGCCAACCTGATCTGGGTCAACAACACCGCCGAGGTGATGGGCACGCCGGCCACCTCGCCCGAGGTGTTCCGCGCCGTCGTCGAGTTCGCCCGCGGCATGGGCATGGTGCCGATCGAGCTGAAGAAGGAGCAGCCCGGCTACGTGCTCAACTCGCTGCTGGTGCCGCTGCTGAACGCGGCCTCGGCGCTGCTCGTGAAGGGCGTCGCCGACCCCGAGACCGTCGACACGACCTGGCGCATCGGCACCGGGGCGCCCTTCGGGCCGTTCCAGATCATGGACGTCGTGGGGCTCCGCACCGTGCACGCCGTCTCCGTCGCCGGCGGGCCGGAGGGGCGCGCGTTCGCCGAGATGATCCAGCGCGACTACCTCGACCGCGGGGCCACCGGGCGCGAGAGCGGCGAGGGCTTCTACAGCTACCCCGCACCGTCGGCCGAGTAGCGTCCGCGTCGTGGAGCTGAGCCGGGTGCTGTCGTCCGTCCGTCGTCGTGCCGCGGGGCGGGGGGCGGGGTCTCGCGGTGCCGGTGCGGGGTCTGGTGGTGCCGGGGCCGGGGGCGGTGCCGGGTCTCGACCCGCGACTCCCCCCGTCCGCTCCGTGCACGAGCCGCTCGCCACGCGGCTGGTGCTGCCGCGGGCGCTGGCCCCCGTCTTCCTGCGGCTGACGCGGGCGAACCGCACCTTCACGACCGAGGCCGGGGCCCGGCGCCGCATCCGCGAGCGGTCGCTGCGGCCCGCGCCGTACGGGCCGCCCGCGACGCTGCGCTCGGACGTGCGCGTCGACGTCGAGCAGCGCGGCGGCTGGCCGGTCTACCGCGTCTCGCGCCGCGACGGAGCCTCCGCCGGCACCGTCGTCTACGCCCACGGCGGCGGCTGGGTCGGCGAGATCGTGTCGCAGCACTGGCACCTCGCCGCCCAGGTCGCGGCCGAGGTCGGCACCACCGTGCTGCTGCCGATCTACCCGCTCGTGCCCTTCGGCACCGCCGAGGAGGCGCGGGTCGGCATCACCGACCTGGTCACCTCGGCCGTCGGCCCGGTGGTGCTCGCGGGGGACTCGGCGGGCGGCCAGATCGCCCTCTCCGCGGCGCAGTCGCTGCGCGACCAGGGCGTCGACGTGGCGCACGTGCTGATGATCTCGCCGGCGCTCGACCTCACGTGGAGCAACCCGCGCATCCCCCTCGTGCAGCCGACCGACCCCTGGCTCGGCACGCCCGGCGGGCGCGTGCTCGCGGAGCACTGGCGCGGCTCGCTCGACCTGCTCGACCCCGTGGTGAGCCCGCTGGCCGGGGAGCTCGCGGGGCTCCCGCCCCTGACGGTCTTCACCGGGACGCGCGACGTGCTCAACCCCGACGCCCACCTGCTGCGGTCACGGGCGGCCGCCGCGGGGGTCGCGCTCGACTGGCGCGAGGGGGTCGGCGAGCTGCACGTGTTCCCGCTGCTGCCGACGCGCGCCGGGCGCGCCGCGCGGGCGCAGATCGTGCGCACGCTGCGTGCGGCGCTGCGCGGCTGAGCGCGGCGCGGCTGAGCGCGGCGCGGCCTGATCGAGGTGACTCGATCTGGGCCGTCGCCCGCCCGCAGGGCCCACGACGAGTCGTCTCGACGAGGGCCCGGCGCTGCGCGCCGACCACTCCCCCCACGAGCCACCCGCCTTGCTGAGTTGCCACTTTGGGGGCCCCACGACGCCGCTCAACCCCTCAAAACGGCAACTCACGAGCGGGAACCGATCGAGGTGACCCGATCTGGACCCCCGCCCGCCCGCAGGGCCCACGACGAGTCGTCTCGACGAGGGCCCGGCGCTGCGCGCCGACCACTCCCCCCACGAGCCACCCGCCTCAGTCAGTTGCCGATTTGGGGGCCCCACAAGGCCGCTCAACCCCCCAAAATGGCAACTCACGAGCGCGCTCCGATCGAGGTGACCCGATCTGGGCCCCCGCCCGCCCGCAGGGCCCACGACGAGTCGTCTCGATGAGAGGCCCGGCGCTGCGTGCCGACCACTCCCCCCACGAGCCACCCGCCTCAGTCAGTTGCCATTTTGGGGGCCCCACAGGGCCGCTCAACCCCACAAAACGGCAACTCACGAGCGCGGCGCGATCGAGGTGACCCGACCCGGGCCCTCACCCGCCCGCAGGGCCCACGACGAGTCGTCTCGATGAGGGGCCCGGCGCTACGCGCCGACCACTCCCCCCACGAGCAACCCGCCTTGC
>NZ_JACYVL010000020.1:0-16814 GCF_014842245.1 Frigoribacterium sp. CFBP 13707
ACCCCTCCGCCACCACCACGTGGCTCGAGCACGTCACCGACGCCCAGTTCGCCGGCAGCTAGGACGAGCGGTCTGCCGGCGAGCAGCCGTCGGCGACGGCGATCGGGGCGGGGCACGGGGCCCGTGCCGACGAGTGCCCTGTCCTGTGGGCGTCGAAGGTGACACGACCTTGTGATGATCTTTCCTCATGCGTGCGGATGACCTTCGACAACGAACGGGCAACGGCGTGCACCCGTAGCCGGCGTGCCTCCTACGGTGGGGGCCACGGGCTCACGACGACATGGTCACCCGGGCTCGCGGGGTGAGCGGAGAAGGCGCCCCGACAACATCTCCGAGGGGAAGAACACATGAAGAGATCCGTGCTCACCGCACTGGTTCTGCCGTCCGTGATCGCCGTGACGCTGGGCGGGACGGCGTTGTCGGCGCCGACGGCCTCTGCCGCACCCGCTGCGACCTCCACCGCCGCCGCGGCGCCCGCCGACGAGAGCGTGGTGAGCGACCCGGCGCAGGCGCCCGACACCGACGCGGGAGGCCCCTCGGCCGGACCCCCGTCGGTGGGGTCGGCACCTGTGGGGCCAGCAGTCGAGGCAGGGCCCACGCAGACCTCCCCGCCCGAGGCCGAGGTCCCTGCCGCGGACGAGGCGTCGGAGCCGGCACCCGGGACGGACGGGGGCACGACGGCCCCGGCCCCCACCGCCGAGACCGAGGCCGACACCGGCGGGGAGGTGGGCACCGCGGCGGCCACCGAGCCCGGCACGGTGATCGTCTCCGGGGAGACTCGGCTCTCCGACACCCAGCGCGCCGTCACGGACGGCTGGCCCGCCGGCACCACGTTCACCTACCAGTGGACCCGCGACGGTGCTGACATCGACGGCGCCGTCGGTGAGACCTACGTCCTCGTCGGCGCCGACATGGGCCGCGTCGTCGAGGTGGCCGTCACCGGCACCGGGCCCGGGCCGGACGACGAACCGGCCACCGTCGTGAGCGACCGGCGCGTCGCGGCTGGCGTCGCCCCCACGTTCACCGCTCAGCCGGGCACCGACCTCACGGTCGTCGCCGGCGAGCCCTACTCCTTCACGTGGGAGGCCGCCGGGGACCCTACGCCCATGGTCGTCAGCGTCGCTGACCCTCGCACCCTGGTCTCCACGCTCCCCGCCGGAGCGACCGTCACCGAGACCCCCGGCGCCCTCACGATCTCCGGGACGAGCACCTACGCCGGCTCGTACTCGTTCGGCGTCTCGACCCTGAACATGGTCGGCATCGGAGAGCTCCTCGTCGTCGACCTCGAGGTGCAGGCCGCAGCGCCCGCGAGCATCTTCGCGACGGTGTACACCACCTCCGCCACGGGCCCCTGGGCCTTCGCCGGAGCCGTCGGCTCGTCCGCCGACGACGACGTCCTCGCCGTGAGCGTCGACGACGGACAGAGCGTCGTGCTCGCCGCCTACGCCGGAGACGAGTTCGGGAACGCCGTGCCGCGCGAGGCCCTCCCCGAGGGCTCGGACGAGCCCGTCTACAGGAGCAGCGGCCCAGGCGACGAGGCAGTCGTCCTGGACACCGGGTACCAGGGCTTCACGGTCCACGGAGCGGGAACCCGCGTCATGAGCGCTTCGCTCGCTGGTTTCACGCTCTCGTTCCCGGTCGAGGTGCGCAGCACCGCGGTCGTCGTCCCTGCCGGGTCCGGTGCGGCGCCGACCTCCAGCGCTGGCAGCCTCGCGTACACGGGCAGCGAGCCCGCCCAGGGTCTCGTCCCGCTCGCCGCCGGCCTCCTCGCCGCCGGCACCGTCCTGACCGTCGTGCGCCTCCGCCGACGCGCCACGAGCTGACCCGCGGACGTCCCCGCCGCCCTCCTGTGGGGGCGGCGGGGACGTCCAGGTGGAGTGCTCCCCGTCCGCGATCGAGCCGCCGCGGACGAGGGACGAGGGTCTCCGGCTGCGAGGATGGACACCTCCTCGACCGTCACGGAAGGACGACCATGGGCTGGACCATCACGCGGACACCCTTCGACCACCCGGACGCCGACGGCCTCCGTCGAGCCCAGCGGGTCGAGCTCGACGCCCGCTACGGCAGCGACGACCACGAACCCGGCACGCCGCCGTCGGCGACCGACGTCCCGGTGTTCCTCGTCGCGCGGGCGGACGACGGTCGCCCGATCGCCTGCGGAGGGCTGCGGCCCCTGGCCGACACGGTGGTCGGCCCGGCCGCCGTCGAGGTGAAACGGATGTACGTCGTGCCCGACGCACGGGGGTCGGGGGTCGCGTCCGGGCTCCTGCGGGCCCTCGAGAACGCCGCGCGCGAGCTGGGCACGCGACAGGTCGCACTCGAGACGGGCACGCTCCAGCCGGACGCGATCCGCTTCTACGAGCGAGAGGGCTACTCGCGCATCCCCCTGTTCGGTGCCTACGTCGGATCACCCGAGTCGGTCTGCTTCGCGCGAGACCTCTGAGCCGCCCCGCCGACCGACTCGCGCTCAGGTCAGGCCGGCGTCGACCTCAGCAGCCGGGTCACCGCGATCATCGCTCCGCCCACCACGGCGGGGATGCCGCCGCCGGGGTGCACCGACGCGCCGACCCGCCACAGCCAGGGCCGCCACGGGTCGTTGTACGACGGGCGGTGGAACGGGCCGCTCAGCCACGGCGGACGCGCGGCTCCGTACAGGGCGCCGTGCGGCTCGCCGCCTGCGCCGTAGTACTGCGGATCGAGCACCAGCTGCTCGTCGAGGAGGTCGGTGAGGGGCCCGTCGAGCCCCATCGCCGCGGAGACCCGGTCGACCTCGCGCCGCACGAAGGGGTGCTCGGCCGTGTAGCGACCGCCGTCGGCGGGCGCGGTGAGCAGGATGCCGACGGTGCTGCGCTGGTTGGGGTAGACCTCACCGGCGCGGTACTGGTTGACGAAGACCATGGTGTCGGCGGGCTCGTCGCCCGCCTCGAGGCTGCGGTGGAGCGCCGCGGGCTTCGTCGGCAGCACCACGCCGTGCGTCGGGAAGTCCGCCGGCAGCTCCTCCCGCAGCACGCCGTACACGGCGACGGCGGAGCAGGAGAGGGCACGGGGGCGCAGACGGGGCAGCGTCGGCAGGCGAGACGGGCCGGTCAGCGTCGCGAGCCGATCGGCGTCCAGGGCACTGACGACGAGGTCGGCGGGGTGGTGCCCGAGCTCGGTGGTGACGGATCCGCGCTCGATGCGGGTGACGGCCTCGCCGGTGCGCACCTCGACCCCGGCCGCCTCCGCCAGCCGGCCCAGCGCCAGGACGACCTCGTAGACGCCGCCTCGCGGCACCCAGGCCCCGGTCTCGGCCATGATCGCCGGCATGCTCGCGTACAGGGCGGGGGTGCGCGAGGGCGAGACGCCCGCGTTGAGGGTGTGGATCGCGATGATCTCGCGCAGACCGTCCGGCAGCCACGGCAGGCCGTCGAGGTAGGCGCGGGTGGTGAGACGCGAGCCGTAGACGGCCAGCAGCCGGCGCAGGGCCGGCAGGGCAGCTCGGTCGAGCGGGTCCGAGAGCAGCAGCTCGGTCACGTCGTCGGCGAGGGGGGCGTGCAGGTCGGAGAAGCGTCGCCAGGCGGGGTACCAGGGGTGCCCGGGCGCGACCGGCAACGAGGTCTCCTCGCCGTCGTAGTAGTAGCGCCCCACCTCGGGCATGCGCACGAGGTCGAGGTGGCCGTCGTCACGAGCACTGTCGGGAGCACGCCCGCCGTCGCCGAGCCGCCGCAGCAGCTCGTCCCACACGGCGGGGAAGGTCACCAGCGACGGGCCGGTGTCGATGCGGTCCTCCCCCAGCTGGATGCGACGGCTCTTGCCGCCGAGCTCGGCCGAGGCCTCGAGCAGGGTGACGCGGTGCCCCGCGTGGGCGAGCAGCGCGGCGGCGGTGAGCCCGCCAATCCCGCCGCCGACGACGACCACGCGGCTCACGGCCGGCCCACCAGCACGATGGAGACCAGCAGCAGCACCCCGGCGAACGACCCCGCGATGTAAGGGAACGCGACCGACAGTCGGTACAGGCGGTGGCCGGTCTCCGGCGACGGGTCGCGCAGCAGGCGCCCGACGAGGATGCCGGCGATGACGAGGTTCAGGGCAGCCACCGGCACGCTCACCACGGCGAAGAGCGCCGTGGAGACGACCCACCAGGCCCCGCTCCACAGCGCCGTCCCGCGGGCGCCCAGCCGCACGGCGGTCGTGGTGATGCCGGCGTCGCGGTCCTCCACGATGTCCTGGACGGCGTCGAAGGCGTGCTTGGCCACGCTCCAGGCCATCAGGCCGAGGGCGGCGGGCCAGACCGGCGTCACCGAGAGGGCCGCGGGCACGATGACGAGCGGCAGCGCGTAGGCCGCGTTGCTCAGCGAGTCGACGAAGGGCCGCGCCTTGAAGCGCAGCGGCGGTGCGGAGTAGAAGACGAACACGCCGACGTACAGCAGGATCGCGGCGATCGCGAGCGGCGGCAGCGTGACGGCGAACAAGACGAGGAAGGGCACGTTGGTGACCGCGACGGCCCAGGCGATGAGCCGCACCTCGGACTGCTCGATCCTCGCGCCCTCGATCGAGCCCTTGCGGGGGTTGGCCGCGTCGGTGTCCTGGTCGTAGATGTCGTTGACGCCGTAGATGAGCAGGTTGAACGGCAGGGTGAGCCACAGGATGACCGGCAGCGCCCGCAGGTCGAAGAGCGCACCGGTGAGCCACACAGCGACGAGACCCGACCCGACGGTGTTGATCCACAGCACCGGGCGTGAGATCAGCACGAGGCGGCGCACGGTCGCAGCCCTCTCCGACGGCGCGACGCGCGACATCCGCTCAGCACCGTCAGTCACGAGACCGACCGTACGCCGCCCGCCGCGCTGCGGGCCCACGGCTCGCGGGCCCAGACTGGGCGGATGCGCATCATGCTGCTCACCGCCGGCACCCGGGGCGACGTCGAGCCCTTCGTCGCGCTGGCCCGACACGCCACGAGTCGCGGCCACGACGTCCGCCTGGGCCTGCCCGACGACGCGGGCGCGCCCGAGGGAGTGGGCACCGTGCCCCTCGGCCTGGACGCGCGGCGCGTGCTCTCCCCCGCCGGTCGTGTCCCGTGGGCCCTCGCGCGTCACGCCCTCGCCGAGGTGCGGCCCGCGATGCGGCGCCTGCTCGCGGCCGCGGTGCGCGAGACGGTCGCGTTCGACCCCGACGTGGTGGTGCACCACCCGCTCGTCCTGACCGCGCCGATGGTGGCGGACGCGCTGGGCGTGCCGCGCGTGCTCGTGGAGTTCGCGCCGGTGGCCACCCCCAGCGCGCGCTTCCCCGCCGCCGGCGGCCCCACCGCCACCCGCGACCTCGGCGCCCACAACCGGTCCACCTACGCCGTGCCGCGCGCCGCCGCGCGCCTCTTCGACGGCGACGTGGCGCGCGCCGCCGCCGAGCTGCCGGGCGGGCGGCGCCCGTCCTGGCGCTCCCCGTCGCGCGCGACGCTGATGGCCGTGAGCCCGGTGCTGCTCCCGCGGCCGGACGACTGGCCGGAGCAGGTGCACCAGACGGGGGCCTGGCACGAGGAGGCGCCGGCCGCGTCGTGCGGACCGGTCGTCACCGACTTCCTGGCCGCCGGGCCCGTCGTCGTCGCCTCGTTCGGCTCCATGGCGACGGGTGACGCCTCGGCCCGCGGCGCGGCGGTCGTCGCGGCCGCCCGTTCCCACGGCCTCCGGGTGCTGCTCGTCACCGGGTGGGGCGGGCTCGCGCTGCCGCCGGAGCACCGCGGCCCCGACGTGCTGGCGGTGCCGTCGGTGCCCTTCGACGCCGTGCTGCCCCACGCCACGCTCGCGGTGCACCACGGCGGGGCCGGCACCTCCCACGCCGTCGCGCGGGCCGGCGTGCCCGCCGTGGTCGTGCCGGTCACGGCCGACCAGCCGTTCTGGGCAGCCCAGCTGCACCGACAGGGGGTGGCGGCCGCGGCCGTCCCGCTGCGCCGACTGACGGCCGGTGCCCTCGCGCCCGCGATGGGCGACGCCCTGACCCGTCGGGGGCGGGCCGCCGAGGTGGGCCGCCTCATGCGTCGGGAGCACGGCGTGCAGCGGGCGCTCGACGTGCTCGAGTCCCTCTGACGCGAAGATCATCCGGCAGGAGGAATCGCCGCCTCCTCGTCGCTGGGAGAGTTCAGGCGGACTCCCGGGTCCGCTGCCGAGAGGAGGCGTCGTCGTGACGACACTGAGACGAACGCCGGCCCCACGGTCGTGGGCACTGACGCTCGGCGGGCTGAGCGTCTCCGGCCCGCTCGTGGTGGCCGCCGGCAACGCCCCGGCCTTGATCGGCGCACCGCCGCTGCCCTGGGTGAGCATCCTCCTGGATCTCTGGGCCGTAGCGTCGGTCGCTCTCGGCGTCGCCGCGATCGTCGTCGCGCGCGACGACCTGGCGTCGCCCCGCGACCTCCGGCCGCGCTCCGCCGCTGTCGGCCTCACGCTCGGCGTCCTCGGACTCGTGCTCAGCGCGTGCCTGTTCCTCCTCTGGCTGCTGACTCCCCTGCCCTTCTGACACCGCGCCTCCCTGGACAGCGTCGCGGGACGCTCTCGCTGCGACCTCTGCGACCATGACGGTGTGAAGACCGCTGCTCCGATGACCGTCCGCGTCGCGTCACTGGGGGTGGTCGTCGACGGGCTGACGAGCCTCTCCGGGTGCTCGACGAACGACACCGACACGCAGCGGACGACTCAGGGCATGGTGGCGACCGCGGAGGTGCTGGACCGCTTCGACGGCTACCTCGGCGTCGGGCTCAGGGTCGAGAACACGAGCGACGAGGCCGTCCTCACGGTCACCTCGATCAACGGCGGCTCGGTCACCTTCTCGACGAGGTGAGGCCCCTCACGTCGGTCAGCCGATCCGCCGCCGCATGGTCATGCGCGGAGGCTCAGAGAACTCGCCCGCACTCGCTCGGCCGAGCACGGCTGGCCGTGACGGCGGGCCCCGCGGCAGCGATCGCTGCCACCATCGCGAGCAGACTCGTCAGGTACAGCGGGCGAGCCCACGGTGAGTGGTCGTAGCCGCTGATGCCGAAGCCGTCGGCGAGCTGCATGCCCGGCGCGAAGGAGACGAGAAGCAGCGACGGCGCTCCCCCGACCAGGACGAGCGCCTGTGCCAGGACGACCTGACTGAGGGTGAGGCGCGAGCGGCGGATCGTCGACACCGCCACGACGACCGCGGCGCCCACGCCGAGCACAGCCCAGGCGATCACCGGTGCGGGTGAGAACGACTGGCCCACGCGGTCGAGCTCGCTGTGGATCTCCGGCAGCGACAGGCGCGGGACCGCGGCGAGCGGGTTCCAGACGAGGACCTGGAGGGCACCCACCACGGCGTACGCCACGACGAGACCTGTTCCGACCGAGGCGGCGACGGCAGGAGGATCCGGACGGCTCATGCCGTCACCGTAGGAGAGGCCCGCCCGCGGGTCGTCCGCCCCGAGGAGGATCTCCAGCCGTCCAGGACCCCCCCTGCCGGGCGAACGGTGGTGCAGGACGCCGGTGAGCCGTGCCACGCTGCTCCCGTGGACGTGATCGATGACGTGGAGCGTGGCGACTGGCTCGCCGGACGAGTGCACGGCCGGACGAGCGTGGGCTCCGTCGCGGGGCACGGTGCCGACGCCTACGTCCGGATCCTCCACCCCCGGGAGAGCGGGCACGTCGACGACCGTCGGGCGTGGGGCGTGCCGCCGTCCGACGACTGGACGGCTCGGCGCTGGTCCGACGTCGCAGCCGCCTCCGGGCGGACCATGCACTCCCTCGTCCAGTGGGGCCGCCTCCTCGACGACCAGGACCCGAACGCACCGGGGACGTCCCTCGGTTCCCTGGACCCCGTCGTCCTCGCGGCGCTCGTCCCCCTCCTCGCCAGTGCGACGAGCACGCCGGACGACGTCGTCGCCGGCTTCTGGACCGGGCACGGAGGGATCGAGCTCACCAGCCGGAGACAGCTCGACCTGCCGGGACGCGAGTACGTCCTGACCAGCACGACCCTCGACGAGCTCGCCGACCCCGACTGGGGGTTCTCCCTCGGACTCGGGTGGTTCTCCCACGTCAGGTCTCCGTCCCTCCAGCTGCTGTGGCCCGACGACCACGCCTGGGTCCTGGCGACCGAGATCGACTGGGACTCGACGATCGTCGCCGGCACTCGGGCCCTCATCGAGAGCATCGTCCTCGACGGCCGCTTCGAGGCGTTCGACGTCGGCCCCGACGACGACCCCTCCTGGGACGGGGACACCATCAACGGCCCGGGCGGCGAGTCGACCGGGTGACGGCGTTCTGGCTGCTGCTCGGCACGGCCGAACTGGGCTCAGCCGTCGGCGTCGGTCGATCAGCGAGCGCGACCAGCTCGACGACTCACCAGGACCAGGACGAGAGCGCCGAGGCCCAGGACGACGGTGCCCGCTGCGGCGATCCTGCCGACCAGCTGGGTGACGAGCACCGACTCGTACTGCTCCTTCGTCGTGACGATCTCCGTGCCCTCCGGCACGGACCAGAAGAAGACCGGGGCGAGCGCACCGGCACTGACCGTGCTGACCACGCAGACGACGAGGGCCACGACGGCCAGGCCGCAGAGGACGAACGTCCATCGGTCCATGAGCGATCGATCGGTCATGGGGTCACGGTAGCGGTGCCGGCGGGCCTTGCACGTCGTCAGCGCGTCTCGACCGAGCGATTCCTGAAGCTCGGCGCCCAGAGCCTTCGACGTGGCTACGAGATCAGGGACATCCAGGACCGGAGCAACGAGCCCCCATCGTGCAGCTCCTGGGTCACTACGGTGAGTCAGTGCTCTCAACTCTCCTGGTGCAGGTGCCGTGGCTCCCCGTCGCCGTCCTGCTCCTCGCAGTCCTGACCGGCCCGTTCATCGCGGCCGCGATCGTGCCGCGGCCGCGACTGCTCCGGGCTCTCTTCATCGCCTCCCTCGTGATCCTCGCCGGCCTGACCCTCTACCCGGAGGGCGGGGTCGACCGAGACGTGACCTGCACCGTCGGGCTTCCCTACTTCGGGCTCCGAGCCGTCGAGACGGTGGCGAACGTGCTGCTGTTCATCCCCCCGGTCCTGCTCGCGGGCCTGCTCGTCCGGCGCCCCGTCCTGGCCGTCATGGGCGGCACTGCCACGTCAGCACTCATCGAGCTCGTCCAGGCGATCGTCCCGGCCCTCGGACGCGCCTGCGACACCGGCGACTGGATCACGAACACCATCGGCGCCGTCCTCGGCGGACTCCTCGCCCTCGCTGCCCTGGGCCTCGACCGTCGAGTCACAGCAGCACCGTAGGCCGATCGGCTACCGGGCAGAGCTCGAGGCCACGGCCTGCCGGAAGTACGCGTCGGTCGTGGCCCGGACCTCATCGGGGTGCTTCACGGCGGGATCCGTCTCGAAGTGGCTGGCACGCTGCAGCTCCACCTCGACGAACCGCGCGAGCTGCGGTGGCGGAGCCTGCGTGCCCATCTCCCGTGTTCGAGCCTTCGTGGCGATCAGCGTGTCAGCCGCGAGACGGACGTCGTTCGACACCTCGGCCTCGGCGAGCAGCGTCGGCAGGTCCATCGGGGGAACGGTCTCGTTCGGGTGGACGTGCAGCCACCGCAACGCAGTCGTCGTCCGGAGGACGTAGAAGAAGCGCTTGAGGGTGGGCTTGCCCGCCTGCTGTTTGTGAGCGACGTGGAGGTAGTGCCGCCCGACGGCCGCCCGCTCGACGACGTCGTCGGCGAGGGCGAGGAGCTCGTCCCGGAAGGACTCGTCGCCCGTGTAGACGATGGGCGAGCGCAGCCACTCGATCACGACGGCGTTGCCCTTGACGAGGAGGCGAACGGCTTTGGCGAGGTCCCACCCGTTCACGTCGAGGACGCTGTCGAGGGGAGTCTCGATGACGTCTCGCCACGGCCACAGCGACAGGTAGGCCTCCGGCGCGCGAACGTAGATGAACCGGCAGTCGTAGTCGCTGTCCGGCGACGGGAAACCCCACGCTCGACTGCCGCTCTCGATCGCCCAGGGCACACGGACGTCGTGTTCAGCTGCGACGCCCGCCAGACGACTGTCGATCTGTGTCACGACCGACGGATCGAGGCCCCCCGGGACTGCGCGCATGTCCAGACTCTACCCAGCCACTCGATGCGCCCAGACGAGACACCCGGTCAGTCCCGTCGTCGATCCTTCAGCGGGACGGTTGTGCCCTTCTCTCCCCGCAGCGACTCAGCGCAAGCCTCCTCTTCCTCCTCGTCACGGCCTCCCCGGCATGGCAGGGTCACGATCATGCAGATCACCGACGATGTGGAACGCGCGGCCTGGCTGGGGCGACGGATGTACCGGCAGGGTGGCTGGGCACGGGTCGGCTCGATCGCCGGGTACGACTTCGAGGCCTACGCGCGCATCCTGCATATACGCGCCACCGGCAGCGGCGCCTGGGAACACCGCCGCTGGGCGGATGTCGCGGCCACCGCCGGGAAGGTGATGCACCCCCTCGTGCAGTGGGAGCGACTCCTCGACCACGACGAGCCACAGGGAGGAACGAGCGATGTCGGGCGCCTCGACCCCCAGGTGCTCGCTGCCCTCGCACGACTGCTCGGCGACGCGACCACGACACCCGACGACGCCCTCGCGGCGTACTGGGTCGGCGGCAGCGGCCAAGACCTCATCGGCCGCTCTGCGACCATCGATCGTTACGACTACGTGCTCGCACGGACCACCACCACGGAACTCGCCGAGCCAGGCTGGGGCGTCGACATCGGCTTCCGGACGGACGAGTCACCCCAGCTGCTCTGGCCGGAGGACCACGCCTGGGTGCTCGCCAGCGAGATCGACTGGGACTCCACGATCGTCGCCGGCAGCCGGGCGCTCGTCGACGCGATCCTCACCGACGGCCGCTTCGAGGCCTTCCCCGTCGACGAGGACTCCGACCTCTCCTGGGACGGCGACACGATCAATCGATCCGCGACCTGACGGCCTGGACAGCGATCCCCTCCCGGCACGTCATCACTCGGCTGCGTCGAGCTCGGCGCACCTGCCCGCGTGTCGGGCCGCCAAGACGTAGCCGCCGAGAGGCACCGGGCCCTCGGGCTCGGTCCCGTCCCGAGCAAGGACACCGGCTGAGCGACGGGCCGCGGCCACCGCACGGTCTCGGTCAACACGCAGGTGAACGATCGGCTGAAGAGACGCCCCTAGTGTGTGGCCACCATTCAGAACTGCGCGGAGAAACCGCCGTCGGCACGTAGGAGCTGCCCGCTGATCCACCGTCCTTCGTCCGACAGCAGGAACGCGGTGATGCCAGCGATATCGCGGGGTGTCCCTGGCCGTCCCGATGGGTTGTACGTCGTCATCGCGTCCCGTGCCTCGTCATCCATCCATCCCGTGTCGATCGGTCCTGGGTTCACGACGTTCGCAGAGATGCCCTTCGGGCCGAGCTCGCGGGCGGCAGAGATGACGATGCGGTCGAGAGCGCCCTTGGAGGCGCCGTAGGCCAGGTTGCCGGTGGTGTGGTCGCTCGTGAACGCGACGACAGCTCCACCGTCGGCGTCGACCTGACGGGCGAACGCGGCGATCAGGAGCAGCGATGCGCGGGCGTTGACCGCGACGTGCTGGTCGAAGGCCTCCGCGGTGGTGTCCAGCACGTTGGACTCGACGCCGTGCGCATGGCTGAGAACGAGTCCGCCGATCGATCCGCGCTCGCCCGTGATCTGCTCGATCAGAGCGGTCGGGGCGGTCGGGCTCGAGAGGTCGCAGGGGTAGTCACCCGTGTCGAGGTCGCTGGTGACGACCTCCCACCCATCGGCTTCGAGCCGAGGGACGATGCCCGCAGCGATGCTGTTCGAACGCGCGGCTCCGGTGATGAGCGCAAGAGGCATGCCCCGACCCTATGGCAGCGGTCGATTCCTTGAGCAGAGGCCGATCTGGGTAGCACCCTCGACTCGCGTGGTCGTGTCCGACAGATGATCGGTCACCGACCAACGGCGGAGGCCAGCCACTCTCCCGCAGCTACGGGGCGCCGGTTCTCTCGATCGATCAGTCCGAAACTGATCTCGGTGAACGATCCGCTACTGGGACAAGAATCAGCCCATTGCGCCGTCGGTGTCCTTCGGCATGCCTCTAAGAGGGGCTGTTGCGCATAGCGGAACTTTGGGTCAATGGGGACGTGGATGACCGTGGCCAGCACATGACCGAGGTTCTGCGCCGCCTCCGGATGGACCTCCCCCACCTGGCGCCGGCCCTATGGGACAGCGTGCGGGGCCCCGCCGACGACGACGTGCGAGAGGCGCTCCGAGCAGCCGTGGAGCCGATGCCGCTCCCCGACGAACTCGACGTGTTCCTCCGTGCGCATGACGGGCAGTCGAGCGGGGCCGGGTGGTGGCCGACGCTGGACAGCGGTCCGCCGCTCTCAGGGCAGCAGATCGCTGAGCAGGTGACCTGGTCCCGGTCCGATGGCGAGCACTCGCAATGGAGCGTCGCCTGGATTCCCGTCACCCACGAGCAGTGGTACCAAGCCGTGCTCGATGCCGTCCCCGAGCGATCAGGAACCGTCATCGACGCAAGCTGGCCCGACCTCCCTCGAGCCATGGCCCCGAGCTTCGCGCATGCAGTCGACGCGGTGATCGACTTAGGCCGTGCCGGGCTCTTGCCCACCGCCGACGACGACCGCGCGAAGAGGCTAGAGCGCGAGGCGTTCCTCGACGACCTCTGGCAGGAACCGTGGTCCGCCAGCAGCCTGCGACAGCGCGCCGAGATCCACCCCGCAAGCTAACCGTCCTCCTGGAGAAGGCCCTGCACGATCTAGGCACCCCCAGTGGTGCCGCAAACCCATCCCCTATCGGGCGCACCTTCCCTCCCCGTACTTGCTCGTGCACTAAGTTCAGCTCTTCGAGAGGGAGCGAACATGGGCAGCCGTAGGCACTTCACCAACCCCAAGGTCGGCATTGTGGGTGGTTCGATCGCGATCGTTTTCGGCACCCTTCTTATCCTCGGGCCGAGCAGATCTTCAACGGGCGGAGCCGGATTGCTGGGCGCCTTTCCCAACTGGGCACTGGGCGCCGTTCTCATAGTGTGTGGGGTGCTCTATCTGGTGCTCGGCATCAGACAGGCACGTTCAGAAAAGTAGGGGCGCGGCCCGCCAATACCTAGTCACCGAAGAACGATCGTCTAACGGGACGGGGGTGGCTTGAACTGGTCGAAAGACTCCGCCGGGCGCGACGCACGCCGACTCGAGGGTTCAGACCCTGGCTCCGCCACTGTCTTCATAAGAACGAGACCAGCAATTACGCGCAGCAGCAGCGCACACAACAGCCCTATTAGCCCGACCGCAAAAACAATGGGCGCAAGAGCCCCGGTCACGATTGCGGCCACCTCAGAATTGGGAGGGAAGCAACCCCCTCCGTCCGTGTCGCAGATGGCCGACGTAGTCCCGTAGGCACCCGACTGACCACCGTGCGTGAGGACGAGAGAGACAACCGCGAGCACAATCAGCCCCGACGAGCCAAGCCAGAGGGCCGCCTCCCACGAACGATTCATGCCCAGACACTACGTCCCCGTGGTCCCGCGACGACGAACGCTGAGCGGATCGGCTATCGGGCGCAGCGACCTACTTGAGTCGCCGCAGGTTCGTGACGCTCACCCAGATCAGGCAGAGCATGCCGATCAGCGTGAAGTACATGCCCACTTGGTGAGGGTCGATGGCAATCAAGATGACCGACGTAGCAGCGATGAGCAGCGCAACGACGAGCATCACGCGCCACGTTGTCCGACCGTCTCTGGGCGCGTTGTCTGACGTCACGACTCATGCTTTCACGTCGGCTGTGCCGCGGACGGCCAGCCCAGACCGGGATGGCTTACCGGACACTATCCCTACCAATTTAGGTTCAGGAAGCTGAGAACGATGCCTAATGCGCCAATGGCCACAAAGCCGATTCCGGCGGCCTTGGCGTTGCGTGAGGTGTAGGCACCATCAACTCCCTCGCGACCGGGCACTCGGCCGCTCGTCTTTCCCAGCCAAGACGCGAGAGAGGCTGAGTTCCGGAGGACAAGAGCACCCGAGACCAGCATCACGATACCGACGATGAGAGCGGGCCAGAACACAGTCATGCCCTGAGGTTAAGGCCCCGTGCCGGGTTTGGGTGAGGGATCCCCTACAGGGCACGCAGCTGCGGAGTTAGTTGGAGCGATGGTCACCGTGGAAACCCAGAACGCCCGCTCTCGGACGACTCTCGACCTGACCCGGCCGGCAGCCCTAGCCATCACCGATGTACTCACCGCAGCCACCGGCAACCCCAGACTGCGCCTCGAGCGTGCCAGAGACCTCCGGCTCATCTACCGAGCCCGAACCAACTGGGCCATGTTCGGCCACTACTTGACGGTTGACTTCGAACCGCTCGGAGATTCCGCCACGCGTCTCAAGTTCTTCGTGGACCCTGTCGTGCATCGCACCGCCTTCGACTGGGACCAAGGCGCAGGCGACATTCGTGCCATCACGGATCGTCTTCCCCGAGACGACGCACTCAGACGCCCGTAAGCGGTGCACTGGCCGATCGTCTATCGGGACGCTGTTCCATGCCGCATCACGGCATGGGGCATCCTCGTCCGATGAGCAACGAAGAAGAACTGCCGCAAGCTCGCCCTGTCGATGCAACTGCAGTGACTGAGCACGCGACGCCGTGGCTGCCGGCGAGATCCGTTCTCTTCAACCTTGTCTTGGTCTTCGTCGGCGGCACGCTCTTTTGGTTCCTCATCGACCGCGTCCAAGCGCCCATGTGGGTGGCTCTCGTGGCCTACGCCGTCATCTTCACGGTGGGATCACTCACCATTCGCTTCATTCGAAACGCCCGAGCTGAGCGCAGTCGCAAGTGACGTCGATGGCTGAGCGACGCGATCCGGAGAGCGATCGTCTATCGGGCACCCTTGGGCGCTTAGTCGAGGGGACTGCTCTATCTGCCTCCTTGAGCCTTGCGAACCGGTTCCTGATCGCCGTCGACAACGCGAACGACAGCATCACGCAGGACGACCACCCCGACCGTCGCAATGACCAAAGCGCCAACTGTCAGGCATGCCGTCCGCAACTCCGCGGCGGTCGCGTCCTGGCCGTAGTTGGACGAGGGCCAGCCGAGCGACACCACCAGCAGCGGACCTACCAGCCCAATCAGGAGCGGTCCAGAAGCCAGTACCAGGAGTGTGACACCGACCCGGGCCCGCTCCCCCATCCTCGACGATGTGATGAGGGAGCGGCCCTGCGGTGAAAAAACGAACGCCGCCGTCAGAATGAAGGTCCCGATCGCAGCCCAGACCCATGTCGACCATCCGTATCGCCAGATGACGTCTGCCGACACCCAAGCCGCCCAGTCGCTGCGGAAACGGTCGAGGGAACCGGTAGCGCTACCGCCTCGAGGCACGACGGCTGGAAGTGGCCATCCCAGTGCGGCCGGCACGAAGAACAGGCATCCGATCCCCACCAGCACGCGACGAACGATGCCCGATAGACCACTAGTCACCAACACAGTATGAGGCCGCTCAATCCTCGATCCGAAGGAGGATCCTATCGGGCCCCCCTCAGAGCAGGCATCGTCGGCGCAGGGTTGAGGTCATCGACGCGTAAGCGTGAAAGGCCTTGCCGAAGTTTGCCCCAAGAAGGCGCCCTAGTGAGTCACATTGAGCACCGAGCGGAGTGACGAACGGGCACCACTCACCTGACACGACGGGCCTTACCCGCCGGGGCAGTAGCCGCTCGTGCCGAAGCAGGGAGGCTGATCGTTGCGAGGCGCCTTGTTCACTCCGACGGATCTGCTGTCGAAGTATTCACGGTTGTACTCGATCCCCAGCACGTACGCGGCCCCCGTGGCACTTATCGCCGTTGCTAGTTCGTCTCCTTCCAACCCAGCCGTAGACGAAACGACGACGTCTGTTGGGTGGAAGTACGCGCGGTCTAAGAAAGCGTCAAGTGTCGCGACGACAAGGGTCGTCTCGTCCGTTCCGTGAGCTCTGGACGCGGGATGTGCTGTGAGAACGCCGAAGGCAGGATCGGCAAGCAAAGGGAGATCTTCTGAGTCTGCGAACGGGTCCACCGGAGAGATATCCGAGTCTTTGAGGGCGACAGCAGCTTGCTCGAGCGCCTGCTCAGAAGTGACGGCGTCGAGGAGGGCATAGACAGCTCGGCCCTGTTGCAGGCAACGGGTACCACTCGCGTCGTCGAACAGGCCAGACGGGTCATCGGCGAACGTGCAGGTGTCTTCTCGCGCAATGGTGATGCGGGGAGCCGATACCGAACCGGGCCACGCCAAGGCGTCGTCCGCTAGTTCTGTTGCCTCTGGCCGTACATGCTCGGCCAGCGAGGGATCAACCACCTCAGACGCGCAGCCCGTCAGAGCCAAACCCAGCACCAACAGGAGCGGACCTGTGCGTTTCCCTCTCACTGTTCCCCCTTGACGCGAGCGTAACGCCCCTCCTCGACCTCAAAGCATCTGCGACGGCAGGACGATCGTCTATCGGGACTGGTCGCAGGTCGTTTGATGTGCCCGTTCGCGCTCCCCCCGTAGCCTTTTGTCCTATGGGGCCTGACGCGAACGAACATGACGAGAACAGAGGCGGCGCCTCGGTCCGAACAGGCCCAGTTCCTCGACGACGGCGGCAGCGGCGCGTCGTCCTCTCGGCCGCCGTGGTAGCCCTCGCATTGCTCGTCATCGCCGCACTTCTCTTCACGGGCACGCTCTGGCCCACTCGCACAGCGGCCCTCCGGTACCCGGTGCAGGGCGTCGACGTGTCCGCGTACCAAGGCACGATCAACTGGGACGTCCTGGCGGAGGAGGACATCGACTTCGCATGGATCAAGGCGACGGAAGGCTCGAGCTACCAAGACCCCCGATTCGACGACAACTGGGC
>NZ_JACYVL010000021.1:0-13436 GCF_014842245.1 Frigoribacterium sp. CFBP 13707
AGCAGGCGGCGAGCGAGAAGACGAGTGCGCCGGAGGCGACGAGGCCGAGGCCGACCTTGGTGATGCGCTTGCGGGTGAAGGCGTTCATGATCAGGTCCTTTTCTGTGGTTCCCGGTGGGGTGCAAGGGATTCGCCACCGGGACCGACACGGATTGGTCCCGCTCGTCGCTCTCAGGAGACGGTCAGGTGCGGCAGTCCGCACCCCACCCGGCACCGCCTCAGAGGCCGGGCCCGCCGTAGACCCGGAGCGCCCCGGGCGCGACCTCGACCGTGACGGGCAGCGCGCCGATCCGCTCGCCGTCGGCGTAGGCGACGACGTCGTCCGACTCGATCACCACCCGTCGGGCCCGGTGGACGTGCACCCGCGGGTCGTCGAGGTGCGTCCCGGCGGCGACCCGCGCGAACAGCCGCACGAACTGCAGCCGGGTGAGCCGCTCGACGACGAGCACGTCGAGCAGCCCGTCGTCGAGCCGCGCGTGCGGCAGCACCCGCATGCCGCCGCCGAACGACTGGCCGTTGCCGACGCTGACCAGGGTGCCCCGCACCTCCGACGCGACGCCGTCGATCTCCAGCCGGTACGAGAGGTGGCGCAGCGCGAGCAGCTCGAGCGCGAGCGCCAGGTCGTAGCGTCGACGGCCCCTCGGCCAGCGCAGGCGGTTCGCGCGCTCGTTGACGACGGCGTCGAAGCCGGCCGAGAGCATGCAGCCGAACCAGGTCGACTCGTCGCCGCGCGTCACCCGGCCGGCGTCGATCACGGTCGCGGGTCGCTCGAGGCGGTGGACGAGGAGGCGCGTGGCGGCCGCCACGTCGTCGTGGGGCAGCCCGAGGGCCCGGGCCATGTCGTTGCCGGTGCCGGTCGGCACGACCCCCAGCCCGACCGGCGTCCCGGCCACGAGGTCGACGCCCAGGGCGACCATGCCGTCCCCGCCGACGACGACCAGGGCGTCGGCGCCCCGGTCGAGCTCGCGGCGGACGGCGTCGACGAGGGCCGCGTGCGACTCCTCCTGCAGGGGCGCCACCGTGTGGCCCGCGTCGCGGAGGGCGGCGACGACGCCGTCGCCGACCCCCCGGCGGCGGCCGGTCGAGGCGGAGGGGTTGACGGCGACCACGAGGCGGAGCGGGGGCATGCCCCTGATCATGGCACCGCACCTCCCGCGGGCCAGCGCGCCGTGCGCGGCCCCCGGCCCACCTGGCATGATCGAGGGATGACGACCACGACGACGCCCGCCGCCTACGAGCCCACGATCCGCGAGTCGCCGAACCGCGCGCTGGCCCTGACGATCGGCACCGTCGTGCTGCTGCTCGGCGCCGTCGGGTTCTTCGCAGAAGACATGGGGTCGTTCGTCAGCACCGAGGGCGCGCCCCTCGGGCCGTGGAACGTGAACCCCGCCCTGATCGTCATCTGGGTGCTGACCGGTGCCGCGCTCATCATCGCCGGTGCCTCGGGCCGTGCCGCCGCCCGCTCGATCAACCTCGCGGTGGGCCTGCTCTTCGTCGTCTTCGGCGTCGCCGGGTTCCTGGTGCGCGACACCGAGGCGAACTACCTCGCGCTCAACCTCGGCGACGACGTCACGCACCTCGTCGCCGGCGCGCTGCTCGTGCTGACCGCGGTCGGCGCCGAGCGTCGTCGCCGCCGCTGAGCCGCAGCTCCCGGCGGGGCCGCCGCTAGGGCTCACGTTCACGGCGGACTCCAGGGCGCGGCCCTGGCCGACCCGCGCCTCCCCGGCTATGGTTAGGCTCACCTAACCGGCCTTGTGCCGGGTCGCCGACCGGATCGGAGGTGGGAGCGATGTCCGTCGTCATCCCCTTCTCGCAGGCCCTCCGTGAGCGCACCTCGGCCAGCGCCTCCGGCGTCGACGCGGGCTGCTCGTTCATGACCGACCTGATGACCGGCCGCGGCACCCGCGACGACTACGTGCAGATGCTCGCGCAGCACCACTTCGTCTACGAGGCCCTGGAGCGCGTCGCCGAGCGGTGGGCGGGCGACCCCGTCGCCCGGCCGTTCCTGTCGCCGGCGCTGACGCGGCTGCCCGCGATCCGCGCCGACCTCGAGTTCCTCCTGGGCGAGGGGTGGAGGCGCCGCATCGAGCCCCTGCCCGTGACGGCCCGGTACGTGGCCCGCATCGAGAGCGCCTCCGCGTGGGTGGGCGGTTTCATCGCGCACCACTACACGCGCTACCTCGGCGACCTGTCGGGGTGCCAGATCATCCGCACGCTGATGCAGCGCCAGTTCGGCTTCGAGACGAACGGCGTCGGGTTCTTCCTCTTCGCCGAGATCGCCCGCCCGAAGGAGTTCAAGGGCACCTACCGTCAGCAGCTCGACGCGGTCGACTGGACCGCCGACGAGCGCGAGCGCGTGATCGACGAGGTCGTCGTGGCCTACCGCTTCAGCACCGAGCTCTTCGTCGAGCTCGCCGCCGCGAAGGCCGCCGCCGCCGCGTAGCGCGCCGGCGCCCCTCCTCGCTCACGAACCCCGTTCTCGCACGCGAACCCCGCCGCGGCGGGGTTCCCGTGCGAGAACGGGGTGCCGCGCGGGAGCGGGGTGCCGCGCTGGTGCGCGCGAGCGTGCGCAGGCGCGGGCGCGACGCGCTACGCGGTCGCGGCGTCCTCGGCGGCGCGGATCGCGGGCACGCGCGTCGACTGGCTCATGAAGCGCCGCACGTCGAGGTCGACGATGATGTCCGCCGGTCGCAGCGGCCGCGTCAGGTAGAGGCCCTCGAGGGTCGTGATGCGGCTCAGCGCGACGTAGGTCTGCCCCGCGCTGAACACCCGCGACCCGAGGTCGACGACCGCGCTGTCGTACGTCTTGCCCTGCGACTTGTGGATCGTCACGGCCCACGCCAGCCGCAGCGGGAACTGCGTGAACTCCGCCACGACGTCCTTCTTCAGCTGCTTCGTCGTCGCCGACCACGAGTACGCGAACTTCTCCCACACCGCCGGCTGCACCTCGTGCTCCTCGCCGTCGACCTCGACGAAGACCGTGTCTCGCACCTTCGTCACCGTGCCGGTCGTGCCGTTCACCCAGCGCTGGTCGGGGTCGTTGCGCAGGAACATCACCCGCGCCCCCGGCTTCAGCTCGAGCGCGTCGTCGGCGGGGTAGGCCCGACCGCCGAACTCGCCGCTCACCTCGGCGCGCGCCGTCAGCACGCGCCCGGGCAGCCGCTCGAGCTCGACCTTGTTGATGCGGGTCACGGTGTCGTTGCGCGTCGCGAGCGTGATCGCCGAGCCGTCGGTCGGAGCGGGCCGCGCCCCGGCCGCGTTCAGCGCCCCGGCGATCTCGGCCGTCACGCGCCCGTGCCGCACCGCGTTCAGCATCTCCTTGAAGTCGCCCGCCGTCTGCCGGTGGATGAACGCCAGCTCGTAGATGCGCAGCGAGGCCTCCTGCCAGACGTGCGCGTCGAAGAACCACATCGACCGGTAGTTGTCGCGGAAGTACGACTTCTCCTCCAGGTCGCCCGGCACCGGGGGCAGCTGGTAAGGGTCGCCGAACAGCACGACCTGCACGCCGCCGAAGGGCTCGGCGCGGCGCTGGCGCGCCTGGCGCAGCGAGCGGTCGATCGCGTCCATCAGGTCGGCGTTGACCATGGAGACCTCGTCGATGACGAGCGTGTCGATCGTGTTGAGCAGCTTGCGCAGCTCGCTCTTCTGCTCGATGTCGTGGTCGGCGATCAGGCCGATCGAGAGGCGGAAGAGCGAGTGGATCGTCTGCCCGCCGACGTTCAGCGCCGCGACCCCGGTGGGCGCGCAGATGACGATCTGCTTCGAGGTGTTCCACGACAGGTGGTTGAGCAGCGTCGACTTGCCGGTGCCCGCGCGGCCCGTCACGAAGACGTTCTCGCGCGAGTTCTCGATCGCGTCGAAGACGGCCTGCTGCTCGGCGGAGAGGGCGACTGGCACGGGCGGGACGACCTTCCGGGGCACGAGGCTGATCAGGGGCGAGGGGGAGGCGCGGCGAGGCCGGGGCGACCGGCCCCGGCGACCGCGGCCGGAGCACCCAATCTACCCGCGACTCCTCTCGGGCACGGCTCGCCGTGACCTGCTCCGACCTATGCTGTGGAGATGTCTTCTGCTGTGGGGGAGAGGAGACCCGCCCTGCGCCGCTGGCCGTTCGTCGCGATCTGGGGCGGGGCCGCCCTCCTCGTCGTGATCGGGTTCGTCGTGACCGTGTCGGCGCTCAACGCGACCCTCTACGGCGCCGCCGGCTTCGCGCGCGGCTACCTCGACGCCGTCGACCGCGGCGACACCTCGAGCGCCCTGACCCTCGCGGGCGTCGAGCAGACCGACGAGCTCGAGGACTCCCTGCTCGACGTGCCCTCGCTCGGCGGCCTGGAGGACGTGCACGAGGTCTCGCAGCTCTCGCTCGGCGACGGCACGCGCACGGTCACCCTCGGCTACACGCTCGACGGCGTCGAGGGGCAGTCGCAGTTCGTGCTCACCCGGGCGGGCACGCGGTTCGGCGTCTTCCAGGCCTGGCGCTTCGCGCAGCCGCCGACGGCGATCCTCAGCGTGACCCCCGAGCACGACCCCCGCTTCACGGTCGACGGCCGCGTCGTCACGACCGCCGGCGGCGACGTCGCGACGCGCTTCACGGTGCTCGCCCCCTCGCGCTTCGAGCTGTCGCACGAGAGCACCTGGCTCGAGGCGCCGACGGTCGAGGCGAGCGTGCTCGGCGTGGGCTCGACCTCGTCGGCGACCGTGGCGACCGTGGCCCGCGCCTCCTTCGCGGAGGAGCTGCAGGGCCAGCTCGACGACCAGCTCGACGACACCTGCGTCACGCAGTCGGTGCTGCTGCCCGCGGGCTGCCCGTTCGGCCGCCAGGTCGACGACCGCGTCACGAGCGACCCCGTCTGGTCGATGGTCGAGCACCCGCAGCTCGCCGTCGTGCCGTCGGCGACGCCCAGCCAGTGGCTCGTGCAGGAGACCCCCGGCACCGCCCATCTCGTCGTCGAGGCCCAGTCGCTCTTCGACGGCCGCCGCTACACGATCGACGAGGACGTCCCGTTCACCGTCAGCTACCAGATGACCATCGGCACGGACGACCAGATCACCTTCCAGTAGCGCTCCGCGGCCGGGGGGAGTCGCGGGTCGGCCGCCCGGCAGGGCTCCCGCCCCGGTCCCGGCGAACGCCCCGGGTCCGCATCGGCCGCGCTGCCATACTGTGCCGATGATCCCGGGCGACGAGCAGGCTGGCGCGCTGACGGGGGCCTCCGCGGCCCCCCGAGCAGCCGTGACGCTCGTCGACGTCGCCGCCCGCGCCGGCGTCAGCCTCAAGACCGCGTCGCGCGCCGTGAACGGCGAGCCGCACGTCGCGGAGGAGACGAGGAGGCGCGTGGTCGAGGCCGCCGACGCCCTCGGCTTCCGCCTGAACAGCATGGCCAGCATGCTGCGCCGCGGCATCCGCTCCAGCGTGGTCGGCTTCGTCACCGGCGACCTCGCCAACCCGTTCTACGCGGCGATCGCGTCCGGGATCGAGCAGGAGCTGCGGGGCCACGGCATGCAGCTCGTCGTGGCCAGCACCGACGAGGACCCGGTGCGGGAGCGCGAGCTGGTCGACGAGCTCGTCTCGCGCCAGGTGCGGGCGCTCGTCGTGGTCTCGACCCGCGCCTCCCACGCGGAGCTCGCCTCGGTGCAGGAGCGCGGCGTCCGCGTCGTGCTCGTCGACCGGCCGCCGGTCGGGCTCGAGGCCGACACCGTGCTGCTCGACAGCGTCGCCGGAGCCCGCACGGCCGTCGAGCACCTGCTCGCCCACGGGCACCGACGGATCGGCTTCGTCGGCGACTTCTCGCGGCTCTCGACGCACCACGAACGCCTCACCGGCTTCGGCGAGGCGATGACCGCGGCGGGCGTCGACGACTGGCGCCGGTGGGTGCGCGAGGACCGGCACGACGCGGCCTCGGCCCGCTCGGGCGTGAGCGACCTGCTCGCGCTGCCCGAGCCTCCCACCGCCCTCTTCGCGAGCAACAACCGCGTCACGACGGGCACGCTCTCGGCGCTGCGCGGCCTCGCGGTGCCGCCGGCGCTCGTCGGCTTCGACGACTTCGACCTCGCCGACGTGCTCGGCGTGACGGTCGTCGCGCACGACACGGTCGAGATGGGGCGCCAGGCGGCGCGGCTCGCCCTCGCGGCCGGGGAGCCCCCGCGGTGCGTCGTGGTGCCGACCCGGCTCGTGCCGCGCGGCTCGGGCGAGGTCGCGCCCGGCGTCAGCTGGCGCTGACGCGCCGCCGCGCTGCCCGCTGCCCGCCGCCCGCCGCCGCACGCCGCACGCCGCTGCCCGCACTGACGAACCACGTCCTCGCGGCCGAACCACGCCGCGGCCTGGTTCGGCGGCGAGGACGTGGTTCTTCTCCGGGGGCGCCGCGGCGCGACTCCGCGGGACGACAGAGACCCCCGTGCGGGCACGGGGGTCTCTGCGGTCAGGGTGAGCGGGGCGGCGGGACTCGCCCGCCGCCCCGGCCGCTAGGCGTCGTCGCCGACGGCCAGCAGGTGGCGGCGCCGACGTCGCGCCGCCTCGATCGCCAGGGCGAGCGCCCCGGCCGCGAGCAGCACGCCGGCGACGAGCCCGCCGTCGACGGGCGACTCCGGCCTGCCGCCCGTGTAGGCGAGCGACCCGTCGTACGAGCCCGGACGCAGCGGGGCCACGCCGGTCGCGGACGGTGCCGTGTCGACCACCGAGAAGGCGACGCGGACGGCTGCCTGCGACGTGCCTCCCAGGGCCTCCACCTCGTGGGCACCGGTGACGGCGCCGGCCGGCACGGTGAACGAGCCGCTGACCAGGCCGTCGGCGCCCGCGGTGAGGGTGCCGAGCGCGATCGGGTCGCTGAACAGCGTCAGCGAGACGGTCTCGCCGGGCGCGAAGCCCGCGCCCTCGACCGGAACCACCGTGCCGCGCGTGGCGGAGTCGGCGAGCACCCGCAGCGACGGCGTCCACGCGCCGGGGCCGCCGGGGTTGCCGGGGTTGCCGGGGTTCCCGGGGTTGCCGGGGTTGCCGGGGTTCCCGGGGTCGCCCGGGTTGCCGGGGTTCCCGGGGTCGCCCGGGTTGCCCGGGTTGCCGGGGTTCCCCGGGTTGCCCGGCTCGCCCGGCTCCTCCGGCTCGACCGGCGCCGCCGCGACCGTGACGGTGGTCGTCGCCGAGGCGCTCGACCGCCCGTCGTCGACCGTGACCGTCACCGTGTACGTGCCCGGCAGCGCGTAGGTGTGCGCTCCCGAGACGGCCCCGCCCGCGACCGTGCCCGCGGTGACGGCCGTGCCGTCGCCCCAGTTCACGGTCGCCGTGACGGCGCCGTCGGCCGCGTCGCCGACGCCGCCCGTCACCGTCGCGAGCTCGCCCGCGACCTCGACGCCCGCCGTGCCCGTGAGGCCCGCGGCCGTCCCGGTCACCACGAGGTCGGCCGGGGGCGCGAGGCGCGTGCCGTCGGTCGCCAGCGCGAACACGTGGATCCGCCCGGCGGCCCGCGGGTCGCCCGTCTGCACCGGCAGGGTCAGCGAGACCGCCGTCTTGCCGGTCGGCAGCGTGACCGGGGCCGTGGCGTAGACGCCCGCCACCGCTCCGTCCGAGCCGTTCGCCCCGTTCGTGCGGCCGTCCGAGGTCGCGACGACGACGTTGCCGAACGCCGGGGTGGTGACCCCGGCCGTCCAGTCGCCGAACTCGATCGGGAAGGGCTGGGTCGAGCCGTCGTCGAAGGTCAGCGTGCCGACCGTCTGCTGGGCCCGCTCGTTCGCCGTGCCGATCACCGACAGCTGGGTGACGTCGTCGCCGAGCTCGAGCGGCAGCACCTGGCCGGCGCCGGTCGCGTTGTCGGGCTCGCCCGCCGGGATCGCCGGCAGGTCGAACGTCAGCGCGGTGCCGGGCACGGCCACCGTGGTGCCCTGCACGAAGCCCTTCTCCGCGAGCGACTGCCGCTTCAGCCCGTTCTGCAGGTAGTCGCAGTTCGCGGCCTGGCCCGGCTCGCCGAGGCAGACGCTGTCGAAGGCGCCGACCAGCGAGGGGGCGGTGCGGGTCACCACGACGTCGGCGGTGGTCGACGCCGACTCGGTGCCGTCGGTCGCCGTGACGATCGCCGTGTAGGTGCCCGGTGCGTCGAACACGTGCGCCGGGGCCGTGACGTCCCAGCCGCCGAGGTCGGTGGGCGTGAGGGCCGCGCCCTGCGGGCCCTCGCCGTCGAGCCAGTCGACCGTCGCGGTGAGCTCCTCGGGGGCGTCACCGCCGCCTCCTGCCCCGCCGGAGGCGCGGGTCACGGTCGCGACGGAGCCCGAGAACTCGGCCCCCGCCTCGCTCGTCAGGCCCGGCTTGCCGGTCAGCGTGAACTCCCCGGCGGGTGCCGTGGTGTCGGCCATCAGCTCGAGCTCGGAGAGCGTCATCGCGCGCCCGTCGGTCGTGCCGGTGGCCGTCAGCCGGTACCAGGTGAACGGCCGCGGGTCGGTGACCGTGAACGGCCTGGTCTGCAGCGCCGACGGGAAGGTCTGCGCGGCGCGCTCGTCGAGCGGCAGCCAGGTGGTGCCGTCGGTCGAGCCCTCGAGGGCCCAGCCGGTGGGCGCCGCCGAGCCGGCGGGGCCGTTCGTCAGCGTGTAGCGCGAGACCGTGACCGGCCCCGACGCCGAGCGCCAGGTGACCGCCGCGTCGGGCGCGTCGAAGGCGACCGCGGTGCGGGCCGAGTCGTCGGCGAGGCGGTCGACGACCGTCCCGTCGCTCGAGCTCAGCACGCCCTGGCCGGCCGTCGTCGCGTCGACGAGGGGCACCGGCACCTCGACGGGCTCGGGGGCGTGCGCCGCCCACGTGCTCGGCCGGGTGCCCATCGTCAGGTCGAGCACGCCGCCGGCCGCGACGTCGTCCTGGCTGAGCGAGACGGTGTCGATCGCCGCGCCGTTCAGCCGGGCCGACTGCACGTACACGGCCTCGTTCGAGTTGCCCTCGGCGCGCACCGTGAACTCGCGGCCCGACCCGAGGTGGATGGTCGCCTCGTCGAACAGCGGCGAGCCGATCGTGTACGAGTCGGTGCCCATGGCGAGCGGGTAGAAGCCGAGCGCCGAGAACAGGTACCACGACGACATCTCGCCGTTGTCCTCGTCGCCGGGGTAGCCCTGGCCGATGTCGCTGCCGACGAAGAGCCGCTGCGTGATCTCGCGGACGACGCGCTGCGTGGTCGCGGGGTCGCCGTTCGCCGCCGAGACGTAGGGGATGTGGTGCGAGACCTGGTTGCTCATGCCGAGCTGCCCGAGCCGGACGTCGCGCGCCTCCAGCATCTCGTGGATGACGCCGCCGTACCCGCCGGGCTTGTCGGCGTCCTCCGGCGTGGAGTAGAACTCGGCCAGCTTGGCGTCGAGCCCGTCCGAGCCGCCGTAGAGCGCGGCCAGGCCGGCCACGTCGAACGGGGCGTGGAAGGCGAAGTTCCAGCCGTTCGTCTCCGTGTACGCGCCGCCCCACGACTCGGGGTCGAAGGTGTCGGGCGACTCGGCGAAGGTGCCGTCGGCGCCCCGGGCCTGGAAGAAGCCGACCGCGGGGTCGAACAGGTCCACGTAGTCGCGCGACCGGTCGAGCAGCCAGGCCGACTCCTCCCTCAGCTGCGCACGCCGCGCCTCCGGGGTGGCCGGGTCGTCGGCGAGCGCCGCCGCCATCCGGCCGAGCCCGAAGTCGTTGATGTTGCCCTCGAGGCCCCACGAGACGCTCTCGCCGGTGCTCGCCGGCGTGTAGCCGAGGAAGAGCGACTGGTCGAGGCCCTTCCGGCCGACGCCGCTCTCGGTGGGCTGCACCGACGCGTTCTTGAGCGCGGCGTCGTAGGCCTCGAGCGCGAGGTCGCCGCTGACGGCGCCCTTCAGGTAGGAGTCGGCGAACGCGACGTCCGAGCTGGTGCCGGTCATGAGGTCGGCGTAGCCGGGGCTCGACCAGCGCGCGATCCAGCCGGAGTCGCGGTACTGCTGCACGAAGCCGTCCATGAGCTCGCTCGCGACCTCCGGGTAGAGCATCGAGTAGGCGGGCCAGACGGTGCGGTAGGTGTCCCAGAAGCCGTTGTTGACGTAGATCTTGCCGGCCTTCACCTGCGCGTTCGTCGTCGTGTCGGTCGCCGCGCCCTCCTTCGGCGCGACGGGGCTGGCGTACCGGTAGTCGGGCGCCGAGGCCGTGCCCGTGTTCTCGAACTGCGAGTTCGGGTACATGTTGAGGCGGTAGAGGCTGCCGTAGAGGGTGGCCAGCTGGTCGTCGCGGGCCCCCTCGACCGTGATGACGCCGAGGCGGTCGTTCCAGAGCTGCTCGGCGGCGCCGCGCACCTCGTCGAAGCTGCGGCCGGTGACCTCGAGGTCGAGGTTGCGCGTGGCCTGCGCGGCCGAGATGAACGACGTGGCGAGGCGCAGCTCGACGACGCCGGCGGGGCTGTCGCCGCTCGGCGCCGTGGCGTCGAACGAGGCGTAGCGGGCGCCGTCGCGGTCGCCCGCCGCGGTGCCGACCGAGGTGGGCGTGCGGTCGAACGTGCCGGAGACGAACATGCGGCTGGCGCCGGCCGAGAGGCCGGAGCCGTTCTCGACCCAGCCGCTGACGCGGCCGTCGGCCGAGACCGTGAGGCCCGAGCTGCCGGCGACGCGGTCGACGATGACGCTGCCGGCCCGGGTGGTGCTGCCGGGGTCGGTGCCCGCGGTCTCGGGGAAGGCGAAGCGCAGCACGGCGCCGTGGTCGGTCGGCGTGACGGCGGCCTCGAGGCCGCTCGTGGTGGCGACGCTGTAGAGGTCCGGTCGCGCGACCTCGGCCCCGTGGTCGAACTGGAGGGCCCGGGTGGCGAGCGAGGCGTCGGGCGCCCCCGCGCCTCCCGCACCCGCGACGGTGGTCGACGGGAGGATCGCGAGCTGGTTCCGGTCGCCCATCCACGGGCTCGGCTCGTGCGAGACGCCGAGGCCCTGCAGGCGGGGGAGGTTCTGCGCGTCGTTGCCGCGGGCGTAGTCGTACAGCCACGACTGGCTCGACGCGTTCGTCATCGGCGTCCAGAAGTTGAAGCCGTTCGGCACGGTGGCCGCCGGGACGTTGTTGCCCCGCGAGAAGCCGCCGGTCGCGTTGGTGCCGCGACGCGTGTCGACGTGCGCGACCAGGCTGCTGCCGTCGACGCGGGCGGGCGCCGGGTCGAGGTCGAGGTCGTCGACCCAGCCCTGGAAGCGCGTGTCGGCCGTGCCGCCGTCGTTGTCGTAGGTGAACAGCACGCGCTCGACGGTCTGGCCGGCCAGGTCGCCCAGGGGCACCTGCACCGAGTTCCACTGGTCGGCGTAGAGGATCTTCGCGGCGCCCTGGTCGGCGGCGGAGGTGCCGCCGCCCTGGCCGTCGACGACGCCGTCGGCCGCGCTGACGAGCGAGCCGTCGCTGAGCTGCAGGTCGACGGCGGCGTAGGTGGCCGGGTACTGCAGGTCGCCGCCGAGCTCGGGGAAGACCTTGTACGAGAAGACGGTGTCGTCGCCGATGAGCAGGTCGAGGTCGTCGTAGAGCACGTTCGTGGCACGGGCGGGGCCGTCGGTCGTGTGCTCGCCGGCGTATCGCAGCGAGCGGGTGCCGCTGAAGCCGGCGCCCGGCTTCATGTTCGGGCCGCTGACCGGGCCGGTGCCGACGACGGTCACCATCGGGCCGGCCGGAGGCGCGGTGTCGGTCCCGTCGCCCAGGCTCCAGTCCGCGAGCTGGGTCAGCCCCGCACCGGCGTTGGCCGTGATGTCGAGGCGGTACGCGTCGTACGCCCCGGGCGTGGTGACGGCGTACTCGTTCGTGGCGCCGCGGCTCGCGAAGGTGATGCCGCTGAGGGTCGTGATCGGCGTCCAGGTGGCTCCGCCGTCGGCCGAGCCCTGGAGGGTCACGTCGCGGGGGTCGCGGGTGGGGGCGTCGCCGCCGCTGGTGAGCGAGAACTCGGCCGCGGTCTGCGGCGAGTCGAGCAGGTAGGTGATCGAGGCGGTGCGCTCGAAGGCGAGCCACTTGCTCGCCGCGTTGCCGTCGGTGAGGTTGATCGCGACCTCGCCGGGGGCGTTCTCGGCGGTGGAGGTGACCTCGGTCACGTGGCCGAGCAGGCTGCCGGCGGGGAGGCCGGTCGAGCCGGAGACGTTCTCGCTCGGGGCGACCGCGGCCGACCCGGGGTCGACGTCGGTGAGGGGCGTGCTGGCGAGCGGCTGCGCGTCGGCGGCCTCGAAGCTCGTCCGCCAGTCGCTGCCCGCGACCGCGGCGGCGCGGGCGTCTCCGCCGCGGGCGTCACCGGAGCTGCCGGAGCCGCCCGGTGCGGCGGCCGCGGGGCCGGCGCCGGTGAGGGCGCCCGTGACGGCCAGGGCGATCGCGGTGGTGATCACCCCCGCCCGTCGTGCCTGCTGCTTCGCGGAACTCCGCCTCCAGCTCGCGCCCCTGCGCTGCTGCTCGTCCGTGCGGACACGACCTGACGCCATCGTCACTCTCCTGCTGTCGACCCGTGATCGGGGGTGCGGCGGCCCGGGGGCCTGCCGCCGGCCGCTGGTACGGCCGAGCACGACGACGACGCCTGTCATCGATGACAGCGTTGTCATGCACGTGTTCTTTCTACCCCCGCGCGGGGGTGGTGGTCAAGGCCGGCGGCGCGTGCCGCCGCCGGCCGGCGGCGGCCACCTGCCTCACCGAGGTGCCGCGTGCTGGGCCCACGCCACCGCCGAGGACCCAGATCGCGTCGTCCCGCCGCGGCAGCGGGCTCGCGCGGCCCGCGTCGCCCCGCGAGGCACCACGTCCTCGCACCGGAACCACGCCGCGGCGTGGTTCGCAGGCGAGTACGTGGTTCGTCCCGCGCTGCACCCGCTACCGTCGCCCCATGGTCAGCGTCGCCGACAAGCCCGCCCTGCACCTCACCGAGCCGCAGTGGGTGCACTACCTCGAGACGGTCGCCCACCCCGACGGCGTCCGGCTCCTGCTGCGCAAGAAGTCCTCCGCCCGGGTCGGCATGACCTGGTCGGAGGCCCTCGACGTCGCGCTCTGCCACGGCTGGATCGACGGCCAGTCCCAGCGCGTCGACGACGACTTCCTGCTGACGGCCTTCCAGCCGCGGCGCCGTGCGAGCCCGTGGTCGCAGGTCAACCGCGACCACGTCGCGCGCCTCGTCGCGGAGGGGCGGATGCTCCCCGCGGGCCAGGCCGAGGTCGACCGTGCGAAGGCCGACGGCCGGTGGGAGGCGGCCTACCGTCAGAAGGACGCGGTCGCCCCGCCCGACCTCCAGGCCGCCCTCGACGCCGACCCCGCGGCCGCCGCGCACTGGGCGACGCTCACGAAGACCGTGCGCTTCCGGACCTACTTCCGCCTCGCGGCCCTCAAGCGCCCCGAGACCCGCGCCGCGCGCGTCGCCGACGTGGTCGCCGCCGCCGCCCGCGGCGAGCAGCACTACCGCTGACGCGCGCACCCCGCCCCGCGCCCCGCGCCCCCGCGCCCGCGCCCGGCGCCCACGCCCCGCGCAGACGACGAACCCCGTCCC
>NZ_JACYVL010000022.1:0-11765 GCF_014842245.1 Frigoribacterium sp. CFBP 13707
CCCGCGGGTCGGCGGGTCTGCGGGCCCAGGCCTGGCCGCTCCGCCCGGGAACGTCAGCCGCGGGGCACCGTCACGGGCACGGTGACGCCGTCGCCGAGGTGCACGTGGGCCCGCCCCGGTCGGGGGCGAGCTGACGTGGCGCTGCGGGCCAGCTGTGCCCCGACGAGCTCCCCGTCCGAGGTCATCCTCGGGCTGAGCACGGCGCCGCAGCGGTTCCGGCGGAGGTCGGCGTGCCAGCCCGTGAAGCCGACGCCGAGGTCCGCGGCCGACCCCGCGGCCACCAGGGCACCGGGCCCGTCGGCGCACGAGCGCACGAAGTCGGCGAGCCACGCCGCCGCCGGGGCGTCCTTGACGAGCTCGGCGTCGTCGACGACCAGCACCCGCCCTTCCGGTGCCTCGTCGCCGAGGACGGCGTCCAGCTCGTCGGAGCGGAGGTCGGGGCCACGCAGCACGGCCACCACCCCGGGCAGCCCGTCCAGGCTCCGGAGCGGTGACGACCGCGGTGTGACGACGACCACCTCGAGCCCCTGGGCGAGGAGGGACCGCACCATGCTGACCAGGACGGTGCTGCGTCCGCTCCGTGGCGGGCCGCCGACGACGAACGTGCCCGGAGCGTCGGCGAGGCGCGGGCCGACCGGCACGAGGTCGTCGCCGCCGATCCCCACCATCGCGAAGGCGCTGCCGAGGGCAGCGGGATCGTGACGTGACCACGCGCCGTCGAAGGTCAGGTCGCCGTCCAGCCGGTCGAGCCGGAACGGCCTGCGGCCGGGCGGCACGGCGAGGTCACGGCGGACGGCCTCGCCCGCCGCCTCGCGGAGGGCCTCGGCCTGGGCGCTGCCCGAGGGGTCGGCACCGACCACCGCCACCTGGGTCTCCGCGCCGCTGACGGTGTCCGCTCCGCGCCCGGGGCCGGGCTCGTCGGGCATCGACCTGGGGTCGAGGCCTGCGAGGCCGTAGTCGGCGCGGTCGGCCATGCGCAGGACGAGCTTGCGCTCGACGAGCGTCGCCATCCTGCCGCTGACGAGGAGCCGGTCCCCCGTCACGACGAGGTGCACGCCGACGGCCGCCCCCTCGCGCAGCAGGAGCGTGACGAGCTCCACCGGTTCGCCGAGGTCGAGGTCGCCGAGGCTGGCGACGAAGCCCTCCCAGGGGTCGATCATCAGCACGACGTGGGGCAGGCGGTCCTCCTCCGGGGCGGCCCGGCGCTGCTCCGTGACGCTGGCCCAGCTGCCGGCGGCGAGCACCGTCTGCCGCCGGAGCGTCTCCTCCACGAGGCGTGCCAGCAGGCGGCGCGCCCGCTCGACCTCCGTGCGGCGCACGACGGCGCCGGTGTGCGGCGCCGACGCGAGCGGGAGCAGCGCCCCGCTGCCGCAGTCGATGCCGTAGAGGTGCACGTCGGCGCTCGAGGTGTGGCGGATGATCGACGCCGCCAGGGTCCGCAGCACCTGCGACCTCCCGCTCCGGGCGGCGCCCGCGACGAACAGGTGCCCGTCGACGTCGAGGTCGAGTGCTGCTGTCCGCCGGGCCTGTTCCCGAGGGTGGTCCTCCAGCCCGAAGGGCAGGGGCGGCAGGGTGCGCGGTGGTCCGCCGCCTCCGGCCTCGGCACCGACGAGGTGCTCCAGCTCGACGAGGGCGGGCAGCGCGTCCAGCCAGGGCCGGTGCGGCCGCTCTCCGCCGCGGAGCGCCTCGGCCTCCACCACGGCGGCGACGAACTGGACCAGGTCGGTCGTCTCGTGGTCCCCGACGGCGGCGGTCGCGGGCGGACGGGGCTCCGGCCCGGCCGCCCCGTCCCACGACAGCCGGGCAGACCAGGTGCCGTCCGGTCGGGACTCGCGCTCGGCGCGGCCGCCGACACGCCCGGCCTGGAACGGCACGAGCGCCCCCGCGCCGAGGCGCACCAGGGCGCGCCCCGGTGCGGACCGGGGGATGCGGGAGGCGTCGGCGGCGTCGATGACGTCGGTGCTCTCGCCGGCGTCCGTGACGCGCAGGGCGATGCGCAGGTTGGTGTTGGCCCTGATCTCGGACGACACCACTCCCGACGGTCGCTGCGTCGCGAGCACGAGGTGGATGCCGAGGGAGCGCCCCCGCTGGGCGACGTTCACGAGCCCGGTGACGAAGTCGGGCAGCTCCCGGGCGAGGCTCGCGAACTCGTCGATGACGATGAGGAGGCGGGGCAGGGTCGGGAGCGTTCCGCCCTCGGACCGGCGACGCGCCTCCTCGTAGTCCTCCAGGTCCTTGGCCTCGGCGAGCGCGAGCAGCTGCTCACGACGGTGGAGCTCGGCGCCCAGGCTCGTCAGCGCCCGCTGGACGAGGTGCGGATCGAGATCGGTGACCATGCCCACGGTGTGGGGCAGCGGGCCGCAGTCGCGGAAGGCGGCACCGCCCTTGTAGTCCACGAGCACGAAGGTCATGGAGTCGGGGGCGTTGGACGCGGCGAGCGAGGCGACGACGCTCTGCAGCAGCTCGGACTTCCCCGAGCCCGTCGTGCCGGCCACCAGGGCGTGGGGGCCGTCCCGCCTCAGGTCGATCGAGAAGGGACCGTCCACGCCCTCGCCGAGCAGCACCTCGGTGCTCGGCGCTCTCTCGGCCCACCGCGCGAGGACGGCCCTGCCGCTCGGGCGGTCGAGGCCGAGGACGTCGAGGAGGCGCGAGGACGTCGGCAGTCCGCCGGTGTCGCCCCCGTCGTCGACGTCGACGACGGGGGCGAGCGCCCACGCGACGGAGTCGTGCCAGCCGACGGGCAGGGCGTCGACCCGCACGTGCTGGACGTCGGCCTCGCGGTGGGCGGAGAGCTCGTGGGCGCTGCGCCCGGCCTGCACGACCGTGACGCACTCCTCGGGCAGTGACCGTCGGTCGGAGTCGAGGCAGAGTGCGACGACCCCGACGGCCGGTCCGTCGCGGAGCACCGTGACGAGGCCCGGCAGCGCCCGGAGCCGGCGTGAGCCGTCGACGACGACGAGCACGTCGGGGGCGTCCAGCACGGCGCCGCTCGACTCACGGCGGGCCCGCTGTCGCGCGTCGACGACGGCGGCCAGCTCGGTGAGCCTCCGGGCGACGGACTCGGAGTCGTTGCCGAGGCGGACGCGGCTGTCCGCGTCTCCCTCGTCGGGGCGGGCGTGGGGCACCCAGGCGAGCCAGCCCCAGTGCTCCTCGGCGTCGCGGTCCGTCAGCACGACGACCATGAGGTCTCGAGGGCTCTGGAGGACGCAGAGCTGGGCCACCATCCACGCGGCGAGCGCCCGGCGTTCGGGGGTGCGCCCGTGCAGCCCCACGACACCCCGGTCGGCGAGCGCCACGGTGACGGGCACGGCCCGCGCGGGGCTGGCGACGGTGCGTCGGTGCTCCAGCAGGTCAGGGTCGTCGAGGGTGACGCCGGAGGGCAGGTCGGCGACGCCGATCCGCACGGTCAGGTGGTCGGGGTCGTCCCGGCGCCGTTCCCAGAGCCGGGCGCGACGCCGGACGGCCAGGTCGAGGAGCGTCGCGGCGTCCGGGCAGCTGGACCGCAGCTCGTCCTGCCGACGCACGACCGCCTCCGCGGCGTCGGCGGCCACCGCCTGGCGGGTGGCCGCGTGCGACGCGAGGGCCTCGCGGTGCGTCACCCGGCCGTTGCGCCGGTCGTACAGGTAGTTGCCGACGAGGATCACCGGCGAGAGCAGTCCGAAGACGAGGAAGGTCGGGTTGTCGAGCACCAGCACCATGACGCCGCCCATGACGAGCGGGGCGGCGGCGGCGACGATCGGCAGGGGGCGCCGAGGGGGCGCCTGCGGCTGCGCCGGGTACCGGAAGGCGGTCGTGGGGGGCTCGGGCAGGAGTCGCGGTGGGCGTGCGTGCTCCAGTCGCCCTCCGCCCTCGGCGAGGCCGATCGCGGCGGAGGCCGTCCCGGCGTCCGCGACGCCCAGCAGCACCTCCCCCAGCTCGACCACCGACGACGGCGTCAGCGCGATCGTCGTCGTCAGCGGCACGCCGTCGACGGTGACGGGCGGGACGTCGGGGTCGTCGCAGGCCACGGGAGTGATCGAGAAGCGCGATGCTCCGTCGAGCTGCACGAGGGCCGCGACCGGGGCGACTCCTCGCGCGGCGAGACGGACCGTCGCCTCGGGCGCCGATCCGACCACGACGGTGCCGGGGTCGACGTGGAAGACCGTGCCGGCCCCGGGGCCGCCCACGATGCGGATGCTGGGCAGGTCGGGCGGCAGTGCGGCGACGCCAGGAGGACCGCCGATCGTGAGGACGCAGCCCTCGAGCACCGTTCCCTCGGCGATGCGCGCGCTCTCGGCGACGCGGGCGCCGTCGACCGTGACGGCGGTGCCGAGAGCTGCGGCATCCGGACCGTCGGCGCGGATGCCGACCAGCGGTGCAGCCTGTGCGACGAGCTCCCCCACCGTGGTGTCGGGCGAGGTCTCGAACACGACGTCGGCCGAGGCGCCCGTCACTCCGTCGCGGACGGTGACCGTGAGCCTCACGTCGCCCTGACGACGCTGATGCCGTCGACGAAGGCTCGCGCCACCGGCACCTTCACGGGGACGAACTCGGGCGGGCCGACGTCGCACGTGACCCGGAGGTCGAACGGCCCCGAGCGGAACGCGAAGATGCTGGTGACCGTGATGCCGCCGTCCAGCTCGGCGTAGCGCAGCCCGTAGACACCGAGGCCGAGGGAGTCGGTGGTCACGTCCTCGAGGACGGGCGGCTCGATCCCCGGCAGGTCGCTCTCGAGGACGAGCTCGCGGAGGGTCGCCTCCCGGTCACCGTAGACGAGGCCGAACTGGATCCGGAGCAGGCTGAGCTCGCTGCTCAGCGAGGGCAGGTACATGAACTTGAGCTCATTGGGCGTCTGCCAGGTCGCGAGCCGGTCGAGCACCTTGACGAGCCACTTCTTGCCGGCCCGGGTCGGGGCCGCCGTCCGGGCGACGACGTCGCGGACGGTGGCGGCGATCCACGACCTGGCGGTGTCGTGCCCCTGGTGGGGCCATCGGGCGGGCAGGGCGATCCAGAGTCCGGGGTCGTGCTCGACGAGCACCTCCCACCCGTCGGCGGTGCGGGGATCGAGGCCGTCGTCGCCCGTCGGCTGGATGTCGTCGGAGGTGAGTTCGTGGTGCGTCATGCCTGTTCCTTCTCGAGAGGGGCGGGCGGGTGCGCCCGTCATGTCGTGGGTCGATCGGTGATGACGCGCCCCTGGTCGTCGAGCCAGCGAACGGTGGTCATCATCGCGTCGAAGAGCTCGACCAGCGCGTCGGCCACCTCGATGGACTCCTCATCCGGACGGCGCGGTCGCGGCTGCGATGCGAGGCCGAGGCCAGCAACGGCCCGGCCGCTGATCACGGTGAGCGTGAACGACGCCATCAGACAGTCGCTCCCTGCGACACGTGCCAGCACCGTCCGACGGCGGAGCACGCGGTCATCGGCGACCTCGGCACGTGTGCCGTCTCGGTCCCCGTTCCACGCGACGGCTGCCTCACGTCCTACGGACATCGCTTCGGCGCCCCGGGCGACTCGCGCGAGGAGCAGCCGGTCGAGGTCGGCCCCGGCACCGGGCGCGGTGGGCACGAGCGTCACCAGGACGCTCGCCGTGCCGTCCAGACCGGGGATCCGGCCGGCGGTCACGAATGCATCGAGGACGAGCCCGTCCATCCCACGCTGCGTCGAAGACTCCGACAGTCGGGCGCGCATCTGTTCGAACTGAGCCCACTGCGCTGCCTCGAGATGGCTTCCGGGAGGTGTGACGATCTCCCCTGGAGTCGTCACACGAACGAAGGTCCGGGGCACTGCCATCGCGTACGCGTCGGCGACGGGGCCACCCGAGGCTGTCTCAGACATGAGCCCCCACATTCGCCGACAACTCGGTCGGGCCACCTGCCTCGGTGCCCGAAGGGCTCGACGCGGGGATGCGTCGCAGCCATCGCACGAGGCAGATGCTTCCCACGACGGCCGCAGCGAGGAGAAGCACGGCAGCCGGGTAGATGCTGTCCCGGGGCCATCGTGCGGAATCCGGAGAGATCGCGCTGTAGCCCGCGGCGAAGAGACCTGACAACAGCAAGTACAGGGTCACGAACCCGGGCTCGAGTGGGTAGCCGTACTTCGCCGGTGTCCGAACGGTCTCGACTGCTAGGACGATCAGGACCACACAGCTGATCCAGAAAGGCAGGCTCGACCCCACTACGGGAGGCTCCCCCGGAGCACCCGACAGCAGCCCGAGTCTCGGTGACTGCTCTCGGCCCGACATCAGGAGCACGAGGGGCACACTGGCGAGATAGAGCTGGACCCCCCAATACCAGAGACCACAAGCCAGGAACGCGACCATGTAGATGGTCACACCAGGGCGCCGTGTCGCTCTGCTGTGTGCAGCCCGTCGGCGCCCGGTCGCGGATCGGCGCGAGGGAGCACTCACGATCTCGTCACCGCCCACTGAGCTCGTGTGGGTTCCACGATCTCCTCGACGACGGCCTTGACTTGCCCGAGACCGTTCAGGAAGCGGGCAGTGTCCAGCTGGCGGACGATCCGTGTCACGGTCTCGACGTCATCGGCCGCAGAGCCGGGCCGTCCCGACCGCAAGAACGATCTGATCTGGGCCGCGTCCACGTCGCCCAGCGATCGGGCGAGCATCTTGTCGCCGATGCCCGGCGCTCCCCGGGAGAACGACGCGCTCACCCATGCAGTAGCGAGGCGGGGCGGCACGCCCGTTCGCACGAGTTCAGCCGCGCGTGCCGCCTGGACGCCCTTGACCGCTGAACCAGCTCCCTTGACCAATGCCGCGCCCGTGCCCATCGTCGCCAACGAGAGTGCGCTGAGCCCGAGGTCCAAGAGGGTCGCGGTGCCTGCCGCAGCGCGGAGCGCCGTCAAGGCGAACGAGAAGACCAACGCGGCTGCCGCGAACGGCGCCAAGGCCGGGAACACTATGGCGGCCAGCCCCAGCGCCATCCCCAGACGGTCTGTCCAGGTGGCGATGACGTCGATCCACGCGTCGTTCTCCTCCATCCACGTCCGGAAGGCGTCGTAGGCGGTGCCTGCGGCCCCGCGGACGTCGTCCCACCACGAGTCGCCGAGGCCGTCGGCGCCGAGGTCGTCGAAGCAGGCGATGGCCGCCGTCGCGGCGGCCTCGAGGTCGGTGACGGCGTCGTCGACCTGACGGCCGTGCTTCACCACCCGTCCCGATGCTTCCTCCTCGCGGAGGCGCTGCACGCGAGCGAGCTCCTGGTAGTCGAGCTGCGCCTCCTCGCTCGTCGCCAGGAGGGCCATGCCCTCGTAGCGGTCGGCGAGCACGGTGGCTGCGTCGCGGTCGGTGACCGCAGCCTCGTGCTCTCGGACGGCCGGGCCGGCCTGCTCCTGCGCGTTCCGCAGGGCCGTCGCGTAGGTCCGGAGCGCGTCGGAGGCGCCGACGTACCGCCGGTGCACCTGCCGCAGCTGCGTCTCGACCTCCCCCGCCTTCGCGAGGAACGCCTCGATCGCATCGCTCTGTGCGGCCTCCACGTCGAGTTGGTGGAGCCCCTCAGCCGCGGACGCGATCAGTTCGGCGGTCTGCCCGAAGCGCGTCGCGGCGGCCGACACCATGTCGGGGTCACCCGCGACACCTGCCTTGGACAATGCGCCGTCCACCCTCATGAGGACGCCTCCTCGTCCGGCAACGCGGCGGCGAGGCCCTCGTCCGCCGCCGTGAACCCGTCAGCGATGGACGTCGCGGACGTGCTCAGTCCACCGATCTCGTCGCTCAGGACCCGCCGGGTGTCGTCCCAGCTCCGGGTGAAGGAGTCGACCCGCTGCGCGAGGCGGGGGTGGCCGAGGTGCTCGGGCGAGACCGTCGCCGCTCCAGGGGCGTCGAAGACGGTCTTGACGCCGCTCAGGGTCGTGGACAACCGCCGCAGCGCCTCAGCGTCGAACGACAGGGTCGCTCTGGTCATGTGTGCTCCTCAGGAAGGTGGCCATGCCGTCGCCGGCACGGCCACCGGGGTGGTCAGCGGTCAGGGGTCAGCGGAGGCTGGCGGCCAGCTGCTCGTCGGCCGCCTGCAGGGTCTCGGCCGCGTTCTCGAGGAACCGCGCCATGCTGTCCAGGGCAGCGATGGTCGTGCTCGCACCGGTGCTGAACTCGCCGTACGTGGTCGCGAACGCCTTCGAGGAGCTGTCGGTCACGTAGCCCGAGGCCACCAGGTTGTCGATCTGCCCCTTGAGGCGCGAGAGCTGCTCCTCGATCGACGCCTGCCCGGTGCGCAGGTGGGTCGCCTGCGTGCGCAGGTCGTCGTAGGTCACGGTCACGTTGGCCATGGGTTCTCCTGTCTCGTCGAGCCGTCAGGAATGACGACTGCCATGAATATTCCACATGAGACAGACTGGTCGCACCACTTTCCACAGAATGGACGAGAAATGACCAGAAGAAGGAGCCTGGGGAGGCGCGGGGCACCACCCGAGGGCCCGATCGTCGTCGACGCCGCGGCCGTCGCTGCGCTGCGCGACCAGGGCCTGCTGTCACGGGTGCAGACGCTGCCTCCGCCGCCTCCCGAGGGTCTGGTCACAGCCGTTCCCGCGGCGGCCGCCGTCATCCCGCCAGGCCCCGCCGTGCCCCCTCCCCGACGGCACGTGCCCTCGCCCGCGCCCGCCGACCTCGACGACCCCGAAGGCCTCGACGACCTCGACGACCTCGACGTGACGGTCCTCCGTCCGCGCTCCTACGAGCTCGTCCTCCCCGACGGCGAGGCCGTCCCTGTCGACCGCGACGGCGTCGTCGTGGGCCGACGCCCGCGACACGCCGCGCCGCCACCCGGCGTCTCGACCACCGCCGACGTGGCTGCCACAGCCCCCGCAGCAGCCCTCACCACCGCGCCAGCTCCCCCGGCGTCGATCACCGTCACGGACGAGACGCGTCAGCTGTCGCGCGCCCACTTCCGTGTCTGGGCCGACGACGCAGGGGCCGTGGTGATCGACGACCTCCACTCCGCGAACGGCACGACGCTCCTCCGCCCCGACGGCGGGCCGGTCACGGTCGAGCCCGGGGTCGGCGTGCAGCTGACGCCCGCCGACACGATCGTCGTGGGCGACCACCGCTTCACGCTGCGGCGGTCACGCCCCGCCCCGTGACGACGAACCACGTCGTCGCACCCGAACCACGCCGCGGCGTGGTTCCCGTGCGAGAACGTGGTGCGTGGCGGGGAAACCGCTAGATCTTCTCGATCGGCGCGACCTTGATCAGCAGCTTCTTGCGGCCGGCCGTGTCGAACAGTACCTCGGCGATGCGGCGGGCACCGACGCCGGTGACGGCCATGACACGGCCCTCGCCGAAGTCGACGTGCGAGATGCGGTCGCCCTGCTCGAGCTCGAGGTCGCCGTTGTCGCGCACGGTGCCGGTGACCCGGTTCGACCACTCCGTCTTCGGCTTGGTCTTGGCCGCCGCGGTCGCGCGGTCGTAGCTGCCGCCGCCGTAGCCGCCGCTGGCGCGCGGGGACGAGCCGAGACGGTCGCCCGCACCGCCCTCGCGACGCGCGTTGAGCGCCCGCGGCTGCGTGCCTCCTCGACTGTCGGCCATGCCGGGCGACTGCTTCCAGTCGATCAGCTCGACCGGGATCTCTTGCAGGTACCGCGACGGCATCGCCACGTTCACCTCGCCGAACTGGGCCCGCGTCGCGATCGAGACAGCGTCGACGGGTAGGGCCCGTCCTCCCCCGCGACGCCCCCCGCCTCGTCGTCCACAGGAAGAAAAGGTCGTCCCTCATCCGCCGCGACACCTTCGCCAGGGTCATCGCATGACCTCATCGCACCGCCCTCCCAGGCCACCTCGTCCTGCTCTCCTCACGGCCCTCCTGATCGTCCTCGCCCTCGTGGCCGGGCCGCTCTGGCTCGCGGCGCCCGCCACGGCCGTCACGGGCGCGGGCCTCGGCACCGGCCACCTCTGGCGCGGCGACGGCGTCTCGTACCTCGGCACCTACCGACTCGACGACGGGCGTCAGGCCTTCTGCCTCGAGGCCGGCAAGTCGTCGCCCGTCGGCAACCACTACGACACGGAGACCGGCTCGGAGGTGGTCGGCGTCTCGACCGCCGACCACGCTCGCCTGGCCTACATCGCCCGCACCTGGGGCGACACCACCGACGCCGACACGGCCGCTGCGGGGCAGCTCGCGGTGTGGACGATCACGGGGCTGAACGGGCACACCCAGCGGTACTACGCGGGGCGCGCCAACGAGCGCTGGCCGATCGTGCTCGACCGGGCCAACGAGATGCTGGCCGAGGCGACGGCCGCAGCGTCGACCTCCGTCACGGCGTCGACCTCCGTCGAGCTCCGCGACGACGGCACGGGCACCCTCCGCTCCGACCTGTCCGTCGACCGGGTCGGCGGCGGGCCCGAGCTGCTCACGCCGCAGCACGACGGCACCGTCGCCCTCACGGGCGGGGCGTTCGCCGACGGCTCGACGACGGCGGTCGTCCAGAACGGCGTCGACCTCGACTTCCGCGCGACCGGCGACCTCGCCCAGGTCGAGGTGTCGGCCGACACGCGCTTCGACGGGCTGCCCTACGGGCGCATCGTCACGGCCGGAACGAGCCCGGCCGGCTCGCAGCGCATCCTCTTCTCCGGCGGCACCAGCGTCGAGGCCTCGGGCGCGGCGAGCGCCGAGGCCCTCTCGCCGCTGCCCTTCCGCCCCCGGGTAGAGACCCGCACCAGCGACGTCGTCGCCGAGCCCGGCACGACGGTCACCGACCAGCTCACCGTCGACGTGCTGCCGGGCGAGGGGCTCCTCTCGGAGTGGGGCCGCCACGACGTCGCGGGCACGTGGCAGCCCGTCCCCGTCACCGTGCGCAGCCGCCTCCTCGGCCCCTTCCGGGAGCCCGTCGCGCGCGCCGACGACTGGCCCTCCGACGCGCCCGTCGTCTGCGACGTGAGCGTCGTCGTCGACGAGGGCCCCGGCACCTACACGACGCCGGGCTGCGAGCTGCCGAGCGGCGGCTGGTTCACGTGGGTGGAGACGATCGACCCCTCCGACACCCCGGTCGACGCGGGCCGGGACCGCGTGCAGGGCTGGCGCTCTCCCTTCGGCACCGCCTCCGAGACGACCTTCGTCCCGTGGGCGCCCGAGGTCTCCACCACCGTCGTGGGGGCCGACCAGGTCGAGCCCGGCGCTTGCGTCAGCGACGAGCTGACCGTCACCGAGTGGAACGGCCAGGCGCCGGAGGCGCGGGTCGACACCGTTCTCGTCGGTCCATTCCCCGAGGCCCTCGCCGCCGGTCACGACCTCGGCCCGATCGCGGAGATCGACGAGGCCCTGCTCGCCGGCCGGGCCAGCACCACGGTGAGCGGCGACGGCACCTACGAGTCGCCGTGCCTCCCGGTGGAGCGCGAGGGCCACTACGTGTTCCTGTTCACGTCGGAGGGCTCCGTGCCTGACGCCGACGGCGTCCAGGTGGTGCCCGCGTTCGCCGACACGACCGTGCACCTCGCGGAGTCGTTCAGCGTGGTGGCCCCCGAGGTCCCCGAGCTCCCCGCCGAGACGCCCGCGCCGGCGACGGCACCGGCGGGGCTGGCGTTCACCGGGGCGGACGGCAGCCTGCAGGCGGGTGCGGCGGCGCTGGGCGTGACGCTGGCCGGGGCCGTGATGCTCGTGGCCTCCGTGGCGCTCCACGTCCGTCGTCGCCGACGTGGCCACGGAGACACCCCCGAGGAGCTGCCGGTGTCGAGCGCCCCCTGACGTCCTCACGGCGCACCCGCGGGACCGCAGGCCTCCTGGCCTGCGGTCCCGCGGTCCCGCGGGTCGGCGGGTCTGCGGGCCCAGGCCTGGCCGCTCCGCCCGGGA
>NZ_JACYVL010000023.1:0-10528 GCF_014842245.1 Frigoribacterium sp. CFBP 13707
CAAGTGCTGTGCCTGCCTCACGTGCAGATCGACCTCTATGGGGACCAGGCCGCACTGGACAAGGCTCTTGACCTGTGGAGCGATACCCAACAAGGTCCCGTGCCATTGGTGCATGGCGGCAACTGGATGGTGGTGGACCTCACCGGGGTGGCTACTGGTGAGCCGTCGGCCATTGACCTAGAAGGGCTTGCATCAGAGATGGACGCCGAATACGAGACCGTCGCCTCCTGACGACGCGTCCTTGACCGGCGAGCGATCCCCTATCGGACGGACTTAGCGGGCGATCGGCCTAGAGGCTGCTTCCGCCAAACGAGCGTGAGGCCACCAAGCATGCGCGCTGGTCACGGCGAGCAAGAGCCAGCCCGTGATCGCTACCGGCCAGTCAGGCACATAGGCCTCGTAAGCAGGCATCCCCTGGAACGAAGTGAAGTGTTGCATCCCTGCCTCCCCAACGAACCAGGCAGTCACGGCAACAACGATCGACACTCCCAGGGCGACCACCGTCACCAGGGGATGCCGAAGCCACAAGCGGCGCAGCCCAGGCACGAGACGAAGCGGAAGCCCAACGATCAGAGCCGCGATCGTCGTGACGGCCGCGATTACGGCTACTGCTAACGCCGTGAACGCCCCCTCGGTGGCGACACTCGAGAATGCGGCCAAACCGTCTACGAACAGCAAGGCACCGCAGACCACCATCTGAACCGGCAGAGCCACCCAAACCAGCCGCTTAGCGCTCATTCGATCCACAGTGGCGGTGATTGGCCATTCTGCCTAGCCCGCAGTCGAGGGCCGCAGGCCCGGTAGCCGATCCCCTATCGGGCACCGTCTACGACGTCGCTCTAGCGGTCTCCGTTACCGTTCTGCCGAATCACCGTGGGTCAGCCAATGACTGATGTCGATGGGTTGAGTTGGTGGCAGGTCGATGTCGTCAGGCCGGATCGGGTGCTCCATGAGCCTGCCCTTCCTCCCGCACTCGGGGTCGCAACGTCAGGGCCGCAATTGACAGCGCGACCCAGACGACGACCATCACTACAGCCAGGACAAGGGCCGAGGGGTCGTCCCTTAGGTAAATGGCCCAGTTGACTAAATCGCTGGCTGCCCAGGGCACGGCCGATAAGACGAGCGTGCCTCCAAGGCGGTGCCCGGTGACTCGGAAAGCGACTGCGGCAGATAGGGCAACCACGATCAAGATGCCCACCACGCCGGGGCCCAGCGGGCCGCCTGACCAGAGGTAGCGGTTGAAGAAGTCGTACCAACCCGGTCGCCCGGCAGCCAGCGGAACCGAGACCCTGTCGAGCTGGTTCATGATGAGCAACGCGCCGGACAAAGCGGCGAACCAGCCTGCAGCCGACGCAGCGGCCGTCCACTCTCGGCGTGGCTTGCCGACAGCAGCGATGAGGCCAAGACCTGCGAGGAGGACGAACGTCACCCGGTCAGGGCTCGGGTACACCACCGTGTACTCCGGTGACGACGGGGTCTGCACGACGATCAAGACGACGGCCAGTGCCGCGGCGCCTAGAGTGCTGAACCTGGCGGCCGTGCCGCGCCTGGCGAGCACAAGCACCCCGGCCAGAACCCACAGCGCCGTGACCAGGACACCGGCACTGTTGAACGGACCGAACGGGTCGAGAGCGAAAGCGTGCGCCCCGGGGTTCCAGGGCATCCAGTCCTGCACGATGAAGTAAACCAGCGACCATGCCACCCCTGTTGCGAGAGCAAAGCTCGCAGCCTGGTCCCTGGAAGTGGCCGGGAACACGGCGGAGAGGCGGGCACCGAGCCCGTGTGCGGCTAGGTCGAGCATCTCTGCCCGGCGTGGGCGTTCGCGCCCTTCTTCCTCGGCCACGTCGAGCAGTGTCCCCACCATCGCGTCCTCGTTCTCCTGGCGCCAACGCCCCGGATACCACCGGAGCTGCCGTCGATATCGCTGCTCCAAGTGCTGGCGATCCGTGCCGACGACGCTCACGAGGCACCTCCGAACTGCACCTGACCGGCGATGCCTCGCGGCCGCCATTCCGAGATCCGCGCGCGAGCCGCTGCGGCGTTCGCTTCCAGACGGCTTGCCGTGGCCCGGAGTTCGTCGATGCCCTCGGCGGTGATCTCGAAGTATCGGCGGTTCCTCCCGTCGACCACTTCGTCGCCAGCCACGGCGACGAGCCCCTGCTCTACGAGCCGGTCGAGTGCGGCGTAAAGGGTGCCGACCTTGAGTTGGACTCGGCCACCGGAGAGTTCTGCGGCGTCGGCGATCAGTGCGTAGCCGTGCTTGCGCCCGCCGGCGAGTGAAGTCAGGACGAGCATCGTCGGCTCGCGCATCTCTGATTGGGTCATGCGCCCACTATATTCAACTGATCATGATATTCAAGTCGCAAGATACACGCGACACTCCGACGACCACTCAGGGATCCCCTATCGGACGCAGCCGCACGACTCATCCTCTGGCGGAGGTGCGGCCCGAGTACCGACCGCTGACCGACGGGCTACCTGAACGGAAGTAAGCGCTAGCTGTCCGTGTGCTGCCCACCTGCAGCAGCGCGATCGACGTTCGGCTGAGCTTGGCACGAGATTCGGGTGAGGACGGCGTCACCCTCGAAACTCTCGACGCCGCCGGCCCACACGGTGGTGGGTACGTCCTCCTGGAGTTCAACGGGGATGACGAGGTCGTGTGGATTCCCGGTGCCGCCGTAGCCGTCGTACACGGCGAACTGCACGTCCGCTCGCGGGCAGTCGCGACTGGGGATAACGTCGAACCCGATGCAACCGAGGGCCCAGCACCCTTCGGGCTGAGCCTCGTAGTCGAGGGTGGGGAACCATGTCGCGACGTGGTCGTCGACGTCCGGTCGCGGTCGGCACTCGGCGGCGTCGATGCTGCTCCACGTCTCCTCACCGACCGAGGCGATGAACGCTGGCGTCCCCGGTCGGACACGGACCGATCGCTCTTCAGTGCGTGCGCTCGGCCCGGTCTCGGTGTCGGCGAAGCCGATCGTCACGTCAAGGTCACACTCGACGGAAGCGACGACGCCCCAAGCCAGACAGTCGGAGTCACCCATGGCCGCCCCGCAGAGCGCCCACCAGGCGTCCTCATCCTCGACCTGCCCGATGCGCACGCCTTCGCCCTCAACGTCGAACGGCGAGACGGGCAAACCGTGGGCGCCACGGGTGGAAATGCCGGTCGATGTCGGTGTCGAGACAGGCTCGTCGCCGACTGCCGAAATGGCTACTGTCGGCTGCGCGGGGTCCAGCGCGGGGAGGCCCCAGCTACCGATCCCCGCCACGAGTGCCAGGGCGGAGAGGGTCGCACTGAGCAGCAGGGTGGTCCGGCGCGCTCTGCTCATGGCGGCGACCAAGACAGTCGGGTGATCGGTAAACGGCCAGGCCCGGGGATCGTCCTCGGCACGGATCGACCGTGCGGTGTCGACGGCCAAGTTCCACCACCGAGCCGATGAGACGGTGAGCAGAACGCCACCCCCCAGGACCACGACGACGGCGAACACGCCAACAATCCCCGTCCCGAGCACGGCCAGGACGACGCCGACCACGACGAGCCCGAGTCCGACCCACCGCAACGCCTGGTAACGCCGCCGAGAGGCCGGCATCATCGCGCGCACGACGTGGACAGAGGTTCTCATAGCCGCGCGACTCACGCGGGAAGGCTACTGAATGCTGCATTGTGGCCGCAGGCCCCTGTTCGGGCAGGGCCGGCGTCCGCAAACAAAGGGCAATCTCTGAGTGCGCTTCACGAGGCCTCCTGATTGATCTCGATAGCCATCGGCTATCGGACACTGACGCAGGCCCCCTTCCCCGGGGCGCTTATCGTGCTGCGTAGCTCGTCTCCTCAGGAGGGTCGACGCACCTAGTCGGGGGATGCCCATGCCCGGGCGCAAGCCCTAGCCTCATAAGAAAGGGGAGGCCAGATGAGCGTTGCCGTGGAGCGTCCGGTGCGCGCGTCGCGATCGGATGTGCGCGTCTTGGTCGGGACGGGGGCAGCGGTCGGCGCCGGCTGTGCGCTGCTGCTGCCCATCGTGTGGATGGTCGTGTGGGGTGCCTTCGCCGGACTCGACGGCGCCGGGATCACGGGATGGGTCGTCACCGCGCTCGTCTACGCCGTTCCTGCTGCCGTGGTCTTCGCCCTCATCGGAGCGGTCGCCGGACTCGTCAGCGCGTCGCTGTGGCGGCAGCGTCACCGCTGGGGCAGATCGAGGAGCCAGACATCAGCGGTGTTGGCCACAGCAGCGGTTGTCGGTATCTCAACAGGCCTGGCCCTAGGTCTCCTTCTCGGTGATCCCCTTTCCGGAACCACTGTCGGCCTAATTGCCGCATCAGGTGCCGGCCTCACGGCAGCACTGACCCTGCGGCGACTCGCACGGCGAGAGGCGTCGCCCGTTCGGTAGCCGATCCCCTCTCGGCGCAGTTCGATTTCCCGCACCTCGTCATGCGTTACATCCGGCTTGCTTTGAGGAAGGGTAGGACGATGGAGCGGGAGGACAGATGGTTCATGTGACGGTCGAAGTGGACGTCTTGGAGCACTTGTGCTGCGGCGACGCCATCGAGCGAGACGAATGGGTCGACCTGACGTGTACGCGGTGGCAGGACCCTGACGGTCGCGTGCGCGTGCTTGCGACCCACCACGCCGCCCGTATCGAGACAAAGGTTCGTGGGCGGGTCGTCGACATCATTTGTGTAGCCGAGGATGGGTCCGCCAGGCCAGTCCTCCGCATCCCGAGCGGCCGAGCGCTCCGCGGTCTGGACGAGGACGACGATGGACATCTGGAGGCACCGTGGACTGCTGAGGCCGTTCAAGGCCAAGGCCAAACATTCGTGGTGACAGTGAGAGGCTAAAGCCGGCACTACCGATGACCCCGATCAGCCATCCCCTAACGGGCACCAGTAAACGACGCTGAGGTGTCGTCCGGCGGTTGACGCCCTATCTAGGACTGCTAGCTTTCGATCGTGACGACCACCCCGGAGCGGCCTGGCCAAACCGATGAACCGCGTGTCACCCCGTCTCGTGTCGTGGCGGCCAGTTCCTTCGCCGTGGCGTCCGGCATCGTGGCCCTTGCGGCTCTCGTCTCGTACGTGATCCTGTACGCCACGATGTGGGCCCCGGTCGTCCTCTGGGACAACGAAGGCTGGCTGTTCCTCTACCCGATCTTTCTTGCGGCCTGGGTACCTGTCGGCATCATGTCCGCCACCTCCCTCGGCCTCGCGATCGCCAGCTGCATCCGACATGAAGCACGGCGACCCCTGACAGTCGGGAGCCTAGGTTTAGCGGCGCTCTTGCTCACCGCGTCGATGCCGGCCCTTTGGTTCGGGGTTGGCGGGCTCTAGACGCAAGGGATCGGACTGAGGCGCAAAGCCAACAGGGCCGGCTCACGTCAGGGCTGTCGACGACAGGATCGTGCGGCGATCGCGCATCAGAACGCCTGGCTCAGGAGGGTAGGTCTTCCGCGCTCGTGCATACGCGCCCGTTGGCCGGAAGATACCCGACGGCATCAGCTAGGTCTCCCATGACGCTAGCGCCCGTCAACGTCGTTGTGTCGAAGACGACCTCCACAGCAGGAGAGCGGCCATAGGTGGTCAGGATGGCGGTATCAGGATCGTCTTGTGGGGAGTCGACGATCCAATCCACTCCCTGGATCGTGTAGCACGGCAGATCCGTGGGACCTGGCTCTGTGACCCCGCAGCGAAGCAGGACAGACGCGGGCTCCCCCCAAGCACCAGTGGCCTGGGCATCTGTCTCACGTCTCACTTCGGTCTCAGCGATGGTCTCAGGAAGATGCACTGTCACTTGCGCGCACCCCACCGCGTTGGCCTCGTCGGCAGAGCTCAAAGGGACAGCCGCCACGCATCCTGCCAGTGACGCCACAACGACCACCATCAACATCCCAGCAGCTACAGCTCGCATTCATGTTCCCCCATGGCGAGACCGTACCCCGGCCTTCCGCGTCGACGCCTGCGACGTCCCACGCACGCCCCGCCGAGCAATCCCCTTTACGGGTCAGCCGGGTCAGGGAAAGAACGCCTGAGCGCCACGCTGTTCGCGTGCAGGTTGGCCGAGTTATTCTCACGCGTGCGAACACGTCGACGTTTGTCCCTTTTGGCCCTTCTCTTGGCTACCTGCGCAGCCGTGGCTGGGTGCACCTCATCGTCGGGAATCGAACAGCAGTGGGGTGACGACAAGGGGTACATCTCAGCCGAGCAGGTCGTGACCGAAATTGCCCCTGAAGACCGCGGCGACCCAATCGAATTCGACTCCGAACTTAGCGACGGCACAAAGATCACGGCGGCTGAATATCAAGGCAAGGTCGCCGTTCTCAACTTCTGGTTCGCCGGGTGCGTCCCGTGCCGCATGGAAGCGGCGGATCTTCAAGCGGTAAGCGAGGACGTCGCCGACGATGCCGCGTTCCTTGGGGTCAACGTCAGGGACCAGCCCACCACCGCGGACGCATTCACCCAACGATTCGACGTCACCTACCCCACCGCCATCGACGTGAACACTGGAAGCGTCCAGCTCGCCTTCGCTGGCAAGACGGCCCCCAACGCGACCCCTGCGACATTCGTCCTCGACCCCGAAGGACGCGTGAGCGCTCGAGTCCTCGGGTCCGTCGATCCTTCAATCCTCCGAGCACTCGTCACGACCGCGGCCGCAACACCCGAGTGAACCAGGTGGCACCGTCCGACTCTGCCTTGCCGAGTAATGGGCCGCAAGTAAACCCCGTGGCCGATGCCCTTCTAGGACGGCTTACGAGCTCTTTGGATTGAGCACGGTGACGATGGGGCGGTGGTCTGAACCTCGGGCGGCCTGAGTGTCGAGCACTGCAAAGGCGGCGGGCTCCCAACCTGGGCCGACAAAGGTGTGGTCGATCGCGGCGCCTAGAGACGCTGGCAAAGCGGAGGGCCAGGTGCCTGTGGACTCGTGGCCTAGCGCAGCGGCCGCATCCCGACACGGGCCGAGCTGGTCACCGCCGAGGTTCGCCAGGGTGGCGTTGAAATCACCGACGGCCACGATGTTCCGTCGCTCCGCGCACTGTTGCCGCGCCCAGTCGGCGTGGCTCTGCCAGATGCTCGAGTCGACCAGTGAAGGACGCTGCAGATGCGCCACGAGCAAGGCGGGGGCACGGGGATTGTCTGAGGTCGCGACGAACCCAGCCCACGCCGGTGTCGCTTCTTGGTCGGCCAGCGAATATGTGCCGAAATGCTTCGAGATCAGCAATGTCGCCGAGGATGAATCGGTCCCGATGATCTGCATGTCGTGCTCTTGGGCGAGCCCGGCGAGAGTTCCATCGGCCACGGCCGTGAAGTACTCAGGCAGAGCAACGACGTTCGCTTGCTCGGTCTTGATCAGCGCGCCCAACTGCTCGGCTGAGACGTCTTGCTGGTTGGTGTTCCACGACAGGATTCGTAGCTGCCCCGCCATCGAGGACGCGCTGACCGTTGTCGATGGTGCAGGCCGTCCCGCCGTCAGGACGATTCCGAGGCCGGCGCAAACGACGAGGACGACTAGTCCTGCGGCCGTGGCGAGTCGGAGGCGGCTCCTGATCGCCGCAATGACTACCGCCACGGAAACGAGGGCCACCCCGAAGAACGCAAGCTGCGGGAATGCTGCCGCGACGAACACCAACGGTGCGGCAGACGCAATTCGCGTCGCCAAGAACACCGCAGCCGTAGCTCCGGCAGCAGCCACCACCATCACCCACACCAAGACCCGCCGCACATCGCCCCCGTCGTCGTCGACAGCTTCCCAGACGCCACGCATCGAGCAGAAGCGACACATGGCCGCCGACGATCCGCAACGGCATAGGCGGGACCAGATCCACGAGCTCGCCAAGGCTGTTGCGCGGACCAGGTGCAGATGATGAAGTGAGTCATGACGTTCTTCCCTGAAGTCACGCCTCCCGACGACGACTCGTCAGAGCACTACGTGGCTCCTGAGTGGGCTGCGCCCCCTGTCGACTGGCTCCCGAGTCGTATCGGCGTGTCGACACTCCTGGCCACGACCGACGACATCGCCGTCACGGTCTCCGGGCTCTCGGTCCACGCATCGGGCCTAGAGATCGACGTCCAGTGGTTGCTCCGCAACCGTCACCAAAACCGCCGAGACTGGTCCACCCTCATGGACAGGTTCGGGGGCGGGCGCTGGGGCAACGGGGCAGTCGACCCCGCTCGCAGCATCCGTTTCGGCGTCGTCCTCGACGACAGCACGAAAGTCGTCGCTGACGTCGGCGACGCGTTCCATGACGATCCCGCCAAGGCTCCGACAGGACCGCTGCTGACCCTCACGGAACTGGGCGGGTCGGGCGACGACTCCTACTTCACGACCTCGGCACGGCTGTGGCTGTGGCCCGTCCCCCCGGATGGCCGGCTCGAGCTCGTCTTGAGTTGGCCCGAATTCGACGTGTCCGAGGCTCGGCACACGTTTGACGATCACGCCTACTCAGTCGCAGCTCGCCAGGCTCGACCCATCTGGAGCAACGAGGGCAACTAGCGCACCGGCCAACGATCGCCTATCGGGCATTGTCTCGTGCAGCTCCGTGGGTCTATCAGCGACGCTGTGAAGCCGTTTAGGCTTCGGTTATGAGCACCGCCGGGTCGTTGACGTTTCTGCGTCCCCCAATAAGAGTCGACGCGGGCGCGATCTTGGTGCTGATCGTCGGCTTCGTAGCGACCTTGGTCGTTATCGTCGTCGCAACTTTCTGGCGCGACATCATGGGCGACAACTTCCTCTGGGCCAGGCCCGCACTGGTAGGCATGCAGTTGTCGCTGTGGCTCTTCGCCTCCGCACTCTCTGGGCATCGCATGCTGCGCGGCCGCCGCGCACTTGTTCCGGCTCTCTGGCTGATTGGCGCCGCTGCTGTGGCCTTCAACATGAGCATGTTCCTGCTCACAGCCAGCCTCCCCTGCCCGTCTCTCTGTTAGGGCTTTGGGCCGACGGGACGACCCGCGGGATGGGGGCCTCCTGCATGACTGTTGACCGATCCCTTGCCGGGTAGCGCGCCCTAATCGCGAATGAACCATCTGAACGGCCACCGAGCAGAGCGAGCTCTCCGCCGCGCGCGTCGAGCCGCGTCCTGGTGTGCCTTTGCGTGAGCTCGTCGAGCTCGACCCATCAGTTCATCGCCACGAGTCAGTCGTGCCGCTTCCCGCGTCGGCTGACTGAAAAGACCGACACCTAACCACACGAACAGCCCACCAGTCGTGACGACGAAGAGCGGATGACCTCGGCCGGCGGGTACGAGAGCACCTGAGAGCCAAGCATCCGTAAGCCAAAGGCCCACGACCAGCGTGGCGATCCCCAGAACAACGACGCAGCCGCCCGACACACGCCACTTCCACATGCCCCCAACGCCTCTCTCCGCACCCGCTCGAGAGGCAGGCCTCAAGCATCAGGGCGAAGATGACCCTGCGCCGATAACGCCACACGTCTTCATCTACCGAAGCCGAGCCGCGCCCGCTGGTCGCCTCCTATCGGGCAGGCGGAATCCAAGGCTGCCGGAGTGTCATTCGAGCCGCCTCCTGCAGGTTCTCACACCGTGCGAAGACCTCTGAGATGGCCTTCCCAGCGAGGTATTCCTGATCCGCGCAACGCAGATCAAGGCGCACGAGCGATCCTGCACCGAGGTCCGTCACGCAACACGAGACCTTGATCGGATCGGCCCGTCGTGGCGTCAGGCGATGCCTCGACGATCTCCTTAGAAGACGGCGGGTACGGCCTCGTGAGACGTCCGTCGGCAGCAGATCCCGATCCGGCTGCGGGAAGAGCTTGGCCAGCCGACGTTCTGCTTGCCATAGAGCATGCCCCGTTGAGATCTCGAGCGACGCCTCAACGCTGGCACCACGAGCAGGTGTACTCCGGTACGACATCTGCGCGGTATGGCGCTCGATGTCCGTCATGACTCGAGCCAGTGCCTCCCTCACGGCAAGGTCGGCCACGTGTGGGGCGACAGAGGACGACATGAGCGCGGGGTCCCGACGCGTCGCGTTTTGAACAGCAGCGACAAGCCATCGGCATTCGCGAACGCTCACCCGGAACCACGACTCATCATGTCCCGGTTCCTCGTCAACTGCGACGGCGACAACAGACCAGTCGAGATGGCGAGCTCGAACTAGATCTAGACGCCACAGTGAAGAGGGGTCCCAAGGCAGACCGTCGTCGGCCAGAGCTTCCAAGTCGGCAGCGGCCGTCTCGGCCTCGTGGACTTCGAGCGGCATGACCGAGGGGAACTCCCAGTCGTCCATCGCCTCGACCGTGTCCCGTAAGCATGCCGCGCAAGCCGCTAGGTCCTGCCGAGAGAAACCCACCAACAGATCGTCGAAGCGGTCACCCACATTCCGGCCAGGCGCAAAACCGCTCAACATCTCCAGGGCTTCTTCACGACCGACGCTCCGCACGACTCGAGCATTGCAGCAGGGCACACCAAGAGCCGCCGGCACGCCGTCGCTGAAACGGCAACGTGGCCCGGCTCGCGACAACGTGGCCGGTCGACGATCCCCTATCGGGACGCTGTGCCTACCTGCTCGTCGCCTCGTCCGTGGT
>NZ_JACYVL010000024.1:0-10267 GCF_014842245.1 Frigoribacterium sp. CFBP 13707
AAACCGCTACCCGCATCCTGGTGACGACATCGAGGCCGTCCGCTGTCAGGAGGCCGAACCAAAAAAGGATCGTCCACCGGACGATTGCCGGACTCGACCGCTCCCTCAGAGATGCGGCGATCTGGCCAATGGATTCTGTTCATGCGCAGGTTGGCCGAGTTATCCTCACGCGTGCGAACACGTCGACTTCTGGCCCCCTTGGCCCTCTTCTTGGCAGTCGGCGCAGCCGTGGCTGGATGCAGCTCATCGTCGGGGCTCGAACAGCAGTGGGGTGACGGCAAGGGATACATCTCAGCTGACCAGATTGTGACCGAGATAGCGCCCGAGGATCGGGGGGACCCGATCGATTTCGACTCCGAGCTCAGTGACGGCACAAAGATCACGGCAACTGACTATCAAGGCAAGGTTGCTGTTCTCAATTTCTGGTGGGCCGGATGCGTTCCATGCCGGATGGAAGCGACCGACCTCCAAGAAGTGAGCGAAGACGTAGCCGACGACGCTGCGTTCCTCGGCGTAAACGTCAAGGCCCAGCCTGACACTGCCGACGCATTCACCCGACGATTCGACGTCACCTACCCCACCGCTATCGACGCCAACACCGGAAGCGTTCAGCTCGCATTCGCCGGCGAGACAGCTCCCAACGCGACCCCGGCGACGTTCGTCCTTGACCCCGAGGGACGCGTCAGCGCTCGAGTTTTGGGGCCTGTCGATCCTTCAATCCTGCGGGCGCTTGTCAAGACTGCGACTGCCACCTCCAAAGTGCCGCCCGCCGGCTGACCACACACGTGGAGGAGTTTCAAGAACGACACCGGCGTCTCGATAGATGGTCTGTCAGTGGGTGCGGCGTCGGTCAAGCAGCTTCTGCAACCAGTTGCGCTCGCCCTTCGGTCGCGTGATGCCGATGTAATCGAGGAAGCCGCGCAGAGTCATGACCAGACCCTATGGCGGTGTCTCGATAGCCGATCGGTCGTCGGACGCTCGTGGACGGCAGCCGCTCCCCCGTGGTTGCTGGACCCAGATCGTCTCGATAGGTCGGTCCGGAACCGCTCTCGGTGAGGGATCGGCTATCGGGCACCCTGCGGGAGTCACCCACGTCCGTCAAGCCCTGAGCTTGCCTATGTGCAGCGGGGATCGTCTCCACCGGTGACGCAAGGCACGTAGTCGGACATAAGCCCTTGGCCACCGCCGATAATGCTCGTCAGTTGCCCCTCAAGGAGGAGGAGCACAACGACCTCGCCGACGACTATGGCAAGGGCCACGACCGAGAGAACCCGTAGACCGGGCCAGTTCGACGCAGAGGCGAGCAGGGTGGCTGTCAGAAGCGCGAGGACGGACACTGCGAGAACGACGTCATAAGCGATGACCTGCATGAACGTCCACGGATCGCTACCGCCGATGAGCTGGAAGTTCGAGGCCCAGATACCGAAGAGCGTCAGTATCCCGGCGAGACCCAGGATGAAAGCGGTCTGGGCCACCAGAGCCAGCTGCCGCAAGCGCATCTCGACGGTCGTGTCCATGGACAGAGACTAGGACGCGGTCGTCAAGATCACCAGATGCCGATCCCCATCTGGGACAGCCTCTGAAGCGATCAACGATCCATCTCATGACAGGATCTGCACCGTGACCCTCGCGCTCGTGTGCCTCACCGCTGGCCTCATCGGTCTTTGTGCCGGCCTGTTCCTCATTCGGAACCGAGAGGTCGTCAGTGCGAAGTTCAGCGTCGCCGCGGGCGTCGTGGTCATCGTCGGATCGCTGGTACCGCTTCTGCTCGGTGCCGTGGCGCTGCTGGTGACGGTGGCACCAGGCATCTCCATCTCGTAGCTCCCCATCGTCGCTCTCGGAAGGACCTCTGTGGCGTTCTCCCTGACCTTGATCATCGTCGGCGCCCTCGGCGTAGTCGGGGGCATCTGGTTGGCGATGGACAAGCGCGCAGCGAGCGTCGTCGGTGGCGTGATCATCGCGCTGCTTTCCCTGGTGCCGGTGCTCGTCGGGGTGGTCTTCCTCACCTGGGACACCACCGGCTGACAACTCATCCGCAGGGCGCAACCCTCTCGGGCGCCAGGCGGACGCGTCCATGGTCGCCCTCGCCGAGGATGAGCAGATGGACGAGTACGCCCCGCCCCGCCTCGGCCGGCAGCTGCTCCTGCTCGCCGGCCTGTTCTTGGTCATCGGGCTCATCGTCGCGGGTGTCGTGGCGGCGCCGATCATCGCGGTGAACACGAAGCTGAACGAGCCGGGCGAGTACGGCGTCTGCAACCCCTTCTCCACGCGCTGCCACGACGTGCCTCTCGAGACCATCAGCGCCGTGACAGGGGTGGACTTCCCCGAGGGGGCCAAGGTCATCACCTCGGAGGCCGTGGAGCATTCGATGCTGGGCATGGGCATCGAGTACGTCGAGGGCGCCGTCGAGGTGCCCGACGGCTGGGTCATCGAGCAACTGCCGGACAGCCCCGGGAACTCCACGATGGTCGAGCAGGAGCTCCTAGACCTCGGGGCCGACTCGATCGTCGTCTCCTCAGAGAGGACGGGCTACCTGCAGCACGGTCAGGGACAGGTCGGCGACCAGAACGTCGTTGCGGTCTGGAGGCGCACCAACCCCTGAGACGAACCGGCTCGCTCGACGCCCCGCGAGCTGCAGCACGCACTGGGATCATCTGTCGGAACCGGTAGCGGGTTCGAGAACGTGCCCGCTCGCCCTGCCCCCGTAGCCTCGTCTCCTGTGGAGCCCAACGTGAACGAACACGAGAACAGAGACGACGCCTCAGCCCGAGCAGGCGCGCTTCCTCGACGACGCCGACAGCGCCGAGTCGCCATCTCGGCCGCCGCAGTCGCCCTCACGTTGCTCGTCATCGCCGCACTTCTCTTCACGGGCACGCTCTGGCCCACTCGCACAGCGGCCCTCCGGTACCCGGTGCAGGGCGTCGACGTGTCCGCGTACCAAGGCACGATCGACTGGGACGTCCTGGCGTCGCAGGACATCGACTTCGCCTGGATCAAGGCGACGGAAGGCTCGAGCTACCAAGACCCCCGGTTCGCCCGCAACTGGGCCGAAGCCCACGACACCGACCTGCTCGTCGGCGCCTACCACTTTTTCAGCGTCGACAGCCCGGGAACCGACCAAGCAGCCAACGTCATAGCCACCGTCTCCCGGCACCGAGGCGACCTGCCCGTCGTGGTCGACGTCGAGTGCTACGCCACGTACTGCGACACCCCTCCCCCGGCAGCCACAGTCAAGGAAGCGCTGGACCCGATCCTGCTTGCTATCGAACAGCACTACGGCCGACCGGCCGTGCTGTACGCGACCCGCGACTGGTACGAGCGATACCTCGCCGGGAGCTACCCCGACAACCCCATCTGGTTCCGCTCGGTCGCCACCTCCCCGCATCTCACCGACCACCGCGACTGGGCCTTTTGGCAGTGGTCGGCACGCGAGCAGCTCGACGGGTACGACGGCGACGAAAAGTTCATCGATATGAACGCCTTCAGAGGCAACCGCGAAGAACTGGAGTCGTTGCTGCTGCCCTGACACCCCGCCGTCGCGGCCGCCCTGATGCCCGCAACCGGATCGTCTATCGGGCACTTCCTACCCAGGCTCGTCTTGTGCGCTACAAATAGGCATGCCGATCCAGCCCGCCCAGCACACCGCCGACATCTCAACGGGTCTCCCCCCGGACATGGCCGCCAGACGGCTAGTTGAGCTGCTTCGCGATGTGGCGCAGAAGCCTGTAGTACAGGCGCACGAAGGCAGCGTTAACCTCGGATCTCGAACTGCCTACCGGCTTCTAGGTGGGCTGCTTAAGGCGGGAAAGAAGCGCATCCCCATGGTCGTCACGTGGTCCATCGCTTCTGAAGGAGCGGGCAGCTCAGTGCGCCTGAAGATGACGAGCGACGAGGGCAGCTACCTGGTCGCAACCAGGGCGCACTACGCCGTCTATCAAGAGCGCTTCACCAGGCTCGAGCACGACATCAAGGCGAGCCTCACCTAGGCCCCTTGTACGGCAGCCGATCCCCTATCGGGCGCCAGTAATCGATGCTGAGGTGTCGACCGGCGGTTGACGCCGCATCGGGGACTGCTAGCTTTCGATCGTGACGACCACCCCGGAGCGGCCTGGCCAAACCCATGAACCGCGTACCGGCCCGTCTCGTCTCGTGGCGGCCAGTTCCTTTGCCGTGGCGTCAGTCATCGTGGCCCTTGTGGCTCTCGTCTCCTACGTGATCCTGTACGCCACGATGTGGGCCCCGGTCGTCCTCTGGGACAACGAAGGCTGGCTGTTCCTTTACCCGATCTTTCTCGCGGCCTGGGTACCTGTCGGCATCATGTCCGCCACCTCCCTCAGCCTCGCGATCACCAGTTGCATCCGACGCGAAACACGCCGGCCCCTAGCCGTCGTGAGCCTGGGAACGGCGGCGTTGTTGCTCACCACGTCGCTGCCGGCCCTTTGGGTTGGGGTTGGCCCGCTCTAGACGCAGGGAGTCGGTCTACGGCGCCAAGCTACAGAGGCGGCTCACGTCAGGGCTGGCTACGAAAGGCTCGTGCCGCGATTTCGCATCCGTACGCCTGGCTCAGGAGGTTAAGTCTTCGGCGCTCGTGCATGCGCGCCCGTTGGCCGGAAGGTACCCGACGGCATCGGCTAGGTCTCCCATGACGCTAGCGCCCGTCAACGTCGTTGTGTCGAAGACGACCTCCACAGCAGGAGAGCGGCCATAGGTGGTCAGGATGGCGGTATCAGGATCGTCTTGTGGGGAGTCGACGATCCAATCCACTCCCTGGATCGTGTAGCACGGCAGATCCGTGGGACCTGGCTCTGTGACCCCGCAGCGAAGCAGGACAGACGCGGGCTCACCCCAAGCACCAGTGGCCTGGGCATCTGTCTCCCGTCTCACTTCGGTCTCAGCGATGGTCTCAGGAAGATGCACTGTGACTTGCGCGCACCCCACCGCGTTGGCCTCGTCGGCTGAGCTCATAGGGACAGCCGCCACGCATCCTGCCAGTGACGCCCCAACCACCACCACCACCACCACCCCAGCAGCTACAGCTCGCATTCGTCTTCCCCCATGGCGAGACCGTACCCCGGCCTTCCGCGTCGGCGCCTTCGACGCCCACAGCGCACCCCGTCAAACAGACGCCGCCCGGGCATCATCGTGCAGCTGATCGGCCCTAGCCGGGTTGAACTACGCGAAGAGCGCCAGGGGTAGCGACACCACGAAGCACACGGGCGGTACGACGGCGATGCCACCGCAGACTCCTGCCCACCGGCCAGCGCGGCCGCCCAGAGCTCCGGCGACGATTGCAAGCACGATCGAGGCAACCAGGAGGAACGGCACGGCGAACCACAACAAGGAGGTCCAGTCTGCGGCGGAGAACCACAGCCACGAACCCTCGGCACAGGCCGTGACGAAGCAGACGATGAGGGTCAGCGGGGCGAGAAGCTGCTCCCGGCCCCTCGGCGCATAGTCGACGGCGGGGCCGTCGACCGATCGGGGAGACGGTTCGACAAGGGGGTCGCGGTGGGGCAACGCGGCCACCTCGACCTCGGCACGGCGGAGCAGTTCTCGGTCGGCCTCGTCCATGTCCCGACCCTAGCGACGGCGCAGCTGTTGGCGGCACCAGCACACCCTCGAAGCGGGCTCGCGATCCCAACGATTCGAGTGTGGGACGCCGGTGCCCCTTCACTCGCGGCAGCTCGTCAGTGCACTTCGATCCAGCTGAACGAAGCATTGCTCCACCACGGCACCGCGGCGGGCACCTCACCCCTGTCCCACCCCACGAGATGCGCCTGGACCGGCAGGGACGCGAACACCCCACCCGCAAGAGCGACCACCACCAGAGCCACCCGCCCAAGAACCGAGAGGCGCCGCAGCCTCGCGGCGGGACCCCGAGCCCCAGCCACGACAGCGGCGGAGAGACCCACCCCGAGCACCACCAGGGCCCAACCGAGGACCACCGGCGCGTGCGTCTCGATGATGACGGCGACCGAATCGTCGGCACTGACGAACGGGACGCCTCCCCCGTCAGTGAAGGAACTCGCCGGCGCCTCCCCCCTCGAGGACGGCCACAACGCGACCAGCGCGAGCAACGGCAAGACCGTGAGCCAGATCTGCGCCAGTGCCGTCCTAGGCGACCGTCGACCACGCACTTCTTCCATGACTCGTGTCTAGTGCTCCGCCCGGACCTTCACGACCACCTATGGAGTGAAATCGTCCGGCGTCCCGGTGCCTGATCTTCTACGGGGATTCTTCGCGCACAAAGACGTTGTCCGAGACGCTGTCGACATTGTCGGGGACGGGAACGCCGTCGGGAAGGATGACAAAATTCAGCCCCCTGACCTCGCCGATGCTTCCCTCGCCCTCCACACACCCGCTGACCCATTCAGCGTCACTCGCGTACGCCAGGAGACACGCGCCGGCGTTCGACTCCGCTGACGCCAGTAAAACGTCGACTCCATCACGCGTACCGACCAGGCGCGTCGTCTCCGTGCTGAAGCCGTACAGAGCACCGTCTGTCAAGGAATCCGGAACGCCCTCGGTCTTGAGCGACTGGGACCCGCTCAGATCTGAGTAGGCAACACCACCCGCCGAACAAGCAGTCACCGAAAAGAGAAGCCCACACGCAACACCAGCGACTGCGCCTCGACGTCCAGTAGTCATAGCGCGACCATGCCAGGCATCCCATGCGCAGCGCTAGACCATCCTTCACCGGGCACTAGGTGCTGGGCCAACATACGGCTACGTTGCGAGGGCAGCCCAGACCCCGCTGTGAATGGCGGGGTTCCTGGGCTCGCCCAGGTTCCCCGTCAGGATCGGCTGTTGGGACGCCTTGCACCTTCATCCGGCGTCGCCACAGTTGTTTTAGGCGATCGAGCTAAAGCGCTCTAAATCTCCAAATCGTTTGCCTGTCCACGGGTTAACGGGCACGACTGGCTCGACGACTTACGTGGATGAGAACGAGAGCGCTGAGACCCAGGACAAAAGTGCCCACTGCCGCGATCCTGCCGACCAGCTGGGTGACGAGCACCGACTCGTACTGTTCCTTCGTCGTCACGATCTCCGTGCCCTCCGGCACAGACCAGAAGAACACCGGCGCGAGCGCACCGGCACTGACCGTGGCGACCACGCAGACGACGAGGGCCACGATGCCCAGACCGGACAGGACGAGCGTCCATCGGTTCACGAGCGATCGATCAGTCATGTGGTCACGGTAGCGGTGCCGGCGCCCCTCGCCGACCGGCAGGCGGTCTCGCCGGATAGCGTCCGGTTGGGGACTGGCTACCAGGCCACTAGTTGGCTCGCGTGCCTGTCGAGCCGGGCCGACCGCGTGAGCGAGGCCAGCGCTGCGATGCAGGCAGGGGCGCTACGCGCGTCGACCCCGTCGGCGCGAAGCAGCCAGGGCAGCAGCACCTGCCGCGAGGAGACCAGCAGCCACCGCGAGCCAGGGCGACGGGTCAGAGCCCGTGTACGCCAGCCCCGCGGCCCGTGCGGTGCGAACCGGAGCCACGCTGACCGGGACAGCGGCCGGGGCGGCGACCGCGGCCGCAGCCACGGGCGCGGGCACGACGGCCGCCGCGGACACCGAGAACGCGATGGGCTCCGAGAAGTCGGACGAGGCGCTGCCGTCGCGCCTGAACACCGCAGCGTCGCTCACGTAGTCGCCCTCGGGCAGGACGAACGACGCGGTGAAGTCCCCGTTCTCGTCGATCGGCACCACCGTGTAGGCGACACCCTCGATGGGGTCGTACACGACCGGGGCGTCGTCGGTGACGATCTCGGGGTCCTCGGCCGCGACCTCATCTGCCTGCAGGGCCGCCCCGTCGACACCGTCCTCGCCGCCCTGCTCGGACTCGGGGGCATCGACAAGCGACCGGTCGACGACGCTCACGACGGCCACCTGGCCGGCTTCGCCGTTGTGGCCCTCGATGCGCACCACTCCGGCGGTCGCCGAGACCGGCGCGTCGAGGTACGGGCTGACCACGAACGCGCTCACCAGTGCCTCGACGGACGCGGTGCGGCCCGACTGGTCGGACACCGTCAGCGTCACGACGTCGGGGACGTCGACGTCGACAGGGACGGTGACCGTGAAGTACGTCTCACCGTCGGCCCCGAAGGCGAGGTTCGGCACGATGCGGAGCCAGCCGGACAGGTCCCGCCCGTCCGATCCGGTGACGTTGATGGTCGCGAGTTCGCCGGGCGCGAAGCCGGACGCGCCGAAGAAAGTGGTGAAGCCGGGGTGGAGGTCACGACCGTCCGTCGAGAAGACCTCGGGTCCTGCGAGGACCTCGTCGCCGTCCTCGGCCACGAGCCCCGTCGGCGCTTCCTGCGTCGAGGCAGAAGACCCCAGCACAGCGGAGCTGGGAGTGTCACCACCCGTCACGACCCCGGACGGCGTCGACGCCTCGGGCTCCGTGCCCGCGGTGGTGTCGGGTGAGCCCGCCGCGGAGTCGATCGGAGCCGCGTCGAGAGGAGCTTCTGTCGGGGCGGCCGTCGCAGCGTCGGCAGGGACCTGGGCGGCCGTCGTGGCTGTGTCCGCGCCAGAGGCCACAGGGGCCGATCCCGAGACCGTGTCGCCGTCCGCGGCGAACGCCGCCGTCGGCGCGAGGACTAGGGCGACGGCGAGTGCCGCCGCGGGGAGGGTGCAGGCGCGGGTGCTACGAGGAGTGGTCATGGGTCCCCCAGGAGACATCGAGTCGAGCCGGAGAGAGCCGGCGGACCGACGGTAGGGCTCCGTGGACACGCGCGCGTCCAGAGTGTGACTCCGCGGACTCGCCGTGACCTGATCGTGACGACTTCGTCCCCCGAACTGCGATGAGCAGGGGACGAAAGCCTCACCGGCGCTCGTTCTTCGCACTTCATCTCGGTGGCACCCTCGACCACGGGATCAACGTCGTCGGTTCGTTCCGAGGTCGCGCACGGGCCCCCATCTGCCCACTCCCTGACCGCTGGACGATCGTCTATCGGAACTGGCTGGGGCCCCTGTCTGTCTCAGTGGGGCGTGCCTATCTGGCGCGTGCAAGAGTACGAGCGTGCGTTACGAGCTATCGAACGAGTACATGGCGGAATGGCCCGTCTGGGGGCCCACAGGGGGCGTCGGCGACGACGAACCGGCCTTGCCCCAGGGGCTGAAAACGGAGCTGAAGGCCTGGGCACGAGACTTCCACCAGGGTTACTCACATCGAACAGGCTGGTCATCAGCGGAGACGGCAGCGGAACACCACCGCGAGGGCCTCCGGCTCGAGGCAGCTGTCAGAACTGCGATCTGGGCAGATGGCCACTCGGTGACACTGCGCTACTGGGAAACGAAGCATCAGTAAGACCCTCCAACCGGACAGGGATCACATATTGGGGGTCGGCCTTCGCGGTGGGACTGCATCTGGCACGCTGCCGTCATGCAGATCACGGATGACGTTGAGCGAGGTTCATGGCTGGTCGAACGCATGGAGGGGTGGTCCAACGTCGGTGCGGTCGCCGGCTACGGCTTCGAGGCGTACGCACGCATCCTGCATCCGAGGCCCTTCTACCGGCCATCCCGACGAGGGTGGGGAGTGCCGCCGGACGACGACTGGTCGCTGCGCCGCTGGGCAGACGTCGCCGCGGAGAACGGGCACGTGATGCACCCGCTCGTGCAGTGGGGACGCCTACTCGGCGACCAGGAGCCGACCGGAGACGGATCGAGCTCAATCGGTTGGCTCGACCCGCTCGTCCTCGCGGCCCTCGCGCCCCTGCTGAGCGCGGGAACGACCACTCCGGACGATGTCATGGCGGGGTTCTGGGAAGGCGGCAGCGGTCAGAAGCTGGTGTCGGCGCGCACGCTCACCTTGGGCGACGGGCTCGCCTACGTCCTCGCGACAACAACCCTGGGCGAGCTCACCGAGCTCGACTGGGGCTTCTCTCTCAAGCTCGGCTGGGAACGCTGGTCCATGTGGAACAGGTCGATGCAGATCCTGTGGCCCGAGGACCACGCCTGGGTGCTCGCCAGCCAGATCGACTTTGACTCCACCATCGTCGCCGGCACTCAAGCCCTCGTGGACGCGATCCTCAAGGACAGCAGGTTCGAGGCCTACTGCGTCGACCCCGACGACGACCTCTCCTGGGACGGCGACGTCATCAACGGCCAAGAACAGGCCTGACCGACACGCCACCTACTGGACTGACTGCTCGCAAGCAACAGCACGAGCGGCCGCTGAACGATCCCCTATCGGAACGGACCGAGCAGAAGACATTCGGTTGAGCTGAAGTCGTGTGCGTATGCTCGCAGCATCACCAGCCGCACTGT
>NZ_JACYVL010000025.1:0-6748 GCF_014842245.1 Frigoribacterium sp. CFBP 13707
AACGCGGGCGTCCTCCGTCGGCGTCGTTCTCCACTGTGGAGTGGAGGAGCAGGCACCCGCTCATCCTCCACCGGGGGTCGTCCTCCACTCCGGAGTGGATCGACGTTCCTGGACCGTCTCGTGCTGGCCGGCGCGCGGCGCGGCGGGGACGCGGCGCGGCGGGGACGCGGCGCGGCGGGGACGCGGCGCGGTGGCGGCGCGGCGCGGCGGGGACGCGGCGCGGCGGGGACGCGGCGCGGTGGCGGCGCGGCGGGGACGCGGCGCGGCGGGGACGCGACCCGACTACTCGGAGGGCAGCGCCCCGTTGCGGTCCAGCGCCGCACCGAAGTCGAGGAAGGCGTCCGCCATGCCGCGGTACTGCGGCGCGCTGAAGACCTCGCTGAACGAGCGGCGGTAGACGCCGGCGATCTCGATCGCGGCCGCGCGGCCCTCCTCGGTGAGGCTGACGATCACGCTGCGACGGTCGCCCGGGTTCGGGCGACGGTCGAGGTGCCCGCTGTCGATCAGCCGGTCGACCAGGTTCGTCATGGCGCCGCTCGAGAGCTCGAGGTACTCCGCGGCGCGCTTCGGCGTCACCGCGTCGCCCGCGGCCGACACGTAGAACAGGAACCGCAGGTCGGTGAGCCCGAGCCCGTGCTGACCGCCCTGGTGGCTCAGCACCCGCGAGTGGTGCAGCATCAGCAGCCGGAACGAGTTCAGCAGGCGGTCGAGGTCGAGCTCCGCGTCGACCTCGGAGAACGGCGGCCGGTCGAGGGCCGCGAGCGGGTCCTCGTCGACCTCGGGGTCGAGCTCTGGGTCGAGCTCGGGGTCGTGCCCGAGCTCCGTCTCGTCGACGGGCGAGGCGGCGTCGGGAGCCGGGAGGGTGGTCGAGGTCTGGCCGTCCGTGGCCGTGGTCATCGTCATGGTGCTCCGGTCTGGGGGCGGCCTGTCGGCGCCCGGTCGGGGTGGGGACGCCGTCCGTGGCCTCCTCGTGCCTCTCATGTTCCGTGAATCTCGACCGTCGAGATACCCCCACTACTGGGCGGCCCGGCAGCGCGGGCCCCGGGAGGGTCACCGAGGGCACGCAGCGGACGCCGGGGAGTCGCGGCGCCGGCAGGGGGGACAACCCCCGTCCCGCTCCGGGTGGTGCCGTCATGTCGGCCGTCCCCGCCCCGCGGCGACGATGGATCCCATGCAGAAGACCTCCGCCCCCGGCCCCGCCGCTCGCCCCGTCCGCCCCGTCCGTCGCCCCGCCCGCCGCGCCGCCCGCCTCGCGCTCGTCGCCTCCGCCGCCGTCTCCGTGGTCGCCCTCACCGGCTGCTCCGCGATCACCGACGCGGCGCTCGCCGCCGTCGGCTCCGCCCCGGTCCAGGAGCGTCACTTCGACACCGCCGGGGAGGCGCCCCGCCCGTCGAACTCCGACGACGTGGCCTGGTTCCTGCCCGAGTGGGTGCCCTCCGACGCCCGCGACATCGACGTCCGCCTGCACACCTCGCAGCCGGGCTACGAGATCAGCTTCACCAGCGCCGACGGCGTCGACCTCACGGCCTGCGAGCCCGTCGACGGCGACCTCGGCGGCCCCGCCCTCGAGCCCGAGGTGCTGCCCGACGACCTGCCCGCCACGGGCCTCGTCAGCTGCGGCGATGGCCGCGTCACCGCGCAGGTCGGCGACCGCTGGCTCGGCTGGACCACCGCCGAGCCCGTCCCCGGCGACGACGGCTCGGGCACGCTCCGCGGCTGACCCGCCCCGCACCCCGAACCCCCCACCCCGCAGCACCCCGCACCCCCGCCCGGCCCCGCGCGCCCGCCCGGCCCCGCACCGCCCTCGCCCCCCCGACTCCCCTCCCACCTCCTCCCCGGAAGGCCCCCTCGTGACGCACCCCACCGCCGCCCGCCCCGCACAGCCGGCCCGCGACTCCTCCGCTCCGTCCGCCCCCGCCGGAGGCGCGGCGCCGGTCGCCCGCCTCGCCGACGTCTCGAAGACCTACGGCCGGGGCGACGGCCGGGTCGAGGCGCTGCGAGGCGTGTCGCTCGAGCTCCGCGCCGGCGAGTTCACCGCCGTGATGGGGCCGAGCGGGTCGGGCAAGTCGACCCTCATGCACCTCGCCGCCGGCCTCGACACCGCCACCTCGGGGCAGGTGCTGCTCGGCGACACCGACATCACGCACCTCGACGACACGGCCCTCACCCTGCTGCGTCGCCGCCGCGTCGGCTTCGTCTTCCAGGCGTTCAACCTCGTGCCGACCCTCGACGTGACCGGCAACGTCGAGCTGCCGTTCCGCCTCGACGGGCGGCGCCCCGACGCCGACGAGCGCGCCTGGATCGACCGCCTCGTCGAGACCCTCGGCCTCGGCCAGCGCCTCGGCCACCGGCCCCACCAGCTCTCGGGCGGACAGCAGCAGCGCGTCGCCATCGTGCGCGCCCTCGCCACGCGGCCCGACCTGGTCTTCGCCGACGAGCCGACCGGCAACCTCGACTCGCGCACCGGGCGCGCCGTGCTCGAGGTGCTCGCCGCGGCGTCGCGCGAGCACGGCCAGAGCATCGCGATGGTCACCCACGACCCGGTGGCCGCCAGCTACGCCGACCGCGTCGTCTTCCTCGCCGACGGCCGCGTCGTGCACGAGGTCGGCCGCAGCACGCCCGCCGAGGTCTCCGCCGTCATGCTCGAGCTCGAGGCCGCCGCGTGAGCGCCCGCGAGCTCCTGGCCGAGCACCGCCCGAGCATCCTCGTCACGACCCTCGCCACCACCTTCGGCGTCGCCCTCGTCGGCGCGACCCGGGTGCTCGACCAGGCCCTCCGCGCCGACCCCGTCGCCGGCGACAGCGCCACCGTCGGCCAGATGCTCGGGGTCGTCGCCGTCGTGGTGATCGGGATCGCCCTGTACGTCGGCGCCGTCGTCACCGCGAACACCTTCGCGACCATCGTCGCGGGCCGCACCTCCACGATCGCGCTGATGCGCCTCCTCGGCTCCTCCTCCCGCCAGCAGCGCCGGGCCGTCGCGGGCGAGGGGCTCGTCGTCGGCCTCGTCGGCGCCGCCCTCGGCGCCGTGCTCGGCAGCGTGCTCGTCGTCGTCGCGGTCGCCGTGCTGGTCGGCCGCGGCACGCTGCCCGACCTGCCGTACTCCGTGGTGTCGGCCACCGCCCTGGCCCCGGCCGTCGTGGTCGTCGCGACCACCCTCGCCGCGGCCTGGGTGGGCTCGCGGAAGGTGCTCGCGGTCACGCCGCTGCAGGCGATCGGCACCGCGCAGGAGTCGCCGGCCCACGAGGCCCCGCGCCGCGTGCTGCGGACCGTCGTCAGCGCCGCCCTCGTCGTCGCCGGCGGGGCGCTGCTGGCCGCCGGCGTCGTGACCGGCCTGGCCGACGCGACCGGGGTCGTCGTCGCCTTCCTCGGCGGCGTCGTGTCGTTCACCGGGGTCGTCGTCGGCGCGCACCTCGTGATGCCCCTCGCGCTGCGCGGCGTCGGCCGGCTCGCCGGGGGCGGCGCCGTGGCCCGGCTCGCGGCGGAGAACGCCGTGCGCCACCCCGAGCGCAGCACCCGGGCCACGGTCGGCATCGTGATCGGCGTCACGCTCGTCTCGACCCTCGCGGTCGCCCTCGGCACGCTGCGCGCCGTCATCGAGAGCATGACGGCCGCCGACCCGGAGTACTTCGCCGAGCTCGACGCGCTGTTCAGCACGACCCTGCTCGTCGTCACGGCGCTCGTCGGGTTCTCGGCCCTCATCGCCGCCGTCGGCCTCGTCAACGACGTGTCGCTCAGCGTGCTGCAGCGCCGCCGAGAGCTCGGCCTGCTGCGCACCCTCGGCGCCACCGCCCGCCAGGTGCGGCTGATGGTGCTGCTCGAGGCCGCCCAGATGACCGTCGCCGCGGTGCTGCTCGGGCTGCTGCTCGGCGTCGTCTACGGCTGGGCGGGCGCGCAGTCGCTGCTCGGCTCGGCGGCCGGCGAGCTCGTGGTGCCCCAGGTGCCCGTCGGGCTCGTCGTGGCCCTCGTGGTCGCCGCCGCGGCCCTGGCGCTCGTGTCGTCGGCCGTGCCCGCCCGCCGGGCGACGTCGGTGCCCCCGGTCGTGGCCACCGCGGTCGCCTGACCGGAGGCCGGGCCCGGGCCCGAGCGCGGGCCCGAGCGCGGGCCCGAACCGGCCGGGCCCGGGCCTACGCCCCGGCGGGAGCGGGCAGCGCCGCCTCGATCACCGCGACGACCGCCGGGTCGTCGGGCTCGGTGGTCGGGCGGAAGCGGTGCACCGCCCCGTCGGGGGTGACGACGAACTTCTCGAAGTTCCACTTCACCTTGCCGGCCTTGCCCGCCGCGTCGGGCGTCTTCTTCAGCTCCGTGTAGAGCGGGTGCTCCGCCTTGCCGTTCACGCGCACCTTCTCCATCATCGGGAAGGTCACGCCCCAGGTCGCCGAGCAGTACTCGTCGATCGCCTCGGCCGAGCCGAGCTCCTGCAGGAACTGGTTGCTGGGGAAGCCCACGACCGTGAAGCCGCGCTCGCCGTAGGTCCGCTGCAGCTGCTCGAGCTTCTCGTACTGCGGCGCCAGGCCGCAGCGGGAGGCGACGTTCACGACCAGCACGACCTTGTCGGTGAAGGCCCCGAAGCGGGTGCGCTCGCCGCGGAGGGTGGTCAGGTCGATGTCGTCCAGAGTGGTCATGGGCTGACCGTACGCCCGGGGGCCGGGCGCCACCGGAGGGCTCGCTGCGACCGGGCTGTGCGGCATGCACGGCGCGGCCCCCTCGGTCAAGCCCCCCTCCCCGAGTTGTCACCCGCGCCTCCCTCGCTGTTCACTCGTGTCTGATGGGTGACGAGGGCGACGATCGCGTCCGCATCGAAGCGGCCGGCACCGACCTCGACGAGGCCGTCGCCGTCTTCGAGCAGGGCTACAACGGCACGGGGCTCGTCGCGCGCGCGACGGAGCTCGATTTCTCGTACCGTCACTCCGCCACCGGCGACCCCGACCTGACGCTCCGCACCTCGAAGTTCTCCGGCGAGATCACCGGCACGATCGAGCCCCCCGGCGAGCACATCGTCCAGTGGCTGAGCCGCGGCCGTGCCGTGATGGACCTCGGGCGCGACGAGGTGCACATCGAGGTCGGCGTGCCCGTGATGTTCCCGCACGGGCGGCCGTTCTCGTTCCGCTACGCCGACTTCGAGCAGAACCTCGTGCACGTCGACGACGTGCTGCTGCACGAGGTCGCCGCCGAGCGGGAGGGCGCGGCCCCCGGCTCGCTCCACTTCGACCACTCCGTGCCGCCCTCGCCCGCGGCGCTCCGCACCTGGAACAGCACGGTGCGGCTCATCGCCCAGACCTACCTCGGCGGCGAGATCGCGCCGATGATGCGCGCCGAGATGGCCCGGCTCGCCGCCGTCGCGATGCTCGACACCTTCAGCCACTCGTCGACGAGCCTGCCGGAGGCGCTGCTCGCGCCCCGGAACGCCTCGCTGCGGAGCGCGGTCGAGTACGTGCACGCCCACGCCCACCTGCCCATCACGGCCGCCGACGTCGCCCAGCACGCCGGCCTCACGGCGCGGGGGCTGCAGCAGTCGTTCAGCCGCCACCTCGAGACCACGCCCACGGAGTACCTGCGGGGGGTGCGCCTCGAGCGCGTCCACGAGGAGCTGCGGGCCGGGTCGCCGGACCGCGTCACGGTGGCCGAGGTGGCCCGCCGCTGGGCGTTCGCGCACCTCGGGCGGTTCAGCGCGGCGTACGTGAAGCGCTTCGGGGAGTACCCGCGCGACACGCTGCAGCGCGCGTAGGTCGCGGGGCGAGGCGGGTGGGGCGGCTGCCCGCCCTCAGGCGGGCGCCAGGAGTCGGGCGTCAGGCGCCGGCGTCGACGGAGCCGCCCGCGGCCGCGGGGGAGGCCTCGGTGAAGAAGTCGCCGTACGAGGGCCCGGCGGCGACCGACCGGCGCCGACCGAGGGGCGGCACCACCGCGAGGCGCGCGTCGCGCGCGGGGCGGCGCTTCGGGTAGCCCTGGATGCGCACGGGCCGGGTCTCGGGGTCGGAGACGTAGCTGCTCGCGGCCTCGTCGAGCCCGGCGGCGAGCTCGGCGGCGCCCGGGAGCGGGGCGGAGGCCGGGTCGCTCGTGGTCGTGGTCGTGCTGGTGCTCACGTCTCCTCGTTCCTCGAGGATCGGCCAGCCTCGCAGTGTCGTGCGCGACGTCGTGCGACGGCGCCTCCTCAACCTAGGGAGGCGGCACCGGACCAGGCAGGCTGGTCGTCCCCGATGCGAACAGGGTGTGCCGTCGTCGGACGGCCGGGGGCTCACGACCATCCGCGCGTAGCGTGAGGGGCATGCAGACACCCCAGGCCGTGGCCCAGCCGTGAAGCGCCTCCACTACGTCGAGGGCCACGTGGTCACGGGCGACGACATCGCGGAGGCGGTGGTCGCCTACGCGCGCGCCCTCGCCCTCCGCGGGCGCTCCGACTCGGTCGACCTGCCCGGCATCGACGTCGACGGCGAGGAGCGTCGCTTCCAGCTGCTGCTCGGCCCGTCGAGCCAGATGCTCGTCTCGCACGAGCCGTGGCACGGCGACGAGCTGACCGACGAGGCGCTGGTCGCCGACGTGGGCCGACGTGGCCTGCTGATCTCGGGCCCCGACCCCGTGACCACGCCGAGCGGCGGCAGCCCCGTCGCGCTCGTGCCCCTCGAGGCCGACGAGTTCACGCCGGTCGAGATCAGCTCGCCCGAGGGCTGAGCCGGCCCGGCCCCGGCACCCGCGACCAGGTGCCCCGACGACGGAAGGCCCGCCCTGCACGAGCAGGGCGGGCCTTCCATCG
>NZ_JACYVL010000026.1:0-6617 GCF_014842245.1 Frigoribacterium sp. CFBP 13707
GCCCAGTTGTCGTCGAATCGGGGGTCTTGGTAGCTCGAGCCTTCCGTCGCTTTGATCCACGCGAAGTCGATGTCCTCCTCCGCCAGGATGTCCCAGTCGATCGTGCCCTGGTAGGCGGATACGTCGACGCCCTGCACCGGGTACCGGAGGGCTGCTGTGCGGGTGGGCCAGAGCGTTCCCGTGAAGAGGAGCGCGGCGACGACGAGCATGGCGAGGGCAACTGCGGCGGCCCCGAGCACAAAGCGGCGCTGCCGACGCGGTCGAGGAAGGGCGCGTGCTCTGGCTGAGGCGTCGTCTCTGTTTTCGTTGGGTTCGTTCGCGTCGGGCTCCACAGGACACGAGGCTACGGGTGCAGCGCTAGCGGGCACATCCTTGGACCCGCTACCAGTCCCGATAAACGATGGCAGAGCGGACGGTCGTATCTGTGGCACGCGGACGAGCCTTGACGGGACCTCCGTGCAGGCCGCGTCGCCTGCGACGTTGTCGATCCTTGCTAAGCGGGGTTGTTTATGCGTTTCCAGGCCACTTCCAGGGCCCCGACGATCACGTTGGGGATGACCACTGTCACCTTTGTGCCCGAGACGATCGCGACGACCACAGTTTCCTTGCCTACGTTCTCACGGGAAACGACGTCGAAGTCGTCAGGGACCACGCGCTTCATGTTCAACGGTCCGGGCGAACTGGTTGGCGCGGAGCCCCACAGAAGAAACCCCTGCTGGACTTCGGCGGCATAGGAGACGCCGTGCGTCGTCCACGACGAGCTGAAAGGCATGCTTAACAGTAGGGCGCACCCGGGTACCTCTCCTGCCCGGTGACGCCGTTCCCCGAGGCCGAAGAACCAGTCAGCGTCGTTCTCGCCACTGGAGCCCGAGGTGCTGAGTGTTTCCGTGTCTATTGCGGGGAGCGTTCTTCGTTTCCCGAGATGACTCACTCAGGAGCGGAGCGTCGGTGCGTGAAGTGGACACTTGTGTTTGGCCACGGCGGCGGTGGGTAGGTGTGGGTGATGGAACGTACGACGATGCACATCGATGGCCGCTCTCACTCCCTCGATCCGAGCCAGGACCTCGAGAAGGTCAAGGGGGACGTCGTCGAGGCGGTGCGTGCCGGAGGCGACTTAGTGCAGGTCACCGTTGCCGGAGGGCACGTGCTTGATGTTCTAGTGGCCCCGGGGGTCTCGGTCGCGTTCGAGACCGAGACTAATTTTAGCGAAGGGCCTGACGACGAGTTCGTCGCTTCGATCGACGCCATCGACTTCGATGACTACCTCCTCTTCCTCTGACGACAACGACGATGATGTCGTCGTTGTGATCTCGCAACTCCTAAGCCAATGCCTCAACGACGTCGATGAACATCCGTCCCGGTGGGTGGACCATGTGAGCCGGTTTCGTGACGAGATGCACGAGCTCAGCCGAAAGCGTCGATAGGGCAACGGGGTGACCACGCAGCCTTCTTGGTCGTGACTGACGCGGGTGCCCGATAGGGGATCAGCTATCGAGACGCTTGACCGGGTCAGGCTGTCGGTCCTGGTCGCTTAGTCTCGGTGACCAGTGATCTGCTGCGATGGGCCACTAACCTCGGTCCATGCCGTCACCGTCGCCCCGCGCCACGATCATCGACGTGGCTGAGCTCGCGAAGGTGTCGCGGCAGACAGTGACCCGGGCGTTGAACGACTTGGCGGACATCAGCCCGGCGACGAAGCAGCGCGTGCTCGATGCCGCCCGCACCCTCAACTACCGCCCGAACCGTGCCGCCCAGAGCCTCGTGCAGGGGCGACGGACGACCGTCGGTCTCATCCTCGACGACCTCGGCAACCCGTATTTCGCCGAGTTGGCCTCAGCGTTGTCCCGGGAGGCTGCTGAACGGGGGTGGAGTCTGCTGCTCTGTGACGTCGGGTCTGACCCGGTTCGTGGGCGCGCGCAGGTCGCCTCCATGATCCAAGGCGTCGACGCGGTGTTCCTGACGGGTTGCCGCAGCGACACGATGTCACTCCTGCCCAGCGAGGTCCTCGAGGGCACCGGAGTCCGCATGCCCGTCATCATGCTCGACGGGCCATCTCATCCGCGTCTCGACGCCCGGGTGGTCCTCGACATCGCACCCGCCATCACGACAGCTCTCCACCACCTCGAGGGACTCGGGCGCGCGAGCATCGCGTTCATCGGCTCGACGGAGGGGCCCGGTGACCGACGAGACCTCTTCCGTTCTCATTTCGCCGGCACAGGCACGGCGGGACCCGAGATCGAGGACATCGCTGACGAGGAGTCCATCGACGGAGGAACACGTGCAGCGCGACGTCTGCTGCAGGAACGGCCTGAGACCGACGCCGTCCTCGTCTACAACGACATCATGGCCATCGGTGTGTTGAAGGCCTTGGCCGGAGCCGGGAAGGCCGTTCCCGACGACATCGCCGTGATGGGGATCGACGGCCTCACGATGGGGAGAGCGGTGACGCCGGAGCTGAGCACGCTGAGCATCGACAAGGCCGAGATCGCACGAGCGGCCGTCGAGCTCCTCGACCGAGCTCTCGGTGCCGGCGGTGGAGGAGATGCTCCCGAGGTCGCCCGGGTGCCGCTGACGCTCACCCTCCGTCGGTCGGCGTAGCGACCTCAGTCGCGCCGTCGGCGCACTCGGTCGGTGCTCTCGATCGGCGACTGGACGCCGTCGACACGATGCTGTTACGGTTCTGCCGTGAACGTTCACGGTCAGACGACAACCAAGCTCACTTCCCATCCTGCAGGGGTCTCCTCGTGGCGCAATGCCGTCATGGTGCTCTTCGCCCTCGGGGGCATCGCGCTGTCCACCTGGGGGCCGCGACTGCTCAGCATCCGCGACGCCTTGGGCATCGGCGACGGCATCGTCGGCCTCGCCCTGGCTGGCGTCACGATCGGATCGATCACCGGCGTCGCACTGGCCTCGTACTCGCTGGCGCGATTCGGGCATCGCGGGGCGATCGGGGGTGCCGTCGTCCTGATCGCCGTCGGCATCACGATCCTCGGAGCAGGAGCCGGGCTCGCCAGCTCCGTCCCGGCCACGGTCGTCGCCTTCCTCGTCATCGGACTCGGCGTGGGCAGCTTCGACGTGATGATCAACGTCCAAGGGGCCGCGGTGGAGAAGGCCGCCGGCAAGACGTTGATGCCTCTCCTCCACGCGGCGTGGTCAGCCGGTGCCGTGGTCGGATCCGGGATCGGTGCCGGCGCGGCGGCCTTGGGGGTCGACTTCGTCTGGCAGTTCATCGGGGAGGCTGCCCTGATCGCCCTCGTGGGGCTCGGAGCCCTCCGATGGCTGCAGCTCCCGGCCCCGGAGGAGGCTGCGGCGTCTACGTCCGGCGAAGTCACACCATGGTGGGAGCGTCTGAGGCTCTCGGTCCGGCGCCTCCTCGACCCGCGCCTCCTGCTGATCGGCATCGTCATGCTCGGTGCGGAGCTCGGCGAAGGGACAGCGAACAGCTGGTTGTCGCTGTCGGCCAGCGACGGTCACGGACAGACCGAGACGGTCGCCGCGCTGTTCTTCACCGTCTTCGCCATCTCCGAGACATTGGCGCGGATCGCTGGTGGGCCTGTCGTCGACCGGATCGGCCGTGTCGCGACCATCCGTCTGACCACGGGCATCGGCGTCGTGGGCGTCGTCGTCTTCGTCCTCGGTGGGCCGCTGTGGCTGGTGTTGCTCGGAGTGGTCCTCTGGGCTGTGGGCGTCTCGATGGGGTTCCCCCTGGGCATGTCCGCGGCGGCAGACAGTGGTCCGAACGCCGCGGCGAGAGTCAGTGCCGTGGCCTCGATCGGTTACCTCGCCAACCTGGCCGGGCCGCCCGTCATCGGTGGCCTCTCGGAGGCCGTCGGCCTGCTGAGCTCGTTCTGGCTGGTTGCGGCGCTCCTCGCCGTGGCGTTCCTCGCCGCGGGCTCGTTCGCCACCCGGAGCAAGCCCCAGCCGGTGACCACTGTCCCTGCCTCGCGCAGGCCTGACCGGGAGTGACCCGTGCCGAGCGCACTGTTCACCGACCCACGTCCTGCGGCGCGTCTGGGGAACCTGATCCGAACAGCTCGAGTCGACAGGGGCATGCGTCAGGAAGACCTCGCCCGGCGGAGTGAGATCGCGACAGCTACCCTTCGGCGCATCGAGAGAGGCGAGGGCACCGGGCCGAGCGTCTTCGTCGTGATCAGGCTCCTGGAAGAACTCGATCTCGGTGTCGAGCACCTGAATGCGGTGACATAGGGCAGGGGGAGCCTTTGTCCTGTTGCCCTGATGACGTAACGGCGACGGAATGAGGGACAGCCAAGCGGGGCCGTCAAAAGCAATTGTTCTCAACTGCCCGGTAGACGAAAGTTCATCGAGATCAGTTTCGGACTGACCTATCGAGACGGCCAACGCCCTATAACTGCGGGGGAGTGGCTAGCCTTGGCCGTTGGTCGGTGACCGATCGTCTATCGGACAGCGCGCATCACCTTTCAGCCTCTACGGCGGACGCCACCGCGGCGCGCAACTCGTCCGGGGTCGACAGCTCGATCGGCTCGTCACCGAGGAAGATTGTCGGCGTCGCCTCCACCCCAAGTGCCATGCCGGCGTCGAAGTCCTGCTGCACCCGCGCCTCCGTCGACGGGTCACCAACGGCGTGGTCGTACTGGTCCATGTCGAGGCCCAGGTCCTCGGCGTAGCCGCGGAAAACGCCTGCCTTCGACTCCTGCTGCTCGCCCCACTCGGCCTGGGTCTCGAACATGCGCTGGTACATCGCCTCGAACTGCCCCTGCTCGGCCGCAGCCTCGACGGCGATCGCGGCGTTCATCGAGTTCTTGTGCCCCGGCAGCGGGAAGTACCGCGTGACGAAAGTGACCTCTCCCGCGTGGATGTCGCGCAGCTCCTCGACGACCGGGTGGACCGCAGCGCAGACCTCGCACTCGAAGTCGAGGAATTCGGTGAACACCACCGACCCGTCCGGGGCGGTGTCGAGACGGTGGCTGTTCTCCGCGACGACGGTCACCTCAGCCGGCTCCGCTTGTGGGGCTGCCGGTCTGACCAGGACGACGGCCGCGACCGTCGCTGCGACCACGAGGCCGCCGATCAGGGCGAGGTTGATCTTGGTGGTGCGCTTCATGGTTCTCCTGGCGGTCGCGGCACGCTTGTCGTGCCGTCAGGGGTGGTTAGAGCAGGTCAGCAGCAGTCGCAGGCCTCGACCTGGCGCTCGCCCGTCAGGGCCGATACGGGCGTCTTGCACACGTCGCCGCGCCACGCCTCGAGTCCTTCCCGGACTGCGAACACGACGATCACGAGGCCCGCCACAGGGTCGGCCCACGTCCACCCAAAGGCGAGATTGAGGACCAGGCCGATGAGGACGGCCGCGGACAGGTACGAGCAGATCAGCGTCTGCTTGGAGTCGGCCACGGCTGACGCGGAGCCCAGCTCGGTGCCGGTGCGACGCTCGGCCAGACTGAGGAACGGCATGATCGCGAGGCTCACTGCGGCGAGAACGATGCCCACGGGGGAGTGGTCGGGCTCGCGGATGCCAGTGAGGGCGAGCACCGCGTCGACGGACACGTAGGCGGCCAGGCCGAAGAACGACACGGCGATGACGCGCAGCGCCACCCGTTCCCGCTTCTCCGGGTCGGGGGCGGCGAACTGCCATGCGATCGCGGCTGCCGACAGGACCTCCACGATCGAGTCGAGGCCGAACCCGATCAGGGCGGTCGAGGACGCGACGGTGCCGGCGGCGATCGCGACGATCGCCTCGATCACGTTGTAGGTGATCGTGACGGCGACGATGATCCGGATGCGACGTTGCAGGAGCACCCGGCGGGCCGGCGCGAGTAGGGCGGGGAGCGTGGTCGTGGTCATGCGCCGGTTCCGCAGCAGAAGGGGACGTCGCAGCTGTCGTCGGTGCAGGGCTCTCCGTCGTCGACTGCGAGCACGACGTCGACGAGAGCGGTGAGCGCCTTAGTCAGGTGGGCGTCAGCAATCTCGTAGCGGGTCGACCGGCCCTCGGGGACTGCGACGACGATGCCGCAACCGCGGAGGCACGAGAGGTGGTTCGACACGTTGGACCGCGTGAGTTCGAGCTGCTCAGCCAGGGTTCCGGGGTAGTCGGGCTGGTCGAGAAGGTGGAGCAGGATGCGCGATCGGGTGGGATCGGCCATGGCGCGCCCGAGGCGGTTCATGACGTCGACGCGCGACGAAAGAGTCAGCATGCGCTGACTATACAGTCGTCGCTGACGCGACGCGACTGGCTAATGAGACGCTGGCCTCGCTGTCGCCGCTTCGATTCGCCCATTTGGGCTCGGGGCATAACGAGGAATGAGACGGACGAAGATCACCATGCCGATGAGCTCGACGAGGGTCTGGGTGACGACGACGACCGGAGCGAGAGACAGCGACGCCGGCAGGGCCAGCGCGAGCGGCAAGACCACGAGCGAATTCCTGGTCGCACCGCTGAACACCAGGGCACGGGTTGCGGGCACGTCGAGTCGGAAGATGCGGCCGGCGCCGATGCCGAGCGCTGCCATGGCGACGAGGAACGCGGCATAGATCGGCACCAGCACGAGCAGCTGCCCCAGGGAGTCTCCGACAGCTCCGGCTTGTGAGGCTACGACGGTGAACAGGGTCGCCATCATCAGCGGCACCATCAGGCCCAGCAT
>NZ_JACYVL010000027.1:0-6084 GCF_014842245.1 Frigoribacterium sp. CFBP 13707
AAACACGAAAGGCCCCTCCTGTGGAGGGGCCTTTCGGTGTGCCAGTCATGCTGGGCACTAAAGGGAGTCCGGCGGTGTCCTACTCTCCCACAAGGTCCCCCTTGCAGTACCATCGGCGCTGAGAGTCTTAGCTTCCGGGTTCGGAATGGGACCGGGCGTTTCCCTCTCGCTATGGCCGCCGAAACATTTACCACACACACACCCCAAGGGCATGTGGTGAAGTCTGTTCCAGACCATGCCCACCACGAGGTGATGGGACTTGTCTGTTCTGTTGTCCCGCACCAGGGAACGGTGCCTGGTGGCGGGGTGTTTCCGTAAAGAACGGGTCGTTACCGACCGTCTTCCGGGAACCACATAGTGGACGCGAAGCAATCTTTCTTCCCCTCTACAAGGGAAGAGTGTTGTCAAGTTATCGGCTTATTAGTACCGGTCAGCTCCATGGGTCGTTAGTCCCCACTTCCACATCCGGCCTATCAACCCAGTAGTCTAGCTGGGAGCCTCTCACCCCGAAGGGTATGGAAATCTCATCTCGAAGCCGGCTTCCCGCTTAGATGCTTTCAGCGGTTATCCGTTCCGAACGTAGCTAATCAGCGGTGCCCTTGGCAGGACAACTGACACACCAGAGGTTCGTCCATCCCGGTCCTCTCGTACTAGGGATAGATCTTCTCAAATTTCCTACGCGCGCAGCGGATAGGGACCGAACTGTCTCACGACGTTCTAAACCCAGCTCGCGTACCGCTTTAATGGGCGAACAGCCCAACCCTTGGGACCTACTCCAGCCCCAGGATGCGACGAGCCGACATCGAGGTGCCAAACCATGCCGTCGATATGGACTCTTGGGCAAGATCAGCCTGTTATCCCCGAGGTACCTTTTATCCGTTGAGCGACAGCGCTTCCACAAGCCACTGCCGGATCACTAGTCCCGACTTTCGTCCCTGCTCGACTTGTCAGTCTCACAGTCAAGCTCCCTTGTGCACTTACACTCGACACCTGATTGCCAACCAGGTTGAGGGAACCTTTGGGCGCCTCCGTTACTCTTTAGGAGGCAACCGCCCCAGTTAAACTACCCACCAGGCACTGTCCCAGAACCGGATCACGGTTCGTAGTTAGATATCCAAAGTGACCAGAGTGGTATTTCAACAATGACTCCACCTGAACTAGCGTCCAAGCTTCACAGTCTCCCACCTATCCTACACAAGCCACTCCGAACACCAATACCAAGCTGTAGTAAAGGTCACGGGGTCTTTCCGTCCTGCTGCGCGTAACGAGCATCTTTACTCGTAGTGCAATTTCGCCGAGTTCGCGGTTGAGACAGCTGGGAAGTCGTTACGCCATTCGTGCAGGTCGGAACTTACCCGACAAGGAATTTCGCTACCTTAGGATGGTTATAGTTACCACCGCCGTTTACTGGGGCTTAAATTCTGAGCTTCGCTTGCGCTAACCCTTCCTCTTAACCTTCCAGCACCGGGCAGGCGTCAGTCCGTATACATCGTCTTGCGACTTGGCACGGACCTGTGTTTTTAGTAAACAGTCGCTTCCCACTGGTCTCTGCGGCCTTTCCCGCTCCGGGAGTAAATCCCATCACGGTTCCGGCCCCCCTTCTCCCGAAGTTACGGGGGCATTTTGCCGAGTTCCTTAACCACGATTCTCTCGATCTCCTTGGTATTCTCTACCTGACCACCTGAGTCGGTTTGGGGTACGGGCGGCTTGAACCTCGCGTCGATGCTTTTCTCGGCAGCATAGGATCACTGATTTCCCCCAATCGGGGTACGCATCGGGTCTCAGGCACATTGACGACGGATTTGCCTATCGTCAGCCCTACATCCTTACACCAGGTTCACCTTACGGATACCATCGCCTGGCTCAGCTACCTTCCTGCGTCACACCTGTTAATACGCTAACCGCACCAGCATGGGGTCGAGCGTTAGACCGGCCGGCATCACCCCGAAGGGATCCGCTCAGCCGGGTTAGGACTCTTAGCACCACTGGATTAGCTTGGGCGGTTCTTCGCCGGTACGGGAATATCAACCCGTTGTCCATCGACTACGCCTGTCGGCCTCGCCTTAGGTCCCGACTTACCCAGGGCGGATTAACCTGGCCCTGGAACCCTTGGTCTTTCGGAGGACGGGTTTCTCACCCGTCTTTCGCTACTCATGCCTGCATTCTCACTCGTGTGGCCTCCACGGCTGGTTTACACCGCCGCTTCACTGGCCACACGACGCTCTCCTACCACTCCGTACGACTGAACCACGAAGGCTTGTCTATAATACGAAATCTACAACTTCGGTGGTGTGCTTGAGCCCCGTTACATTGTCGGCGCGGAATCACTTGACCAGTGAGCTATTACGCACTCTTTCAAGGGTGGCTGCTTCTAAGCCAACCTCCTGGTTGTCTATGCAACTCCACATCCTTTCCCACTTAGCACACGCTTAGGGACCTTAGTTGGTAGTCTGGGTTGTTTCCCTCTCGACGATGAAGCTTATCCCCCACCGTCTCACTGCTGCGCTCTCACTTACCGGCATTCGGAGTTTGGCTGACGTCAGTAAGCTTTTGGGCCCCATCGGCCATCCAGTAGCTCTACCTCCGGCAAGAAACACGCAACGCTGCACCTAAATGCATTTCGGAGAGAACCAGCTATCACGAAGTTTGATTGGCCTTTCACCCCTATCCACAGCTCATCCCCTCCATTTTCAACTGAAGTGGGTTCGGTCCTCCACGACGTCTTACCGTCGCTTCAACCTGGCCATGGATAGATCACTTCGCTTCGGGTCTAGGACATGCGACTGGATCGCCCTCTTAAGACTCGCTTTCGCTACGGCTACCCCACACGGGTTAACCTCGCCACATATCGCTAACTCGCAGGCTCATTCTTCAAAAGGCACGCTGTCACCCCTACAAGGAGGCTCCAACGGTTTGTAAGCAAACGGTTTCAGGTACTATTTCACTCCCCTCCCGGGGTACTTTTCACCTTTCCCTCACGGTACTTGTCCGCTATCGGTCATCTGGGAGTATTTAGGCTTATCAGGTGGTCCTGACAGATTCACACGGGATTTCTCGGGCCCCGAGCTACTTGGGATCCCCATTCAGCCAGCGCCAGCATTTCGGCTACGGGGTTCGCACCCTCTATGACCAGCCATTCAAAGCTGTTCGCCTATACTGCGCTGTAACTGTTCCTGTCCGGCAGAACAGGACAACGGGTCCCACAACCCCGACCATGCAACGACCGCCGTCTATCACACATGACCGGTTTAGCCTCTTCCGATTTCGCTCGCCACTACTCACGGAATCACTGTTGTTTTCTCTTCCTGTGGGTACTGAGATGTTTCACTTCCCCACGTTCCCTCTACCCGCCCTATATATTCAGGCGGGAGTCACCAGGTCAAAACGCCTGGCGGGGTTTCCCCATTCGGAAATCCTCGGATCAGGGCTCGATTATCAGCTCCCCGAGGCTTATCGCAGATTTCTACGTCCTTCTTCGGCTCCAGATGCCAAGGCATCCACCGTTTGCTCTTAGAAACTTGACCACAAAGTTGCCACCAGCCAAAGCTGGCAGCTCAGTGTTATCTCATTCGCCAACCCAACCGAAGGCTGAGTTGGTCTAAGAAATTGCACTTAGTATCACAAACCCGGTCACCAACCCCCTAAAGGGCCAGCTCATGATTTGCGACTAAGATGCTCGCGTCCACTGTGTAGTTCTCAAAATACGGGCGGCACCAGAATCACCCTGCGATACATGCAGGACTTTCCTGGCCCAGAGGTAAAACCCCACACCCCGAAGAGCGTGGAAGCTTGGTCCCTCAGGACCCAACAGCGTGCATACCGTTCGGCTTGTGCGCCACACCGTTCCAGACCTCCGAAGAGATCGTACTAAGCACTGCGCCGTCACAAAACGACCATTGTCAATGTTCCACCCATGAGCGCCAGCCAGAGACATTCGCTCTAGTACTGACTTGACCAGATGATCCCTGTGTAAACAGCAGGGCTGGTACATGCTCCTTAGAAAGGAGGTGATCCAGCCGCACCTTCCGGTACGGCTACCTTGTTACGACTTAGTCCTAATCACCGATCCCACCTTCGACAGCTCCATCCCACAAGGGGTTAGGCCACTGGCTTCGGGTGTTACCGACTTTCATGACTTGACGGGCGGTGTGTACAAGGCCCGGGAACGTATTCACCGCAGCGTTGCTGATCTGCGATTACTAGCGACTCCGACTTCATGGGGTCGAGTTGCAGACCCCAATCCGAACTGAGACCGGCTTTTTGGGATTCGCTCCACCTTACGGTATCGCAGCCCTTTGTACCGGCCATTGTAGCATGCGTGAAGCCCAAGACATAAGGGGCATGATGATTTGACGTCATCCCCACCTTCCTCCGAGTTGACCCCGGCAGTCTCCTATGAGTTCCCACCATAACGTGCTGGCAACATAGAACGAGGGTTGCGCTCGTTGCGGGACTTAACCCAACATCTCACGACACGAGCTGACGACAACCATGCACCACCTGTATACCGACCTTGCGGGGCGACCATCTCTGGCCGTTTCCGGTATATGTCAAGCCTTGGTAAGGTTCTTCGCGTTGCATCGAATTAATCCGCATGCTCCGCCGCTTGTGCGGGCCCCCGTCAATTCCTTTGAGTTTTAGCCTTGCGGCCGTACTCCCCAGGCGGGGAACTTAATGCGTTAGCTGCGACACGGAGACCGTGGAATGGTCCCCACATCTAGTTCCCAACGTTTACGGCGTGGACTACCAGGGTATCTAATCCTGTTCGCTCCCCACGCTTTCGCTCCTCAGCGTCAGTTACGGCCCAGAGATCTGCCTTCGCCATCGGTGTTCCTCCTGATATCTGCGCATTCCACCGCTACACCAGGAATTCCAATCTCCCCTACCGCACTCTAGTCTGCCCGTACCCACTGCAGGCTGGGGGTTGAGCCCCCAGATTTCACAGCAGACGCGACAAACCGCCTACGAGCTCTTTACGCCCAATAATTCCGGACAACGCTTGCACCCTACGTATTACCGCGGCTGCTGGCACGTAGTTAGCCGGTGCTTTTTCTGCAGGTACCGTCACTTTCGCTTCTTCCCTACTAAAAGAGGTTTACAACCCGAAGGCCGTCATCCCTCACGCGGCGTTGCTGCATCAGGCTTTCGCCCATTGTGCAATATTCCCCACTGCTGCCTCCCGTAGGAGTCTGGGCCGTGTCTCAGTCCCAGTGTGGCCGGTCACCCTCTCAGGCCGGCTACCCGTCGTCGCCTTGGTGAGCCATTACCTCACCAACTAGCTGATAGGCCGCGAGTCCATCCTTGACCGAAATTCTTTCCAACTCCTAGCCATGCGGCTGAAGCTCGTATCCGGTATTAGACGCCGTTTCCAGCGCTTATCCCAGAGTCAAGGGCAGGTTACTCACGTGTTACTCACCCGTTCGCCACTAATCCCCCCAGCAAGCTGGAGTTCATCGTTCGACTTGCATGTGTTAAGCACGCCGCCAGCGTTCGTCCTGAGCCAGGATCAAACTCTCCGTAAAAGAAAAAACAGACCAACCGGAAAAAGGCCGGATCTGCTGAATTTGATGCTGACCAAAGAACAAAACAATCTGACGATTGTTGTTGTCCATCAATCTCAAAGAAACCTAAACACCACTCAGAACCGAAGTTCATCACGATGCCAGGGTATAATTTGGCATTTGACAATGTGCACGCTGTTGAGTTCTCAAGGACCAAACGCACCCAGAACCCGACCTATATAAAGGCCATCGTCCGAGGCAGCTGTGAAACCTTAGCACCGATCTTCACCATGTAAGACCACCGCTCTTCAACCCCCGTAAGGAGCCGGTGTCGCTTTCGCAACGAGCCATGACGCTACACCATGTGGATCAGTGTTCGCAACCCACTTGGTCCGAGGCCGTGTAGGCAACTCGAGGACTTGGAGGCTGGTCAGCTTGAGGCCGGTGAAGCTTCGCTCCGCCGCACCGTTGTGGTGACAAGAAAGAACATTACAGGCACCACCCGCCCAACGTCCAAACCCCCACACATCCCGGGCGTGTCGCAACCACCAACCCCGGAAAATCAAGGGTCCAGCGCGTGAAC
>NZ_JACYVL010000028.1:0-5391 GCF_014842245.1 Frigoribacterium sp. CFBP 13707
GGCGCACCGTGCAGCACTACAACTACGAGCAGTTCTTCGGCAAGCAGGTCCTCGACAGCTACCTCGACACCGCCCACGCCGGCGATGGCTCGTCGCCCACGTACCTGAACACGCTTCACTACGCGACCGCGTTCAGCTACAACGGTGTCGGCGCTCACCTCGGCAGCTGGAACCTCGGCGGTGCCGGCTCCGGGGGAGTGGTCGACGATGACCGCCTCACCCAGCAGATCGCCTCATGGGTCAATTCCGGCTCGCGCGGCAACTACCTCATGCTCCGTGGCTACGAGGCCGGAGGCGTGTACTCCTACAAGGCCGTCAACTCGGCCCTCTACGTCACCTACAAGGACTTCCCCTCCGCCGGCGGACCCCAGGCACCCGCACCGGCGAACGGTGCAGCGAAGGCATCCCTGACTCCGACCCTCAAGGTCAGTGCGACGAACCCCGAGAATTCACGGCTCGACTACGCGTACCACATCAGCGAGAACCCGAACCCTGACGTGGCGACCGTGTGGGACTCCACCTGGGGGGTCCAGGAAGTGAAGGTGCCGGCAGGGCTTCTGAAGCCGGCGACGACGTACTACTGGAAGGCATTCGTGCGGGACGGCTACGACGGGCAGTTCGGGACGTCCACCCAACGCAACTCGGCAACGTTCTCGTTCAAGACGAACACCCCCGCCCCGACTCCGGACCGGGGGAGCGCTCTGCCCGTTGACGGAACCGTGATCACAGGGCTCACCCCGACGCTGCAGACCGGCCCGAGCACCGATCCTGACAAGGACGCGTCGAGCCCTGCGGTGCAGTACAACTTCACGATCGCGACCGGCACCGACGGCGTCACCGGTGCTGTGGTGTCGTCCGGGTGGCAGACAGCGACGACCTGGACGGCCCCGGAGAACACGCTTCAGGACGGTGGCCGCTACACCTGGTCCGTGAAGACCAACGACGGCCTCGACCAGCCGCAGCCGTCGTGGCGGAACAACCTGGTGGTGAACCAGCGGATCGGCGAGTCGGGCCCGGCGCCGGTCGACACGGCCGGTCCCGTGACGGTGAACCTCGCCAACGGCAACGTCGGCATGCGGTTCTCTTCTCCGACGGTCTCGACTGTGGGGGGCAGCATGGGCATGGCCTTCAGCTACAACTCCCTGAAGCCCAAGGCCGGCGGGCTCACCGGGTCCTACTACGACAACACCCCCGCCGTGGGTGCGACCCCGACGTTCAACTTCGACGGCAAGACGCCGGTGCTGGTCCGGACCGACCCCACGGTGTCCTTCGACTGGGGTACCGGATCGCCTGCGCCGGCAGTTCCCAACGACTACTTCCTCGCCCGCTGGAGCGGATTCATCAAGGCCCCGACCGCGGGGAAGTATCTCTTCGGTGTGAGCCGTGACGACGGCGCGATCGTCCGTGTCGGCGGGACCATGGCCTACGAAGGATGGGGCAACGAGTCCCGCAGCAAGATCCTCTGGGGCGGCGCCCCCGTCTCGATGACCGACCAGCCGACGTCGTTCCTCATGGACTACTACGAAGGCGCCGTCACCGCCGGCGTGACCCTCTACGTCCGCGACGAGCAGGGCAAGGAGTTCGAGGTCCCGCCGTCGTGGTTCTCCCGCCAGGTCGAGACCCTCCCCGCAGGCTGGTCTGCATCCACGGCGCTGAGCGGGGACGCCGGCGACTGGTCAAGCGTCCAGGTCACCGACAGTGCCGTCATCCTCACCGACACCACCGGAACCGCCCACACTTACACGAAGACCAGTGGCGCCGGTGCCTCCAGCGGATACAAGGCGCCCGAGGGTGAATACGGGATCGTCGCGCTCGACGCCACCGGGAAGGTCACCTTCACCGAAGACGACGGCACCATCACGGTGTTCGGTGCCACCGGCCGCGTCGAGACGGTCACCGGCGCGGGCGATGCGATCAAGCGCGCCACCCCGATCGCGACCTACAAGGGCGGCACCGGGATGATCGAGTCCCTCTCCGACCCGCTGTCCTACGACAGTGCCTCCAAGACGTACAAGCGTCAGGTCGTGTTCTCCTACGGTGCGGCGTCAGGGTCGAGCTGCACGGCGCCGCCGTCGGGTCTCGCCTCTGCTCCTGCGGGGATGCTGTGCAAGATCAGCTACCCCGACGGCACCGCCACGGACCTCTTCTACGACGCCCAGGGCAACCTTGCCCGGATCGTTGACCCCGGCACCGAGATCACCGACTTCGGCTACGACAACGGCAAGCTCACGATGCTGCGGGACTCCCTCGCGAACGACTGGCTCGCGATGCCGAACTCCGGCCACGTCGACGCCACCACGGTGAAGACCCAGATCGCCTACGACGACAAGGGCCGCGCGACCAGCGTGACCCTGCCCGCCCCGGACGGTGTCACCCAGAACCTCCGCCCGCAGAAGACCTACACCTACCCCGCCGACCCGGCCGCAGGTGCCGGCACCGCGTCCGTCGACGTCGCAGGGCTCACTGTTCCGGCGGGCGCGCACGCGTTGACGGTCACCTACGACGCTGCGTGGCGTCAGCTGACCTCGACCAGCCCCTCAGGGCTGACCAGCAGCCAGGTCTGGAACGGCAAGGACATGCAGTTGTCCTCCACCGACCCACAGGGCCGCATGTCGACCACGATCTACAACGCCCAAGACCGCCCCACCGACACCTACGGGCCCGCCCCGGCGGCGTGCTTCGGGACCGACCGGAAGCCGTTGGCGTCGTGTGCGGTCACGCCGGCGCACTCGTCGACGACATACGACAAGGGCCTCGTCGGGCTCAACGCGGTCTGGTACGACAACAACCGGTTCGCCGGCGCCCCCAAGGCCTACAGCCTCGGCATCGGTACTACCGACGGAACGGTGAACAAGGACTGGGTGATGGACGCCCCGATGTCCGGGATCCCCGGGGACAACTGGTCGCTGCGCCTCACCGGCCTGATCACGTTCCCCACTGCGGGCACCTACACGGTCAACACCCGTGCCGATGACGCCAGCCAGGTCTGGATCGACGACATCCCCTCACCCGCAGACCCCACCCCCGGCGCCGTCCACGACGCCCCCGGCGTCTCGATCACGACGACGGCTCCGAACCAGCAGGCACGGATCCGAGTCCACTACCTCGACTACACCGCCAACGCCACACTCGGGCTCTACTGGACGGGCCCCGGCATCGCCAAGTCGGTCGTTCCTGGGTCTGCCCTGACCCCGGACTACGGCCTCGCGACCTCGAGCACCACCGACGACGCAGCCCCGGCCGGTGTCGCAGGGGTCTCGAGCAGCCAGGTGCCGTCGCAGACGACCGCGACCGAGTACGCCAACCCGTGGCTAGGACAGCCCACCGCCGAGATCGTCGACCCCGCAGGCCTTGCCCTGAAAACGACGACCACCTACGAACCGGTCGGATCGGGCTACCTCAGGCGTCTGACGCGCACCCTTCCTGCTCAGGCTGCTGCGGGAGCGACAACGTCGACCTACTACGGCGACACCGAGACAACCACGGCAGCAGTCTGCGGAGTCCCGGCCGGGACACCGCAATACGGGGGGACGAAGACAACCACGACCGGCGCCGGAACCGTCTCCACTATGGTCACCGACACCCTCGGCCGTCTTGCCGGCACGAAGCGTACCGGAGATGCCGACTGGTCTTGCGTCACCTACGACAGCCGCGGCCGGACGGCTACCGCGACGACGCCGGCCTACGGCGCCAGCCCCGCCCGGTCGACGACATCGAACTACGCCGTCGCTGGCGACCCGCTCACCTCAAGCACCGGGGACGGGTCCATCGCGGGTTCCCCAAACGGCAGCACCATCACCACGAAGATCGACCTCCTTGCCCAGGCGGTGTCGTACACCGACGTATGGAACACCACCACCACCACCGCGTATGACCGCACCGGGAAGGTCATCTCCACTACGACCACGGCTGCAAAGGGGCTCTCGCACACGCAAGCGTTCTGGTACAACGCAGACAGCCAGATCACGAGGGTCACCTACGACAATGCCGTCCTGGCTCTCCCGGTCTACGACCGTGGTGAGCTGGTGTCGGTGTCCTACCCGGCCGGTGCCGGGAGCCTCGGCAACGGGTCGGTACTGCAGTCCATCCAAAAGAACGCCACCGGCGCACTCACCGGGCTGACGTGGGCATTCCCGAATGAACAGCAACCGGTCACCGATCAGGTTGTCCGATCGCAATCGGGACGCATCCTGACCAACACCGCGACCTCGGGCGCGGTCTCGAACGTGTCCTCCTACGGGTACGACGCCGCCGGTCGGCTGGTCACAGCAGCCATCCCGCGCCACCAGCTGACGTACTCCTTCGCCAACGCCACCTGCGGCGCCACCGCCGCCGGCAGGAACGGCAACCGGACGTCGTCGACCGACGTCCAGGATGGAGGTCCGGTGTCGGTCACAACGTCCTGCTACGACACGTCTGACCGGCTTCTCTCCACCACGGTGACCGCGCCCCCGGCGGCTGCGACCCCGATGGCGCAGACAGTCTCCGCGGCGAAGATCACCTACGACGCGCACGGGAACACCATCCGCCTCGCCGACCAAGTCATGACCTACGACGGTCTCGACCGGCACATGACCACCGTCCTGGACGATGGCAGCAAGGTTCTCTACCAGCGAGACGTCACCGACCGCATCGTCAAGCGCACCCAGACCACCAAGGCCGGGGTGACCACTTCGACGACGTACTCCTTCGCCGGGGGAGGGGATAGCCCCGACATCGAACTCGACGACCAAGGCATCGTCACCTCGGCGGTGATCTCACTCCCGGGATTGGTGCTGGTATCGCTAGGTGCGGCGTCGCAATCCTGGTCGTACCCGAACATTCACGGCGACATCATCGTGACCGCCGACCAGACCGGGACACGTTCCGCGGGACTGAGCGTGTATGACCCCTTCGGCCAGACCATGGACCCGGTGACTGGTGCGCTAGGCACGGTGCCGGCCAACCAGGCGGGTCCCGACAACGAGCCCGGCGATGCCGACTACGGCTGGCTTGGCCAACACCAAAAACTTGGCGAACACCTCGGTACCGTCTCGATCATCGAGATGGGAGCTCGCCAATACGTCGCCGGTCTAGGGCGCTTCATTGAGGCCGACCCGGTCGAAGGCGGCGTGGACAACGACTACGTCTACCCAACCGATGCCGTCAATGACAATGATCTTTCTGGTGAGCGATCTGCCACACGTGGGTGGGGCATTTCATGGGGAAGTCCATATTTCGGTAGGGCATGGAGCGACTACAACACCGCATCAAAGCGTGAATGGGGAAACATCTCTAGGGGATGGAATCAGGGGTACCAAGCCTTTAAACGGGGGGCAACGAAGGTGCAAATGGCCGTGTATGTTCAGGCCATTGCGGCCGGCGTGTGGATCGCCAAAGCATCACGGGGTA
>NZ_JACYVL010000029.1:0-5275 GCF_014842245.1 Frigoribacterium sp. CFBP 13707
CAAGTGCTGTGCCTGCCTCACGTGCAGATCGACCTCTATGGGGACCAGGCGGTTCTGGACAAGGCTCTTGACCTGTGGAGCGATACCCAACAAGGTCCCGTGCCATTGGTGCATGGCGGCAACTGGATGGTGGTGGACCTCACCGGGGTGGCTACTGGTGAGCCGTCGGCCATTGACCTAGAAGGGCTTGCATCAGAGATGGACGCCGAATACGAGACCGTCGCCTCCTGACGACCCGTCGGTGACCGGCGAGCGATCGTCTATCGGACAGGACCGCGACGAGGAGTGAGCAAGGGCCGAGAACCTCCCCGACGGTTCAAGACGCTCCAAGCCTCTTTCTGCAGGTCCGCTCCGGCATCCGTCGTCAGAGTTCTGTCATGTCGTCTTCAACGACATGGCCCGAGTAGCTCCGCAAGCGACCGACAATCTCGTCTCGCCGATCACGGAATGCAAGCGGCATCACACGTGACCAATCTGGTTCCGCTGGCACGTATAGGACACGGGAACCGCCTCCCCAGGCAGCTACGAACGTGTGGGCCTCGAGGCCCTCCCGGTACTGGATGGCTTCCTTGCCAACGATTCGGATGTCGAAACCCTGCCGCGGTCCGCTTCGCCGGCGCAATTGCCTTCGCGCTCTCAGGAGAAGAACGAGGATGCGGAGGATGATCCCGAGCCCCATTGCAACGATGATGCTTTCGGCAAAAGATGAATCGCCCAGAACGGGGATCGTCTCGAATGGCAGGAGGAGAATCGCGCTCCCGACCAGGACGAGTACGACTGCGGCAAAGAACCATCTGCGCTCTTCCAGGGGCAGGGGCTTCATGCCAACAGTGTGCGGCACGAATGCGCAGCAGGCGGTCCGATGGCCGATCCCCTATCGGGCGGTCGGCTCGGAGATGATCCGGTCGAGCCATTCCCCGAGGAGGCGTCGCTCGGGGTCGCTTAGCTGGTTGAGCTCGGGAGCGACGGCGCGGAACGCGACGGCTGCAGCCAAATGACCTGACCGGGCCGCCACGGGCGCATCCGTCAGGATCTGCGCCAGGACGCCCTCGAACACGGCATCCGCCAGTCCGGGATCACGCTCGGCGGGAGGCGTGGCAAGGATCGTCGTGATGACGCCCGCTCCCGCCGATTGGATGAGTCCCACCGCCCGCGCCTCCGGCACCGCGAGGCGCCCGGCGGCGGCGACCCGGCGGACACGAGCAGCAAGGACGTCCTTGCCCAGGCGAGCAGCAGGCGAGCCCGCGACACGACGCGAGTCGCTGAGGAGGGCGAAGAGAGCCGGGTTCTCGAGACCGAACTCGACCTGACGACGCCACCCGTCGCAGAGCTCCTCGACTGGATCGACATCCGCCGCGGCAGCGGCGGCCACGGTCGAGGCTTTGTCCGCGACAAAGGACGCCATGACGTGCTCAGCAACGGCCTCGAGCAGGCCGTCCTTGTCACCGAAGAGCCGGTAGATCGCGGGGGCCTGGACGCCAGCGGCCTGCGCGACGCCTCGCGTTGTGACAGCGCTCGGGCCCTGCTCACGGAGGAACCGGGCAGCGACCTCGACGATGCGCATCCGGGTGTCAGCAGGAACGGTTTCGTCAGTCACGAAATCAACGATACCGCCCACTTGCTATCAGCGCGATTCCGGCGATACTCTTGCGACGTTCCGCTGATATCAGGTCGCGGTTCGACGAGAGGCTCACCCCCATGATCATCATCACCGGCGCCACGGGCGCCCTGAACGGCTCCACCGTCGAGCACCTCCTGAAGACCCTTCCCGCATCCGAGATCGCCATCGTCGCCCGCGACGCCGCCAAGGCCGTCCACTTCGCAGACCGCGGAGTCGAGGTGCGGACGGGCGACTACGCCGACCCTGCGTCCTTGCCCGCTGCCTTCGCCGGAGCAGACCAGCTTCTCCTCGTCTCGGCGAGCGACCCGCACGCCGACGCCGTCGCGCTGCACCGCAACGCCGTCGAAGCAGCAGTGGTCGCCGGTGTCGGCCGGGTCCTCTACACGAGCCACCAGGGGGCGGCACTCGACACCCCCTTCGGACCGGGACGCGACCACGCGGCCACCGAACGGCTGCTCGCCGAGTCGGGACTGGTCTGGACGTCGCTGCGCAACGGCTTCTACGCGCACAGCCTGACCTGGTTCCTCGGCGACTGGCGCGAGACGGGCGTCATCACGGTCCCTGCCGACGGGCCTGTGTCGTGGACGGCCCGGGAAGACGCGGCCGAAGCCGCCGCGCGCATCCTGCTCTCGGACGGCGCCTACAACGGGCCGACGACCCTGACCGCGCCCGCGGCTCCCACGTTCGCGGACGTCGCAGCGATCGCTGCCGATGTCGCCGGGCGACCGGTCGAGACCGTGGTGCTCGGGGACGACGACTGGGTCGCGCACCAGGTGTCGTCGGGGCAGCCGGAGTTCATGGCACGCTTCATGCTCGACATGTACCGCGCCGCCGCCGGCGGGTTCTTCGCCGGCACCGACCCTTTGTTGGGCAAGGTCCTCGATCGCGAGCCCGCGTCCGTCCGCGACCTGCTTACTGCGCAGCTCGCGACGACCGGCCACTAAACGACATCTCGTCCCACAGGCCGATCCCCTACTGAGACGCTCAGGACATGCGGTCCCGACTCCGCAGCTGGCGGCGAGCCTTGCGTCGAGGGGTCAGCGCGACAAACGCGACGATCGCGCAGAACACACCACCCCCTACAACGGTCGCAGCCTCCGCACCGGTGAAACCTCTCGAAAGGAGAGCCGCCAAGAGGCCGTTGAGCGATGGGCTACCGGTTCGCGATCTGCCCTCGATCCTCTCCAGCGCTGCGGCTGCTTCGCGAGAAGTCACTCCAACGCTCCTCGTACTCCCGATCCTGACGTTCTTCTAGCTGCTTGAACGCTCGCTCACGCGACTCGTTGTCAAGATCGCGACGGTAGACGAGGTCCATGAACTCCGCACCCCACCTATGCGTAACGCTCTCGAACTGATTGACGCGCTTCCACACCTGAGCGACCTTCTCGACCGTCAAGGACGGAAAGACCTCCTCGATACGCGCAGGCATACGGCGTACTCGAATCATGAACGCGGCATCGAGCAGGGTCAGCTCTCGCAGTTCCTCTAGGGTCACGTTGGCACCGTACCTCCAAGCGCCGCACTGTCTCGATAGCCGATCGGTCACCGACCATCGGCGGAGGCTAGCCACTCCGGCGACATCACGCTCACGCCCGACGACCTGGCAGAGCTGGACTGACAGACCCGGCCCACCCCTCCCGCGGCGAGCCCGACGAGCCGTGGGAGGGTCGTCACCGGTCGGCGAGGACGGGACGTCACGTCGAAGACCTCGTTCTCGCGGGTCAGCCAGAAGAGAGGGTTCCGCTAAACCATCGTCTATCGGGCACCGAGGAGGTCGAGCGGCGGGTTGATCCAGACGCCACTGCGATCGACTGCACGCTCTTGCTCTCCACATCCGGTGATGACGGTATCTGCGGCGAACACAGTCGTCTTTCGGGATGAGGTCGCTGGGCACATCACCATCGGTGATCGACCGAGGTAGACCGCTAGACCACCTGCTGCCCGTGATGTGCCGCACGGCGCTCCGTCACGAGGAAGACGACGAGCAGCACGACGCCGACGAGGACGACCACGATGTTGCCAAGCTGAGCCAGGGACCCAAGGCCGCCCTGCAGGGGGTATGTGCCCTGCATGAAGATGCTCGGGTCTGTGCTCGCGTGAAGCAGGATCGGAGCGATGATTGTTCCCGTCACCCGGAGGGTGAGGTACATGCAGAGGCCGAAGAAGAACGTGTAGAGCATCTGCAGCATCGTGGGGATCAGCGCTTGACCGGTGAAGAGGTTGGTCGCGTGCAGCAGCGAGAACAACGCCGCGGAGACGAGCCCGACGGCGATCTCGGAACGGCCGGCCGAGCGCATGATGCGTACCACGTACCCACGAGTCAGCACTTCTTCGGAGAAGCCGATAACCAGTCCTGCCAGGAGCCACGCGGCGACCCAGTCCAAGCCTGCAGCGTCGTAGTCGATGCTCGCGAACCGGAGCACGTTGAAGAGCAGCACGACGGCGACGGCGATCCACATCCAGCCTCGGCCCGGGACGTCCTGCCGTGCGAAGAGGCCTCGCAGCCAGCCGAGGCTGGCACCGAAGCCGATCAGGATGAGGCTGCCGATCAGGACCGGGACGACGATGAGGACGAGGACATAGCTGGCTGATCCAGCGTCGCCGATGAATGGCACGAAGGGTGCCATGAGGAGCGATGCCGGTTCGTAGATGGCGAGGTAGCCGACGGCGAGGATCAGCGCCTTCCACCAACGACCCCGTTCCCAGAACCGCGTCCACCCTGATCGTGCAGCAGTGTCTTCCATCATCATCCCCTCGATTGGTTTTCAGTTAACCACCAGGTTCGAGACAGATTCAAGTTCAAGTCGGTGGGCGAGAGTCCGCCTTAGGCGCGCTCCGCTGCGTGCCGATCGTGGTCAAACTGCGCAAACGCACGCGACCGATGACGATGCATGCCGCTGTGCCTCCCCACCAGATGAGAAGGGCGACGATCGCGACCACGAGATAGGCGTCCTCGGTCGCCGCCCCGGCGTACGGCTTGGCGTCCAGGGCGTTCAGGGCTACCCGAACGAGGGCGGCCCCGAGGACGACGCTGAGGATGCAACCCACCGCAACGCCTGCGTAGATGCGTCGCCGTCGCGATGGGCTGTCCGGTTGCTCAGGCTTCATGGTCGTGGCCTGCCCGTCGGCGTCGCACTGCTATCAGGGTGAACCCTGCCAGCAAGAAGAGTGCGGCCGCCGTGAGTACGTGACCCGATCTTCTTCGTCGCCCTCCTTCAGAAAAGCAGCTGGCGCAAGCCCTCAAAGTGGCGCCTGGTCGGCGCGCTGAATTGCCCGGTAGACAGTCGAACGCGCGACCCCGAACAGCTCGGCGATCTCGCTTGTGGTGTGCTCGCCGGTGCGGTGCAGCTGCACGAGATGCTTCTCCTGCGAAGCGGTCAGCTTCGGTTTGCGGCCGCGGAGCTTGCCGGCGGCCTTGGCGATCGCCATCCCTTCACGGGTACGGGCGCGGATGAGGTCGACCTCGAACTCGGCGACCATGCCGAGGACGTTGAACAAGAGCCTGCCGACGGGGTCGGTGGGGTCGTAGACCGCTCCCCCGAGGTTCAAGGCGACGCCCTTCTTCGTTAACTCGTCGGCGATGTCGGTGGCGTCTCGCAGCGACCGGGCGAGACGGTCGAGCTTCGTGACGACCAGGACATCGCCGGTGCGGCA
>NZ_JACYVL010000030.1:0-2795 GCF_014842245.1 Frigoribacterium sp. CFBP 13707
CGACCCGCGCCTCCTACCGGCGGCGCCGCTTGCTGTACACGTCGAACGCGACGGCCAGCAGCAGCACGAGCCCCTTGATGACCTGCTGCCACGCGGCGTCGACCGAGAGGATCGACAGCCCCTGGTTCAGCACGCCCATCACGAGCCCGCCGATGACGGCCCCGACGACGGTGCCGATGCCGCCCTGCACGGCCGCGCCGCCGATGAACACCGCGGCGATCGCGTCGAGCTCGAAGCTCTGGCCGGCCGACGCGACGGCGCTGCCGGCACGGGCGGTGCTGACGACGCCGGCGAGCCCGGCGAGCAGGCCCATGTTGACGAAGATGCCGAAGGTGACCCACTTCGTCTTGACGCCCGACATCATCGCGGCGAACAGGTTGCCGCCCATGGCGTAGACGTGGCGGCCGAACACGGTCCGCGTCAGCAGGAACGAGTACAGCAGCACCAGCGTCGCCAGGATGATGAGGATGATCGGCGTCCCGCGGTTGTACGCCAGCAGGTAGCAGAGGTACATGATCGCGGCGACGGCGATGGCGATCTTCAGCACGAACGACACCGCGCGCTCGCGGGGCAGCTCGAGGCGGCGGAGGTTCGCACGGGCCCGCAGCTGCTGGGCGATCAGGCCCGCCGAGGCGAGCAGCCCGATGCCGAGCGTGAACAGGTCGGGCTGGCCCGTGGTCGGCAGGGTGCCCGAGCCGATCGCGTTGAACGAGCGGGGCAGGCCGCTGATCGTGCCGCCGGTGAGCAGCACGAGGGCGACGCCGCGGAAGACGAGCATGCCGGCGAGCGTGACGATGAACGCCGGGATCCCGACGAACGCGACCCAGAAGCCCTGCCACGCGCCGATCAGCGCGCCGACGAGCAGCGAGAGCGCGACGGCGGCGCCCCACGGCAGGCCCCAGTCGTTCATGGCGAGCGCGGCGACGGCGCCGACGGTCGCGACGACCGAGCCGACCGAGAGGTCGATGTGCCCGGCGATGATGACGATGACCATGCCGATCGCGAGGATCAGCACGTAGGCGTTCTGCTGGATGAGGTTGCTGACGTTGCCGGGGTAGAGCAGCCGGCCCTCGGTCAGCACCTGGAAGAGCAGCACGATCACGAGCAGCGCGGCGAGGATGCCGTACTGGCGCATGTCGATGCGGAGGCGGCGCTTGGCGCCCGGCACCGGCGCGGGTGCCGGCGGCGGTGCGGAGGGGCGAGGAGGTGCGGTGGTGGTCACGAGGCTTCTGCTCCTAGGGTCCTGGTCGCGGTCATGTGGCGCATCAGCTCTTCCTGGCTGGCGTCGGCGCGCGAGAGCTCGGCCGTGAGGCGGCCCTCCGCGATGGTGTAGATCCGGTCGGAGAGGCCGATCAGCTCCGGCAGCTCGCTCGAGATGACGATGACGGCCTTCCCCTGGGCCGCCATCTCGGCGATGATCCCGTAGATCTCGTACTTGGCCCCGACGTCGATGCCCCGGGTGGGCTCGTCGAGGATGAGCACGTCGGGGCCCGAGTAGATCCACTTGCTCAGGACGACCTTCTGCTGGTTGCCGCCCGACAGGTTGCCGACGATCGCCGAGACCGTGGGGGTCTTGATGTTCATCTGCTTCCGGTAGTCGTCGGCCACGGCGTACTCGCGGTTGCGGTCGATGACGCCGAGCTTGGCGAGCTTGCCGAGGGCGGCGGCCGAGACGTTCACCGTGATGCTGCCGATGAGGTTCAGGCCGTAGCGCTTGCGGTCCTCCGTGACGTAGGCGATGCCGTTCTTGATCGCCTCGCCGACGGTGCGGGTCTGGATCTCGGTGCCGTCCTTGTAGACGCGGCCCGAGATGTCGGTGCCGTACGACCGGCCGAAGAGGCTCATCGCCAGCTCGGTGCGCCCGGCGCCCATCAGGCCGGCGAACCCGACGACCTCGCCCGCCCGCACGTGGAACGACGCGTGGTCGACGACGAGCCGCTCGGAGTCGACCGGGTGGTGCACCGTCCAGTCCTCGACGCGGAGCTTCTCGGCTCCGATGTCGGGAACCCTGGGCGGGAACTGGCTGTCGAGCGGGCGCCCGACCATCGCGCGGATGATGCGGGTCTCGATCTCGGGGGTGTCGTCGACGGGGAACGACTCGATGGTCTTGCCGTCGCGGATGACCGTGACGGTGTCGGCGATCGCCCGGATCTCGCCGAGCTTGTGGCTGATGATGATCGACGTGATGCCCTGCTCGCGCAGCTGGTCGATCAGGCCGAGCAGGTGGGCCGAGTCGTCGTCGTTGAGGGCCGCGGTCGGCTCGTCGAGGATGAGGAGCGTCACCTCCTTCGAGAGCGCCTTCGCGATCTCGACGAGCTGCTGCTTGCCGACGCCCAGCTCGAGCACCTTGGTGACCGGGCTCTCGGCGAGGCCGACCCGGGCCAGCAGCTTGGAGGCCTCGAGGTTGGTGCGGTTCCAGTCGATGACGCCGCCGCGCTGCACCTCGTTGCCGAGGAAGATGTTCTCGGCGATGGAGAGGTACGGGCTGAGCGCGAGCTCCTGGTGGATGATCACCACGCCGTCGCGCTCGGAGTCGTTGATGGACGAGTAGCGGACGGGGCTGCCGTCGATCTCGATCGTGCCGTCGAAGCTGCCGTGCGGGTAGACGCCCGAGAGCACCTTCATCAGGGTCGACTTGCCGGCCCCGTTCTCGCCGCAGATCGCGTGCACCTCGCCGCGCTGCACGCTCACCGAGACGCCGTCGAGGGCCCGGACGGCGCCGAACTCCTTGACGATGTCGGTCATCTGCAGGATGACGTCGTTCATGTCTTCTCGCTTCGGGTCGAGGGAGCCGG
>NZ_JACYVL010000031.1:0-2306 GCF_014842245.1 Frigoribacterium sp. CFBP 13707
ATGCTGGGCCTGATGGTGCCGCTGATGATGGCGACCCTGTTCACCGTCGTGGCCTCGCAAGCGGGAGCCGTCGGGGACTCCCTGGGGCAGCTGCTCGTGCTGGTGCCGATCTACGCCGGGTTCCTCGTCGTTATGGCAGCGCTCGGCGTTGGTGCCGGCCGCATCTTCCGGCTCGACGTGCCAGCGACCCGTGCTTTGGTGTTCAGCGGTGCGACCAGGAACTCGCTCGTGGTTTTGCCGCTCGCGCTGGCCTTGCCGTCATCGCTGTCGCTTGCCCCGGTGGTTGTCGTGACCCAGACGCTCGTCGAACTCATCGGCATGGTGATCTTCGCCCGGCTCATCCCTCGCCTAGTCCCGAGCCAGGGCCGCGAGACTAGACCCGAGCCAGCCAGCCAGCCAGAGAAGCGTCTCGATAGACGGTTTAAGACGACCAACTCCCGACGGTAAGCGTCCATGTCCCGACTGCCCTAGGACTGTGCCGCGTGCGAGCGAATGCGTGAGGCGAGCTTCGTGTCCCGAGCCAGCGCAGTAACCGGGGATCCCCAACGGCCCTGCCCCCACCGCTCCTCGGTCACGGCCACAGCCAGTCGTGCCCGCCCCCACACTCTGACTCAGCATTCGGCGGTCGCCGAACCATGACGTCAGAGCCTTATGACAGGAGGATATTCCGGCTGAACGTCGTGAGTCCGAGCCTGCACTCATCGTGCAGAACGCGCGAACCCGCTTTTCGCGAGTCGCATTGCCGCGCATGAACCGAGATGCAGTTCGCTACCGATTGCTCTCAACGAGACCCAGAACTCATAGAACTGTCGCAGGCAGCCGAGGCCGAGGTCCGATGGCGATTCCCAGAGTCTTCTGGAATGACCCCGTGGGCAACCGTGCGTCACTTCGTCGACCGGGTCGGTTCAGCGCGAGCGGGATTCCTCATCGTGGAGCCCGCCGTCAAGACGGGCGACACGTACCGATGGGCTCAGTGCACCGGCGGCAGCCGCACTCCACTACTCGTCGAGGTGGGCTTCGACAGCGGCGTAGGGATCGTCGCCCCGGCTGGCTCACCGTCTGCCGAACCGGTTGTCGCGACATACGCGAGTGGCGTCAAGCCGCGCGGCTCGGTTGCCCAGCCTGAGATGGCGGCTGGCCAGCCCAATGCGCAAATATGCGCATGTTCGTCGGGGAGCAGGTGCGGTCTACAGCAGCACGCACCAGGCGTCTGCTCGGCAAGATCTTCGACCTAACCGCCGGATTCGAGTGCCGTTCGAGAGATGGAAACAGAAGCCGGCGAAAGCCCCGCGGCTTCGAAGATGTCGGTGCGAGACATCTCGCTTGACGCGAATCGCCACCCCAGTTCGGCACTGACGCGTCAGAGGGCTCCGATACGGGCCCGTGCGTCGCGCTCGAGAATATTCCGCTCGCTTTGGGCCCTTGCACGGTTAGTTACTGAACACTGCAGCTGGTCGTGAACGTGATCCCAACGAACAGCCACGTCGATGCGCCTACTACTCGCCTCCTCCACGTAGGTGAGACTACCGAGAGGTGCCCCGCCCTTTAAACCTACGTTGACTGTCTGCAAGCGCCACCCCGGTGCCACCCACATGGTGTCCATGCCCCAGACGACTACGCCGTCGCCGTTTCCATAGACGCCGCGCACCCGGTGCTGCCCATCCTGTAACGCTTCACTGCCCATGTGCTCCCCCTGGTTGCTGGCGGTTGACCTTGCAGCCGATGTTCTTGGACCTCGTCGGCTTCGCACGCTTACGCGCCTTGCCACACGAAAATGCTGGACGCGTCAGCCAAGGCCTCAAAGACGCCAGGCCCGCCGTCCGCTGCGCGCCGGTACGCGTCGTAGGAACGGTGTGTTCTGGGGCCAGCGTAGTCATCCGGTTGGGTCCGCCCCAGACGAACTTCCGCCCGGGTCGGGGTGTGTCCGTCGAAGCGTCCGTTGGTGGTCCTGGGCTGCTCGTCATTGGTCATGGTTCCTATGTGTGCGGCGAGTGATTCTTCTAGGCGCTGTGGCATGCGGAGGCCTTATACCGGAGTCGCGCTCGGGCCTGCGGAAACGAAGCAATGGGCACTAGTCCGTGGCTATGCCGGGATCGCTCTCCCTCAATACGTGGTGCGGCGGACCCCTGCGGATCCCTCCTTGCCTGCCCTTCGGTGGAGCGTTCGGTCCCCTAGGGGACTTTGGTCGCGCCAGACCCTGGGGCGCCCGGTCGCGCCCCGGAACACAGAGGGGACTTTGGTCGCGCCACGCCCTGCGACTCTTGTCGCGCCCCCGGAAACAGAGGGGACTTTGGTCGCGCCACACC
>NZ_JACYVL010000032.1:0-1953 GCF_014842245.1 Frigoribacterium sp. CFBP 13707
CACCACGACGAGGCCCCCCGCAGCACCAGCTGCAGGGGGCCTCGCCCGTCGGCATGTAAGATATCGGCTGACCGCCCCGATCGGTCTCCCCTTTCCCTCCATCCGGAAGAAGACATGAGCACGATCAGAACCGGCCTCGCGGCCGTGGGCCTCGCGGCCCTCGCCGCGGGCACCCTCGCCCCCGCCGCGGCCCTCGCGGCCCCTGCCGCCACCATCGACGTCGACCAGGCCTCGGCCGCGTCGCAGCCGACGGCCTCCGCCCCCACCGCCGCCCCGGCCGCGCCTCGCATCGCCTTCGTCGAACCAGGCGACGACGGCGAGCTCGCGGTCGCCGGCCTGGCGCCGGGCGCCCGGCTCGCCGGGATCGACGTCGAGGGAGGCGGCCGCTACACCGCCGCCGTCTGGGACGACCGCTTCGCCACCTCGGTCGAACTCGCCGACCTGGGCAAGCCGGCCACGCTGATGGCGTACACGCCACAGGGCCGGGTCGAGGTCGAGTTCGTCCTCGAGCTGCAGCACGCGGAGGGCGAGGACCGAGCCCCCGGCACGCCCGTCGTCCACGCGGTGAGCCAGTACGACGACGACCACCTCGTGATCGAGGGCACCGTGGCGCACGAGCCGGACCTCTTCACCAAGACCGAGGTCTGGGCCAGCAGATCGGGCGCGTCGTGGGACTTCCCGTCCGACAACGGGGCGTTCTCGCTCGTGGTGCCCGCCTCGCGCGCCGGCGAGACGATCGACGTCACGGCCTACTACCGGGGCCGCGCCAGCGAGGCGACGCCGGTCGTGCTCGTCCCCACGGAGCGCAACACGGCGTCCGACACGCACCCCCTCCAGCTCGCCTCCCCCGCGCAGGGCGAGGTCGTCGCGGAGCCCGCTCCGACCTTCGCCGGCACGGGCATCCCCAACTCGCAGATCGTCGTGACCCGCGACGGCGAGACCGCCCGCAGCACGGCGACCCTCTGCGAGACGCGCGTCGCCGTCACCGGCGACTGGAGCTGCACCTCGGCCGCCCTGCCCAGCGGCAGCTACGAGACGACCGTCGTCGAGACCCCGACGTGGGCCTCGGCCGCGCAGCAGCGAGCCGGTGCGTCGTTCACCGTCGCCGACACCGCCGACGGCGACTGGACCCCGGCCCTGCCGATGCTCTCGTCGGTGACGGAGGACGCCGACGGCCAGATCGTGCTGCGCGGCATCTCGACCCGAGCCGCCGAGGCCCGGATCGAGGTCGGCGACCACGTGGAGACCGTGCGCGCCCAGCACGGTCGGTTCACCTTCATCCTGCCCGCGGGCCTGGCCGGGCAGACCGCCACGATCACCGGCATCTCGCTCGAGCGCGAGGGCCGCTCGCTCGACGCGCCCCTCACCCCGCTCGAGGCGCCTGAGCCGTCCCCGCTCACGGCGCCGACGATGCACGCGGTCTTCCCCGCGAGCGACGGCAGCTACTACATCCAGGGCACGGCCAGCTACTTCGCCACCGAGTGGGAGCTGCCGGGCGTGATCGCGCAGGCCGACGGCGTCTACGTCGACGGGACGGAGACCACCTGGAACGGTGCCTTCATGTTCAACATCGGTGCCGAGCACGCCGGCGAGCAGATCGACCTGATCACCGTCCGGAGCCTCGACATGTCGGAGCGCACGACGATCACCCTCGTCGAGACCGAGGGCAGCACCGCCCCGGCCGACTGGCCGCTGAACGTCGTCTCCCCCGCCGACGGCGAGACGATCGCCGCCGACACTGCGACCCTCACGGGCGTGGGCATCCCCGGATCGACCGTCGAGGTCACCACCGACACGGACGGCGTCGGCGTCCTCGCCGACGAGATCGGCAAGGCAGACGTCCTCGCGGACGGCACCTGGACGGTGGAGGTCGACGCCCCGCTCGCCGAGGGCGACCACACGATGACCGTGACGGAGACCCCGTACTGGGAGAACCTCGACCCGATCGTGTCG
>NZ_JACYVL010000033.1:0-1252 GCF_014842245.1 Frigoribacterium sp. CFBP 13707
TTGGCGTTCGGGACGGGGATCTGCTTCTACCTGGCGCTCCGAGTCACCGGCAATGTGATCTGGCCGATCCTCCTGCACACGACGTTCGACCTTGGGGTGTTCCTCCAAGCGTCGTGGCCAGCCAGCAGCCCCGTCTCGGCTGTGGCAGATGCGGGGAACATCTCGATCATCGTGGTCGGCATCGTTGCCTTCTTCTTCATCCGCGGCCAGGCAGCAGGCCCTGCGTCCCTACCGGCAGCTAGCCCGAGGGCAGTTGATTCCCTGTGACACCGAGCGGAAACGGCCTCGACAACGGGGGCGATAGCCATCAGGAGGTCGCGACAACGCGGGCGGTTTCTTGACGCTGGCCCTCTGGCGAGAGAGCGTAGAAGCATGGATACCGACGGCGGTCAAAGCTCGAAGCGATCCCTAGCGTTGTTCTTCTTGATTGCCGCGTCACTCGTGGCTATCGCGGCAGTGACGTTGCTGGTGGTTGATCGCTCCCACACCGGCATGTACTTCACGCTGGGCGGCGCACTCATCACGATCTACCTCAATGCCCGGATCCTCAAGCGCGATCCGGACGCCCGATAGGCGATAGCCGATCGCTGATAGACCCAATCTGAGACCGCTGGCTGCGGCTGCGGCCTTGATGGGGCCGGGTGCCCCGAGGTGCTCTGTCGCGAAGGTGTCGGGTGCCTGTCGGGTCGGTGTCGTGGACCTCGGCGCCGGTCGTTCTTAGTGTGAGGTTCATGAATGAGACACGGATCGTCGATCTCCGGACCCAGATGGGTTGGACCCAGGAACGCCTCGCAGACGAGAGCGGTGTGACCGTCCGTACCGTCCAGAGGCTCGAGGCGGGCAACGACGGGAGCCTCGACACGTTGTCGCGGGTGGCGAAGGCGTTCGGTGTTCCGGTCCGCGAGCTTTTCGTCACCGTCGCTTCGGACGACTACGGCCGCTCGGTCACCGCCCTCGATGACCGGACGAGTCGCCAGCAGGAACGGCGGGGCCGTGTCGAGGAGGGCTTCCGAGCCCTGTACTACGGGGTGGGCGTGCTCTTCACGATCGCCGTGGTCGTCGCAGTCGCCGCTGACGTCGTGCCGAATGTCGCGATCTTCTCGATTCCCGCCTACTGGGTCGCCGGGTGGCTGCTGTCGATGTTCCTGTTCCTCGTCGTCCTCAGCCCGCGCCTGGACCGCGCCTATCCCCTCTCCCGTGCCACCACGGACGAGGCGACGAGCAGGTAGGCACAGCGTCCCGATAGGGGATC
>NZ_JACYVL010000034.1:0-1068 GCF_014842245.1 Frigoribacterium sp. CFBP 13707
TGCCGCACCGGCGATGTCCTGGTCGTCACGAAGCTCGACCGTCTCGCCCGCTCGCTGCGGGACGCAACCGACATCGCGGATGAGCTGACGAAGAAGGGCGTCTCGCTCAACCTCGGGGGAGCGGTCTACGACCCCACCGACCCCGTCGGTCGGCTCCTGTTCAACGTCCTCGGCATGGTCGCCGAGTTCGAAGCTGACCTCATCCGTGCCCGCACCCGTGAGGGCATGGCGATCGCCAAGGCTGCTGGCAAGCTCCGCGGCCGCAAGCCCAAGCTCACCGCCTCGCAGGAGAAGCACCTCGTGCAGCTGCACCGGACCGGCGCCCACACCACGAGCGAGATCGCGGAGCTCTTCGGCGTGGCCCGCTCGACGGTCTATCGCGCGATCCAACGGGGGGAGCAGGCGTGATCGCCGTCGGATCACGCCTCGTGTTGAAGGCAGTGGTTCGCTGATGATGCTCGCTGATCTGCGTTCGAGCTGGAAGGCGTTCTGGGCTCGAGGGGGTCTCTTGCCTTCGGTGCTGGCGGGAGGTGTTTACTTTGCGTTCCTCGCTGCATGTGTCGTGATCGCCCGGTCGTTGACGTCGACATGGTCGCTGACGGCCGCGAACGCGATGCTCGTCGGTTCAGTCCTGCCCCTGGTGGTCGGTGCTGCCGTTCTGGTCATCTTCGCGAGGTCGGCCGGTCTTGCTGGAGCCCTGTTCCGAGGGCAGCCTCTCCGCGGGCGGAGGTGGATGTGGGGCGTGGTCGTGGTCGTGGCGGGGTTCAACGTTCTGCACTTGTTGAGCGTCGACTACGCGGCGATCGGGACGGACGTCCTGTCTGTGTGGGTGCTCACCTGTGTTCTCGTCGGCTTCACGGAGGAGGTGCTCTGCCGTGGCCTCATCGTCGATCTCCTCAGGCGCGCGAGCTACCCGGAGGGTGCAGTGGCGGCACTCTCGGCGGGGATCTTCGCGCTGCTGCACGCAGGCAATCTCGTCGTCGGTCAAGCGCCCCTTGCGACCGGGCTCCAGATCGTGTTGGCGTTCGGGACGGGGATCTGCTTCTACCTGGCGCTCCGAGTCACCGG
>NZ_JACYVL010000035.1:0-596 GCF_014842245.1 Frigoribacterium sp. CFBP 13707
AGCCTCGTCACCGTCGCCGTCCTCGCCGCCGGCGGGCACACGGGGCAGCTCGACTTCCACCTGGGCCGCGCCGTCGAGAACGGCGTCACCCGGGAGGAGCTGGTCGAGGCGATCACCCACGTGACCCTCTACGCCGGCTGGCCGAACGGCATGGCCGCGATGGGCGTCGCGAAGGAGCACTTCACCACCGACGACCAGGAGTCAGCATGAACATCGAACCCGCCGCCCCCACGACCAAGAACCCGCCCGAGCAGTTCGCCGGCGACGTCTGGCTCGACCCGATCGCGATGCCGCACGAAGACGGCCAGCACATGGTCGTCGCCACCGTCCGGTTCGCACCCGGCGCCCGCACCGCCTGGCACTCGCACGAGAAGGGCCAGTACCTCCGCGTCACCGCCGGCGTCGGCCGCTTCGGCACCCGCGACGGGCACGTCATCGACGTCCACCCCGGGCAGACGATCTACACCCCGCCCGGCCAGGAGCACTTCCACGCCGCCGCCCCCGGGGTGTTCATGGAGCACCTCGCGATGCTCGAGAACGGCGACGACCCCTCCGCCACCACCACGTGGCTCGAGCACGTCACCGACGCCCAGTTC
>NZ_JACYVL010000036.1:0-595 GCF_014842245.1 Frigoribacterium sp. CFBP 13707
CTGAGGCCCTTGGCGTTGGTGACGGTGAGGGTGCTGCCGGGCTCGGCGGTCCCCTCGAAGGTGAAGGCCTCGTTCGCGGTGTAGCCGGTGCTGACGTCGGCGGGGGTGTCGATCGTCACGGGTGCGATGGTGGAGGCGCGGGGTGCGAACCCGGCGAGGGTCGCGGCCTGCTGTCGGTCGGTCCCGGCGTCGGCGGTGAAGATCATGGTCCAGGTGTAGGAGCCCATGTTGCTGCGGGTCCAGGTCCACTCGCCGTCGCTGTTGGTCTCGACGGCGGTGCCGAGGCTGAGGCCCTTGGCGTTGGTGACGGTGATCTCGGCGCCGGGCTCGGCGGTGCCGCCGAAGGTGAACGCGGTGTCGGGGGCGTAGCCGGTGGCGACGTCGGCGGGGGTGTCGATCGTGACGGGCGCGGTCTGGGCCTGGCGGGGTGCGAACCCGGTCAGGCGGGTCGACTGAGCGCGGTCGGTCCCGGCGTCGGTGGTGAAGTCCATGGTCCAGGTGTAGGAGCCCATGTTGCTGCGGGTCCAGGTCCAGTCGCCGTCGGAGTTGACCTCGACGGCGGTGCCGAGGCTGAGGCCCTTGGCGTTGGTGACGG
>NZ_JACYVL010000037.1:0-519 GCF_014842245.1 Frigoribacterium sp. CFBP 13707
AGGGGCTTCAGCGAGCCGCCGTAGAGGTTGAAGAGGTAGGCGTCCTCGGCGGCGACGGTGCCGTTGGCGGTGACGGTGCCGTAGAGCTTCGACTCGCCCGGGTCGATCCGGAAGTCGGTGAGCTCGACGACGGTGCCGTCGGCGGCGGTCAGCGACAGGCCGGAGCCGTCGTGGTCGATCTCGCCCTGGACGTAGGGGCGGACGTCGCTGGCGGGGTCGTAGTAGTCGACGTTGCCGCCCGTGATCGGGAAGGCGAAGGAGCCGTCGGTGAAGGTCGCGGTGCCGACGACGCCGGGGGTCAGGCCGAGGCTGGTGAGCGCGTCGACGAACGACTGGTCGACGGCGACCTGGGTGTCGACGCCCTTGCTCAGGTCGGGCAGCGACGCGACGGGGGTCGCGGCGGCGCTGGGCTCGGACGAGGCCGAGGAGGACGACGACGAGCTGCCGGTGGACGAGGTGTCGTCCATCGAGCAGGCGGCGAGCGAGAAGACGAGTGCGCCGGAGGCGACGAGGCCGAGG
>NZ_JACYVL010000038.1:0-466 GCF_014842245.1 Frigoribacterium sp. CFBP 13707
CCCGGCACCGAGGCGACCTGCCAGTCGTGGTCGACGTCGAGTGCTACGCCACGTACTGCGACACCCCTCCCCCGGCAGCCACAGTCAGGGAGGTGCTCGACCCGCTCCTGCTCGCCATTGAACAGCAATACGGCCGACCGGCCGTGCTCTACGCGACCCGCGACTGGTACGAGCGATACCTCGCCGGGAGCTACCCCGACAACCCCATCTGGTTCCGCTCAGTCGCCACCTCACCGCATCTCACCGACGACCGCGACTGGACTTTCTGGCAATGGTCGGCACGCGAGCAGCTCGAGGGTTACGACGGTGATGAAGAGTTCATCGATATGAACGCCTTCCGAGGCAACCGCGAAGAACTGGAGTCATTGCTGCTGCCCTGACCCCCACTGTCGCGGCCGCCCTGATGCCCGCAGCCGGATCCCCTATCGGGACGCTGTGCCTACCTGCTCGTCGCCTCGTCCGTGGT
>NZ_JACYVL010000039.1:0-464 GCF_014842245.1 Frigoribacterium sp. CFBP 13707
CCTGACAGCGGACGGCCTCGATGTCGTCACCAGGATGCGGGTAGCGGTTTTCCCGGTGCGGGTGGGTGTTGGACGAGGGTGAGTGTGTCGTCGAGGTCGATGTGCCCGGGGAAGTTGTACCTCGCGAATTTGCCGCTGGGGTCGTGTATCGAGGTGGGCATCGTGATGGTGGTGCGTCGGATTGCCTCGGCGAGGACCTGTGTGGATTCGGTGTCCAGGCGTGGGCCTTTGCGGGTGCGGAGGATGATCTCGACGCGCGCGTTCTTGGCGAAGAGGCGGAGCGTGAGGATCTCCGACTGCGTCGCTGGGTCAGACGGGATCAGGGCGCTGTCGATGGTGTTCAGGGCCAGGGTGCGGCGGCCGGCTCGGAGCTCGTCCGTGTCGAGGTTCACCCAGGGTTGCGGGTAGCGGGTGTTCCGGATGAGCGTGGCCGCGACCACGAGAACGCCTGCGGTCAGGGCGCC
>NZ_JACYVL010000040.1:0-337 GCF_014842245.1 Frigoribacterium sp. CFBP 13707
GCCTGGTCCCCATAGAGGTCGATCTGCACGTGAGGCAGGCACAGCACTTGGTCCGTGGGCAGGGCATCACCGTTCATCGGGGTAACAGGATCTCCGGCAGGGTCGGTGTCGCAGCTAAGGTGCTCATCAACGGCGGAGACGAGTTGGTCCATCGACGTGAAGGTTGGCAGGTCGTCGGTTCCCGCCGCAGCGGTTCCGCTGCATCCTGAGAGCAGTAAGCAGAGAACGCCTGCTCCTGCAAAAGCTTCGAGGACGCGTCGTCGGATCATCGTGTTCTACCCTTCGCGACAGTGCGGCTGGTGATGCTGCGAGCATACGCACACGACTTCAGCTCAAC
>NZ_JACYVL010000041.1:0-308 GCF_014842245.1 Frigoribacterium sp. CFBP 13707
GCTCGCCTGCTCGCCCCGCACCGCGACATTGCTCGCAAGCGCGTGACCATGCTCTACCGCCCGATCGACCCGGCCCGGGCCGCGGCGATCGTCGAGGCCGACAAGCGTGACGCCGAGTTCATCGTCGGCTCGTCCCGCCGGCCGACCGGCCGCTCGCGGAAGGACGCCCTGGCGGCGTTCGCGAACGAGTCGGAGGAGTCCGGCGGCGCGGGACTTGTGAACTTCGGCATGGTCGTCACGGCGACCGTCGAAGACCCGGCAACGATCGAAGACGCGCGCGCCGCGATCGACAGCCTCTCCGCTCAGGC
>NZ_JACYVL010000042.1:0-278 GCF_014842245.1 Frigoribacterium sp. CFBP 13707
TGTGTGCCATATTAATTACAAGTGTGCAACATTAAATACAAGTGTGTAACGTTAATTTGCAAGTTTGCAACAATGTTCTTTAGTGTTTAATGGGTGCAACAAAGCTATTTAATGGTCCTTATACGAACGAATATTAAACAATGCGCAGTTAACGCTATTATACACAATAACTTTTAATGTGTGCCATATTAATTACAAGTGTGCAACATTAAATACAAGTGTGTAACATTAATTTGCAAGTTTGCAACAATGTTCTTTAGTGTTTAATGGGTGCAACA
>NZ_JACYVL010000043.1:0-272 GCF_014842245.1 Frigoribacterium sp. CFBP 13707
GACGGGCGAGGCCCCCTGCAGCTGGTGCTGCGGGGGGCCTCGTCGTGGTGCGGGTGGTGCGGTGTCGGTGCTGTGTGTTGTGGTGCCGGTGGGTCAGCTTCGGGGTGCGAAGCCGGTGAGGCGGGTCTGCTGCTGGTCGTCGGTGTCGGCGTGGGTGGTGAAGAGGATGGTCCAGGTGTAGGAGCCCATGTTGGTGCGGGTCCAGGTCCAGTCGCCCTCGTCGTTGACCTCGACGGCGGTGCCGAGGCTGAGGCCCTTGGCGTTGGTGACGG
>NZ_JACYVL010000044.1:0-258 GCF_014842245.1 Frigoribacterium sp. CFBP 13707
ATCAAGCTTGGCCTGTGAGGGCTCGCGAGCCTGAACTCAAGCTATCCAGATGTTAAGAAACTACAGCGTGTTTACCATCGCCAACGAAAACATACAACCTCACTATCCTTCCGCCNGCCTGTGTTCCTCAGGGTTCGTAATACATCCCGACACAAACGGCTCATGTACCGGTAAACGCACATCAGCGCTTCATTGAGGAAAACTCTGTAGTATTTAAGAAATTCGTTGTGGCTGATACAATCTATTTCCTACACTCCA